>CANGEP010000018.1 GCA_947452905.1 Bacteroidota bacterium | reverse complement strand
TACGATCTTCCTCAATTTTACGTAAACGCTCTCTTTGTTTACGCTTACCATTTAAATACACTCCCACTGCTACTAGAACTAAACAAAGTGCGGTTATAATTAATATCTTTTGCTGTTTGGCTTTTTGTTCGGCTAACTCTCTTTGCTTAACCTCTTCATTAATAGCCATGCTTTGTGCATCATTAGATTTTATATTATTAAAAATGGTATTTCTCAAATCCTCTGCTGCTTCAATATATTTTAAGGCACTATCCTTATTGCTTTTAATTTTGTACAAAGAGTGTAGTAATAAACTATTTTTTAAAGAACCTTCCGTAAAAGTGATGGAGCTAGACATTTTTTCAACTTCGGTTGCATAATAAATTGCCGAATCGGTTTTGTGTAAATTATAGTAAGCCGAAGCTATGCCGTAATTACACTGAAAAACATCTTTATAAAATTTATACGGAATTGCCAATGGAATGGCTTTTTTGTAATAGGTTATTGCTTTCTCATATTGTTTAGTAGCTAGCAATATATCGGCATACATCATATATGGAAAACTATAATTATCCTTTCTCGCTTCAAATAATTTTATCCCTTGTAAAACAAATTTTTCGGCATTGGCATAATCCTGTATTTGAAAATATATTTTACTACCATTACAGTTTAAGCCAATTTGATATTCGGGTTCAAGATTTTCAAAGGCATGACTAGCGATGTATTTATCCAAGTACTCATTGGTCTTAACTTTATTCTCTAAATATGCGTAACAAGTTGCTATTGTAAAATAAGAGATGCCAACATTGTCATAGTTTTTATTAGGAATCTTTTGTCCTTTTTCTTTAATTAAACCATACTCCTTAAGCATTTCAAAAGCATAGTATAGTGATAATGGATAATTACCAGTAACACCATTATAAACATCGGATAACATATAATTAGCAAAATACTGTTCTACATGCATATCATTTTGAGCGGCTAATTCTTTGGCCTTATTTAAATATACAATACTAGAATCCCCTTTATAATACATGTAGTTTTGGCCAATGTTTAATAAAATTCTCAACTTTTCTTTTACATCATTAGTGGATTCGGCTTTTTTAACGGAATCACCAAAATGGAAATTCGTATCAAACTGAGCTAAAACCGCTTTACTAAATAGTACAGTACTTAAGATTAAAAAGAGTATTTTTTTCATAATTATAATTTCTTCGGTTATTTCTTTTTTGTTACCACTAAAGTAATATCATCAGGGTTATTTTGGTGCTCCATCCATTCGTCTACAGAGTTTATAAGTACATTAATTATTTCTTTTGCAGACAAATGATTCGCGCTTGCTATTAAATTTCTAAGTCTATCGTAGTCATACAAAACTCCTTCCTTGTTGGGTGCTTCGGGCAAGCCATCTGTGATTTGCACTAAAATATCTCCAGATTCAAATGACTTGGTGACCGCTTCATATTCAATATTTTTTAAACTGCCCAAAGGAAGACTTGTAAATAAAATCTCTTCAACATCATTTTTTATTGCACTATATAAATACGTAGGGGGCATTGCAGCGGAAGCAATTTCAATTTTGTTTTTTCCAATCTTAGTAAGATTTAAACTCATTCTTAGCTTGCCTAAATTAATCTCTTTTATTATATTATTAAGTGTAAATAAAGCAGCGCTAATGTGTTCTATATTTATTGCTTTTAAACCGGTTTTTGCAACTGATACCATCATGCCAGAGGCAACTCCATGTCCCGTGGCATCGCCACATATAGAAATAATATCTTGCTGCTCAGTAGTCATAAAATCATAATAATCACCTCCTACTTCTGTAGAAGATCTTATAAATGTTGCTATATCTAAATCGTCCCTTTGAGGGTTCACCTTAGGAAGCATACTTATTTGTAAATCTCTAGCTACCTGAAGCTCTTTGTTTTTTCGCTCGTCTTCAATTTTAGACAATTTATTTTTTTGATTCCTCTTTATTAAAAAATAAAAAATGAAAATGGAGGTTATAAATCCGATACTTGTAAAAAATAAAATCTTTTGTTGTTTTTGCCTCTCCTCTGAAATTTCTCTTAGTTTAACTTCTTCGTTGATGGCTAAATTTTGTGCTTCATTAGCCTTTAAATTATTTGAAATACTCTCCTTAATAGTATTAGAGAGCTCTAAATATTTATAAGCACTATCTCTAACATTTTTTACCTTATAGATATGATACAAAATATCATAGGTTTTTTGTAAGCCTTCGCTAAAAACTATTATACTTGAGTATTGTATAACTTTATTACAATGAACCAATGAAGAATCAAATTGATTGAGCTTGTAAAAACTATTGGCAATACCCACATGAGCTTCGATAATGTCTTTTAAAACATTTCTAATTAAGGAATGAGGGATAGATTTTTTATATGAATTTATAGCTTCTTGATATTGTGAAGAGGTCTCATACAATACCCCTTGAGAAATATAAGGAATACTCCATCTCCCTTCATAGGGAATGCTATTATCAATTTGAATACATAAATTATTAAACTTTTTTGCTTTCTCTAAGTCATTGTTTCTAATCACAGTTTGAGTCATCATTCCATAAACAGCCATGATGGTATTTGAATCCAATTTGGGTTCTAATAATTTCATTTGTTCCAATGACATGTCTAAATAAAGATTCGATTTAACTTTATTTAATAAATAAGAATAGCTATTAGCAATGGAATAATAGGAATACACTAGAAATCTTTGATTTGTTATTGGGTCAACCTTTAATTTATTGGTCAATTTTAGCATTTCAAACGAATACGCTAGGGCTGCAGGATAGTTTCCAATGGTATTAGAACTACAAAGCGACATCATAAAATAAAGCAGGGGCAGCTGTTCAAGCAAATTATTGTTGATTGCAATTTTTTCGGCTCTTTTAAAAAATAACATTGCAGAATCCCCTTTGTAAAAGGCATAATTTGTTCCTATGTTATTTAATGTAGAAACTATAACAGCATTAGACTTTGAAGTATCTATCTTGTAAATTGAATCATTCAAATTAATAGCACTATAGGTAACCTGTGCCTTAGTTTTAAATGAGGCCAATAGGCTAATTACAATAAATACAATAGTTTTATTCATTTACTATTTTTTCTTAGTCACTACCAAAGTGATATCATCTGGGTTACGTTTGCCTTCCATCCATTCATCTACCGACTTAATAAGTACTTCAATAATTTCTTGTGCAGATAAATGGCAAGAATCTATGATTAAAGCTCTTAAACGGTCGTAATCGTACATCTCTCCTTTTCCATTGGGCGCTTCTGGTAAACCATCTGATAATTGTATAAGTACATCTCCTGGCTCAAAATTACGTGCCTCTAATACAAACTCCTCATCTCTTAAACCTCCTAATGGCAAGCCATTGTTCATAAATTCTTCCACTTGCTTTGTGGCAGCTTTGTATAAATAGATAGGGGGCATTGCTGCAGAACTCAAATACACTTCGTCTTGTGTGATTTCTGCAATATTTAAACTCATTCTTAAAGTGCCTAAATCGATTCTCTTTACCACACCGTTTAATCTTTGTAATATCTTATTAGGTTTAACTGGGCTAATACCATTCAAACCTGCTTTGGTAACAGATACCATCATACCCGATGTTAC
>CANGEP010000017.1 GCA_947452905.1 Bacteroidota bacterium | reverse complement strand
GTGATGGCAGCTGTCAATGTTGTTTTACCATGGTCAACGTGGCCAATGGTACCAACGTTTACGTGAGGTTTCTCCCTCTTAAAGGTCTCTTTAGACATCTTTATTAATTTTTGTTTTTTTTATAATCGCCGTCAATAGACCACCGAGTCCATCGACCATAGCTTTCTCTTTTATTTTAGAACCTGGAGCCGTTGATGAGAATTGAACTCACGACCTCTTCCTTACCAAGGAAGTGCTCTACCACTGAGCCACAACGGCAATTTACTGCACCGGCTTCCTTCTCACTTTCTCATCAAAACAACTGGAGCGGGAGACGAGGCTCGAACTCGCCACCTATAGCTTGGAAGGCTATCGCTCTACCAAATGAGCTACTCCCGCGTTTCTTTATCTCGCTTTGATTCTAAAGAACTTTAAAGTTATTGCTATGCAAGCTACAACTTTTTTTGTGGGCAGAGTAGGGTTCGAACCTACGTACTCGTGAGAGAACAGATTTACAGTCTGTCGCCTTTAACCACTCGGCCATCTGCCCAGGATTCAATCCTGAGCCGGAAATGGGACTCGAACCCGCGACCTGCTGATTACAAATCAGCTGCTCTACCAACTGAGCTATTCCGGCTTATCAATTATCTACATAAAAGAACAGTCCCAAATTTTGGGATGGCAAAGGTAATGGAATTCTTTATTTATCAAAATTTTAGGAGGAGTTTTTATCCCTAAAAATGTTGAAAAAACAAAAAAAAGGATAATTACACCCTTTTTAACTACAAAAGGCCCCGAAGGACCTTTTATTTTATGCTATTTATTGAGAAATATAAACCACTAAGCGGCTAATTTATCTTTTCTTTTTTTCAATTGAGCAGCCACCATTTCAACTGCCATCTCCAAAGAGGTTTCAAATGTTTTTGAACTGGCTTTTACAAAACAATCCTTTTTAGGAATATGAACATTTATTTCCACCACTTTGTCTTTGATGGTTTTAGATAAACTATCCAGTTTTAAATAGACGAGCACATTGGTTATTCGATCATGAAAAGTGTTTAGTTTAGAAATTTTCTTGTTTACAAATGCAATTAGTTTTTCATCCGCATCAAAATGCACGGTTTGGATAAGAATGTTCATACTTACAAATTAAAATTGTGATAAAATATAAGATCTCTTCTACCCTATTAAGTTACGACAATTATTTATGAGCACAAATAAATAAATTCTTTTAAGAAAACTTTAGCAGTAGACATGATAAGGCTCAGCTCCTATTCGCTATAATCATGAGCTAGCTTAGGCTTTAGGGTGTGCTTTCGCAAAAACCTCTTTTAATTTTTCGATGGTGTTATGAGTATATACTTGGGTTGCTGCTAGGCTTGCGTGCCCTAATAATTCTTTGACTGCATTTAAATCGGCCCCATTGTTCATTAAATGTGTAGCAAAACTATGGCGTAAAATATGTGGGCTTTTCTTTTGCAAAGTAGTTACTTGCGATAAATAAAATTTTACAAAACTATATACCGATCTGGGTTGTAATGCCTTGCCCTTTTCATTCACAAATAAATGTGGATTCCCTTTGGCTTCGGTAGGTTTTTCTTTTATATATTCATCTAATGATTTTGCAATTTCTGTAGATATAGGTAAGATTCTTTCTTTATTTCCTTTTCCTAAAACTTTGATTATTTTTTTTGATAAATCGAGTTGTGATTCTTTGCAATTGATAAGCTCACTTAAACGCATACCAGTAGCATAAAAAAGCTGTATCACCATTTTTTCAGTGAACCCCTTCCACCCTTCCGCAAAAGACAAATTTAATAATAGCTGCTCCATATCATTTTCGGCCACAAATGCAGGTAGTCGTTTATTCACTTTAGGGCTAATCACTGTCTCCATGGGACTCTTTGCTAAATGGCCCTGTTGAATTTGATACTTAAAAAATGATTTTAATGCTGATATTTTTCGGTTCATCGACTTACTCGTTAATTCATTCTCTTTGAGCGAAGCTAACCAAGAACGCACCATGGTGCCAGTGACAAGTGTAAAGTCTAGCCCCTCATATTGGGTTTCCATAAAATCGAAGAATTGAATAAGGTCGTTGGAGTATGCTGTTATGGTATGTACAGAGTAGCGCTTCTCAAACTGGAGATAGGCTAAAAAAGTATTTAAGGGTGTATAGCGGGTTGGAGTTAACATGACCCTACTAAGATAAATAAAAAAAGACGCATCCTTTGGTTGCGTCTTTTAAAAATAATGAAAGATTTATTTCGAACCTTTATATTTTTAATAAAGGTGAAGAAATAAAAAAAGACGCAACTTATGGTCGCGTCTTAGTATGTTTAGCTAGATAAAGGAATTAACCTTCGATCTTACCGCTGAAAATTTGTTGCTTGTAAATTGCTTTTAACACTTCGAAACGACGTTTAACAGATGGTTTCACAAATGCTTGACGTGCACGTAAGTTTACCAAAGTTTTACTTTTTTCAAACTTCTTTTTGTACTTTTTAAGTGCTTTGTCGATGTTTTCGCAATCTTTTGAATCTATAATTAACATAATATATACCTCCTCAGGCGTTTTTTATTTGGTTGGCAAAGATAGGATTAGTTATGAAATAACCAAATTTCTAGAAATTATTATCTATCCCCTTTCCTTTTAAGGCGCCAGAAACCGCCTGATCCATGGCTCTTTCGGCAAAAGGACGGGTAATTTCATTTAATTCCTCGGTTTTTGACTGTATTAAGTTCTTGTCTTCCATGGTGATAGCTAACTGCAACGCTTGCATAGCACCTGCGGCAGCGGTCATCTCCTGTGGTGTTAAAATAGAGGCATTTTTGGTTAAAAATTTCTCTGTAACTGAGAGCATTTGCTCTGCTTCGGTTCTAGCTTCTACCAAGGCTCTTGTCGCAATGTCTTCTTTGGCATGTGTAATGCTATCCATTAAACGCTGTTCTACTTCTTCGTCACTTAATCCATATTGGGGTTTAATATCGATACTCTGAGTAACGCCGCTTCTTAGTTCTATAGCACTTACTTGCAAAATACCATCTGCATTAATTAAAAAACTTACTTCCACTTTTGGCAAACCAGCAGGCATGGATGGAATCCCTTTTAAAATAAACTCGCCTAGTTTTCGATTGTCTTTTACTAAATCTCTCTCCCCTTGATACACAGAAATCGTAATTCCCGACTGCCCATCTTTTTGGGTGGTATATTGTCTAGCTGCCTTGGTTGGAATTTTTGCATTTCTAGGAAGTAGCACGTCCATCAAACCTCCCATCGTCTCGATACCTAAACTTAGTGGTGTAATATCTAAGAGTAACATGGATTGATTATTACCTGCTAAAATATCAGCTTGCACAGCAGCTCCTAAGGCCACTACTTCGTCTGGGTTTACACTATCGTTTACTTCTTGATTAAAAAATTGGGCGACAGTTTTTTTAACTAATGGTACTCTTGTACTCCCCCCCACCATGAGCACTGTATCAATATCAATAGGTCTCAAACCTGCGTCTTTCATGGCCAAGGCACAACAATCAATTGTTTTAGCAACAATTGGTTGTATTAGATTTTCAAATTCAGCTTTGGTAATAGTAATTTTTTCGCCCGCAAATTCAGTTTCAAAAATTTCATTATTAGATAAATAAATTTTTGCTTTTTCGGCTGCTAGTCTTAATTGTTGTTTTAATTCTTTATGGTCATTTAAATTTTCGATAGTCCATTGTTTCATCCAAAATTCAATGATGGCTCTATCTAAATCATCTCCCCCTAAATAAGTATCCCCATTGGTAGAAAGCACTTCAAAAATACCATTGGCGATTTTCAAAATGGAGATATCAAAAGTGCCGCCACCTAAATCATACACGGCGATTGTTTTTTCTTGTGTACTATCAATTCCTAAACCATAGGCCAAACTAGCAGCCGTTGGCTCGTTAATAATTCTTAATACATCTAAGCCTGCTAGCTTTCCAGCATCACGAGTGGCTTGCCTTTGAGCATCGTTAAAATAAGCAGGCACGGTGATAACCGCTTTGGTAACTGGTGTTTTTAAAATATGTTCGGCTCTCTTTTTAAGTTCTTCTAAAATGAATGAACTTAACTCAATGGGTGAATAAAATTTTTGCCCCACTTGTACTTTTACCAAAGCTTCTTTATTGTCGTCAATAATTTTGTAAGCAAAAAAATCTTGATGCGTTTGCACATCTTTGTATGATTTTCCCATCAAACGCTTGGCGCTAAATATGGTATTTTGAGGATCTGATTCTAAAAAAGGTTTGGCGCGTTCACCCACTTCTACGTTTGCAAATTCGTCAAAGTGAACAATACTTGGCACAATACTAGTACCATCAAATTCTTTAAGGGCTGTGGGTTGTTTTGTTTCTGGATGAATGATAGCCACCAAACTATTGGTAGTCCCTAAATCAATACCCACAATCATTTCCTCTTGTTGTAAACTACCCGTAGCAATATTTATAGCAATTTTAGCCATTCAAAAAATTTTACAAATGTACAATTAGCTAACTCAAGCCTACTTGCGAATTAAGGAATGATTTATGAATTCTTAGCGCTCAAAATAGTATTTGAAAAAGTATCATGCAAGGGTTTATCATTCCAAGCCAATCCAAACATGGAGAATAGGGTTGTTCTAATAATAGCACGCACTAAAAATTGTAATAAACTAGGCCTAGTACCATTAACCGAAATTACTTTGGTACCCGTTAACATTTTAGCAGGGGTTTGTAAAAAAATTAGTTCAAATAAAAGGGTATACAAAAATGTAGTAGCAAAAAAGAAATAGCCATAGCGATAAGGGGTAAAGTAGCCAAAAAAGGCATAAAAATTATACCATTTATATAAGAAAAAACTAAGGATAAATATAAGGATGGTATCTATTAAAAAATGAAAAATCCTGGTTCCTTCACCAATTGTGCTTGTTGTTGGGTTCATGATGCAAAAATATTGCTTTTTAGTAGTTAAATTTGCCGAAAGCATTTATAACATGACATTAATCCAAGAACTACGTTGGAGAGGTATGATCCAAGATATTATGCCAGGCACAGAGGAACTTTTTGAAAAAGAAATGGTTTCTGGCTACATTGGCTTTGACCCTACATCCGATAGTTTACATATAGGAAGCTTAGTACCTATTTTATTATTAATGCACTTGCAAAGAGCAGGTCACAAACCTTTCGCTTTAGTGGGCGGGGCTACAGGTATGGTAGGCGATCCAAGTGGCAAAAGTGAAGAACGAAATTTGTTAAGCGAAGAAACCCTGGCTTTTAATTTAGCAGGGGTAAAAAAACAATTATCCCATTTTTTAGATTTTGATAGTGCTAAACCCAATGCAGCCGAACTTGTAAATAACTATGATTGGTTTAAAGATTTTAGTTTTTTAAACTTTATTAGAGATGTAGGTAAGCATATCACTGTCAATTATATGATGGCCAAGGATAGTGTTAAAAAAAGAATTGAAGGAGACACTGGTATGAGCTTTACAGAGTTTACCTATCAATTAGTACAGGGGTATGATTTTTATTGGTTGTACAAAAACAAGAATTGTAAAGTACAAATGGGTGGTAGTGACCAATGGGGGAACATTACTACTGGTACCGAAATTATTCGTCGTAAAATGGGTGGTGAAGCATTTGCCTTTACTTGCCCATTAGTAACAAAAGCAGATGGTGGTAAATTTGGAAAAACCGAAAAAGGAAATGTTTGGTTAGATGCGCAAAAAACATCGCCTTACCAATTTTATCAGTTTTGGTTAAATGCCAGTGATGAGGACGCAAAAAAATGGATTAAACTATTTACCCTACTTCCTAAGGAAACGATTGAGCCATTGATTGCAGAACATGATTTAGCCCCACAACAAAGGATGCTACAAAAAACTTTAGCAGCAGCTTTAACTAAAATGGTACATAGTGAAGAAGATTTAAATTTTGCTATTCGTGCTACAGAAATTTTGTTTGGCAATGCTACCACTGAAGTTTTACAATCCCTAAATGAAACTCAATTATTACAAGTAATGGATGGTGTGCCAACTGTTAGTATTAACGAAGAACAAATTGAACAAGGATATGATTTAATAAATATGCTTGCCGATACACAAATTTTTCCTAGTAAAGGAGAAGCCCGAAAAATGTGGCAGGCTGGAGGTTTAAGCATTAATAAAGAAAAAATAAATACCGAGTTTACAACAGTTACTAAAAATCAACTGCTACAAAATAAATACATGCTGATTCAAAAAGGTAAAAAGAATTATTATTTACTAGTAGTAAATTAAACATTTTTTCCTACTAAAAAGGCTCCCTATGAGGAGCCTTTTTTATGACAATTATTTTTTTTATTGAATGGCTGTCCACATTTGTTCTGCTACAAAAGCATTTCCTTTTTCATTTAAATGCACTCTATCGGTAGTTAAAATTCCTTTTTCAGCATTCGTAGGATTATTTGCCACACTATAGTCATGGAAAGTTTTTCTCAAATCCACAAGCCCTAATGAGTTCTCTGCAGCGTATTTACGTATCCAGCTACTGTACATATTTAAATCGCCATCCTGTGCATTGGAATAATCATTTCTTTCTCCAATAGCGGCTGGTGTAGCTACAATCACTTTTGCACCTGTGGCTTGTATTTTTTTAACCACTGCATCATAAAAGAGGCCAAATTTATCGTAGTCGGTACCTGTACCAAAACTAGACTTATGCCATACATCATTTACACCTACCCAAATTACCACTACATCAGGATGTTGAGCGAGTACATCTTTTTCCATTCTTAAAAAGAGATCGTAAATTTTATTACCGCCGATGCCTGCACCAACTAATTCAAATTGGTCGGCTTTGCCATTTTGTTGAATCATAGTATTTAAAACATCTATATACCCCCCTTTTTGAACACCCATTTGAGTAATGGAGTCTCCAAAAAACAGCACTTTTTTCTTTTTTTCTCCCTTAAAGGACATTAAAAAAAGGCAGGCGAAAAATACGGATACAAGTAATAATTTGTTTCCCATGGCTTGTTGTTTAATTTATGGTTAAAATATGGATCATTAAGTTAAGATAAATTGATAATAAAGGGGTTATATAACTATAAATATTTGGAAAATTTTACGCCGAACCCTATTTTTGCACTCCATTCAAAGAATGGCTTAGAGGATTGCCCGATAGTATAATGGTAGTACGACTGTTTTTGGTGCAGTTTGTCTTGGTTCGAATCCAGGTCGGGCAACCAAAAAAACGAAGAAGCCGCAACGCAAGTTGCGGTTTTTTTTTATACCCGAAGAGCACCATCAAGCTTGCTTGAATGGGGCGATGAGGGTATAAAAAAACAAAAGCAGTTCGTAGAACTGCTTTTGTGGCTTCTAGATTTTATGCTGGGCTTTCCCCATTGTAAAGGATGGCCGAACAAAGTGAGGCCAATCATTTATGCTGGGCTTTCCCCATTGTAAAGGATGGCCGAACAAAGTGAGGCCAATCATTTATGCTGGGCTTTCCCCATT
>CANGEP010000016.1 GCA_947452905.1 Bacteroidota bacterium | reverse complement strand
GCACCCGTTTGCCGGTCGCCATCAAAGTATTGCTACTTCATGCTGCCCCTCGACTTGCATGTATTAAGCCTGCCGCTAGCGTTCATCCTGAGCCAGGATCAAACTCTCCATTGTAAATGTTGTTTGATCTGACTATCAATCTCAAATAAATCCGAAATTAACGTCTGATTTAATTTTTTTGATGCTGTAACCTTTACCTGTATTTTTCAATTATACAGTTACTGTTATTTCCAAACTTTCAAAGATCTTTTATGCTTGTTTTGCATCGCTATTTATCGTAGCGGGGTGCAAAGGTAAGCACAATATTTTAAGTAGCAAAACTTTATTCAATTATTATTTAAAAAATAATGAAAAAATTAAGCCAAATAATTTCTAAGAACTAACCCCTTTTTTAAAGAGGGACGGCAAAGATAGTGCAGCATTTTATAACCACCAAAGATTGGTAAGTTTATTTTAAAGTTTTTTAGGCTTTTGTTGCTATATCAGTGCTTCAGAGAACTTTCCGTAGGCTTATTTCATCGCTAACGGGCGGCAAAGATAAGGAGCATTTACTCACAGCCAAATATATTGCATACTATTTTGAATATTTTTTCGTTCAACCCCCTCAAAATAAACGATTTAGAAAGCCAAACCCAATACTAGTAAGGCTTTATAGCATCAAGAAATTTTCTGAAAATAATTGGGATATTGAATGGCAGATAGGTATAATCCATGTGCTGGGGTAGAAAAGTCGACATTTTGCTCATTTTTTGACCTAATTACCTGCTCCCAAGCCTCTAAACTTAACTGTCCCCTACCCACTTGGAGCATGGTGCCCACCAAACCTCGTATCATACCCCTTAAAAAACGATTAGAATCGATCGAAAAAAAGATCTGATCCCCTTCCTGGCTCCATAATGCCTTAGTAATCGAACAATCAAAGGTATTGACTGTGGTATTTTTCTTAGAAAAGCTCTCAAAATCGGTATGCAACAATAAACAATCGGCCGCTTGCTGCAGCAATGTGATATTTATGGGAAAAGGATAATACCAGGAACGGCCTTCCAAAAAAGGATTCTTTTGGGTATGTATTTGATAGATATAGGATCTTTTGGTGGCATCAAATCTACAATGAGCGTCTGTGGGTACTTCCACTATATTCTTTACGACAATCGACTTGGGTAAAATTGCATTGAGGTTATATATATGTGAAGTAGTAATAGACAAGACTGTATCGAAATGAAAATAGTTCTGCAAAGCGTGAACACCTGCATCGGTTCTGGAAGCCCCAGTTAAGGGAATTTCTTGTCTATATAAAGTATGCATTGCATTTTGTAAAGCGCCCTGAATAGTTTGCTTATTTTGTTGGATTTGAAACCCTCCAAAATCGGCACCATCATAACATACTTCTATAAAAAACCTTTTCATTACTCCTTTTATTAGGCCACTAAACTACAAAATATTTCATTCGAGCTTATTTTAACTATTTCATTAAACAGGCTTACTTAACTTAGCAATAGAAAAATAAACCTATGAATAAAATTTTGATGAGTGCTTTATTATTAGTGTCGTTGGCAACTAAAACTATTGCGCAGGAGGAAACAAACATCGAAGATACTAGTTGGAAAAAAGAATACCGCGCCTTTGCCACTAAAGAGAATGATTTGGTACATACTAAACTAGTTGCCCATTTTGATTATACTCAATCACAATTAAAGGGTGAAGTGTGGCTTCAACTACATCCACATTTTTATGCTACCAATACCTTAACCTTAGATGCAAAGGGTATGGATATTCATGAAGTAGCTGTAGTAAAGAATAATAAAAACATTGTTTTAAAATATAGCTACGATGGATTGCTTTTAAAAATAATTCTAGACAAATCGTATACAGCCAAAGAAAACTATACTGTGTATGTGAAATATACTGCCAAACCCAATGATTACAAATCCAAGGGAAGCCAAGCAATTACAGATGCTAAAGGATTATATTTTATTAATCCATTAGGAAAGGATAGTAGTAAACCCACACAAATATGGACCCAAGGCGAAACAGAAGGCACATCGGTTTGGATGCCTATTATTGATAAAACCAATCAAAAATGTACGCAAGAATTTCAACTATACGTACCTACTAAATATGTTTCTTTATCCAATGGCTTATTAGTAAAACAGGTTGATAATAAAGATGGCACTCGCTTAGATGTTTGGAAAATGGATCAACCCCACTCTCCTTATTTGTTTTTTATTGGAATAGGAGATTATGCAATTGTAAAAGACAGTTATAATGGTAAAGAAGTAAGTTACTATATCGAAAAAGCTTTTGAAAAAGAAGCCCGTAAAATATATGGCAAGACCCCCGCTATGATTTCATTTTACGAGCAAATTTTAGGCATCCCTTTCCCTTGGGTAAAATATGCTCAAATAAGTGGTCGTGATTATGTTTCGGGGGCCATGGAAAATACAACTTGCACTTTACATGGAGATGCAGTGCAACAAAATGCGAGAGAACTTAAAGATGGCAATAATTGGGAGAACACCATTGCACACGAATTATTTCATCAGTGGTTTGGTGATTTAGTAACCGCTGAAAGTTGGAGTAATTTAACTGTAAATGAAAGCTTTGCAGATTACAGCCAAACACTTTGGCTAGAACATAGCATGGGCAAGGATTATGGTGTTTATGAGAACTATACAGGCATGCGTTCTTATTTAAGTAGCCCTACCGATGCCGAAAAAGACTTAGTACGTTTTTATTATAATGATCGTGAAGATATGTTTGACCTTGTGAGCTATCAAAAAGGAGGCCGAATTTTAAATATGTTAAGGCACTTTGTTGGCGATGATGCATTTTTTGCCTCATTACATAAATACTTATCGGATAACAAGTATAGCAATGGCTCTGCCATGAAACTTAAACTGGCTTTTGAATCGGTTACCGGCAAAGACTTAAACTGGTTTTTTAACCAATGGTATTTTGGAAATGGACACCCTTATGTAAGAATTAATCAAGAATATAAAGCCGACAAAAAACAAGTACTCGTTGTTTTGCAACAAACACAATTACAAAACAAAATATTTGAACTGCCTGTGGGTATTGATGTATATGTAGATGGAAAAAGAAATCATTACGAAGTTTGGAGTAAAAACAGAGTGGATAGCTTTTATTTTCCTGCAGCTTTAGCACCTGATAATGTAAATGTGGATAATGATAAAGTATTACTTTGGAATAAAGATGAGACCAAGCCTTTGACTCAATATATTTACCAGTTCTCTCATGCACGTAATTTGATTGACCGATTAGAGGCACTCGATGAAGTCACAGAAAATATGATTAAGCCTGCGGCTAAAGATTTAGTAAAAGCAGCTTTACAAGATAGTTTTCATGTGATCAGAGAAAAAGCAATACATGCCTACAACCCTGCAGCAATGACCGATGATGTGGAAAAAACAATTGCTGCTATGATAACTAAAGACCCTTCTAACACAGTAAGAGAAGAAGCGATTGATGCAATAGGCGCCCTTAGAAAAAATAACTATACTGAAATATTTAAGAAATTAACACAAGACTCTTCATATACTATTGCAGGCGCTGCTTTAGAAGCTTTAGAAAAAATTGACTCTATATCAGCAAAAATGATCGCTTTTGAACAATCCAAACAGGAAATTAAAAAGAGATTAAATAGCACTGTAACAAACTTGCTTTCAAAATATGGCGACGAAACCGTTTTTGATTTTATTGCCACTAAATATGAAAGCTTAAGCATACAATCTTCTGAAAAATTTTATATGACTATGCCTTTCGCTGAATTACTAATTAAAACCAATGATGCCGCTAAATTTAAAAGAGGAATCAATTTAATAAGCGCCTTTAGGGATGCTATCCCACAAGGATATCGTGTACAAACCGATCCTTATTTTAATATAAAAGTGTTTGGCGCAATTTTAAAAGGAAAGAAAGAAAAAGGACAAAGTAATTTAGTAGAAATAGTAAGCGCACAGATTCCAAAAATGTAATAAAATCTCTTTTTTAACTTTATTTATTATTTTCAATTAGATTCTTTTTCTCTCAGATTGATCTATTAGTTCTCTATAACCGATAGTTATATTATCAAATGCTCGAAAATGAATCTAATTTAAAATGTAAACAGGAAGAGATGATTGATTTTGTATATATTTTGCAAGCGTCATTGAGAACATCAAAAGGATTACCATCCGCCAGAGGCACCGCCGCCGCCAGAGCTTCCGCCTCCAAAACCACCGAAGCCACCACCACCAAAGCCTCCGCCTCCGCCTCCGCCACCCCAATCGCCTCTTCGGGAGCCACCATTTAAAAGTGATCCCAATAACATACCAGTGGCCAAATCACTAAAGCCGCCACCTCCAATATTAGAACCGCCACCACCCCCTTTTCGGCCTACAATCGAAACAATGATGATTAAAATAAAAATGAATAAAATTATTTGCCCGCCAGAATCTTTTTGTTTTTTAGACCTGGCCACTTTATACTCGCCAACCGCCGCTTTTGCAATATCGTCGGTTGCTTTATCGATACCCTCATAATAAGCACCTGCTTTGAAAGCTGGCTTTATATCATTGTTAATAATGCTGTTGGCAGTAATATCAGGTATAGCACCTTCTAATCCATAGCCCACTTCAATTCTTACTTTACGATCGTTAATCGCGATTAATAATAAAACCCCATTATTGGTTTTTTTATTTCCAATACCCCATTCTCTAAATAATTTAATTGCATATTCTTCAATGGGATATCCGTCGAGCGTAGGTAAAATAACCACTGCAATTTGGTTAGAGCTACTATCATCCACCAATACTAACTTATTTTCCAAAGCTTGTTTTTCGGATGCGGACAATACTCCTGCAATATCATTTACCAGTTGAGGAGAATTGGGTTTTGCTATAATATTTTGCGCAGCGGCAACATTATAGCTTATCACAAACACAAAAAGAGTGGATAGAAAAAATTGAAGTGTTTTCATGGCTTTTATTTTCCTATCATTATTTCGTCCGATAATTCGTTGGTATCTGTGGCTCTATCATAAGGGAAGTGAGTAGTAAGTGCTTCTCCTATCTCCTTAATCACAGCTGACATACCTTGTACATAATTCATTTGCTTAAAATGACTTGTCATTTCTTGCACTTGACTGTACCAAAATTCGATACCTACTTTTTCATAAATCCCCTGATCGGCATACACCGCTAGTTTTTTATCCTTCACCGCCACGTAAACTAAAACTCCATTTCTTAAATGGGTCTCATTCATTTTATGCTTAAAGAAAATTTCTGTGGCCCTAGATAATGCGTCGCCTTTGCCAATTTTATTTTCGATGTACACACGAATTTCTCCGCTGGTTGTTTTTTCGGCTAATTGAATAGCCTCCACAAGCAATTGCTTGTCGGAGGCGGTCAATAAGGTATCGTCACTTCTTTTGAAGGGATTCCACATAATGGGGTAATTAAAGTAGATCTATGATTAAAATTTAACTTCTGGCGCTTTGCTTGCTGCTTCGTCTGCCTTAAAACCTTCTTTTGTTTTAAAACCAAACATGCCAGCCACTAAATTCAAAGGAAAAGATCTTGCTCTTTTATTATAGTCAGCAACAGCACCATTAAAGTCGTTTCTAGAAACTTTAATTCTGTTTTCAGTGCCCTCTAATTGAGCTTGTAAGCCACGGAAAGCCTCGTTTGCTTTTAGATTCGGATAGTTTTCAGAGACTACCATTAAACGACCTAAAGCTTGAGATAACTGACCTTGATTAGCCTGAAACTGTTGTAATTTTTCGGGAGTTAAATCCTTGGCATCTACTTTCATTTGTGTAGCGCTTGCACGAGCAGCAATTACATTTTCTAAAGTAGTTTTCTCAAAATTAGCTTCTCCTTTTACTGAAGCTACTAAGTTGGGAATTAAGTCGGCACGACGTTGATAATCGCTTTGTACATTATTCCAAGCTTGATTTACATTTTCATCTTGGTTTACTAAGCCGTTGTAACCATTACATCCGTATCCAAATAAGATTACGATAAGCCCTAAAAAAATGAATAAACCTAAATTTTTGCGTAACATAGTTTTTAATTTGTTTATAAAGATAGAGCAAAGCAAGTACCAAACTCGTTAACTGACGGAAAGTCCTGACAAAAAAATCCCTTCCCGAAATCGAGAAGGGAATTATTTATGTTTTTTTTAACTAAAGCTTAGACCAAAGTCGCCGTTTATCCCTTGATAGCAGCAATTCCTGGAAGCACTTTACCTTCAAAATATTCTAACATAGCGCCACCCCCTGTACTTACATAACTTACTTTGTCGTTAAAGCCAAACTGATTTACCGCTGCCACACTGTCGCCACCTCCCACTAAACTAAAGGCGCCTTTTTGGGTTGCTTCTGCTACTGCTTCTGCAATAGCTTTGGTACCTGCCTGAAAATTAGGCATTTCAAAAACACCCATGGGTCCATTCCATAAAATGGTTTTACTAGCTAAAATAACTTCTGCAAATTGCTTTCTTGATTCAATACCTGCATCTAATCCTTCCCATCCATCAGGAATTTCTCCGCTTGCACAATTTTTTGTGTTAGCGTTATTATTAAAATCATCAGCAATAATATTATCAACAGGTAAATGAATATTCACTCCTTTGGCTTTTGCTTTGGCTAATATTTCTAAGGCAAGAGGCATACGATCGTCTTCATGAATGGATTTACCAATTTTACCCCCTTGTGCTTTAAAGAAAGTATACGCCATTCCGCCTCCTATGATAATATCAGTAGCACGATCTAATAAATTTTCGATAATTAAAATTTTGTCAGACACTTTTGCCCCCCCAATAATAGCGGTGAATGGTTTTTGTGCATTATGTAAAACTTTTTCGGCACTCACTACTTCACCTTCCATCACTAAACCAAAAGTTCGGTTTTCTTTGGAAAAGAATTGAGCAATAATTGCCGTAGATGCATGTGCACGGTGCGCCGTACCAAATGCATCATTCACATATACATCTCCTAATTTGGCTAATTTTTCAGCAAATGCAATATCTCCTTTTTCTTCTTCTTTATAAAAACGAAGGTTCTCTAATAACAATACTTGACCTGCTTTTAAAGCAGCAGCTTTATCCATTGCCTCAGCACCAATACAATCATTCGCAAACTGAACCTCAACGCCTAATAATTTAGATAAATGAGCTACTATATGTTTAAGTGAATATTTTTCGGTAGGACCTTCTTTTGGGCGACCTAAATGACTCATTAATATTACACTTCCTCCGTCTTTCAATATTTTTGAAATGGTTGGTATAGTTGCACGCATGCGATTATCATCTGTAATTTCGAATGCATCATTTAAAGGCACATTAAAATCGACACGGATTAATGCTTTTTTACCTGCGAATGAAAAATTGTTAAAGTTACTCATCATTTAAATTTAAAATCGTTTTATAAAAGGGAATAAAAATGCCCCCGATTTCGGAGGCATTTTTGTATTGCAAATTGTTTATTTAATTTTACTAGCAAAGTATTTCACTGTACGCACTAACTGAGATACATAGCTCATTTCGTTATCATACCAGCTCACAGTTTTTACTAATTGTAAATCACCTTGTGTCATGATTTTTGTTTGAGTAGCATCAAACAAAGAACCATAATGAATACCAATTACATCTGAACTAACAATTTCATCTTCGGTATAACCAAAAGATTCGTTGGATGCTGCTTTCATGGCTGCATTTACTTCCTCCACTGTTACTTTCTTAGATAAGATGGTAGTTAATTCTGTTAATGAACCTGTGATAGTTGGAACACGTTGTGCAGATCCATCTAATTTACCTTTTAATGAAGGCAATACTAAGCCAATTGCTTTTGCAGCACCGGTACTGTTAGGTACGATGTTAGCAGCAGCAGCACGTGCACGACGTAAATCACCTTTTGGATGAGGACCGTCTAATGTGTTTTGATCGTTGGTGTAAGCGTGTACGGTTAACATTAAACCAGTAACGATACCAAATTTATCTTCTAAAACCTTGGCCATTGGCGCTAAACAGTTAGTTGTACAAGAAGCACCAGAGATAACAGTTTCAGAACCATCTAAAATTTCGTGGTTGGTATTATATACCACTGTTTTCATGTCACCAGTTGCTGGAGCAGAAATAACTACTCTTTTAGCACCTGCTTTAATATGTAATTCTGCTTTTTCTTTATCGGTAAAGAATCCAGTAGATTCGATTACCACATCCACATTGTGTGCACCCCAAGGAATTTGAGATGGATCACGTTGTGCATATATTTTTACTGCGTGGCCATTTACCACCACCGCATCTTCTGTAGATTTTACCTCGGCATCAAAACGGCCTTGCGCACTATCATATTTTAATAAATGTGCTAAAACCGCAGGAGAAGTAAGGTCGTTGATAGCCACTACTTCGATTCCTTCCATATTATATATTTGGCGGAAAACCAGGCGACCGATACGGCCAAAACCATTGATGGCAACTTTAACTGAACTCATTGTATTATAATTTTATTTTTCAATAGGAGACGCGAAGTTACCATCTTTTTAAAAAAATTCCCTCAAAATGCCATTAAAAAACGCAGGTTTTATCAACAAAATCAAGGATTTATACGAACCGACGATAGTTTCAAAGGATTGCGCTTGTTTTTAGTGCTGTTGCTTTGGGATAATTTACCCTTTTGTTTAGACTGCAGTTAAATTGATTTTCAATGAAAAATATGCAAAATGATTTGGCAGTAAAGCGTATGTATCCTATTTTTGCGACCCGATTGACACAAACGTCTATCCAACGACGGCCGGTTCGTCTATCGGCTAGGACAGCCCCCTTTCACGGGGCAAAGACGGGTTCGATTCCCGTACCGGCTACGAAGTGTTATTTTCTAAAATAATAATTGTTTTAGAAAATAAACAAAAACCGACCCAATTGGGTCGGTTTTTGTTTTCTGGCATAAATAGACCCTATTTTGGCCCTTATTTTCATCTACTTAGTAAGTATATTTATTTTATTATTCCAATTAGGTTTAAATTTGAATAAACATTGTTGAATGCCTAAAATTGCGATTTATAAGTTTTTGACTTTTTTTATCTTTGCATT
>CANGEP010000015.1 GCA_947452905.1 Bacteroidota bacterium | reverse complement strand
TAAATAATCCTGAATTATCACAAACAAGCAATTTTGGTTTACAACACTATGCAGATCCAATTCATGTACCTGCATAACATAGAAAGATAAACTATGAGCGAACAAACATTATTTAAAGTAACAGTTGACGGCATCACAATAGAGGTTCCTGCGGGCACTACTATTTTACAAGCTGCACGTCAAATTGGTGGGCAAGTAGCCCCTCCTGCTATGTGTTATTATAGCAAATTGCAAGGTAGTGGAGGTAAATGTCGTACCTGTTTAGTGGAGGTGTCCAAAGGTTCCGAGAAGGATCCTCGTCCGATGCCAAAATTAGTAGCCTCTTGTCGAACCACCGTCATGGATGGGATGGAAGTAAAAAATATTACCAGCGATAAAGTAGTAGATGCTAGAGCTGGGGTGGTTGAATTTTTATTACTCAATCATCCTTTAGATTGTCCAATTTGCGATCAAGCTGGTGAATGTCACTTGCAAGATTTAAGTTTTGAACATGGAAAATCAAAAACAAGATTTGAATTTCAAAAGAGAACTTTTAAGAAACATGATTTAGGTAAAAATATACAACTGCATATGACACGTTGTATTTTATGCTACCGTTGTGTTTTTACCGCCGATCAATTAACTAATAAAAGAGTTCATGGAATTTTAGATAGAGGGGATCATGCCGAAATTGCAACACATATCGAAAAAAGCTTGGACAATGAATTTATTGGTAATGTCATTGATGTATGTCCAGTAGGCGCTTTAACAGATAAAACTTTCCGATTTAAAAATCGTGTTTGGTTTTTAAAGCCAATGGATGCACATCGTGATTGTCCTACTTGTTCGGGTCGCGTTACATTGTGGAATAGAGGAGATGAAGTATATAGAGTAACCGCTCGCAAAGATGAATGGGGGGAGATTGAAGATACTCCAGAAGGTAAGCCAGGTTGGATTTGTAACACCTGTCGTTTTGATAAAAAAGATGCAACTGACTGGGTGATAGAAGGGCCTCGTGAAATTAGTCGCGCTTCTGTAATCTCTCAAGGTCATTATGCGGGTAAGATTGGTACTACTATTCCTACCGAAACATTTAAAGCAGTGAATGGCGGTAGAACCCCTCATTTATTGATGGATATTCATGAAGAGAGTGAAGTAAATAAGCCTACTATTCATTTAGGAAAAATACAAGGCCCTTCACATGGGAGTACTTTTAATAAAATTGAAAACGCTTAATAAAAGATAGCATGACAATTCTTGCATTGGACTGGGGTTTTATTATAGAGAAATTAATAATGATTGCCATTATTGTACTCGCTAGTTTAGGAATTGCGTTGTATACCACTTTTGGTGAACGTAAGGTAGCTGCTATTTTACAAGATCGTCCAGGTCCTAGCCGTGCGGGTCCTTTTGGCTTATTACAACCTTTGGCAGATGGTTTAAAATTAATCATGAAGGAAGAAATTATTCCTAATGCTGCAAATAAATGGTTATTCATTTTAGGGCCAGGGTTAGCAATGACTGCCAGCTTAATGACTTGTGCTGTTATTCCATGGGGATCAGCTGTAGATGTTTTTGGTCGTCACGTGGAATTACAAATCGCAGATGTTAATATTGGCATTTTATATGTATTTGCAGTAGTAAGTATGGGTGTATATGGAATCATGATTGGTGGTTGGGCTTCCAACAATAAATTCTCTTTAATGTCTGCCCTTCGTGCTGCTTCTCAAGCCATTAGTTATGAATTAGCCATGGGTCTAGCCTTAATTGCTTTATTAATGACCACTGGCTCTTTAAGTTTAAAAACAATTGTCGAGCAACAAATACAAGGAAATTGGTGGAATATAGTTTATCAACCATTAGGTTTTGTGATATTCTTTATTTGTGCATTGGCAGAGTGTAACAGAACTCCATTTGATTTACCTGAAGCAGAAAACGAATTAAACTTTGGTTATCATCAAGAATACTCTTCGATGAAATTAGGGTTTTACTTATTTGCAGAATATATCAATATGATTATGAGTAGTGCTATTATGGCATCGATGTATTTTGGTGGCTACGATTTACCTTTCTTTAATGAAGCATCTGTAGCCCCTAATATTGCTGCACTTATTGGCGTTGGTACTTTGTTAATTAAGATTGTACTATTTATATTCTTGTTTATGTGGATTCGTTGGACCATTCCTAGATTTAGATATGATCAATTAATGAATCTTGGCTGGAAAACTATGATACCATTGGCTTTATTTAATATGCTTTTAACTGGGGCCATCCTATTAGCTAAATTATAATTTTAAAAAAGTAGTAATAATAAAATGCAAGCATTAACTAATAAAGCACAAGCTGTTAACCGAAAGCCAATGACTTTCTGGGAGCGATTGTATTTAATTAATATCATTAAAGGCATGCTGATTACTTTTAGTCACATGTTTAAAAAACAGCCTACTATCCGCTATCCAGAACAAAAGCGTGAGTTTAGCCCTGTATTTAGAGGCTTACATGTGTTAAACAGAGACGAAGAAGGGCGTGAGCGTTGTACGGCTTGTGGATTGTGCGCAGTGGCATGTCCTGCAGAAGCAATCACCATGGAAGCAGCTGAAAGAGTTGAAGGCGAAGAGAATTTATATAGAGAAGAAAAATATGCAGCTAAGTATGAGATTAATATGCTGCGTTGTATTTTTTGTGGATTGTGTGAAGACGCTTGTCCTAAGGATGCTATTTATTTAAGTGAAACTTTTGCACCAGCTAATTACACACGTAAAGGTTTTATTTATGGTAAACCAGATTTATTAATTCCAAATCCTCAAACAGAAGCCACCGCTTTTGCTGAGGCTAAAGGAGTATAAGCTTAATTGATATGAGTACTTTAGAAATTTTATTTTTTGCCTTATCTGCTTTTGCTTTAGTAAGTGCAATAATGGTGCTTGTGAGCAAAAACCCTATTCATAGTGTGCTATGGTTAATCTTAGTATTCTTTGCTATTTCGGGACATTACGTTCTATTAAATGCGCAGTTCCTAGCTATCGTAAATATTATAGTATATGCGGGGGCTATAATGGTGTTGTTTTTATTTGTGATCATGTTAATGAATGTAAAAGAGGACAAAGAGCCACAAAAAAAATTATGGGTAAAGTTAGTAGGTGTGGTTGCTGGGGGTAGTTTTCTTTTGTTATTAGTAGCACTCGTAAAGCAAACTACACAAATCGAAGGCAAGCAAGTATTGCTAAAGGATGGAGTAATTGGATTAATACATCCATTAGGACAGGTTTTATTTAATGATTTTGTAGTTCCTTTTGAAATAAGCAGTGTATTATTTTTAAGCGCGATGGTGGGTGCGGTAATTATAGGAAAAAAATAGAATTTTAAAATTAAAAAATTTAGGTATGCCTATTCAATATTATATCTTTTTGTGTTTGGGGTTGTTTAGCATTGGCATGGTAGGTGTTTTAACACGTCGTAACGCCATCATTGTTTTCATGTGTATCGAGCTTATGCTTAATGCAGTAAACTTATTGTTAGTGGCATTTTCAAAAATGTACCACGCCATTGGCTTGCAAACACAAGCGGGTAGTTTAGCGGGTATTGATGCTCAAATTTTTGTTTTCTTTATTATGGTGGTGGCTGCTGCAGAAGTGAGTGTAGGATTAGCCATTATTGTAATGATGTACAGAAATGTGCATTCAGTGGATATTAATTTCTTAAACAGATTAAAGAACTAATTCATTTCGCATGAAAATAATAATTGCATTTATCATCTTATGGCCTTTAGCTGGTTTTTTATTTAATGGCTTAGGACGAAACATTTGGAGTAAAAAAACCATTGCGTATAAAGCAACAGGTTACATTTTATGCTCCTTTATTATGAGCATCTTGGCATTTATTAATGTACAGGAACAAGGCGCTTTAACAGTGCATTATTTTGATTTCATAAATACAGCAAGTTTAAAAATACCTTTTGATTTTAGAGTTGATGCTTTATCAAGTTTGTTTTTATTAGTGATTACGGGAGTTGGTACTTTAATTCATTTATACTCTACTGCTTATATGGATAGCGAAGAAGCTCCCCATTATGCGCGTTATTTTGCCTATTTAAATTTATTTATATTCTCCATGTTGTTATTGGTCTTAGGTGACAACTACGTGATTATGTTTATTGGATGGGAAGGAGTGGGGCTTTGTTCGTATTTATTAATTGGATATTGGTTTACTAATGCTACTTATAATTATGCCGCTAAAAAAGCCTTTGTAATGAACCGCATAGGGGATCTTGGTTTTTTATTAGCTATATTTTGGTTGGTTGTAAAATTGGGCACTGTAAGTTATGGCACTGTGTTAACGGCCGAATCCTTAGCTAAATTATCTACTGCTGATATTACCGCTATTACTCTTTTATTGTTTGTAGGTGCTATGGGTAAAAGTGCGCAAATTCCTTTATATACATGGCTGCCTGATGCGATGGCAGGTCCAACGCCAGTTTCGGCATTAATCCATGCTGCTACGATGGTAACAGCGGGTATTTATATGATCACTCGTTCTAATATTTTATTTAGTGCTAGCGAATTTACACAACATGTAGTTGCTATTGTAGGTATTAGCACTGCTTTATTAGCAGCTACAATTGCCATTAAACAAAATGATATTAAAAAAGTATTGGCTTACTCAACAGTGAGTCAATTAGGATATATGTTTTTAGGCTTAGGTGTGGGTGCCTACTCAGGTGCAGTGTTTCATGTTATCACACATGCATTTTTTAAAGCATTACTATTCTTAGGAGCGGGTTCGGTTATTCATGCCATGCATCACGAACAAGATATTAGAAAAATGGGTGGATTGAAATCAAAATTACCTATTACACATATTACTTTTTTAATAGGTTGTATAGCCATTGCAGGAGTTCCCCCTTTTAGTGGATTCTTTTCAAAAGACGAAATTTTAGCAGCAGCTTTTGCCAAAAGTCCTATTTATTGGGTGCTAGGTGTTATTGGTGCTGCCATGACTGCTTTTTATATGTTCCGTTTATATGCTACTACTTTCTTAGGTCAATTTAGAGGCACACAGGAGCAAGAACATCATTTACATGAAAGCCCAACTGCTATGACATTGCCTTTAATTTTATTGGCAGTGGCAAGTGCAATTGCGGGGGCTATTGGAGTGCCCGAATTAATGGGAGGCCATCATTGGTTATCTCATCAATTAGTAAGCATTGTGGGAGAATCTCATGAAGCACATTTATCTGCTACAACTGAATGGATATTAATGGCGGTATCTGTTGTAATAGCAATAATAGCTTTATTAATAGCATTGTCTATCTATCGTAAAAAAGCAGATGGGGAAGTGCAAACTCCTTTAGGAAAATTCTTATATAACAAATGGTATATTGACGAATTGTATGACAATATCATTGTTAATCCATTACATAAATTGGCTGGATTTTTAAAAGAGGTGGTAGAGAAAAATGTGATTGATGGATTAGTTAACGGAACAGGAAAATTTGTTCAATATAGTGCTAGAAAAGTTAGACTTATACAAAGTGGTCAGGTGGGCTATTATATTTTATGGATGGTACTTAGTATTGTACTCCTATTTCTACTTTGGTTTAATGATTTAAGCATACTTACCTTTTTATTTAAATTGACTCCTAAATCATAATCTTATATGTTTTTGTTAACCTTATTATTAATTCCGGTAATTGCAGCAATACTTTTATTGTTTGTACATAAACAAGCAACTATTAATGCCATTACTATTGGTGCAAGCTTACTGGTTTTGTCAATTGCCATTGTAATACTTAATGTAAATGCGGCTGATTTTGATGAGCAATGGTTACCTCTATTAAATAGCCGATTTGTTTTACATACCGATGGTTTAGCCAAGCTGCTAGTTTTACTTACTGCAATAAGTTTTCCTGCTATATTTATAGCCACACAAAAAAATGAGACTTCTCAAAAAAACATATTTAACTCATTGTTATTATTTACGCAAGCTGGTTTGTTGGGCGTTTTTTTAACAGCCGATGCCTTAGCTTTTTACTTTTTTTGGGAGTTGGCATTAATCCCTGTTTATTTTTTATGTTCTATTTGGGGTGGTGAAAAAAGAATCGCTGTAACCTTTAAGTTTTTCATTTATACTTTTTTGGGTTCATTGTTTATGTTAATTGGCATTGTGTATTTATACATGCATACTGCCGATCATAGCTTTGCTATTAAAGCATTATTAGAATCTCGATTAACTGCCACACAACAAAACTCAGTATTTGCACTTTTCTTTTTAGCCTTTGCTATTAAGATGCCTATTTTCCCATTACATACTTGGCAGCCAGATGCCTATGAGCAATCACCTACTTCGGTTACTATGGTACTTAGTGCGGTGATGGTTAAAATGGGCTTATATGGGGTAATTCGTTGGTTAATTCCTCTTTTCCCTATTGCGTTTGCTGGTCATGCCAATTTGGTTATCACCTTATCGGTTATAGGCATTATATATGCTTCTTTTATTGCTATTCGTCAAGATGATTTAAAAAGATTAATTGCCTACTCTTCCATTGCGCATATTGGTTTAATGAATGCTGCTTTATTTACTCAAAAACAAATTGGGGCTCAAGGAGTTTTAATACAGTTATTCTCTCATGGTATTAATGTTTTAGGTTTATGGATTATAGCAGATATTATTGAACAGCAAACAGGTACAAGATCTATGAAAGCTATGGGGGGCTTGGCTAAAAAACAACCCACATTAGCTATTTTATTAGTAGGTTTTGCTTTTGCTAATATTGCCCTTCCTTTAACCAATGCATTTGTGGGAGAGTTTTTAATGTTTAATGCTTTATTCCAGTTTAATGTATGGATGGCAGCGTTAGCGGGGGTAAGTGTAATTTTAGCAGCTATTTATACTTTAAATATGGTACAAAAAGTGGCGTATGGAGAAGTGGGTGACCTAATGCAAAAAATGAATACACCTTCAAAGCAAGCACAATGGGTGTTAATGATACTTTTAGCGATTGTATTTATAACAGGGGTGTATCCTCAGTTCTTATTTACTATAACTGCCGATACTTTACAACAAATGTTTGTCAAATAATTAAATGAATTAGTAATGAATGCTATAATTGTTTCTGCTTTAATGGGGGTAATCATGATGTTTAGTTCATGGATTTTTAACAATGCTCGTTTGCAAAAAATCATCGCCCTTTTTGGCTTACTGTTTTTGGTAGTTGCTAATCTAGCTCAGTCTAATGGCGTTTATACTTTCGAAATTGATAGCAAAGGAATGTTGGCCTACACTTCCTTAGGATTGTATTTTAATACTATCTTGTTTGTTCTTACCCTTATTTATGTTTGGATTAATGGGGAAGAGATTGAAAAAATTGGTAATCATAGTGCCGATTTTTATGCTTTATTCTTTTTCATTTTATGTGGAGTGAGTGTATTAACCTCTTTTAATAATTTATTAATGTTATTTATAGGCATCGAAATACTTTCTATTCCTTTATATATATTAACTGGTTCAGACAAAAAGAACTTAACAAGTAACGAAGCTTCTTTGAAGTATTTTTTAATGGGTTCTTTTTCTACAGGAATTTTATTACTAGGCATTACATTTATATATGGAGCAACTGGAGGTTTTCATTTAGAGCCACCCATCATTAATCCAAAAACCGGATTAACCAATGAACACTTTTTATTGTCTGCTGGTTTAATTTTAATTTTTGTGGCCATGAATTTTAAAGTATCAGCTGCACCATTTCATTTTTGGACGCCCGATGTGTATGATGGTGCACCAACTGTTTTCACTTCATTTATGGCTACCATAGTAAAGGTGGCTGGCTTTGTTGCTTACATCAAAATATTTGATGCAGAAGCTATAGCACTTGGTTTTGCATGGAGATTATTATTGGGCTTTGTAATTATAGCTACTTTATTAGTAGGAAACATTACAGCTGTTTTTCAAAGAAGTGTAAAAAGAATGTTGGCCTATTCTTCGATTGCGCAAGCAGGCTTTATGTTATTTGCTTTATATGGAACTTCTAGCTTTAACAATGAAGGTTTGATTTTATATGCAGTCGCTTATAGTGTTGCCACTATTGGTTTATTTGCAGTGCTTATAAAAATGAAAGATTATAGTTTTGAATCATTTAACGGCTTAGCTAAAAAAGAACCTTTATTAGCATTCGTTACTACTGTATTCTTATTTTCATTAGCAGGCATCCCTTTAACTGCTGGATTTTTTGCTAAATATTATATGTTAAATGCTTTACTTCTTGGTGGCGCAGGGCTGTGGTTATTAATCATTGCCATTTTGTTTGCTGCAGTAAGTATCTCCTACTATTTTAAATTGGTTCAAGCCATGTACTTTATAAGTGGGGAACCTGCTTTAGGAGAGATTAAAAAGTCATACATCCATAAACTAGTGTTATTGGCAGTTATTATTATTGTTTTAGGCGTTTTCCCAAGCCTATTGATCAATTATCTATATTATTAGCCGTTCTTCAAATAGTAGCAGGCAGTTTTAAGCGGTTTATGTAATTAAACTACCTTTATAGGGTTCAAAACAGAATTATGACTATACAGGACTCCTTTGTATTGGCTTGGCGAACCGTTAAAAGTAATAAACTTAGAACAGGTATTACCGTTACTATTATTGCTTTCGGTATTATGGCTTTAATTGGTATTATTACCGCTATTTCGGCAATGAATCAAAGTTTAAAAGAGAACTTCTCCTTTATGGGGGCGAATGCTTTTGTGGTAAGGTATAAAGAGATGAATGCTCGTATGGGTGGACCTAATAACGGAGGGGATGATTTTTCTAAAGTAAAAAAGGGGCTAAAAGAGAAAAAATCAAATTTAGATAAGCCAATTAAAATTGAGGAAGCTACTTATTTTAAAGAGCATTTTGGATTTAGCAGAGCTGCTGTGAGTATTTCTAGAAGAATGGGCGGTAACAATGAGATACATTATAGAGACAAAAAAACCAATCCACAAATTACCTTAATGGGAGGTGATGAAAATTATTTAATAGTAAATGGGTATTCATTAACTGCTGGTAGAAATTTAAACAATGTGGATATCAGTAGTGGTCGTAGTGTTTGTATTGTAGGTAGTAACGTAGCTGCCAAACTTTTTCCTGGCAAACCCGAGAACTCAATTGATAAAGTCATTTTATTACAAGGGAAACCTTATCGTGTTATAGGTTTATTAAAATCAAAAGGTTCTAGTGCCATGTTAAGGCAAGACGATGTTGTTATTTCCTCCTTAAAAAATGTAAGACAATACCAAAGTAGTAATCCCTCTTATGCATTGGGTATAATGGTTAATAATGTGGCAGAGCTAGAGCCTGCAATTGGAGAAACTACCGATCAAATGAGAAAAGCTAGAAGATTAATTCCTACGGAGTCGGATAATTTCGTAATTGATAAAAGTGACAAATTTGCACAAATGTTTATTGGCTTTTTAGCGGGCATTAGTGGCGCTGCTGGTGCAATTGGAATGATCACTTTAATTGGAGCTGCCATTGGACTTATGAATATTATGTTAGTAGCAGTAAGTGAGCGAACCAGAGAAGTGGGTTTGATAAAAGCTATTGGAGGTAAGAAAAAAGATGTACGTCGTCAATTTTTATTTGAAAGTATTTTAATTAGTATTTTAGGAGCTGTTATTGGAATTATACTAGGCATATTAGTGGGTAATTTATTTAGTTTAATCCTTAATACAGGATTTGTGATTCCATGGATGTGGGTTATTTTAGGAGTTGTAATTTGTTCAATTGTTGGCTTAGTAGCAGGTATTTATCCTGCCATGAAAGCCGCTTCTCTAAATCCTATCAACGCATTACGATATGAATAGTTTTTAAGTCTTTTATGAAATAAAAAGAGCCCGCATTGCGGGCTCTTTTGTTATAGATAGTACCATTTTTATTTAGGATCTAAAACATGCTTGATTCTATCTTGTAAATCTTCGAAGTGATTTAATGAACTCGCATCACTGATACTTGCTTTGTTGGCTTGAATAGCAGCAGCTAACTTTTTTAATTGTGCCTTAGCTTCCGAAACAACATCTGTATTTTCAACATCTACAGCTGGTCCGCCCATTCTCATCATAGGTGCTGCAGCTGCACTTGAAGTAGCCGCGCTAGGATTGATTAAATCATCTAATTGCGCTACATAAGTCTTTTGCAGATTGCGACGATATACATCGGTTGCTTGATGTGAACTTAACTCACTAAACAATCCTTTGCGTGTATCTTCCATCATATCATGTAATGAATAGGTAGCAGTAGAAAATCTTGTAGCACTTGTTGTTAAACGATACAAGCGACCTTTGTCTAGCAAACTTTTTAAGATATTAGTTTGAATAGTTTGTAATCTTTCGTTCGCCACTGGGTTAGAAATTTTATTTAAAATAGAATTATCTAATAACCACTTTGGCGTAGCAAATAATTGTGTTTGTAAAAAGTTCATTGCTGATTTTTGTAAAGCCACTGGTGTGGCTGTGTATACATCTCCTTTTTCTTCTACACTTTTAAATGTTTCATTTACACCGCCAATGTTTTTAACCACATGGCCCATGTATCTGTTAAACTGAGTCGCTAATTGATTGTACATATCGCTCAAATTCTCATAACGATCTGCTTCTTCAGAAGTCCACTCTGGTAATTTAACTAGTATACGCTTTAAGTTTTTAATTCCATATTCACTAGCTAATACAGAGTTATCACCTAAGTCTTCTGATTGAGCGCGAGGGTCTGCATTGTAACCTTCACCACCAAACCATACTCTATCAGATTTGCTAAATGCATCTACAATCCATTTGTTATTTATTTTTTTATCAGTCTCATCACCTACACCAGTATAAGTGTAACCCCATTTGATTGCCCACTTATCATAATCTCCAATACGAGGAAATAAACCAGACTCATTAATATTATCTTCTGGTTGTGCAACATAATTAAAACGAGCATAGTCCATGATACTAGCAGTATGACCATTGGCTTCTACCCATTTTTTATCTCTTAATTTTTCAACTGGTGTTTTACTACTACTACCCATATTGTGTCTTAATCCCAAAGTATGTCCCACTTCATGAGAAGAAACAAATCGAATTAAATTACCCATCAAAGTATCATCAAATTTCATCTTTCTTGCAGCAGGATCTACTGCAGCTGTTTGAATCATATACCAATCATGTACTAAGTTCATAACGTTGTGGTACCAACCGATATGGCTTTCTAAAATTTCACCACTACGAGGATCATGTACTTGAGGGCCATAAGCATTCTCTATATCAGAAGCAAAATAACGAATCACCGAAAAACGAGCATCTTCTAAACTCATGGTGCTATCGTTGGGCCATTCCTTGCCTTGAATGGCATTTTTCCAACCTGCTTTTTCGAATGCAGCGTTCCAGTCATTAACACCCGCAATTAAATAAGGCACCCATTTTTTAGGGGTAGCAGGGTCGATATAGTATACAATTGGCTTGGCAGGCTCCACTAATTCGCCACGCTTATATTTTTCTAAATCTTGAGGCTTAGGTTCTAATTTATAACGAACGGCGAATACTTGGTTTTGAACTTTGTGCTGATCATCTGAGTATTCAACATAATTATCGGCGAAATAACCTACTCTAGAGTCGAATAAACGGGTATTCATAGGCACTTTAGGCAATAATCTAATTGATGTATTAAGTTCTAAGGTTACTGCTCCAGCGTTTTGTGCTGCAGGAATGGAAGCAGTTGATCCACCGCCACCCATTGGGCTACCTGGCATTGGTGCACTGGCATTGAAGGTTTTTACAGTTCTTACTTCTATGTTGATAGGATATGACTTGATGCTTTCAATATAGGATCTGTCAGCAGCAATCATACTAAGTCCGAAAGTTCTTTTGCCGTTGGGAGTTAAACTAACTGCTTGATTATCACCTTTAAATAAGTCTGTTACGTCTATTACAGAAGAGCTAGAATCCTTGCCAAATGCTTTAATATCAAAGGAGGCAACAATGGGGTCTAAATAAGAATTTTTAACTGCTTTTGCGATAGTTTGTGTAGAGTCGGCCTTACTAATTAAAGTAACTACTCTCATAAAAATTCGCTGGCCTGGTCCTTTTTCAAATAATAAACTTTGCTCATTTACTTCTTCTCCACCATATTTTCTGGCACCTCCAGCCACTTTAGAAAAACGTGTTACCGCTAGTAACTCACGTCCCAAAAGTGTATCTGGAATCTCGAAAAAGTATTTATCGTCTAAAAAATGCACCGAAAAAACACCTTTTTGGCTTACCGCCTTCTTGGTGATTACTTCTCCAAATGCTTTAGGGCCTGTTTTGGCAGGCGGCATATCTCTTCTAGCTCCTGCTGAGGCACTAGAATCGGTAGGCCTAGCTTCAGGTCTACCTTCTGGTCTTTGCGCTTGTAAGCTATATGTCATCGTGACACAAAGACTCAATAATACTGTGATTTTTTTCATATTAAGATTTGTTTGAATTAAAAAAAGCGTAGTAAATATATTGATTTCTGCGAACAGAAGTTAGCCGTTCAAAATTTTATATAAAAATGTTGGTTGAAATTTGTTTCAACCAATAAATTACTTATTTTGTAACCCCTTAGAAACTAGTGAGTAAAGATTCGAGCGAATTCTAACCAATAGTGAAAAGGATTAAATTCTTTTATAAATTTTTATTTAAAACCAAAAATCAATTGAATCATGGCTGAGACTAAACCAACTGCAACCGCTGCATCAAAAACAGCAGCACAGCCGCAAAAAGGCGGCAACTTGATTGCAACTTTAG
>CANGEP010000014.1 GCA_947452905.1 Bacteroidota bacterium | reverse complement strand
CAACAGAAGGCGTTAATATCTTACCTGTTCCCTGAGTCTTTGTGTCATAAGTTTCACTATAGGTCCCTATATCTCCACTAGCCAATGAACCAGTAATCGTTGGTGTAGACGTTGCACTAATTGTACCATCATACACTTTTGTATTTGCATTTGCAGTTAATGTAATTGTTTTTTGAATTATATTATATGTTGCAGAATCTGAAAAACCTACATCTGGGCCATCCATTAATGTAATTTTTACTGAATATGCTCCAATATTCTTTGGAGCTAAAAAACCGATATATGTATTTGAAGGTTGTTGATAATATTTATATTCATATAATGTTGCAGTTCCTGAACTAGTAAAACCAGGATTCTGGCCAAATCCATTGTATGTTTTGGTTACTCCTACATTGATTGATAACTGCCCCACCCCTACCTTAGACAGAAACAACATTAGCGCTAAAAGATATATTACCCTTTTATTCAATATTTAATATTAGTATATTTTATAATATGTTTATGTCTAAGTACATATATACTAACGCTAAAAGCCCCCTAAACATTGCTTTAGAGGGCTTTTATCTTAGATAATTTTCGATATATTTTTGTGAGGATTTATTGCACTCCTGCCACATCCGCTTCTTTATAAATTTTTTGAACTAAACCTTGCAAAACCTTGCCAGGACCAACTTCTGTAAAATGAGTAGCCCCCTCTGCTACCATCGCGTTCACCGATTGTGTCCATCTAACTGCACCGGTTAATTGGGCGATAAGATTGGCTTTAATTTCGACAGGGTTCGAAACTGCTGCTGCCACCACATTTTGATATACTGGACAGATAGGATTATTGAAAGTAGTGGCCTCAATAGCTGCTGCTAATTCTTGCTTTGCTGGCTCCATTAATGGAGAATGAAAAGCACCACCCACTGGTAAAACCAATGCTCTTTTGGCACCCGCTGCTTTCATTTGTTCACAAGCAATTTCAATTCCTTTTACCGATCCCGATATAACTAACTGACCCGGACAATTATAGTTGGCTGCCACAACCACTTCACCAGAATCAGCAGAAACTGATGCACATATTTCTTCTACTTTTTCATCGGCTAAAGCTAAAACTGCAGCCATGGTAGAAGGCTGAATTTCACAAGCTGCTTGCATAGCTTTTGCACGTATGCTAACCAATCTCAATGCATCTTCAAAGCTTAAAGTTTTATTTGCAACAAGTGCACTAAACTCTCCTAGTGAATGACCTGCCACCATATCGGGTGTTACAGAGGGCATTGTTAAATAAGCAATTACTGAATGTATAAAAACGGCAGGTTGAGTTACATTGGTTTGTTTTAACTGTTCGTCAGTTCCTTCGAACATAATATCGCTAATACGAAAACCTAAAATAGTATTGGCTTTTTCGAATAAATCTTTAGCAATGGGATTTGATTCGTAGAGATTTTTCCCCATTCCAGAAAACTGACTTCCTTGACCAGGGAAAACATAAGCGTGTTTGGACATAACTGTAAATTTTGACAAAAATAAATGAATTCAACTAAATGAAACGTTTTGTCAAAATTTACATGATAGCATAGAGCAGCTAAGTACGTTTAAATGACATTTCTAAATCTTTCCACTGCTGTTCATGGAATTTAACAAACTCATTGTTTTCATTGTACTGAATAACCAATTTAGTATCTAAATTTTCAATAACCAAAATGGAATCTTTTCCCATTTGAACAATGGTATATTCCCAATCTTTTAGTTTGGCGATTAATTCATGTACCTTATACTTTGAAAGATCATTGATACTCTCAATAGGATTATTTTGTATATGTAATCTGCTTTTAACTTTATGAAAAAACAAATCTAACTTATGGAGGTAAGTAGTTGACATAATTAAATTTTTATAACTCTTAGTAATTTCCTTTGCCCATTTTGAACCACTTGAATATAGTAAGTCCCGCTACGATAATTTTGTCCAATTTGAACACTCGTATTTGGCTTTATATTAGAAATAGTTTCAATAGCATTACCCATATAATCTTGAGCAATTAAATATATAGGAGCATCTAACTTGCTTGTTATTTTTAAAGTGAAACTATATGAGCTAGGATTCGGTGCAACAGTAACAGCAAAGTCTTCTGTCACCGTCGCACTTTCATCCTCGGTCATACTACTAACCATCGTTTCATCTATAACACTAGAACTAGCAAAGAGGGAAGGATCTATATTTTTCTTTTCAGGTAGTTGATTACTCCATGTAATATTTTTACCTTTTGTATATATTTTGTTGGCAATAAATAATCCATTTAATTTTACTATCTCATTTCCAGTACCCGCATATTTTTCTTCGTCATATTCTAATGAAGTACTACTCTTTTTATCTTTACCATATTCACCATAAGCATATCCACCAGCAACATTGATAGTTCCAGAAGGAATATACACAGAAGCATTTACAATGGTTTTGCCTCCTGTAACAGTAAAGGCAGATTCGTTTTCGTCTTCTTTATTGGTAGTTGAAATAGGCTTGCCCACATAAAAAACAACCTTTTTAGCTGCTGGATTTATCCAAGAATTACTTGCAATATTTACTTTTTCACTCACATACACATTTACATCTTTTTCAAAATCTACCGTTGTAGCACCATTAATTGGCCCTTTTGCCACTTCTAAATCTGCTATGTAAATTGAAGAATTAGTAAAGGTGGATGCAGGACTAAATATAACAATAGCACCTTGTTCTACTTTAACGGTTCCAAAACTGTTACCAGTTAACCTTGTCTTTGTGCCTTTTCTTAGCGTAATATTTTTATAATTACCTGATAATTCTTGCAATAAAGTTCCAGTACCATTTTTGAATTCTTCTGAATTTTTAGGATATACAACTGATGATTTTGTTGAACTTGGGAAAACTGGCATAAATGATGATTCTATTCCAGCTACCTCATTAATAAAATTAGCATTAACTCCAAAACTGTTAATAAATGGCACTTTGATAAAAGCACCAGTTTCACTTAATAATAAATCTGCTTTTAAACTTAATTTTACTTGATTGTATTCATTATTCTCTTTTTTCACAACTAATGATGGTGAATTTATCATTCCTATTGATCCTTTTTCTACTATATTTTTTTCGGCTAAACTTAATTGGTTATAAGCTAATAAAGTATAGTTACTATTGGTTTTTGTTATATCATATACATAAAAATCGCCCGGTTTACCACTATATACATTATTTAATCCAAGTTTAACTACAGTTAATAAAATGGTATTTACCAATTCGTTAGAACTTAATTCATTCGTGGCCGACTCCATTACATAATTTAATGGCATTGTTTCAACCACTGCATCTGCATCACCATCTGATAAAACTGAATGAGAATTAAAATTATTTACAACATAATTTTCGTTTGCCTGAATTGGATTAGTGATAGGTGATACTTGATTTGAAACAAGTGTTGGCATAGTCACAAAATCATTATTGGAGTAAGGGCTTATACATCCATTACCATCAGTTAATTTAACATTATAAGTTCCCGAAGGAGATTGCAAATTCAATATCAATATTGGATCAGTTCCTTTATCTATGTAACTAGTTTTCAAATCACTTATACTATGCACTATCCAAGTATAATTTTTTATATCTGTCTTAGTACCTACTTCAGGGACTGCTGTAAGGGTAATATTATTATTAAAACTATTAGCATTGTCGGCTGCTACAATTTTGGGAGCAAGAGGATTTGCAAAAACTTCTGCTTTAACTACTCTACTTTGTGCAGTTAAACATTTTCCAGTAGCTATTACATAATAGTATACATTACCAGCATTTGAAGACGGAGGAGTAAATGAACTATTTTTTGCATCAGACACTACAATGCCTGTAGAAGATCCATCATTATTTGAATACCATTGATACGTGATGGTTCCTGTTCCTGAAGCTGTAACTGTTAAAGGAGTGGTGAATACAGTACCCGCACAAACAGCCGTTGGAGTAATTATATTGGAAGTTATTTCAGTATTTGGAGTGGTAGTAACTGTAAACGTTCCTGATGTTGCCGAGTTACAAACCCCATTTGTAACAACAGCAACATAGGAAGTTATTTCATTTAAATTAGTTGTAGTATAAGTTGCAGCATTTGCTTCATCAATAATTTTGAAATCAGTATTGTTCGTTTTTGATTTCCAAACAATATTACCTCTACTATCAGTTAAAGAAAGAGTAGTATTGGTATTGATACATATTTCAGGAGTTCCAGAAATAGTACCTGCAACGCTTGGTTGATCAACAGTTACTGTATAAACTCCAGTCTCCACTGCAGAACAAACACCATTCTTAACACTTGCTTTATAATAAGTGGTAGCTGTTAAATTTTTTGAAGGAGCATCTGTACTTACAAACGTAGTTTCGTTAGTACTTGTAAGCCAAGTAACAATTCCTAGATTTTCACTTAATGTAAGTTTTGGATCAGAGCCAGCACATATAGTGGCAGTTCCAGAAATAGTTCCCGCAACACTTGGTTGATCCACAGTTACGGTATAAACACCAGTCTCCACTGCGGAACAACCACCATTCTTAGAACTTGCTTTATAATAAGTGGTAGCTGTTAAATTATTTGAAGGAGCGCCTGTACTTACAAACGTTGTTCCGTTAGTACTTGTAAGCCAAGAAACCATTCCTTGATTTTCACTTAATGTAAGTTTTGGATCAGAGCCAGCACATATAGTGGCAGTTCCAGAAATAGTTCCCGCAACACTTGGTTGATCCACAGTTACTGTATAAACTCCAGTCTCCACTGCGGTACATGCTTCTCCTCCATTTTTTACTCTTGCTTTATAATAAGTAGTACTAGAAATTGGCTTATTTAAATCATTAGTTTCTATTTTTGAATATTCGCCTTCGCCATTTTTAGAATACCAGGTAACAACTCCTTTTGAATTCAATAAACTCAAATTAGGACTGGCGCCGGCACAAATTACCGCTGTTCCAGAAATAGTTCCTGCAACACTTGCCTCAGATACTTCTACTTTTACAACATCACTTGTTAATGTTCCTACCCCACAACCAGTGTTTGTAGTTACTGCTCTAAAATATGTTGTGGTATAAGTAGCCCCTATGATTGCTGTATTAAAATTGACATTATTGATGGATGACTGCCAAGTAACCGACCCGGTTCCAGAACTTAAAGTTAAAACGGGGGTTGCTCCGTAACAAATATTCGTTGATGAAGCAGTAATAGTAGGAGTAATAACCGAACTTATTGCGTTCACCGAAACTTCTTTTTGATCAGAAAAACTAACAACACTTAAATTATCAGAGACTGTTAATGTAGCCACTGTTTTGTCACTTGTTTGATTAATTTTTAAACCAAAATCTTTGTTTTTTGTAGATTCAGTAATTGTATAAGTTGATCCATCCACATTTATGGTTACAAATACATTGGCAATTGCAGCATTTAAATTAGCTTGATCTGAACTTCTACTTTTGGAATCGTCATACTCTAAATCTCCTTTAGTATTGGTTTTAGTAACACAAGCTTTTGTATAGGATATAGCTTGTGGATAGGTAATTGTAATTTTTTTAATTTCTACTGTTTGAGTGTAATACTCCTCGCTTTGTTGCTCTTTTTTTGCATATGTGATGGTGTAGGACCCTGGAGCTAAATTGGCTTTTACACTTTTCTCTTGTTCAATGGTTGCTGTATAAGTTGCCGAACTAGTATTAGATATAATTGTAACATAATATTCCTTTGTATAACTAGACTCTGTAGTTAAGGTAACCAAAACAGGTGCATCCGTTTTGGTGTAAACGGTGATGTTTTTAATATCACCATTGTAAGTGGCTGCCTTAACTTTACTAAGACCCACTAAAGAAACTACTAAAACGAAAAAAGCCTTCACAAAATTCTTGGGTACACGAGAATACATAAATCTAAAAGATTATAGGGTTTGGATTATTTATCGAGTGTAAATTGTCTCCAATTAAAAACCCTACAAAATATTGCATGTTATCTGAGAAATCTTTTGAGTATAAAACCTCGAAACTTTGAAATTCAATATACTTACATATAAATAATTATTTTAATAACGTATATTTCAGGCATAAAAAAAGAGTGGCAGGCACTACCCCACCACTCAAAACTAACTAACCCAAACACTAAGAACACTATTTTTAATATGCTTAATCGTTGATATCGATATATTTTAAAAATTCCATTTTTGTACTTTCCTCCTGGAATTTTCCACCAAAGAAACTAGTAATTGTATTTGAACTATCATCTTTAACTCCTCTACTAGACACACATAAATGTTTAGCATCCATCATGATGGCAACATCCTGTGTTTGTAAAACAGTTTGAAGGGCTTTACCCACTTGCATGGTTAAACGCTCTTGCACCTGAGGGCGCTTAGAGAAGTATTCAACCAAGCGGTTTAACTTACTAAGACCAATAACCTTACCGCTACTTATATAAGCTACATGTGCTTTTCCAAAGAAAGGCACAAAATGATGCTCACAATTGGTATAAAAGTTAATATTCTTTTCCACGAGCATCTCATTGTATTGAAATTTGTTCTCAAACAATGTCATACTAGGCATATTTGCCGGATTTAAACCTTGGAACAATTCTTTTACATACATTTTGGCCACTCTTAAAGGAGTTCCTCTTAAACTATCATCTGTTAAATCCATCCCTAAGGTTTCCATGATAGCTCTAAAGTGAGGCTCGATGGCGGCAATTTTTTCTTCATCTGTTTTGTCAAAAGCATCGGCACGCATAGGCGTATCTACCGAACTAGCTTTATGCTGATCGCCCATTTCTTCGATCAATAAATTGTCTAAAGCGAGTTTTTCCTCTTTAAGCGGGGTAGTCAACAAAGTTTCTTTCTGTTTCATACAGACGTATTTTTAAATCAAGTGTTTCAGATATTCGAGGTCGGATTAAATTATAAATCACAATAGCAATATTCTCGGCAGTTGGATTTAAGTTTTTAAACTGATCGGTATCTAGGTTTAAATTTTTGTGGTCAAAACGATTTTTAACCTCTTGCTCCACGATATGGGATAAGTCTTTGGTGTTAATCACAAATCCAGTGATAGGATCAGGATATCCATTTACTTGTACCACTAATTCATAGTTGTGACCATGATAATTTGGATTAGAACAGGCGCCAAAAACTTCTTTATTTTTTTCGGTAGTCCAATCGGCACAGAACAATCGGTGCGCAGCATTAAAATGCTCTTTTCTAAATACTGCTACTTTTTGGTCCATGTTATCAAATTAGGAGAGTAAAGTTACAATATAAATAACGCGTCAAACGTTAAATTGTTTAATCTTTTAGACTAAAAGTTAAACGTTTGATTTTTTTGCCTTAAATCGTAAAAAAAATTGAACAAAATAGGACTAAACTAGGCAGATTTGCCACCAAAGTACTCCACAAATATGCGTGGAGTTTCATATAATTTGATGCAATGCAATGATACTTCTTTAGGAATATGAGGGGCTAATTGTTCCCAAATAGCAATAGCCAAATTTTCGGTGCTGCACATTTTCCCCTGCATAAATGGAACATCAATATTAAGGTTCTTATGATCTAAGTGATCTATGACATGATTTTTAATAAGGATACTTAATTTCTTAACATCAAATAGGAAGCCAGTTTCTGGGTCTGGTTGGCCTTTGATGGTAACAAAAAGTTCGTAGTTGTGGCCATGCCAATTTTCGTTGGCACAAACACCAAACACTTCTTCATTCTTTTGCTTAGACCAATTTGGATTGGCTAATTTATGTGCTGCATTAAAATGTTCTACTCTTGTTAAGTACACCATCTCCGATAATTTTTGCAAAGATATAAATTTGATTGTCAAGTACACCATTTTTAAAAGCCTTTACCGACCTTTACACTATGAGAATTATCATTACTGCAGCCACCAACATGGAATGGATGCCTAGCTTTCAAAAAATTAACCCTAAATACGCAACCAACAATAAGCGGTTTTCGGTTGGTTTTCATGAATCGGGTATTGGCCTTTTAGCATCGAGTGTTTCACTAATGAAAATGTTTGTACAAGAAACACCTACGCTAATTATTCAGGTGGGTATTGCAGGCTGCTTTGATAAAAAAATACCTTTAGGAAAAGTATTTGCTATTAAAGACGATTTTGCAGGAGACATTGGTGTAACCGAAAATAAAACATGGAAAGATTTATTTGATTTAAAATTTGATAAACCCAACGACCCACCCTACGAAAAAAAGAGCTTACCCAACCCTTGGCTAAAACAGTATAATATTTTACAACTACCTACCAAAAAAGGAGTTACTGTAAATACAATTAGCACCGAAAAATCGAAAATTAATTTATACAGTGGTAGATACAAAGCCACTATCGAATCGATGGAAGGCGCAGCACTACATTATATTGGACGCGATTTAAATATTCCTTTTATTCAACTTCGCGCCGTAAGTAATTATGTGGGTGAAAGAAATAAAGCTAAATGGAAAATGCAAGAAGCTATTTATAACTTAAATGAAACGCTTTTAGCTTATTTAGAAGCCTTACATAAAATTGCTTAATATGCCTATCATTGATATCGGCTTTTCGCCCTGCCCTAACGATACTTTTATTTTTGACGCACTTGTAAATAAAAAAATTGATACAAAAGGTTATTCTTTTAATTGTTTATTAGAAGATGTACAAACCTTAAATGAATGGGCGATTGCAGGTAAACTTCCCTATTCCAAAATTAGTTACGGTGTTTGGCCAGTGGTTCAAAATAATTATCAATTATTAAAAAGTGGCGGTGCTTTAGGCAAAGGTGTTGGACCACTTTTAATTTATAAAGAAGATGTTCATAAAAATAACTATGAGGGCAAGCCTAATGCCGAAAATATGAGCGTTGCTATTCCTGGCATAAACACAACCGCACATTTATTATTTAGTTTGGCTTTTCCGCAAGTAAAAAATAAAGTGTTTTTAGTGTTTAATGAAATTGAAGAAGCTGTGCTTTCTGGTAAAGTGGATGCAGGTGTGATTATTCATGAAAACAGATTTACCTACGCACAAAAAGGATTAAGCAAATGGGTGGACTTAGGTACTTATTTCGAACAAACATACAAAGCTCCTATTCCGCTAGGTGGAATTATAGCTCGTAAAGATAGAGCCTTTGAAGAGATGCAATTAATAGACTCACTCATAAAAGAATCGGTACAATATGCGTTTGAAAATAGTTACACCGAATTACCTGAATATGTAAAATGCCATTCACAAGAAATGTCGGAGCAAGTGATGCGTCAACATATCGATTTATATGTAAATGATTTTAGTATTGATATGGGCGATATAGGGCGTAATGCGATACAACAACTTGAAGCTGTTTACAAGTCGTTTTAAATTTATTTTTCATTTAACGCTTTTGCATACGCCGCCAACACTCTTTCGCGTGCTTGCTCATGTACCACAATTGGTGCAGGATAATTAGGTGTTTCTAATTCGGGAATCCACTTTCGTATATATTTTAAATCCTTATCAAATTTTTCGGTTTGTAAGCGTGGATTAAATACTCTAAAATAAGGTGCTGCATCACAACCACTGCCACTTGCCCATTGCCAACCCCCATTGTTAGCAGCTAAATCAAAATCGAGTAATTTTTGTGCAAAATAGGCTTCGCCCCAACGCCAATCTATAAGCAAATGTTTGGTTAAAAAGCTAGCTACAATCATACGCACCCTATTGTGCATAAATCCTGTAGTATTTAATTCTCTCATACCTGCATCTACAATCGGATAGCCCGTACGCCCCTCACACCATGCTTCAAATTCGGCTTCGTTATTTCGCCATTCAATTAAATCATATTTAGGTTTAAATGATTTACCAGAAGCAATTTGCGGATAGTGCCATAGTATCATATGATAAAAATCGCGCCAAATAAGTTCGTTAAAAAAAGTACTATTTAATTTTTGCGTTTCTAATGCCAAGGTTCTTACCGAGATAGTACCAAAACGTAAGTGCACACTTAATTGGGTAGTACCTTTAATGGCTGGAAAATTTCTTTGATCGGTATATTTTTTTACTAATTGAGCATCCCAAACTAAAGGTGGCACCACTAAATCACTAAGTTCAAACCCTATCTCCTGCAAACTTGGTATTGTGAATGGTTTTGTATCAAAAAAGTAATCGACTAACTTTATAGAAGGATGAATTTTAGGAATATTATTTACCCATACCGCTCTCCATTTATTGGCATAGGGTGTGTAAATTGTATAAGGTTTACCATCGTCTTTAAGTACTTCGTCTTTCTCAAAAATTACTTGATCTTTATAATGATGAAAACTGCCGCCACTCGCTTCCACTAAATTCGCAATGGCTTGATCCCTTTCGTTGGCTTTAGGACCATAATCATGATTTGTATATACCGAAATCACTTTGTAGGTAGCCAATAATTTTGTAAAAACTTCTAAGGGTGTCCCATGCCCCACATATAAACTTTTCCCCTTGGCAATTAATTGGGTTTGTAGCTGTATTAGAGTTCGATGAATAAAATCCACCCTACGATCTTTGATTTCTGTTTGTTGAGATAAAATATTGGTATCAAAAACAAAGACGGGTAAAACCTGGTGTCCATTTTGTTTGGCTGCATAAAGTGCATGATACAATCCTACATTGTCCTCAAAACGCAAATCACGTCTAAACCAAAAAATACTAAGCTCTTTTTTCATTGAATATTTAACAATAATAAGATAAAATAGTTCGGTTTTAGTTTTAATTTAGCTTATGCAAATTCAACAAATTATTAAGGAACTAGAAGCTTGGGCACCCTTACCTTTTCAGGAATCTTATGACAATGCAGGCTTATTGGTGGGCGACCCTGAACAAATTTGCAAAGGAGTACTTTGCTCCTTGGATTGTACCGATAAAGTGGTTGAAGAAGCCATCGAAAAAGGATGCAACTTAATTGTAAGTCATCACCCCATTATTTTTAAAGGAATTAAACAATTACAGGCTGGCCATTATATTACAAGAGTGATTCAAAAAGCGATCCAACATAACATAGCTATTTACGCTATTCATACCAATTTGGATAATATTATCGACGGGGTAAATAAAAGCTTAGCTGATCGTTTACACCTCGAAAAAAGACGCATATTAGACCCTAAACCAGGAATTACCGATAAAAATGGTGAAAAAATTGGCTCTGGTTTGGTGGGAGAGCTTCCCTTGGAAACCGATCCAAAGGCATTTTTGATATGGGTGAAAGAAAAGTTTAATTTAACCACACTAAAGCACACGCAAATTCCCGATAAGCAACTGAAAACCATTGCCTTATGTGGAGGCTCAGGTAGTTTTTTACTAGGTGCTGTAAAAGCCCAGGAAATAGACTGTTTTATTACTAGTGACCTTAAATATCATGAGTTTTTTGAGGCCGATGGCAAGTATCTTTTGGTAGATATAGGCCATGGGGAGAGTGAACAATTTGTTCCGGCCCTAATTCTTGCCTATTTAACGAGTAAATTCCCTACCTTTGCCGTCCTCCAATCCTTGGTGAATACACAACCTGTAACTTACCTTAAAGATTGAGGACCACTTCATTAAGACCATCCTAATAAATTATAAAACATGGCATCAGTTAAAGACTTTTCAGTTGAAGAAAAATTAGTGAATCTGTACAAGCTTCAAAAAGTTGATAGTAGTATTGATCAAATTGAAATTCTACGTGGTGAATTACCCATAGAAGTAAAAGATTTAGAAGACGAGGTTCAAGGTTTGGTAAACAGACAAACAAGAATCGAAGAAGAAATAAATGGTATCACTGAGTTTATTGAATCTAAAAAAGCAGCAATCAAAGAAAGCGAAGCTTTATTAGCTAAATATGAGCAACAAAGCGATAACGTAAAAAATAATCGTGAGTTTGAAGCTATCAATAAGGAAATTGAAATGCAAGGTTTAGAAATTAAACTTGCCGAAAAACATATCCGTGATGCAAATGAGGAATTGGCTGAAAAAGTTAAAGCTTTAGATGCTGCTAAAAAAACAATTTCTGTTAAAGAAGGCGTTTTAGCACACAAGAAAAGTGAGTTAGACGTAATTATTGCAGATACAGAAATTGAAGAAAAACAATTAAGAAAAGATAGCGAAGAAGCTAGAGCCCATATAGATGAGCGTTTATTATATAGCTATGATCGTATCAGAAGCTCTTACCGTAATGGCTTAGCAGTAGTAACTGTTGAGAGAGATGCTTGTGGCGGTTGTTTTAACTCTATCCCTCCTCAACGTCAAAGCGAAATTCGTTTACACAAAAAAATTATCGTTTGTGAAAACTGTGGAAGAATTTTAGTAGAGGAAAAAGCATAAATACTACAACACAAAAAAATAACTTTAAAAGGGTGGCTCAACAGCTACCCTTTCTTATTTTTACACTCTCATGAAAAAGATTCTTTTGATATTGGCTTTACTGGTGACGGGGCAATTCACCCAAGCACAGTCGCAATACAATTGGAATGATAAAGCTCAACAGATTTACGAATCTATTACCTCCCTTAAAATTCCGGAAGCTAGAAAAGCAATTATAATTGAGAAAAAAAATAATCCTAGCAATTTAGTATTACCCCTTCTCGAAAGCTATGCCGACTTTTACGAACTTTTCTTAAATGAAGACGAAGCCTTATATAAAAAGTATTACCCTCAATTCGAAAAACGTATTCAACTTTTTGAATCGGGCCCCAAAAACACGCCTTACTATTTATATGCATTAGCACTAGGGCATTTACATAAATCTTTGGCGGCCATTCGGTTTGATAAAAACTGGGAAGCTGCATTGGATTTTAGAAAAGCCTACTTATTATTTAGAGACAATCGAAAAGCCTACCCTAAATTCACACCCAATGATGTGTATTATGGAATATTAACCACTGTGATTGGTACGATACCTAAGGGGTATCAATGGATGGCTTCGATACTTGGTTTATCAGGTAAAATAAGCGAAGGCAATGCCTTGGTATTAAAATATATTAATAGCAATGATGAATATAGTAAACGCTGTCGCAATGAAGCTTTACTTATATATCCTTATTTAGTCATGAACTTTGAGGGCAATCAAAAAAAAGCATTTGAATTTATTCAAAACACTCCCTACGATTTTAAGAAAAATCAGATGCATGCCTATATGGCTACTAATTTGTATTTAAATCATCAACAGTCGGCTAAAGCATTAACGATTGTTGAGCAATTGGAAACTAGTGAGGCCTATTTACCCCTACCCTTTTGGAATTTAGAATTGGGATATGCTTATTTAAATGAACTGAAATTAGATAAAGCCCAAAAATCTCTCAACGAATTTGCACAAAGCTTTAAAGGAAAGTTTTATATTAAAGACGCCTACGAAAGATTAAGTTGGATAGCTTATATGAACGGAGAAGCAAAAAAAGCACAAGCCTATAGAGCCACTATTTTTACCGTAGGTAATGAAATTACAGATGCCGACAAATTAGCACAACAAAATGCTCAAAAAGGCAATTGGCCAAATCCTCTATTATTAAAAGCTCGTCTTTTAAGTGATGGAGGTTATCAAACACAAGCCCTAACACTTTTAGCAGGTAAAACCACCAATGATTTTAATAACGATGCCGATAAAACTGAATTTGCTTACCGTTTAGGACGTATATACGACCTTATGGAGCAAGATGATAATGCCCTACGCTTTTATAAATCCGCTATTGAAAAAGGGGCCCATTTAACCGACTATTTTGCTGCAAGGGCTGCCCTTCAGATGGGGAATATTTATGAAAATAAAGCAGCCTATTCGAAAGCAATCGAATATTATACTATTTGCATAGAGCTAAAAAACCATGCTTTTAAAAACTCTTTGGATCAAAAAGCAAAATCAGGGATTCAAAGATGTCTTAAACAATAAAATGTATATTGCGTAAGCGATGTTAAAGAACTTAGAAATACAGAATTATATTTTAATCGATCATCTTTCTATCGATTTAAGCAATCAATTATCTGTAATCACCGGAGAAACGGGTGCAGGTAAAAGTATTATCATGGGCGCCCTAGGTTTAATCCTAGGAGACCGTGCAGATAGTTCGGTATGTAGAGACGCCAGCAAGAAATGTTTTATTGAAGGACTATTTAAATTGGATGACAAAGAAGTTTACCGAATTTTTTTTGAACAAAACGATCTTGATTTAACAGACGAGCTCATAATTAGAAGAGAAATTAGTGCCCAAGGAAAATCGAGGGCTTTTATAAACGATAGCCCTATTAATCTTACAGATTTAAAGCAACTTACCAGTCAGTTGGTAGATTTACACCAACAATTTGATACCCTTAGTTTGGGTGACACGGATTTTCAGCGCACTGTAATAGATGCCTTAGCCAATACCCAAAAAGAATTGGCTACTTATAAGCAATCATTTTTAAGCTGGAAAGAAGATGAAAAGAAATTAAATGAGTTAATAGCCCAAAAAGAAGCATTCGAAAAAACCGAGAGTTATAATAAACACTTGCTATCGGAGCTTACCGATCTTAACTTAAAAGAAAATGAGCTAGAGCAATTAGAACAGGAATTAAAGTTTTTAGAAAATGCAGTTCAGATAAAATCGCAGCTAGATGCCTCGGTGCAAGTATTAGAGAGCACCGACAACCCAATTGTTCAGCAGCTCAAACAAATCACACATAATTTAGAAGGAATTGTAAAGTGGCAGCCTGATTTTGAAGCCTTATTATCAAGATTAAAAGCTACACAAATAGAGTTGGCAGATATTGCAGATGAATTATCTACTTGGCAGGATAAAATTGATTTTGATGGGGCTAAAATTGAAGCAATTCAAGAACGACTTTCATTGGGCTATAATTTACAAAAGAAACATAAAGTACAAACTACCCAAGAATTGCTTGCTATTCAATCTCGATTAGAAAAAGAATTAGAAGCGGTGTTAAATATTGAAGAAGAAATTGTAAAACTATCGGCACTGGTTACAAAAGAAGCCGAAATAGTTAAAGAACAAGCTAGTTTATTAAGTGATAAGCGACATAAGCAAGCCGCTCCGCTTACAAAAAATGTAAATCAATTACTTCATCAAGTGGGCATGCCCAATGCGAAAATTAAAGTAAGCATTGAGCAATTAAATTATTCAATTCATGGTCAAGATAAAATTGATATTTTATTTGATGCCAATAATACAGACAGATTTGAACCCATTAGAAAAGTTGCCAGTGGGGGCGAACTTAGCCGTTTAATGTTATGTATAAAATCCTTGGTGGCCAAATCGGTGGATTTACCCACGATGATTTTTGATGAAATTGATACGGGTATTTCGGGTGAGCCTGCCAAGCAAGTAGGCTTGTTATTACAAGGCTTAGGTGATAAAAGACAAGTGCTTTGTATAACGCATCAACCTCAAATAGCAGCCAAAGGACACGCCCATTTATATGTGTATAAAGAGCAAAATGGAAGCACCACACAAACACATATTAGACTATTAAGCCCAACAGAGCGCACCGAACATATAGCACGCATGATTGGTGGAGATCCGCCTACAAAATCGGCATTAGACAATGCAAAAGAGCTAATGGGACTTTAACTTGGCCTAAACAATTTCATGGCCAATTTCTTAAGTATTATATTTATTTTTACAGCATTAAATAAACCAGCAAAATGGCATACAATTTATTAAAAGGAAAAAGAGGAATTATTACAGGTGCATTAGATAGCAATTCCATTGCTTGGAAAGTGGCCGAAAAAGCACACGAGGAAGGCGCAACTTTTGTGTTAACCAATGCCCCTATCGCAATGCGTATGGGAGAAATTAATGGCTTAGCCGAAAAAACCAATTCAAAAATCGTTCCTGCCGATGCCACTAGCGTGGAAGAATTAACGAATTTATTTACCGAATCTCAACAAATATTAGGGGGCAAAATTGATTTCGTTTTACATTCAATTGGTATGAGTGTAAACATTAGAAAGAAAATTGCCTATCCCGAATTGAATTATGATTATTATGCCAAGGGTGTTGATGTATCTGCGATGTCCTTACATAAAATGCTTAGCGTTGCTTATAAAATGGATGCCTTAAATAATGAAGCAAGTGTAGTTGCTTTAACTTATGCCGCTGCTCAAAGAACTTACCCATTTTATACCGATATGGCCGACATTAAAGCATTGTTAGAATCTATTGCGCGTAGCTTTGGTTATCATTATGGTTTAAAAAATAGAGTGCGTGTAAACACCGTTTCTCAATCGCCTACCAAGACCACTGCAGGAACAGGTATTAAAGGTTTTGGTGATTTCTTTGATTATGCCGATGCAATTGCCCCATTAGGTAACGCAAGTGCCGAAGATTGTGCGAACTATTGTATTACCTTATTCTCTGATTTAACAAAGATGGTAACCATGCAAAACTTATTCCATGATGGCGGTTACTCTACAACAGGCGTGAGTGATTTGATTATGCAAAAAGCTGGTATCCAAGAATAATTTTAAAAAATTAAAATAAAATGAGCGATCAAAAAATAAATCCTAAATTAATAGAGTCCATTGGTTATTTAGGATCTTTATTAAGCTGTATCACTTTTGTACCTCAGGTTTACCTTTCTTGGAAATCACATAGTGTTGGCGACTTAAGTATACTCATGATTTTGATTGTAAACTTTAGCTGTATCGTTTGGTTAACTTACGCTTACTTAATTAAAAGTCGTCCAGTATTAATTGCTAATACGATTGTATTAATTTTAAGCTTGATGCTGCTTTATTTTAAATTAACTTTTTAGCCCTTAATAGAAAATCAAAATTATCCCCATAAAAAAAGCACTGAAATTTCAGTGCTTTTTTTATACATTCAAATGAGCATAAATTAATACTCGTCTTCATTAAACATGAAATCTTCTTGGCTTGGATAGTCAGGCCAAATATCTTCGATACTCTCATACACTTCTCCTTCGTCTTCTAACTCCTGTAAGTTCTCGACTACTTCGATGGGTGCACCACTTCGAATAGAGTAATCAATTAATTCATCTTTGGTAGCTGGCCAAGGGGCTTCTTCTAAATAGCTGGCTAATTCTAATGTCCAAAACATAGGGTGTTATTTTGTGCAAATGTAGCCGTATAAATGATATGACCAAATGAGTTTTTTCTACATGATGTAAACAAATCTTTAAATTTTGCTAAAAATGGGGCGGAATTACTAGGTTTGTACCATGGAACAAGGCCAAAAGCTATTAGTAGCCAAGGATATATGGAAAAATTATGGCACTGTAGAAGTGTTAAAAGGGGTAAATCTGGAGGTAGCCCAGGGCGAAGTAGTTTCTATTGTGGGGGCTTCTGGGGCCGGAAAATCGACCCTTTTGTACATTGTAAGTAGTTTAGAGAAAGCAGATAAAGGTCAAGTATTTTTTGAAGGCGTCGAAACCTCTCAATTTACCAACAATCAATTGGCATTTTACCGCAATCATAAAATTGGATTTGTTTTTCAGTTCCATCATTTACTCCCCGAGTTTACAGCCATCGAGAATGTATCTATTCCAGGTTGGATTGCTAAGTCTCCCAAAAAACAAATTGAAACAAGAGCCAAAGAATTACTCGACTTTATGGGCCTAGCCGATAAGATGAACAAAAAACCCAATACTTTATCTGGTGGTGAGCAACAAAGAGTTGCCGTTGCAAGAGCCTTATTAAATAATCCAAGTTTAATTTTTGCCGACGAACCCACGGGAAATTTAGATAGTGCCAATGCACAGTCCTTACATGAATTGTTTATTCGATTAAAAAACGAATTAAACCAAAGCTTTTTGATTGTTACACACAACGAATCATTAGCCAATATGGCCAATAGAAAACTACAAATGAAAGACGGCTTGTTTGTGTAATTGTAAATTATACCCTTGGCTTCCAAGGTTGATCCTCAACCCCATTTAAATGTCCAATATAACGAGCTAGTACAAATAAGTAATCGCTTAATCGATTTAAGTATTTAATAACCATGGGCTCAACAAATAAATCTTCTTCTTGTAAATTAACACACCAACGCTCGGCTCTACGACAAACACAACGTGCAATATGTGTGGTGGAAATAGCTTGATGGCCCACAGGCAATATAAAAGATTTCATGGGAACTAAAACAGCATTCATATCATCAATCTTAGCCTCCAAGAAAACAATATCTTCTTCCTTTAAATCTGGAATTTTTAAAGCAGGTTCTTTATCGGGGTCACATGCCAAAGACGATCCTACAGTAAACAATCTATCCTGCACTTCCTTTAAAATAACTTTTACATCGGCATCTGATACTAAATCACTCACTAAACCTATAAATGAGTTTAATTCATCCACAGTTCCATAAGATTCAATCCTGATATGACTTTTAGGCACTCTTGTACCACCTATTAATGAGGTTTTTCCTAAATCTCCTGCCTTTGTATAAATTTTCATGATTGCTTTATTCGAATAACAAAGCTAATTAAATAAAGTTCATTTTTAAATGCCTTATTTACAATCTACCCTATTTATGAGCGTTGTTTAATTTATCTGTTTCAATATTTCCATCTCTTAAACGCACTACTCTATGTGCATACATCGCAATATCTTCTTCGTGGGTTACTAATACTACTGTATTACCACCAGATTGAATTTTTCCAAATAATTCCATTACCTCTACCGAAGTTTTAGAATCCAAATTACCTGTAGGTTCATCCGCTAATAAAATTGAAGGATTATTGACAAGTGCACGAGCAATGGCCACACGCTGAATTTGTCCCCCACTTAACTCATTAGATTTATGATGACTACGATCGGCCAAACCCACTTTTTCTAGGGCAATCATTGCTCTTTCGATTCTGTCTTTTTTGGAAATTCCTGCATATACTAAAGGAAGGGCCACATTTTCGGCAGCAGATAAACGAGGTAGCAAATTAAATTGCTGAAACACAAATCCAATTTCAATATTTCTAATACCGGCTAATTCATCATCGGTCATAGTACTTACATCATGCCCATTTAAATTATAAGTACCCGCTGTTGGCGAATCCAAACAACCTAAAATATTCATGAGTGTACTTTTACCACTACCAGATGGCCCCATCAATGCCACGTATTCGTTTTTATTAATATCAAGATCTATCCCTTTTAAAACTGGAATAGCCTGACCTGCCATAAAATAGCTTTTTTGAATATCCCTTAATTGTATCACTGAAGACATACGATAATTATTTTTGAATTACTTTAGGAACCATAAAAAATTGACCATCCGACGCTGGTGCATTTTGTAAAGCTTTCTCTCTCGAAATAGAGCCTTGTACCTCATCCTCACGAAGTACATTATAAGCATCCCCCATATGCATTAAAGGAGCCGTTCCTGTGGTATCTAGTTCATTTAACTTTTCCACGAAACCCACCAAATCCTGCATATCAGCTACTAATTTGTCCATTTTATCCTCACTAATGGTAAGGCGTGACAAATGCGCCAGGTGGTTTACTAATGTAGAATCTACTTGCATACTACAAATGTAGTTGAAAGCCGTTAACCCCCAAGGTGGTTTTGTTAAAAGGTCATAAGAAACAACCAAAGGCAAAAAAATAGCCCCTGTACCCCCATTTTAGGTAAGATTTTTTTGAAAATAGTTGCATAACTAACTAATTTTACACAAACGCTTTTCATATGCAACGTTCTATAAAAAATGTAGCCGTTTTAGGCAGTGGTGTAATGGGTTCTCGAATTGCTTGTCATTTTGCTGGCATCGGTGTGAAAGTATTATTATTAGACCTCCTTAACCCCGGCAGTGAGGGAAGCACGCAAAAAAAAGAACGTAATAAATTAGTAGACGACTCTTTAACATCTGCGATAAAATCGAATCCTTCCCCTTTATATAGTAGCCAATTTGCAAAAAATATTAGCACAGGAAATTTCACCGATGACATAGCAAAAATTGCACAGGCCGATTGGATAATTGAAGTAGTCGTAGAGCGATTAGATATTAAAAAACTTATTTATGATGAAGTTGAAAAATATCGTAAGCCTGGAACATTAGTAAGCTCCAACACTTCGGGCATACCCATTCATTTGATGGCCGAAGGTCGTACTGACGATTTTCAAAAACATTTTTGTGGCACTCACTTTTTTAATCCCCCACGCTACTTAAGATTACTTGAAATAATTCCTACCGCAAAAACAGATCCTGCTATCATCGATTTCGTTTTACATTATGGCGACGTTTTTTTAGGAAAAACAACGGTACTTTGTAAAGATACACCTGCATTTATAGCCAATCGTGTAGGGGTTTACAGCATGATGAGTGTGGTGCATCTGATGGAAAAATTAGAACTGTCTATTGATGAAATTGAATCTTTAACAGGCCCTATTATGGGTCGACCAAAGTCGGCCACTTTTAGAACCGCCGATGTAGTAGGTATTGATACTTTAGTAAAAGTGGCCAAAGGAGTGGCAGATAATTGCCCGAACGACGAAGCCAAAGAAACTTTTGCATTACCTGCCTGGCTCGAAAAAATGGTAGCGAATAATTGGTTAGGCGATAAAACGGGCCAAGGATTTTTTAAGAAAGTAAAAACAGCAACGAGCAAAGAAATATTAACGCTTAACTTAAAAACATTTGAGTACGAGCCCCGAAATAAAACCAAATTTGCCTCTATCACTGCCGCAAAACCTATTGAGTCATTACCAGAAAGAATAAAAGTATTATACAACAGTAAAGACAAAGGCGGAGAATTTGTGCGACAATTTCACCATACCCTATTCTCTTATATAAGCCACCGTATTCCTGAAATTAGCGACGAACTTTACCGACTAGATGATGCCTTAAAAGCAGGCTTTGGCTGGGAAATTGGCGCATTTGAAACCTGGGATGCCTTAGGTGTTGCCGACGTAGTGGCTGCCATGAAGGCCGAAAATAAAAGCATTGCCCCTTGGGTAGAGACTATGCTTGGTAAAGGTTTAAGTTTTTACACCGTTAAGGGAGGCAAGCGTTACTATTATGATATCGCAAGCGAAAACTATACATTAATTCCAGGCGCTGAATCCTTTATTATTTTATCGGACCATAAGGAAAATACCATTTGGAAAAATAGCGCTTGCAGGATGGTGGATATTGGAGATGGGGTGGCGGGTTTTAGCTGGAATACAAAGATGAATAGTATTGGAGGGGAAGTATTGGAAGGATTGAATAAAGCAATTGGCATTGCCGAACAAAATAATAGTGGACTTGTGATTGCCAATGAGGGTAATTTATTTAGTGCCGGTGCCAATGTAGGTATGATATTTATGTTTGCCATTGAGCAAGATTATGAGGAACTTGATATGGCCATTCGTGCCTTTCAAAACGCAATGATGCGTGTTCGTTACTCCTCTATACCATTAGCAGTTGCCCCTCATGGTTTATGTTTAGGAGGAGGATGTGAAATGAATTTACATGCCGATGCCATTAGTGCTGCAGCAGAAACCTATATTGGATTGGTTGAATTGGGTATTGGCGTAATTCCTGGTGGTGGTGGTACCAAAGAATTTGTTTTACGTGCCTCCGATGAAATGCATACCGACGAACCTGAAACCATTACTTTAAAAAATAGATTCTTAAATATTGCTACCGCTAAAGTAGCTACTTCGGCACATGAAGCCATGGAAATGGGCATTTTAAGAAAGGGACAGGATGCCATTGTTTTAAATCAATCACGCAGAATTGCAAAAGCCAAAGAACAAGTATTACAATTAGCTAAAGCTGGTTATACACAAGCACAACAAAGAACAGATATTAAGGTATTAGGCAAATCGGCCCTAGGTGCTTTATATGCAGGTATTAATGGCATGTGGCGTGGTGGCTATGCCTCTGATCATGATGTACTTGTTGCAAAAAAATTAGCTTATGTAATGTGTGGTGGAGATTTAAGCGAACCAACTCTTGTTAACGAACAATACTTATTAGACTTAGAGCGCGAAGCTTTCTTAAGTTTATGTGGTGAGAAAAAAACACTTGAACGTATTCAAGCTGTTATCACCACCGGACGTCCTATTAGAAACTAAGAAATTGGGGATCCTTGATGAATGCTAAAATAAACTAAATCTGCTTCATCCATTTGAAAGGTATATTTGCCTGTGGTTAAATTGCCCACATATAAGCAAGTGGTTTTTACTTTTCCTTCGATACAACCCTGCATCACTAATCTACCTTGTTCATTGTTAATTTGATAACTATGCGCAATTGAATTGCCTCCCATAATATTAACTACCAATATCGAATTGGTAACCATATTCGTAACCGTGTAAGTTAAGGTTTCCATTGGGGGAAGGATTAAAGAATTATTTATAACACTGGTAAAATTTTATAAGAAGATTGTGTGACATTATGTAAACCAAAAACTGGAGTAGGTTGTGAATCCCCCACCCAATACCTAATTTGACTTAAACTATTATTGGATATGTTTGGAGTATTTATATAAATTCCATTTAAAATATTATTAGGATTACTTGCAGTACTGGTAATAATTTTACCATTGGCTGTTAAACCACCAATAACGGCGCTTCCTAAAGCTCCTGTGGTTCTAATAAAATTACTTGAGCTTATCAAAAGTGTGCCATATTTATCTAAAGCCGTGGTAGCACTTGCACCCATATATCCATATACAGTAAGCAATTGGCTACCATTGCCTCCAATAGCTCCAATATTTGTAAAAGAAAGTGAACTATTTACCGTAGTATCTAAAATAATGGAAGATGTTTTTGTGATACTTAAAACACCAACACTATCACTAAATCCATTATTGTAAAAAGTACCTCCATCAAAAACTAAACTACTTGTATTGGGTAAAACATTATTGGCACCAAGTTTTAAAGCACCTGCTGATAAGGTTGTGTTTCCAGTATAGGTATTTGGACCGCTTAAAGTTAATATACTGGTTCCTTCTTTAGCAATACTTACAACACCTGCACCATCAATAATAGTACCTGAATAGGTGGAGCTAGTAGACGTTCCCGAAATTTTTAAGGTAGCAGCACCCCCTGTATTAGTAACTATTCCAGCCCCATTTAAACTTGCAATGGTATTTGATTTACCATATAAATCAAGTGTACCTGAGGATAAAATACTAACATCATTGGTAATTGGAATTGCAGGAATACTCCCCATTCTCAATGTTCCCTGATTAATGGTTGTTAATCCAGTATAAGTGTTTACTCCCACAAAACTAACAGCACCTATTCCATTTTTAGTAAGCGTATTATTACCGGTTGCAATAATTCCAGATACGATAATTCCTCCTGCCCCACTGAATGTCAAACCATAAGAACCTGTTATTGCAGTAGGAGCAGTAAAATTTAAAGTACCAGCAGAGATAATAGTTGAAGCTGAGTTTAAGGTTATTGGCCCAGGGAAAGTATTATTTCCATTTGTGTTATTGATTGCTCCTGATACATTGTTAATTCCAGCACCATTAATTAATAATGGTTCTGCATTAAAACTTAATCCACCTTGTATTTGTAATTCTGCTCCGGCACTAACTGTTGTACCAGTAGAGATATTTCCTAACGCTGCCGCATTTTGAATATTAATTGCCCCTTGTGTAATATTTACTGCACCTGTAAATGTGTTGGCACCTGCTAAAACCGTTGTTCCCGATCCTGTTTTTGTTATAGTACCTGAACCTGTTGTGATGGTTCCTCCCACTAATATATTTCCCGTACCATTAAAAGTAATACCAATATTTGTTCCAGTAATTGCATTTGAACCTGTTAGTTTTAATGTATCAGTTGTTGCTCCATCAGATTGTAATTGCGATGTTGCTGATAAACTAACTAAACCAGATATTGTATTAACTCCAGTTATGTTTCTAATTACTCCATCATTAGCAATACCTGTTCCTGCTGCAAAAATGGGCTCTGGTGAAATTATATTTCCTTGAACTTGTAAGGCAGCACCAGATGCTATAGTTGTTGAACCCACACTAGAACCAAGTGCTGACCCGTTTTGAATATTAATGACACCTGCATTAATACTAGTAGTACCTGTAAAAGTACTTGCACCACTTAAAATTAGCGTGGGTGATCCAGATTTTATTAAATTCAAAGAGTTTTGAATAGCACCAGCATAAGTTCCCTTTATTAAGGTTAAAGTAGCGGTAGTAATGCTATTAACTATACCTGTATTGGTACCATTCAGTGTATCAATGGCGATAGAAAATCCATTCATATCTAATTGACCATTAATGGTGGTAGCATTAACTGTAGAAGCAGTAGAGGAAGAAATTGCATTTGCAACGCCTAGTTTAAGAATACCAGCACTTATAGTAGTAGCCCCTGTATAGGTATTCGCGCCACTTAAAGTTAAAGTACCAGCTCCATCTTTGGTTATAGTTCCAGTACTTGTACTTATGATTCCTGATACAGTTATGTTACCCGCTCCTCCAAGAGTTAAATTATTTGTACCTGTAATTGCACTTATACTTAAAGTATTTGCATCTGAGTTTATTCTTGATGCTGCCCCTAATGT
>CANGEP010000013.1 GCA_947452905.1 Bacteroidota bacterium | reverse complement strand
GTAACATCGGGTATGATGGTATCTGTTACCAAAGCAGGTTTGAATGGTATTAGCCCAGTTAAACCTAATAAGATATTACAAAGATTAAACGGTGTGGTAAAGAGAATCGATTTAGGCACTTTAAGAATGAGTTTAAATATTGCAGAAATTACCCAAGACGAAGTGTATTTGAGTTCTGCAGCAATGCCCCCTATCTATTTATACAAAGCAGCCACAAAGCAAGTGGAAGAGTTTATGAACAATGGCTTGCCATTAGGAGGTTTAAGAGATGAGGAGTTTGTATTAGAGGCACGTAATTTTGAGCCAGGAGATGTACTTATACAATTATCAGATGGTTTACCAGAAGCGCCCAATGGAAAAGGTGAGATGTACGATTACGATCGTTTAAGAGATTTAATCATAGATTCTTGCCATTTATCTGCACAAGAAATTATTGAAGTACTTATTAAGTCGGTAGATGAGTGGATGGAAGGCAAACGTAACCCAGATGATATCACTTTGGTAGTGACTAAGAAAAAATAATTTAAAACATTTTATCTATTCGTTTTGAAAAAATTAAATAAAATATTTGTTCTTTTTATATTAGTGATAATTTTTCATGTAAAGACATTTGCGCAAAAAGATTTTAATTTAGCGGACTCTCTAAAGAAAATCGAACATTCTACCAATGACGAAGAAAAAATATTGATCAATTTTCATTTAGAAGATCATTATATTTTTTCAAAATCTGCCGATTCGGCATTGATATATTTAAATAATATTATAAAAATTGCTAAAGAAAAGAAAATTGAAAAATATTTACTACCTGCTTATACTTGGACTTCTCTAAATTATATATGGAATTTAGGAAACTATCCTTTAGGACTTGCTTATGCATTCGAGGCCTTAAAAAGTAAGCAATATAATGTAAAGAATGGCTTGAAGTTCTCTGATAGTCGTCAATTTGATGTGGATATAAATATGTCTTATTATACAATTGCAGTGGCTTATGCCAATTTGGGCAATAAGGATAAGGCAACAGAATATATTAATAAAATCGAATCTCGCTATACAGACACTTTTTTCATTAAAGGACAAACTGGCTTGAGTAACATGGATGATGCTAATAATAAAAAAGCAATTGCACAAGTATATAGAGATTTAAGGGACTTTGAAAAAGTAAAGCTTTATGTAAGGAAGATTTTTGAATTAAATAAAATTGTCCCTTATGATAATTATATCTATGTTATAAGAGGTGATTTGATGATGCATGAAAAAAAATATCAAGAAGCAATCAATAATTATCAAATTATAGTTCAAAATAGCCCTTTTGATAAAGATATCATGGAATCTGCTGGTCATATTGCTGAATCTTATATTGCTTTAGGTATAATCGATTCTGCAATAAAGTATAGCAAAAAAGTCATTGATATGTCTAACACATACCGTTATACTATCGGTATTTTAGCGGCAAATAAATTACTTTTTGATATTTATAAAAACATAGGTAAACAAGATAGTGCAATAAAATATATCACTAAATATGAGGAATTAAGAGATAATGAATTTGATAATATAAAAGTAAATGAAGTTCAAAACCAAATTTTATCAGATCAACTTAAAGAGGAAGAAACCAAGAAAGTAGAATTGAGTCACCAGAGGACTTTAAATTATTCAATAGGTTTATTTATTTTATTCATTATTGCTTTATATATTGGCCTAACTCAGGCTCAAAAAAGAAAAGTTAAGAAAGCAGAAGAACATAGAAGAGTCAAGGAGCTACAAGCTGCTAGAGAATTACAAATAAGCATGTTGCCTAAAAAAGTTCCTCAGAGAGACGATTTAGATATTGCCACGATTATTCGTTCCTCTACGGAAGTGGGTGGCGATTATTATGATTTTTTTGAACATAATGGAAGTACTCTTTATATAATTTGTGGAGATGCCACAGGGCATGGAGTTGCTTCGGGTATGATGGTGTCAGTTACCAAAGCGGGTTTAAATGGTATCGAAGCTTTACCTGTAAATTCGATATTATATAAATTAAACAATATTATAAAGAGTATCGATTTAGGTACTTTAAGAATGAGCTTGAATTTAGTTCAAATAAAACCTACTGAATTTGAAATAAGTTCAGCTGCAATGCCTCCAGTATATCATTATGTTGCAGCTACTAAGAAGGCAGAAGAAATATTAATTCAAGGTATACCCTTAGGGGGATTAAAGGATGAACAATTTGATAGTTTAACTAGAAGTTTTAATACAGGAGATATTATTGTACAATTATCAGATGGTTTACCAGAAGCACCCAATGCGTCAGGCGACTTGTATGATTATGATAGGCTAAGAAAGCTTATTGAAGACAATGGAGATAAAACAGCTAATGATTTAATCAAAGTATTAATGACTTCGGTAGATGAATGGTTAAATGGGCAGCATAACCCAGATGACATTACTTTAGTGGTAACTAAGAAAAAATAAAAAATGAAAAAGACAATCCTTTTTATTGCATTTAGTGTTTTCGCAAATTTTAGTTTTGCACAAGAAAAAATTTACAATTTCAACATTGATCAAATTACTATTGATTCTTTTAAAGATAGCCTTCGTTTTTTAAATACAAATCCCAAAACCAACGACGAGGCTTATTTATTATTAAAAGCTTCTACCTATTACTTTTTTAAAAATGCAGATAGCACTATTTATTATCATAAAATAATTGAAAATTATACAAGTACGCACGACTTTAAATTAATGCAAGTTTATATTCATCTTTATTTGTCGCAAGTTTATGCAATGATGAAAAGCAATTATTCATTGGCCACCTATTATGTGAATCTTGCTAAAAAAGAGAGGGATGAGTATAATATTAAAGACCCAGTAGTGGAAGAGGATATTGAAGGCTTATTAATTTTGAGTTATTCCGGTTTAGGTAGTTATAGTAAGGTAAAAAAAGAATTGGATAAGAAGAGTGCTACAATTATGCAAGAGACCTATGCCTCTAAAGTTTTATGGAATCCAGTTGCAATGCATGCAGTAAATTACAAAGGTATTGGAGAATATGATTCTGCTATTAAGTATGGTTTAATGGCGGTAGATTATAATAGAAAAGCCCCCAAGGAAAAAAAGTATGGTTATACCTATTATATTATTGCCGATGCGTATAATCATAAAAAAGAATATCAAAAAGCCATTGATTACATAAAAGAGGGCTTCCCTTACTTATTACAAAATAATTTTGCTAAAGATATTTCTCAGGGATATGGAGTTTACGGCGCAGCTTATTATGGATTAAAAAAATATGATAGCGCTATACATTATGCCAATATAGCTTATCAAATGAGCACTAGGCTTTCCTATACAAGCGGCATACTAAAACAGAGCGAACTATTATCCCAAATTTATGAGGACAAAAAAATAACAGATAGTGCTTATAAATATTTAAAAATTAGCAGTGAAATTAAAGATGTATTATCGGATAAATCAAAAGTTAATGAGGTTGAAAATATTAATTTAAATGAAGAGCTAAGAGAAAAACAAAAATTAGCTGAGGAATCGAGACGCAAAAAATTGATTGTTGGATTTTCATTATTCTTTATCATTGGATTTACAAGTTTAATTTTTTATAATAGGTACAAACAAAAAGAAAGAGCCCGTAAACAAGAAGAAGAACGAAAAAACAATGAACTTAAAGCTGCAAGGGATTTACAAATTAGCATGCTTCCCAAAAATGTGCCTCAAAGAGCCGATTTAGATATGGCTGCTTATATTAGATCCTCGACAGAAGTGGGAGGCGATTATTATGACTTTTTCCCTCAGGAGAATGGAACTATTTATTCCGTTTGTGGCGACGCAACGGGGCATGGTGTAACCTCGGGCATGATGGTTTCTGTAACAAAAGCGGGTTTAAATGGAATAGACGCTATTGCACCAGGCGCCATTTTACAAAAATTAAATAAGGTGGTAAAGAAGATTGATTTAGGTACTTTAAGAATGAGTTTAAATATAGTAGAAATTACTCAGGATACCATTAACATGAGTTCTGCAGCTATGCCGCCTATTTATTTGTTTAAAGCAAAAGAAGGAAAGGTGGAAGAAATTATGAATAATGGATTGCCCTTGGGAGGACTTAAAAAGGAAGCTTTTGAAGAAGAGTCAAGGAGCTTTGAGCCGGGGGATGTTTTAATACAGTTATCTGATGGATTGCCAGAAGCACCTAATGCATTAGGAGAAATGTATGATTATGAGCAGCTAAGATTGTTAATTCAAAAAACAGCACATTTATCTTCACAAGAGATTATACATACATTAATGGAGTCGGTAGATACTTGGTTAGCAGGCAAACATAATCCAGATGATATTACCCTTGTAGTAACTAAGAAAAAGTAATTAATAATTTTTATTTTCTAATTCTTTAATTAACTTTTGATTTACTTCTTGGAATCTTCTCATTACATATAAGTAATAATCGCATCTATTCTCGAATTTATGGATATAAATTCTAAAAGCAGGATCTAAGACAGATTGTCTATAGGCAGGAATAGTTTTATAATCCTCAATTAATTGTTCATGTGATAATTTTGATACCTTAGTTCTATATTCAGAGCTAAATCCATAAGAAGCTTTAATAGTTTTTTCCATGAATTCGTTAATATCAACGTCTACATTTCTGTTATTATCAATTAGCTTTACGCCTAGCTCTTCGTAATATTCTGCAATTAATCTTTTAATTTCTTTAGATTCAATTACACTTAAACTACCAGTGGATATTGTATTTTTATAAGCCGAGTTATTTAAAAAAAAACATATTCCAGCAGTTAAACTATCGGATTTATTAGCAATAATTTTTAAATAAGTACTTTCATTAATTTCTTTTTTTTGATACTGATAGGAAGCATATTTCATATTTTCTAAGGTTTCAAGTACATATGAATATTCTACAACTCTTTGATCCAATTGAATGGAATCACGTTTTAAATCCTCTAGCATGGCCTCTAGGTTCTGATTTTTTCGTTCAATAACTACCTGATGTTCTCTCACATTCTCAGCAAAAAAACCAAGGGTTACAGCAAAAAACAACATGAAAAATTCTAATAAATATTCAGACCATTTCTTTTTATGTGTGGGATGGTGTGGGTGATGAACTTCCATTTTTTTATTTTTTGTGCTAAAAATATTGAATTGCTAAGATACAGCTACATAAGGGGTTTGTATACAATAAACTTACTGTTTTTGTTCCTAAATTCCGTAAAGGAACTTATTTAACGTTGATAACTGCTGGTGACTGCCAAGCCCGAGGTATCGGTAAGTATAAATGTATATTTTCCTGCAGCATCCCAACTGTACTTTACATAACCATTTTTACTGCCAATTTTATAAGTTAACAAATAACCATTGGTACCAACAGCAGCAAAATCGGTTATAGATGCCCCTTTTAAAGGATTAGTGGCGGGTCTAACAGGTTTTGTAAAAGCCTGAGGTAAAATTTGGTTTTCCGGTGCAGGGGTACTAGGGTCAATACTTACTTTCCCTTTCATGGCTCCAACTACATAAGGGTAATCACTTGTTCCATGATAATGGTAAACTTTATTTACACCTATATGTCCATGGCAGGTATCTAAACTAGTCATTGTGCTTCCATCAGGTTCTTTGGATCCATATACTGCAAATCCATCTAGAGCAAAAGCAATGGGTTTTAGTCCATTGATGGTAGCTAAATGTAAGGGGGCTGCATGGTAATGATAATCATCGCCTTTGCCACAATGTCCTCCCCAATTATCTAACTCTCCAATTAAATATGAGTCCTCCCCTCTATTATTTAAGGCATTAAATATAGGAATGCCATTTACGGCCACCGCTACAGCTCCTTTCATAAAGTTTGCCTTGGTGCTTAAAGGAGTTGTTGCATAGGTGGGTTGTAAAGGAATAGACCAACTATTATTATCTATATAAGGTTGTGAAATAGGAACTTGTTGTTGCCAATTGGTAATGCCTATCATCATATTATGATTAGGAATTCCATTGGAAGCAATATAAAAATAAGTATCGTCCCACCTGGTACTAAGTGTAGGTTTAAAAGCAGCAAAAGCAGAATCAATAAATGTATAATTTGTTTTAGGTAAAACCGTTACAGGAGTTGAAATAATAGGATCAGTAATGATGGGTGAACTACTACTTGATTTACTACAAGCAAACAAAATACAAGTAATAAATGTAAGTGCGATAAAAGATAATCCAAGAGAGGACTGCACAAGATACTTCGTAAAAATCGACTTGTGTAATGTGTATACTAATAAAAGTAAAGTAAGTAATGCTAACAGCGGAATCCATTGGTAGTGGCTAGTTTGGGAACTGCTAGTTGTTTGGATAATTGGAGCGTTAATAGATAAAAAACGATTTATTTTAAACTGAGCTAATTTTTGATCCTGTAGGCTTAAATCATTTATTAGTATGGGTTTAATGATGCCTCCTTCTTGCTCAACAAAAATTTTATGGTCTTTATAAAAAGAAAAATTACCAATAATTATTTTACCATTTTTTAATTGCCATGCATTAAATACAGTACCGTCCCCTTTTTGATAATGTCCCCCTGGATGCGCAAATAGGGGGGGACTTAAAAAAAGTAAACTCAATAGAAACAAGTAAAAGTATGTTTTCATAACTAAGGTCTTGTATAGGTTACACTCATTACAGCACTATCTACAATTTTATTTTTCATTCCCGCATATAATATATCCATGGTTACTTGTGATGCAGCTACCGAAATGGTGGGTGCTGCATTTAAAGCATATAAAGTAAGCACATAAATTTTTGGACCAGGCCCCTGAGAGCAAGGGGGTGTATAAGTGGTTTTGCCATCTACTGTATTAATACCAAATAGGCCAATCGATTTTGAATTATCCGGTATAGAAGTAGTTGTGGAGGGAATATTGTATAATACTATATATACATGTTTATCCCCTGTGGGAGGAACCGTATACATGGTAATGGCATAGCTGGTGGTGGTACTAGGGGCATTAGACCATTGCAAACCAGGGGAAATACCCAGGCTATCACAGGTATATAGTTTAGGGTAGGTGCCATTGTGTACAAAGCCATTGCCACTGAATTTCAATTGATTAGCAACAGTGGGGGGGGTGGTTACCGGGATGGGATCAATTAAAATATTTGTATTGGCCGATTTTTGGCAACCTATGAGCGTCAAAACTACAATTGATATCATCAATGTTTTAAACAAAGTTGTGTGCATTTATAAATTAGATAATAGGACTGCTCAAAAGTTTAATTTAGCATTAAACTTTTAAATAAAAAAACTGTCGAAATTCTAAAGTTCAAATTCATTGAAATTCCATCAATATTTTACTTATTTTTTAGCAGTGGTTTTTCTTAGTTTAAGTGTTAAATCTAAGTCACAAAACTATACGGTTATTTTAGGTCGTCCTACTGACAAGTCTATAACAATAAGTGTTTTATTTGACCAAAATGTTAATTTTTTTATAGAATATGGGACCAATACTGGCAATTACAATATTTCCACATCCACCTTTACAAATAAGGCAAATGTACCCGATGAAATTGAGCTTCCTGATTTAAAAATAAACACGAAATATTATTATCGAATTAGGTACAAAATAAATGCGGTTTCTAGTTTTAATGCTTCGCCAGAATATTATTTTCAAACACAAAGAGAAAAAGGCTCAATTTATACTTTTACTATCGAGGCCGATGAGCACTTATACGACAAGAAAGGTATAAGAAGTATGTATCAAATTACACTTAATAATCAGGCATTAGATAAACCTGATTTTATGTTTTCTTTAGGGGATATTTTTGGTGATGACCATTATCCTACAACTATTACGTCCAATGATTTAGATTTGTTACACAAGGATTACAGACAATATTTGGGGAGTATATGTCATTCAATTCCATTTTATATAAGTTTAGGTAATCATGAAGGAGAGAACGATTATTACCTTAATCAAAATCCTCCCAATAATTTAGCAGTTTGGGGAACTTACTGGAGAAAGTACTATTACCCAAATCCGTCTCCCAATGCTTTTTATTCGGGAAACTTAGACAATGAGCCTTATGGGATAGGGAACCCCGAAAATTATTATGCATGGACATGGGGGGATGCTCTTTTTGTAGTCCTAGATGTATATAGATATGAAAATATCAATTCGGATAAACCTCAAAATTGGGATTGGTCTTTAGGATATAAACAATATAGTTGGTTAAGGACCACCTTAGAGACCAGTACTGCAAAATATAAATTTGTTTTTGCTCATCATATTAGAGGGCAAGGAAGAGGGGCATTAACTAATGCTAAGTTATTTGAATGGGGTGGCTATGAGGCAGATGGTAAAACATATGGCTTTGATAAGAATAGACCAGGTTGGGGTAAACCTATACATCAACTTTTCAAAGACAATGGTGTAAATATTTTTTTTCAGGGGCATGATCATTTATTTGCGCATGAAATTTTCGAAGGTGTACATTATCAAGAAGTTCCAATGCCAAGTGATTCAACTTATATGATTGGTAAATTAGCAAACGCTGATGCATATACTTCTGATACTTTAGATGGAACAGGTCATATAAGAGTTAGTGTTTCAACTTCATGTGTAAAAGTAGATTATGTTAAAGCCTATTTACCTAAAGACACTTTAGACGGTAAGCATAAAAATAGGGAGATAGGCTTTAGTTATACTGTTGGAACATGCATGGTAACTGGAATAGAAGATATGCCTTTAAATGTAAACAATGACATTGTGCAAGTATTTCCTAACCCATCAAGGACTGTTATAAACTTAAGTTTTAAAATTCCAATCCAAAAATTTGAAGCACAATTATATAACGAAATTGGAAGTCTAGTGTTGTCAACTAATAATAAACAAATTAATATTAGTAATTTAACCGAAGGTGTTTATGTTTTAGTTGTTAAAGCAAATGAAAAAATGATTAGTAAAAAAATTATGATACGATGATCAAAATAAGAGTATTAATACTTTTAATTATACTTGGATTTGTAGTCGAAATAAAAGCTCAAAATTATACCGAGGTGTTGGGTAGGCCTACTGACTCAAGTATTACAATGAGTATTTTATTTGACAAATCAGTAAATGTATATTGGGAATATGGAACTTCAAGTGGGTCCTACAATGTTAGCACTCCAGTTTATACTACCATTGCTGACACCCCTATTGAAGTTTTGTTTTCTAATTTAGCAGCAAGTACAAAATATTTTTATCGTACAAAATATAAGCTTGTGGGTGCCAATAATTATGTGTTTGGAGCGGAGCATTTTTTTCAGACTCAAAAAAAACCTGGCACTAGTTTTTCGTTTGTAGTAGAAGCGGACCCGCATTTAGACTCAAACTGCGATCCTGAATCCTATAAGCTTACTTTACAACATATGCTTTCTAAGTCGCCCGATTTTTTAATAGACTTAGGCGATAATGCGATGAGCGATAAACTACCTGTTATAGATAAGCCTTCAATAATTGATCGTACACTCTTGTTTCGAAAATATTTTAACGAACTTACTCATTCGGTACCTCTATATGTTACTTTAGGAAACCATGAAGGAGAATTAGGATGGTTGCCTAATATAAATGAATCAAGTTTGCCTACAATGGCAGCGCTGATAAGGAAAACTTATTTTCCCAATCCTGCTCCTAATAAATTTTATAGTGGCAATACCGTTTTAGAACCCAAGGTTGGTATACGAGAAAACTATTATGCCTGGGAATGGGGTGATGCTTTATTTATGGTGATTGATCCCTATATGTATTCCAAAACAAAACCTGCCTGGGGATGGTCTTTGGGTTTAGAGCAATATAACTGGCTTAAAAACACATTGTCAAATAGTAAAGCTAAGTTTAAATTTATTTTTAGTCATCAATTGGTGGGTGGCTCTGGTACAGATGGAAGAGGAGGGTCTGAGTTTGTGCAATTTTATGAAATGGGTGGAAAAAATACCGATTCAACTTATGGATTTGGAACAAACAGAGCAGGTTGGGATAAGCCAATTCATTATCTATTATTTGAAAATAAAGCTAGTATTTATTTTCATGGCCATGATCATTTATTTGCTAAACAAGATAAAGATGGGATTGTTTATCAGGAAGTGCCGCAACCTTCTGCAAAAAATTTAACTACCGTCACTGGCACTGCCTATGGATATGTAGATGGAGTTTTAATGCCCAACAGGGGTTATTTGTATGTAACTGTAAGTGCAGATAAAGTAAAAGTAGATTATGTTAAAACTTATTTACCTTCTGAGGAAAACGCCACTCGTAAGAATGGGGATATTGCTTATTCTTACACAATTACTCCATCTTTAGTGACCGGTATGAATGAGATAATTGGCAATGATTTAGTAAAAATTTATCCCAATCCTAGCTCCTCTAAATTGTTTATTCAAGAAAAAACAAATATTCAAAAATTTCAAATCAAGATATTGAACAGCATTGGGGAGAAGGTTTTAGTGTCAGATAAAAAAGAAATAGATGTTTTAGGGCTAGCCAATGGCATATATTTTGTGAATTTTGAGACTGATAATTTTATTTCTAGTAAAAAAATAATCATTCAGCATTAGGTTTAATCTGTGATTTTACCACTCATCATATAACAGTTATTCATATTTATTAAAACTTGTAAAATAATGTATTAATAGTGAATATTAATTTTCTAACTAACACTTTTGCCTACGAATTGTTAAAGAAATCCCAAAAAAATCCCTTTTTCGACAACCTAAACTGAACAGAATCTAATATATTTGGTTATTGATGCTTGTAAGTGATATTAACTTATTGTTAATTCATTGTACAAGCATCTTTATTTAAGCTAAAAATAAGTTCAAAACAAAACATCAAAACATGAGTAAAAAAATCCTTGTGAGTGTTTGTGCTTTTTTGATGACTATCATGGTCGGATATTCGCAAACAGTTACAGTAACCGGTAAGGTTATCGACGAAAAAAATGCCCCTGTTGCCGGAGCTAGTGTTGTTGAAAAAAGCACTAAGAAGGGACAGAGCGCAGGAGCTGATGGTAGTTTTACTATCTCAGTTAAAAAAGGAGCAACCTTAGTTGTTTCTGCATTAGGTTATGAAGGAACAGAAGTTCCTGTTAAAGGATCTACCCTAACAATCGTATTAACTTCTGACGTTAAAGCTTTAGCAGACGTAGTAGTAACGGGAGTAGGTGCTGCTACTTCTAAGAAAAAATTAGGGGTTGCAGTTGAATCTGTAAACTTATCTAATCAAGTAAAAGTATCTACAGGTGATGTAGGTCAACAATTAGTTGGTCAGGTGGCTGGTGCGCAAATTCAAAGTACGAATGGTTCTCCAGGCCGTCCTCTTCAAATTTTATTACGTGGTATTAACACTGTACAAGGGGGTACTTCACCCATGATTTTGATTGATGGTATTGAAGCTCGTGCCACTAGCTTAAACTCTATCGATGTAAACATCATTGAAAGAGTAGAGGTAGTACAAGGTGCTGCTGCTGCTTCTTTATATGGTGCGCAAGGGGCAAATGGTGTTATCCAATTATTTACTAAAAAAGGTAAGCAAGGTAAAATGAATGTAGAGTTTAGTACTTCTACAACATCTAACTCCTTATTAAATATTGGTGGTTTAGAGAAAGCACATTACCATGCTTTTGTTACCGACGGATCTAATAATGTATTAACTGGTTCTGGTGCGATTATGGCATTAGATCCAAAAACATTAGTATTTAACGGTGACGTACAATATAACTCTTTAGGTGTTCAAGGTATTGCTGGTGCTACTTATACTAGTATCCAAAACAAGGCTTACGATGCTAACTTAAAGTATTATGATCACTATAAGCAATTATTAGCCGATGGTTATGCACACAATGCTGCTTTAACTATTTCTGGTGCAGGTCCAAAATCTGATTATTTATTTTCGGCCTCTACCAATATGCAAAACTCAAACTTCGTTAATAACGGAGACTACCAACGTTCTAACTTAACAAGTAAAGTTGGTTTTGAATTAGCGAAAGGTTTAAAATTCACTACTACTACTCAGTTAGTGTACACTAAAAATACTTTGAATGACCAAACAGGTCGTAGCATTTTTTATTCTTTAAACAATGCGCGTCCATTTGTTGATTTCACTCAAAAAGATTTAGATGGTAACTATGCAACATTCTTTGGTGCAGCTGCTGGTGTAAACCACTCTAATCCTTTTTATACCAATCAATACTCAAGAACTTTAATTGAGAAAATTGATGTGATACAAAACTTTAACGTAAACTACCGTTTACCTAAGTTTTTAGAATTAGATGCTAAATATGCTATCAACTATTCTAACACAAATACTAATTATTATTACGACGATCAGTCTGGTAATGCCAATGCGGTATTACAAGCAAGATTTACAAGTAACTACAATCCTAATAGTTCTGCTAATGGTACAACTACGGGAGAGATTGATAATTATGTAAATAGAACAGTGTTCCAAAACTTTATTGGTACAGCTACTTTCAGAACCGATTTCAAGAATGATTTTAATATCAATATTCCTTTAAAAACCTCTACTACAGCAGCCTTTGACTACCGTAATAGTTTTTATAAGTCTTATGGTTCTTATGCTTATGATGCTCCTGGATATGCTCCATGGAACTCTTCTCAAGCGGCTAACTTTAAAGTGTTTACCGATTACGTAGAGCCATTTGTTACATATGGTGTGTTGGCTAACCAACGTTTTGATTGGTCTGATTTTGCTGGTTTTTCTGTGGGTGTAAGAAGTGACTATTCTTCAGCATTCGGTTCAGGTGCAACTGCACAAACTTTCCCAAGAGGAGATGCATTTTTAGCATTACATAAATTAAAGCCTTTTGAGAAACTTAAATTAGATCGTTTTATGAACGAATTTAAATTAAGAGCTGGTTATGGTGAAGCGGGTATTCAACCCGGTGCGTTCCAACGTTTCCCTGTATTGAGTGCGGTTAACTTAGGTGCTAATAGTGATTTCGTTTCTCCAATTACAACGCCTAATAAAAACTTATCAGTGGAATTATCAAAAGAAACTGAATATGGTGCCGATTTAGGATTTAATTTATTTGGCGGTAAATGGTTAAAAACTGCTAATGTATCTGCTACTTTATGGAAAAGAGAAACTGTAAACGCTATTTATAGTGTTGACGCTGCTCCTTCAACAGGTGTGGGTGGTACTTTAGATAATGCCTTTGGTTTAGGTTCACATGGTGTGCAAGCTTCATTAAACTTAAATGTATATACTGGCAAGGATTTAATCTGGGATTTCATCACCAACTATTCTCAACAAACTTCAGAGATTACTTATGTTAAAGGACCTCCAGTAGTAATTACTTCAGGAGCTGGTAGCGTAGGTATTACTTTAAAGCAAGGATACAAGATTGGTCAATTCTTTGGTTACAAAATGATGAAGTCTTTGGATGAAATTAATCCTCAAACTGGTACTGCATTTATTCCAGAAGCAAACCGCGGTTTGTATGAAGTGGTGCATACTAAAGTGGGTGGTGATTGGGTAGTTTTAAAATCAACTAAGCAAGCAGTGGCCTTACCAGGTCAGTATAGCTTAGGCGACCCTAACCCTAAATTTAACATGAGCTTTATTAATAACTTTAACTACAAAAACATTGTAACATTTAATATGCAATGGGATTGGGTTTCTGGCGCTCACTTATATAACCAAACAAAACAATGGATGTATCGTGATGGTATCCACCATGATTATGATAATCCAGTTACTATTGATGGTCAAACTTTTGCTTACACTGCGTTTTATCGTAGTATGTATGCAGGTGGTGCCGCTAACGGTACTAAAAACTACTTCTATGAAGATGCAAGTTTTGTTCGTTTAAGAAATGTTTCTGTGGGTGTTGATTTAGCTAAAGTTGCCAAATTAAAAGCATTCAGCCGTTTACAATTAGTATTGTCAGGTCGTAACTTAGTAACGTTTACTCCATATTCTGGAATGGATCCAGAGGTTAACTATTCTACTAACTCAGCATTTGACCGTGGTTTAGATCACAATACAATTCCTAACACTAAACAATATACGATTGGTTTGAATGTTGGATTTTAAACCTTAACTAATAAAAATTATCAGATATGAAGTATAATAAATTTTTAGTTGGAATATTGGGATTAACCTTAAGCTTAACGGCTTGTAAGAAGGATCTTGATATCTCTAATACTAACTTACCTACACCGGAGAGTGCTCAAAATGAGGCTGGTGTACTTTCATTCGCGCAAGGCGCCATTTATCGTAATGGATTTTACGATTTAAAATACTCTGATGGAGTATACGGCCGTTATTGGGCAGGTACTATCGGATTCCAAGAATTAATGGGTGACATTATTGGTGCAGAAGCTGCAAATGCTTACATGAACCAAATTGGATGTCCTAACCAAGTTACATTAGATGATGGAACTGTAGTATTAAACCCAGCAAGTATCAAAACTCAATATGCATTATGTCGTTATGTAAACCAAAATGCACAAGGGGTAAGTAATACTACTAACTACCAATGGTCTTACATGTATAACATGATTACTGCAGCCAATGGTGTTTTGGATTTATGTAAAAAAGTAACTTTCTCTGGAACAGGTGCTGATACTAAAAAAGCAACTGTTAAAGCTTGGGCTTATTGGTGGAAAGGATATGCATATAGCCAAATTGGTTCTATGTATTATGCAGGTATTATTCAAAACAATACTCCATCTCAAGCAAGCACCAATGGTAACTATGTAACTAAAGAAGCTATTATTACCGAAGCTAATGCCAACTACGATAGTTGTGCAACTGCATTAGGTACTGCTTCTAGCCTAGCGGATTACACTGCTACAATCACTAAATTAGTTCCTACTTTCTTAATTAAAGGAAAGGGTGGTGCTTTAACTACTGATATGTGGAAGCGTAATATTAATACCATGAAAGCACGTAACATATTAGTAAACACACCAGTATCTGCTATGTCTGCTGCTCAATGGAATACCATTTTAACTTTAACTAATGATGGTGTTAAATCTACCGACTTAATTTTCACAGCACGTACAGATGCTGCAGGTTCTTTCATTGAAAGCACTGTTGCAGATAAAACATCTCAATCAACTGCTACGGGTTCTACTAATACTTACAAATTAAGTGAGCGTTGGGTACAAGAATTTAGAGCTGGTGATAAGCGTAAAGACAATAACGTTTTAACCTTAGCTTCTGTTGGTTTGTTTAATACAGACCGTGGTAATTCTTTTAATACTCGTTATACACTTAAAAATGGTGGTAATGCCCTTGCAGGTGTTGTTACTTATTCTAATACCACTTCTGGCGCGAATGAAATTACTATCGCAGCCACTTACGAAGAGAATGAATTAATGAAAGCAGAAGCTTTAATTAAAACAGGTGCTATCGATTTAGGTGTAAAATCTATCGATGCAGTAAGAACCTATCAAGGTGCTGGTTTAGCCGCGATTGCTGCTGGATCAACTGCTGCTGCTGCTTACGAAGAGTTAAGAGCAGAGCGTAGAATTGCTTTAGCTTTTAAAGGCTTATCATTCTATGATGCACGTCGTTGGGAAATTATTGCTCCAGATAAATCTCGTACTAACTGTACAGTGGTTTCTTCTACTGCTAAAGTAAGTACAAAAGCAACCATTGTTTATGGTTACTTAGATTATTGGGATGTACCAGATAATGAGTTAGCTTATAATCCAGCTGCTTCAGGATCTGCGCCTACAAAGAATCCTAAACAATAGTTAAATAGTTTAGATATTTAAAAACAAGACCCTTCGGGGTCTTGTTTTGTTTTAGGGATGTTTATCTTTATGTAAATATTTGTGTATGAAAAAGATTTTGTTATTAACTATAATTGTAATTTTTTCTTTGCCCTTATTAAGGGCTCAAGCAAATACTATAAATACGACTGGAAAGTTTGGGAGTCAAATTTTTTTAAGTGACGTGTATGGTCGAGCTTTTGAAAATATATATGCAGATGTTAATGGAAGTCCCTATTTTTTAGCAGACTATAAATATGCAACCATTACTTTAACAGATGGTCGAAAATACTCAAACGTAAAAGCTAAAATTAATTTAGTAGAGCAAGAACTTGTTTTTATTGCTGCTAATGGGATAGAGGGATATATCGGTAAGGGCATGGTGGCAAGCATTGCTTTTGCAGACACCACAAAGCAAGGGATAAAATCTTACGTTTTTCAAACAGGGTTTCCCAAAGTAGATAACCAAACAAATATTCATTTTTACCAAGTACTTGCAAGCGGGAAAGCCACCTTGTTAAAGTCAATTGTTAAAAGTATAGGCGAGCATGGCAATGAGCTTTCGGGAGAAAAGTCCAAAGACTTTATGGAAAGAGAAAATAGCTATGTTATGATAGGATCAGAGATGAAGCGACTTAAAAAGGAAAAGGATTTTTTTATGTCTATTATGGCCGACCAGGCTGTTCCAATGGTTCAATACTTTGCCAACAATAAGATTAATTTTAAAAATGAGGAGCAGTTAGTTAAGCTCATTGAGTACTATAATAGCCTTTAAAAACACTCAATTTGTTCCATTTTGCCTATTTGGAACATAATTATAGGCTAATTACTTCATTTTGGGGTATTCTGACTTTATCTTAACTTTTTACTATCTCTAATAAGTCAAATTCTAAAATGATGAAAAAGCTTTTTCTAACCCTTTTTGTTTTTGTATTATCTCTAAGTTATGGTTTGGCGCAAAAACCTATAGTAGATTTCTCTCAAAAGCCCCCCAATTTGGATTCTCTTTTCCCTAAGATTGCGGCAGAGAAAAATGATACAGCTAGATATTATTTGGCTATGAGTGCCCTTACTATCTCTGAAACGAATCCAGTGGAGGATATGCATAATTCTGAAAGGATCCTTTTATATGGTAAAAAGAACAATGATTTAGTGTGTCAATTATTAGGCTACTCATGTCTTTGTTACGACTATATTGCTTTTGGTAATCAGGTGAAAAGTTTGGAATATGGAATTTTGGCAAATCAAGTGGCCGAAAAATCAAAAGACGATCGTTTAAAAACTTTTGGTAAAGCCATGTTGGCATTGTCTTATTTAACCATGGGCGATTTTGACAAAGCAGTTGCTTATAATAAGGCAGCAGTTGAAGCGGGATCTAAATATGAACCAGATATCATTAATACTTGTGCAGTAAATGATATGGGGACTATTTATTTAGCCATGAATAAAGTGGATTCAGCTTTGGTATATACCCAAAAAGCATATGAAATGGCGATTAAGTCGGGTATTAACTATTGGCTAACTTCTACGTATTTGCAATTTGGTACAATTCACGCAGCCATGAAAAATCCAACATTGGCTTTAAGTTATTGGAAATTGGCTTTAAAGGAATCAGATAGAATTAAATCCCCCAAATTTGCAAGCATTGCTTATGCAGCAATGGCCGATTTCTTTTATAATAATAATCAAAAAGATTCTGCAAAAATTTACGCAACGCTCGCTATATCAAGTGTAAAAAATACTGCTTTCCAAACATTAAGTGTTGGCCCAGCTAAACTATTATTAAATATTTACAAAGGCAATAATTTAGATAGTGCTTTTAAATATTCTGAAATTTACAGAATTGCGAATGATACTTTATATAATATTAAAGCTTTACAACAAGCCCAGTTAATGAGTGTTGAGGAAGAAAGCCGTCAGGATCAATTAAAATTAGAAGAAGAAAAAGAAACCGAAGCGCAAAAAGAAAATTTACAATATATTTTTATTGCATTGGGTATCATTACCTTCTTTATGTTATTTATTTTATTTAGTCGAAAACATATTACCAATACTAGAGTTATTGAATTTTTGAGTGTAGTTTCTTTATTAATTGTTTTTGAATTTTTAAATTTATTAGTACATCCTTTACTTGAAAAAGTTACCCATCATTCACCTTTACTTATGTTATTGAGTTTAGTAGCAATGGCTGCTTTATTAATTCCTTTGCATCACAAACTAGAACATTGGGCGGTTAATAAATTAGTTGAAAAAAACAAATTAACTAGGTTAGCTGCTGCTAGAAAAACCATTGATGAATTAGAAGCTAAAGCTTAATTATGAAATTCAACTTTCTTTTTATCCTCTTATTATTGAGCAGTTTAACTCATGCTCAAATGTTAAATGACAGCCCATTTAACGCAACAGTAGCTCATCCTAAATTTAAACAAGGTAAAGGCCCTAGTATTTTAATAGATGCAGCACATCATAATTTTATTATAGAAATGGGGTTGATAAAACCTTTGGTTGATGTTTTGCATGCTGATGGATATAAGCCTATCATTGATTCTCAGGTTTTTACCAAAGCTTATTTATCCAAATATAAAATGTTGGTTATAATGCCAGCAATGCCTTTTCAATTTGGCTCTAAGAATATTATCACCGATGAGATTACATTTACCAACGAAGAGTTAAATAATTTGCATGATTGGGTAAATGATGGGGGTTCATTACTAATGTTAAGTGAGCATGCGCCTATCGATAAATCGATGACACCGCTGTTTAATAAGTTTGGTTTGTCTACTACAACGGGTATCATATTTGATTCCGTTTATTGCGATACCAATTATAAAAACACTACTTATCAAATGCTCATTCAATATACAAGTTCGAATGGGTTATTAAATACTAATCATCCTATAACAAAGGGTCAAAATAGTGGTGAAGCCATACATCAAATTTTAACTTATGGCGGATCTGGTATTACAGGTAATGGATATACCAATATACTTCAAACATCTCCTTATGCTAAAGTAAAAAAATGGAGTGGTAGTTTACCTTCTGGTACAGTAAGCTCGCAGTGTGTAGCTGGACCTGTTGGCAAAGGGAAATTGGTTGCCTTAACTGATTGTAATGGATTTACAGCTATGTATATGAAATCGGGAGGTAAGAAACTGTCAGCTGGTATGCAAGTAGAAAACTATGACTGGAAACAGTTTGTATTAAATACCTTTCACTGGCTTTCGAATTAATTGTAAGTCCCTAATGTTTTGGTTTATTTGATTTGTGCTTTAAAGTTTCCATTGGGTTGCATAAAGGTTAAGGATATTAATTCTTTTTTATCATTTAACTCAAAGCTTACTGCATATCCTGGAATCTTTTTAAAATCAAATTTGTTATTGCCCACAGGAACTAATTCATACTCGGGTTGGCCTGGTACAAAAACGTATAATGTTTTATCTTTTAAGTAGGTTTTAATTTCGGCACCTGCCAAGGTAAATACACCCACATATTTTTTAATATCCTCAGCCGCTAAATCCTTAGGCGCATTAGTTTTCTTAAATTTAATTGGAGCCGCAATAGCAGGTTCAAAATTGTATAAGGACGCCGATTCAATTTCTCCGTTTAAACCAGTATTAAATTGAAAACGGAAACTACTCTTTTCGGCAGTATCAATACCATTGGTTGTTTCAAAAGGTCTAAAAATATCATAGTGAAATTGCTCAAGCCACCAATTGTCATTTTTTAATTTCGCAAAAAGAGAATCCCCTTTTTGAATTACTTCAAATGAGCCATAACCATCATTAGAATACACGCCTACATAATCACTTAAAAGGTGTGAAGCTTTGGTATTTTTAATTTGATTGCTTGAAGCTGCTTGTTCGGCTTTAGTAGTTGCTTCTTTTATTTTTTGCATAGTTTTAAGTGCATCCTCATTCCAATCAAAATAGCTAAGTCCTAATACTCTATCAACAAGTATATTTCTTACTACCCCAGGTACTTTAGAGCCTCCTTGATTTACAAGTACTACAATACCTACACTATCTGTTGGAAAAAAACAAGTACTTGCTGTAAAACCATCAATAGCACCACCATGTTCCACTCTGTAATGCCCTTTGTAAGAGGCTAGCATCCAAGCAAATCCATAATTACTAAATTGTATATCGGGAAATTCGGCGCTAGGAAGCCCGCCACTTATAATCATTTGTGAACTTGTAGCTTCTCTTATAAAAGAAGAGGGTATAATTTGAGTAGTATCAAATTTACCGCCATGAATCCATACTTTTAACCACTGGGCCATATCTACCACAGTACTATTAATACTTCCTGCCGGTCCCATGCCGGCTATATTATAGTAAGGCGTTTTTTTAATTACTGAATCTTTTACCACCTGATAGCCAATTGCTGGTTCGGCATAAGCAGCTAATTTTTGAATAGAAAAATTTGAATTTTTCATTCCTATTTTATCAAAAATTTTATCTTGAACATTTAACTCCCAAGATTTTTCAGTTAATTTCTCCACTAAATAACCCTGCATTAAATACATAAAATTATTGTATTGCCAAACTTGTCTGAGTTCGGCAGAGGGTTCCATATACTGAATACGTTTTACTAAATTTTCTCTAGTATCAGGCGAAATATACCAAGATAAGTCGTGACGAGGTAATCCAGTACGGTGGCTCATCATATCACGTAAGGTTACATGATTGGTTAAGTTGCTTGAATAAAACTTAAAGTCATTTACATAATTCGTAAATGGTTTATCTAAGTCGATCGATTTTTCGGATTGCAACATGCCAATTAAGGAAGCCGTAAATGCTTTGGTGCAAGAACCTATAGCAAACTGAGTAGTACTGGTTACAGGTAATTTATTTTCAACATCTCTGTAGCCAAAACCTTTGGCAAAAATTACTTTGTTTTTTTCTACTACTGCCACTGCAACACCAGCTGCATGATGGTCTTTTAATATTTTATTGACTTCGGCTTCAAGGCCTACAAATCTTTTATCAGTTTTAGACTGCCCGTTTACACTTACAACACTTAGTAATGCGATAGCAAGAAAAGGTAATGATGTTAAAATCTTTTTCATACATCTAAAGTATGAAATTTAAGGGTTTATGCAAAAAAATGTATTTCTAATTCTTTTGAAAAAGTAAAGTTAAAATCCTAGGAATTTGTGTTTTGTCGTTATTATCGAACCACTCTTCCAATAAGAATAACTTAAAATCATTTTTTTTAGCTGCGGCTATAAAAGCTGATATATTGTGTGTAAAGCAAGTAACTACTTGTTCGCCAGCTTCGGTCATAAATCTAGCTTTGGATCCAGTATATTGTTTAAAAGGATGTAATTCTCCAATGTAAACAAAAGCCTTTTCGTTTGTGGTCTGATTAATTTTTTCAAATACAGGTTCTAAGTTTTCAATATGCTCAAGTACAAGGCTAAAACTTACTAAATCAAATTTTTGATGCGAAAAATCCCATGGCTTATTTATATCAGCTATGGTAAATGTAACATGAGGAGCTTGTATTTTTTCTTTGGCTTTTGCAATCATTTCTTCTGAAAAATCTGCTGCAATTATTTTTTGTGCATTTTCTTTTAACCAAATAGTGTTTTTCCCGGTCCCACAACCAAATTCTAGTACAGTGTTAAAATTTATTGTAGACAAAATAGAACGTAAAGCCACTCCTTCTAAATCCCTAGTTTTATTTTCGTTGGTATCGTACTTAATGGACCAATCTTTATAGGCTTCTTTTACATTCATAGTATATGCAAATTATAATATATTTGTAAAATAATCATTATAGTATGAGTTTATTAACTGTTCAAGCAAAAATTAATGCGCCCCTTAATAAAGTATGGGAGTATTGGACTAGAGAGGAGCACGTAGTAAATTGGAATTTTGCAGTTTCGGAATGGCATTGCCCCAAAGCCACTAATAACTTAGTGGTAGGAGGTGAATTTCATTACACCATGGCTGCTAAAGACAATTCGATGAGTTTTGATTTTTGGGGTACCTATCAAAAAATTGAAACCTTAAAAAGTATTGATATTATTTTAGGAGATGGTAGAGTGATGCAGGTAAATTTTGAAGAAGTGGAAAATACTACTTTGATAACCGAACAATTTGAACCCGAAAAACAAAATCCTGAAGATAGGCAACAGGCAGGATGGCAAATGATTTTAGACAATTTTAAGCAATACGTTGAGAAGCATTAATTCCAATAGTTAGTTCCAATTAAAAATGGAAATTTGCTAATATTATGAAAAAGAAAATTGTTATTACAGGAAGTACGGGCATGGTGGGCAGCCTAGTACTTGATCTTTGTTTACAAAACGAACAAATTACCGAGGTTATAGCACTGGTTCGAAAGTCAACTACTCAAAGCCATCATAAGTATAAAGAAATTGTAGTAGACAATTTTTTGCATTATAATAATTATGTAAAATCTTTTTATGGGGTTGATATTGTGTTTTATTGTTTGGGGGCTTATACGGGTAGTTTACCCATTGATCAATTTAGGATGGTAAATTATGATTATCCTTTACATTTAGCTAAATCCATATATGAAGTTTCTCCTACTGCATGTTTTTGTTTATTAAGTGGACAGGGGGCAGATAGAACAGAAAAAAGTAAAATGCAATTTGCCAAAGATAAAGGCGCTATCGAAAATGCACTTTCGGTTTTGTATGGTAATACGTTTTATAGTTTTAGGCCTGGATATATTTATCCTACGACCAAAAGAAAAGAACCTAACTTTTTTTATAAAATATCACGGTTTATTTATCCCATAATTAAATTAATGGGTAATAATTTAAGCATAACTGATAAGCAACTTGCTAAAACGATTTTCACCGTTGGACTACATGGCTATTCAAAAGAAATTTTAGAGAATAAGGATATGAGAGCACTTCATGATTAAAATGAAAAGGCCCATTCAAATGGGCCTTTTCTAAGTTATTTTATTTTAGCTTATTTAGCAGCAGGATCTGCATTCCAGATATCTACAATACACTTCCAACTTCCGTCAGCTTGTTTTTTCCAAGTTTCATTAAATTTACCAGTTTCACGTACTTCTTTACCAGCGGCATCTTTATAACTAAACTGATAAGCACCAGTGCTATAACCTAAATCACCACCTTTTGAAGCCTCTGTTTTAGTAGCTTGAAATCTCATGCTTGCAGCAGGTAAAGCAAAATAAGCTGCAATTGAAGCATGTCTGCTTTCTTTATCCTTACAAACGTTCTCTCCAGGAGGTAACATAATAGCATCGTCAGTATAAAAGCTTAACCAACCATCTACTGAGTTGTGGGCTGATTGATCGTCCCAAAGACTATCAGCAAGATTTATTGCATTAACAGCGGCTAATGAGTCGGTTGTTGAATTTGCACTAGATGTTTCAGTTTTGGCAGATTGATCTTTACAAGCTGAAAAAACGATTACAGCCAAAAGTGTCGAAAAAAGGATTTTTTTCATTTTTATTATTTTAGTTTGAGGGTGTAAGAAACACATTTTTATATAAGTTTTTATATTTTATGGTTGTTTTTTGTTCCTAAAGGGGAATTTGGAACAAAATTTCCTAACTACTTCAAAGGTTGTAGATTTATACTATGGAAGCAATCGATTTAACTTGGGTGAATGCACATGTACATGCAAGAAATTTAAATGGCCATAAAAAATCGTTTGGTCATGTTTTGGTTATTGCCGGAAGTGAGGGTAAAGCAGGGGCGGCTATTTTATGTGCCCGTGCCGCTTTACACAATGGATGTGGAATGGTAACGGCCATGGTGCCTAAAGAAGCAGTTGACATTTTACTATCAGAAAGCCCAGAATTGATGTATGTAACTGATAAAAAAATTCAAGAACTAGATTTATCAGTATTTGATGCTATTGCTATAGGGCCAGGATTGGGCGTAAATGATGCAACACATGAAATTTTAAATTATTTAATGCTTAAGTATCCAGGGCCAATGGTTATAGATGCCGACGCGCTTACTTTAATAGCCAAGTATCATATTCCATTTAAAGCAAATCAAGTAATTACTCCGCATCCAGGAGAGTTTGCTCGCTTACAAGGCTTTGAGTATAACGAGAATATACGTGAAAAGCAAGCACAAGATTTTGTAAAAAATCATGTGGTAAATCTGGTTTTAAAAGGAGCTAAAACAATTGTACTTGCTCCTAGCGAGTCATTGATGATAAATACGACCGGTAATGATGGAATGGCCACTGCTGGAACTGGGGATGTTTTAACAGGAATGATAGCCGCTCTTTGTGCGCAGGGCTATACCTCATTTAATGCTGCTTGCATTGGCGTTTATTTACATGGTTTAGCAGGAGATATTGCGCTGCAACATAAATCAAAAGCTAGTATAGTGGCTTCTGATCTTATTAATAGTTTAAGTGAGATTAGGCTAATAGACTAGTTGAAATAATATTTTTGTTCCTTTTTACGAATACGGAACAAGATTTTGGTCAATTTGTATACAATTCACATAAGTTCAAGTTAATATTGAATATCAATCATCAAAAACACATTTATGAAAAAAATTCTCTTCGCTTTATTGGTAATTTCAGGCCTTGTTGCTTGTCAGTCGAAAACTGAAAATACTGCTAATACTGTACCCGCAGATGCATTTGGTTACACCCTACATAATAGTGAAAATATAAATACAGTTAAAAAAGCAATAGATGCTGGTACAATTTCAGATACTGCTGTTTTTGTAAAAATTTATTCAGATACCGCTATTATTTATGACAACATGACTAAGCAAACTATTTATGAAAATATGAAAATGGTATCTCTTCTTAAATCAAAAGGGATCACTTTGAAATTGGAAAAAATAAATGATATCTGGGAAACTATTAGCATGAAGCCTGATAGCAGAGCATTTTCAGATTATGTTAACTCCTATTTTGACGCTTCATTTATTAAAGGTGATCAAAAAATAACTACACGTGTAAATGCTGTATTTGCTTTAAAGGATGGTAAAATTGTTAGGGAATGGGATACCTATGATTCTGCACCTCTAGTAGAGTTGTTAAAATAACTAAATTTCAAGTTTGGTTTAATAAGAATAAGAGGGCCTCTAGCAATAGGGGCCTTTTTTACGTAATTACTTTTATGGGTTTTGCAGGTACCCCTGCCACTATTGTATTGTTAGGAACATCCTTACTTACAACCGAGCCTGCTGCTACCACTGCATTTTCTCCAATAGTAACACCTGGTAATAGGGTAGCAGCTGCACCTATCCATGCATTTCTTTTAATTACTATAGGCTTACACAATAATGATTTTCTTTTTTGAGGCTCAATGGGATGATTTTCGGTTATCAAACTTACTTTGGGTCCTATTAATACATCGTCTTCGATGGTAATACCACCCAAGTCTAAAAAGGAGCAGTCGTGATTAATAAAAACATTTTTTCCAATATTGGTATGTTTTCCAAAATTTATATGCAAGGGAGTGAAAATGGCCGAGCTATCATGAATTGGGCTCTCTATAATTTCACTTAAAATTTTTCTTATCTGTGATGCCTCAAGTGCATTGTTTAATGCTATATTTAGTTTTCTTGTAGTAGCAACTATTTCCATAAAAGCAGCAAATTGCGGATGCGCTGGATTTACTTCTTCGCCTGTTTTAAAAAGTTCAAAAATATCTTTAGAATTTGACATGTTACAAAATAAAGTATTGTTTAATGGCTCTAAGCTTTTTTTATTTCTGATCTTAATAATTTTAACAGGGCGTCATTACTTTTTTTAGCCCTATAAATATTCATTCGGTAATAATAAATAAAGTTATAATATTTTTGTACTTCATAAATAAAATCATCGGACTGTAGAATATTTTTTGTTTTATTTAAGCTTAACATAAAATTTACATAATTATCTTTATTATTTAAAACATACTCATTTGATAAGTTTAGTTTTTCTCTAACTCCTTTTCCTAATCCAATGGGGAAATAGTTATTAAATACAATACCCTCTTGATCAAAAAAATCATTTGCTGCTTCTACTGCTTTAAAGTCTACTTCGTAATAAGTGGCTAAGGTATTTTTTAAAGGCCCTTCTTCTAAATTACTTAACAAGCCACTAGACTGTAAGTTTTTAAATGAACTATTATTTATATACAGGGTAGTTGAATAGGCGATTAAATTTTTTGTTGCTTTAATAGAATCAATTAATTGAGCTTGATTTATTTTATTATTTTTTGCTAAGTATAGTAAGTTATTAATTCTATTAAATTTTATTATGCTGTTGTCCTCTACATCAAGCACTCTAGCTATTTCACTTGAATCTGCCTGCAAATCTTTAAAAATTGCTATCTTATTTTGCTCGATACGATGGTTAATAACTTGATGTTCTCTAATGTTTTCAGCAAAAAAACCTAATGTAACAGCTGCAAATAACATTACAAATTCTGTAATGTGTTCTTTCCAATTTTTTGGCTTGTGAGAGTGGTGATGTACTTCCATATAAAAAAATGTAGTTAAAAGGTATCTAATATTAATTTTAAGAATTCAGATAAAATGGTTTTTACCTTTATTCATGTTTATTTGAATGATAATAAGATAGTAAATCTAATGCAGCATTTCTTGTTTTAAGTTTAAAATATACCGAAGTTCCTATGAGTGAAGTATGTCTTAATATAACAGGAACAATTTCATTTTTAAATTCTTCCTGCTTTTCTTTAGGTAAGTAAAATGATTTCCCTTCATTTAAAGCATACATTTTTTTCATAAGATTTATGTGAGCTGTATCTCCGAAATTGAAGTATTTAAGAAAAAAATCAGAATGTTTATAGGATGAAATTTCAGCAGTAATAAATTTGTTTTTTGTGTTTTCGTATTCGTGACTAGTATATTCATATTCCTGAGTGGCACTTCTAAATTCTGCTGCTTTTACTAAATTACTATATTCAATTAATTTTTTCATAAAAACTGAATCCTTAATATACCTTAAGGAACCCGAGCTTTTCATTTGATCATAAGTGTCATTATTAGCTAAAAAACGGGAACCGTTTAAAAAATTACCATATACTAATTCCAAATTAATTTTATCTTTTGTATTTAGAATATAATAAACAGCCGAATCTGCTTTAAAAATTACATTTTTATCTACTTTCACTAATGAATCAATAAATACAACATTTTTTTCTACATCTTTAATAAGACTCGCTACTAATTCGTTAGATCTCTCTTTTTCAACGTAAGATTCTCTCAAATTTTCTGCAAAAAATCCTAAAGAAACGGCAGTAAATAGCATAATAAATTCTAAAATATATTCCGACCATTTCTTTTTGTGACTTAGATGATGTGGGTGGTGTACTTCCATATTTAAATTTATTGTTGAAAATAAGATTTGTTTGCTATTTTACCCAATAAAAAGGGTCTATGAATATTAGTTCATAAACCCCTTCAAAATATATGTTTATATTTATTTTGTAGTAACTGGGAGATCCGAGTTTGATATGTCTCTATGTAGTTTCCATTTTCCATCTTCTTTTTTCCAAATCACTATATATTTACCCATATCAACTGATTTGCCTTCTTTTGATTTTATTTCATACGCGCCCTCTTCTGAAATACAATTTTCGTCACCCCATATTTCTATAGTAGTAAGTGTTAAATCGCCCGCTATTTTACTAAATGGGCCCCAAAAGCTAGCGATATTTTCTTTTCCTGTAATTGATTTTCCATTATTAACCATCAATTTGCCATCCTTACTATAGCAATTAGCGGCAGCAACAGAATCACCTTTAAGAATAGAACTTATGATTTCCTTATTTGCCAATTCAATTTCCTTTTTTGCATTGACTAAATCAAATGTGGATTGTTTGCTAGATTGACAAGCAAACAAGCTAGCACTCATGATAGCTAAAAATAGTATTTTTTTCATTTTATGTTTATTTTAACACTAAGTAACTATAATGAGCTTATATAAGTTTACTTATCTTAATTTATTTGTTCCTTTTACCGAATTTGGAACAAATTATACTATTTTTTTGCATAGGCTGTGTGCATAGATTTTAACTTCAAACTTTAAAACCCAAAATAATATTGTATGAAAAAACTAATTTTATGCTTTCTTGTGTCCACCTCCTTAATTGCATGTGCCGATAAAGCTCCAAAAACGGAAGCAGCCGAAAAACCAGCCGCTGCTATTGAGCACATATTTAAACCAACCTATACAGATAATGTAAAAATTGGGGATCAAAAAAATGTTTTAATTGTTGAACAATTACACGAGGCTGTATTTGCAAAAGATTATGCTAAAGTGGGAAGTTTTTTAGCTGATACTGCAGTATTTCATAATGAGGATGGAGCTACCTTAAAAGGTAAAGCTGCACTTATTGATTTTATGGAAAAGAATTATAAACCTTATAATTTTAAAAATTATAAGGTTAGCGTTAGTTTACCAGTTGTTGGTGATAATGGTCATCAATGGGTATTAATGTGGGATGAGGCTGATGTAGAATCACCTGATGGGAAATCACAAAAATTTCAATGGGTTGACGCTTACAAATTTGAAAATGGTAAAATAGTTGCTTTCAATGGTTTTGGAAAGTCACCTAAACCATAAGGGTTTATTTAAGTTTGGAAAAATACAAAAGGCCTCTAGTAATAGAGGCCTTTTTTTGTAGGGCTTCTTTTTTTCTAATGGTATTGTTTATGTATATTTTCAATTGACTTGTGGGCATAAATTTTCATGGAATCAACGTCTGCCAAATAACCAGAATTTGCGTGTTTAAATGCAGATAAAATATACTTAGTTTTAATTACATCCTCTGGTTTAATTTTCTTAATGCCCTTAATTGAGGTTTCAGGAAATATCTCGGATATTAAACTGTACTTGTCATATATGTTATGATCTGTTATATTTGGAATTTCAGCTCTAAAAATATCTAAAACTTTCATTTCCTCTTCCTCAACTGATTTATAATCAACATTAAAAAATTCGAATTTTAAAATAGAATAAGCCAAGTCTGTGTTTTGCACACTTGATAAATATCCTTTAGAATCTGCTTCTATTCTGCTTTTGTTATTTGAATTAAAAAACCACCAAATTTGCATTTGCGCTACAAGTCTATAGAATTTATCTTGTTCTACTAAGGAATTATTTGAATTCAACAGCATAATAAGGGTATCACACCTTTTAATTTTTTCTATAGCAATTTTTTTTTGATAATCTAGTTGCTTAATATCTCTTTGAAAGTCGAGAGATACCATTTCAATTAATTCTTTTTTCTTGTTTTCTTCAGAAAGGTGTTCTCTAATATTTTCGGCAATAAATCCCAAGGATACAGCTAAAAATATCATTAAACCTTCCAGTAGATATTCTTTCCAAGGTTTTTCTTTATGCTCTAAATGAGGGTGGTGGTGTACTTCCATAAATTATTATTATAGTTGAAAATAAGACAATGTTTTTAATTCCAGCTCCCAATAACGTCATATTTTAAGTAACTTTATTTTCAATTCTTAATTATTAAAGTAATGAGTGGCGAAAAAAATTAGAAATTTTATTAAAAATTTTTTGTACTTATGGTTGATGCCGAAAAAGCCTTACAATCACTAAGTAGTTTTAAATCTTAATTAGGGAGTTTAAATAAAATATATTGTAACATGTTCAAACATTTTATTCCGTTTTTGCTCATCACCTTCTTTGGTTTCAGTGTCAAAGCCGCAGTAGGCAAACAAGGCGAACCTCAAATGCATGAAGCCAACAAAAGGATTATTCCAGTGGGAGGAAATACTTGGACTATTAATGGAGGTAAGGTATCCAATAATGGATTAACCAATTGGGAGTCTACAATAACCCGCATTAAAACCTATGTGTATCTTTCACAAACTGGCACGCTTAATCTCTCTATTAGTATTAATCCTGGAGGTAAAAACTTATTGAAAGTAACCCTACAGGGTATTTCCAAAGAGGTGATTGTTGAGGGAGGTACAGAAAAAGAATTTTTCGTTGGCAAATGGGAGAATGTTAAACCCGGATATGTGACCATTGAGCTACAGGGGGTTTCAAGGACTGCGGCCAGTTTTGGAACTCTAAGTTCTATTGGTATCAGTGGTAGTGCAATTAACAATGAAACGGCATTTGTGAAAGATAATATGGACAATTATTTCTACTGGGGAAGAAGAGGCCCTTCTGTTCATCTTAAATACTCTCTGCCGGCATCGGAAATCACTGATTTTTACAGTGAGATTAAGGTTCCAGAAGGAAATGATGTTATTGGCTCTTATTTCATGGCCAATGGTTTTGCCGAAGGTTATTTTGGCATTCAGGTTAATTCATTAACAGAAAGAAGAATCCTTTTTTCGGTATGGAGTCCCTATAGCACCGATAACCCGGCAAGTATACCAGCAGCATATAAAATTACCATGCTTAAAAAAGGGAATAATGTTTACACAGGAGAGTTTGGGAATGAGGGAGCGGGCGGACAAAGCTATCTTGTATATCCTTGGAAAGCTGGTATGACCTATAAATTTTTACTACATGCACAACCTCAGTCGGATAATTCAACCATTTATACTGCCTATTTTTATGCTCCAGAAGAAAACAAATGGTTACTCATAGCAAGTTTCAAAAGACCGAAAACTACTACTTATCTTAAAAATTTACATTCCTTTTTGGAAAACTTCATAACCGAAACTGGAGACCAAACCAGAATGGCAATTTATGGTAATCCATGGGTGAGAGATACTAGCGGACTTTGGACTCCCATAAGTTCAGCAAAATTCACTGCCGATCAAACTGCTAGAAAGCGCTTTAGGCTTGATTATGCAGGTGGAGTAATAGGGAATTATTTTTATTTGAAAAACTGTGGGTTCTTTATTCCATCCACAACTATTGATACCTTTTTTAATATTGAAAAGTCTACAATAGTTCCTGTGATTGATTTCACACAACTGCCTTAAAATTTAAATCAAAATCCGGCAAAGAAATATTCCAATACTTAGTTGTATTTTATATTATTTTCTGTAAAATATTCACGTAGTTTAATTAAAATACTTTCTATTTCTTTTTGGAATGGTTTTATATAATAGTGGTCATCTGCATTTTCCAATGAAACTATGTAATTAGCTGTGTTTAAATATTCGGTTTCCTTAAATTCATTAGCATTTAAAAGATTAAAATTTAATGAATTTATATTATATACTATTTTATCATCTTTAATGATGACCGAATCTATATTTATTTTATTTACCAAATTCAAGCTGTAGATGTCAAAATACTTTATTCTAATTGGATCGTGATGTTTATCAAGAAAATCATTTTCTCTAATCCTTCTTGCTTCCATTTGTTTTGAAAATTGAAAATATTCCTGAATTTTTTCTTTTAAAATTTCATCTTCTATAAAATTCAATTTGCCATTAGTATTTAATTCATCTAAAGCCATTTGGTTTAATTTAGGAAAAGCACGCCTTGCTATTAAAAAATCAAACAAATAAAGTTCATTTATTTTATTTGATAGTTGCCTATTATTATGATACTTCATAATAATACTATCGGCCTTATTTATAGTTTCTCTTGCTTTTATTGCTACAGATAAATTGACAGAGTCTGTTTTAATATCCTTATAAAGGGTTATTAAACTTTTATTAGTATTTTTTAACTCAGTATTATGTTCTCTAATATTTTCTGCTATAAAACCTAAACTAACTGCAGCAAATAACATGATAAATTCCGTGATATATTCTTTCCAATTTTTGGGTTTGTGGGAATGGTGATGTACTTCCATTGAAAGTATATTTAATTAAATTTTTAATGATATTTGGCCTCTGTTGACGCTAAAATTTTACGAGATTGTTGTAACAATGGCTGAATAAAACTTTGATTATCGTATGATTCTAGTAATATGGCAGTGGATACCACTGACATGTAGTCAACCATGTCGAATGACTCTTGATGATTGAGCCTTTTTACTGATAAAAATGGGTTTTCAATTTCCGCTTTTCCATTAAGAAAATCTATAGCAACCTTATAATTATCTTCTGGATGGTCATATAATGTTATAAAATGTTTTTGGTTGATAGGTTCGTAAAAATCGTACATGTGCTGTAAAAAACGTTGTCTTCTAGATCCTAGCTTAGCGAGTTGAATTTCATATTCTTTTAACTCTTCAACAAATTTTCGATTCGAGAAGAAACGAAGGGAACCTGTGCTAATTAATTGCTTATAGGTTTCTTGACGTGGTTCCCAACTACTTTTTCCGGATAATACAGAATTGTATTTTTGTAAAGCAGGAATATTTTCTTTCCAATTTCCATTTCTGTAAATAACCAACAGACTGTCATAGTAGAGCTTCTTTGATTTATGTAGATGGTCCAATTTTGATAATTGTAATGAATCAAAAATGATATCCTTTCTAATATCTTGGATAAATTGTTCTTCTCTCATTTTTTCAACATAGTGTTCCCTATAATTTTCTACAAAAAAACCAAGCGTCACCGCTAAGAATAACATGAAAAATTCAAGAAAATATTCGGTCCATTTTTTCTTGTGCGATGGGTGGTGTGGGTGATGTACTTCCATTTAATTTTATTATTATAGTTGAAAATAAGATATTGTTTTGAATTCTAATACATCACCTTCGTATAACTTGGTTTTCCCTCTAAAACCCAAAACCTGGCAGATAACCTGGCCGGATTATTCTTTCTATTTTCCTTTCCAGCCTTCCATAAATCCTTTTCTAAGATCGCTGTCTCCTGCTCCTACCATATATCCCAATAAACCTGCTACAACTGCTAGGTGGATTATTAAAACTACTTTTTGCCAATTTGGTCTTTGCTTCCATGGTTGTGATTGATCAAAAGGATCAAATGCTAGGGCAATACCCATGTAAGTAGCTGCATCACCTGGTGAGTGTCTAAAAACCATTTCATAGATTCCAAATAAAATAAATCCAATGTAAATATATTTGTTAAAGGATGTTTTCATATTATTTAATTTAAAAAATTCCTAATTCACTAAATATAATTGTGGAAGCAAATATAATCCACAAAATCACAGGTAATATTAGTAGCGAAACTTTTCTATTTAATTTCCAACTTTTAATAATTATAAAAAGTGATATTACAAATATTCCTGTATTTCCTACTATACCTCCATAAGCGCTATCAATGGCAAAAGTATAAAAGGGATATAAACTACACCATATTAATAGGTTGGTAATTAATTTTTTTATTTCAATACTTTTAGTATCTGAAAACTTATTTAAATACCATCTTGCATAACTCATTAAAAAATATAAAGTTAACCATACACCACCAACTAATGCACCCGAAGGAACAACATAAGGCTTTTTCACAAAAGCAGGATTGTGGCCTTTATCCCAGCCTAATCCAAATACCAAACAACTAATTATAATTTGTATTAAAAGAAATAAACCTAAATTAAGTGCAAGTGCCTTTTTAGTGGATTGATTTAGAATAGAGGTACTCATTTTATTTATAATTTCAATAATTTTTACCTTTAGTTGCTAGCAATTCATAAGCTTCTTCCCATTTAGGAATAGTATCTGATTCATAGCCATAGGTTCGGCCAGTTGCAATGGAGTGAAAAGCTTTCATGGCTTTTAAGTGTACCCCATTTTTCATAAAAACAAGCATGGCCTCACGACTTTCCCAGGCGGATAAAGTACATTGATAACCATCTATTTTTTTAACCGTGCTATATAAATTCCCTTTGGCCGATTTTGCTTCTGCAAAGGATGGAATGGCTAAGCTCCAAAATTTAATATATCCCCAAATGCCTTTTGGCTTTAAACCAGTTATTGAAATATGCATATGTCTAAATTAATTATTATTTTAGATATATGAGCGGAGAAAAAAATTTAGCAATTTTATTGAAAAACATGAAACCTGTTTTAAATAACGGCGATTTTGTTTTTTGTACAGTTTCAGATAATTATACAATTGATTTAAGTCAAATTATTGGTTCTTTTAAAGAAAAGGAAGGCATTACACTTGTTTTGCCCAAGGCATATGCTGACGAACTTAATTTGGAATATTTTAGCATTATGTCTTGGATTACACTACAAGTTCATTCCTCTTTAGAAGCGGTTGGATTAACTGCTGCATTTTTTGATATGGGTAAAAAACCAACCATTTTAATTTTTACTAAGTATTTACCATATTCAATTTTATCAAAACTAAACTTACCCAAACTATCGGTTGCTTCGTAAAAAAGTACTTTGTTAGAATCTTGTACATTGGAAATGGTTACAGTGGCAAATTCAACTGGCTTCGCATTGTTCACTACATTCCCAGCAATTTTTCCTTGAGCAAGTAATATTTGTTGGAATGCCATATTAAGGCATAGAATAATTAGATATTTTTTCACGGGGTAAAATTATCTAATTAATTGAGACTGAGACATTTTATGACAGGTGTTTATGTAAACGGTATTTATCAATATAGAATTTATTAATATATCCCGACAAGTGGGCATAACCTCTGATTTTGAGGGTTTTAGGTTTAACCCGTTTTTGGTAAAAACCTGGCAGAGAACTTGGCCGGAAATTTAATAAGCTACCATTTTGAATTTGAAAATTATAAATAAACACAACCATTTCATTATTTATTTTCAGTACTTAATTTTGCGATGGCCTTATTGGCATATAAATCTAAGGAATCAAAAGCTAGTAACTCTCCATTTAACAATGCTTTTCTTTCCCATGCATCAAATATAATTTTTTTAACTATTTTACTGTCAATCGGTTTTTCTAGTTTTCCATTAAATGCAGGGTCCTTGGTATTTCCATTGCTTAGCGAAACAAAATCGCTTTTTTGAATTAGTTTAGCGTCAAGTACATCCATGATTATATCATTTGAAAATCGTTTACAGGATTCCAAGCAACCCAAACTCATTTGCTTGTAATCATTATAGAAATAATTGTATTTGTTCAGTATACTTGACATTTCACTGATGCCTTCCTTGGTAAAATAGCCCTTCGCTTCTGCATCGTTTCTTGTCTTCTCATTTAAAACAAGTTCAAATTCTTCGGTATAGCTAAGTACTGTAGTATAAAATTCAATTTTATTTACTTGTAATCTATTTGAAGCAGTTTTATCAAATTATCAGCTACCTCTATTCCTTTTTTTACAATCAAGCGGTGTGCTTGTATCTCTGCTTTGTCAGTTTTAAAATTATGTACCACTGCAGCTAACAATTCTTCTTTCTTATGATTCTCAGCAATCCCTTCTCTTATGTTTTCTGCAAAAAATCCCAATGTTACTGCTGTAAATAGCATTACAAATTCAATAATGTACTCTGACCATTTCTTTTTATGTGTTGGGTGGTGTGGGTGATGTACTTCCATATTATAATATTATAGTTGAAAATAAGATAATGTCTGCATTTCCACCACATCGCCTCCATTCATCCCTGTCCCCACTTAAAAAAACAAAACTTGGCAGGAACTTGGCAGAGACCTGTTCCAAAACAAAAAGGGTTTATGAACATAAGTTCATAAACCCTTGAAAATCTAGCCTTTCGGCTGTGGGCCCACCAGGGCATGATCCTGGGACCCCCTGATTATGAGGGTTTAAAGGAACATTCTATTTGTTGTAACATATTGATAATCAATAGGATACAAGATTGAAACAGATTTATATTTCTCATATTTCACCTCTTTTAACCCGTTTTTAGTGAAAACTTGGCCGGGATTGTTTTTCAAATGGTTCGTTATTTTGAGCCGTATTTAGCCATTCAGAATAAATTGTAGCACTATCTAAGTCGGGGAATAGGGTTCATTTATTTTCTTTGCCAAACTTTTTTATTCTCAATTTTTGTAATCCTCTTTAATAATATTTAAAATATTTATTTCATTAATTAGTAACATAGAATAAATAGTTTTTAAATCAACTACTTTTAAATTAGCATTATCTATATTTCTTATATGTCGTTTAAAAATATTTATGTCGTAAGTGTTAAAAACTATATTGGCAGGTATATTTTCAGATGTCATATATAAATTGTTCAGGGTTGATTTTCCTATAATATTTCGGTATGTTTTAAAGTCAACTACCGATAAAGTTGCCGTATCGGTTTGTTGAAAAGTTGTTACAATGAACTTTAAATATTCGGAAAAAAACTTTTCATTTTTTCGATAATCTAATAGATTCTTTTTTAGCTTTTTACTCTCAATTAAATTCATCGACTCTGTACTTTGTGTTAAACTTAAAGCTATTTCTCCTGGTGAATAATATTCCCAAATGGTACAATTATTTAAGGCTTGCATAATAACCCCTTCATTACCATTAATAGCTTTATGTTCTACTAAATAATGTAATGAATCGTTCCAGTTGCTAATTTTAGTAGGATACTCATTAATTAGATAATTTAATTGCGCAGTATCCTTTGTCAAATCTTCTTTTAAAGATTCAATAATTGCTTTTTCTTTTTCACGATTCGATAAATTTTCACGAACGTTTTCTGCAAAAAAGCCCAATGTAACAGCAGCAAACAACATGATGAACTCAGTAATATATTCTTTCCAATTTTTGGGTTTATGACTATGATGATGCACTTCCATATTTTTTATTTTATTTTTTCTAATAGTTCTTTATTTATTTTGAAACCGAAATGTTGAAACTGAAAATGAACTGCATTATCCTCATCGATCTTACTTTTCGCAATCCCATTTTTTATTTTTTCAAAAGCTAATTTTAATTCAATTAATCTTTTAGGATCAGAAACAGGATTATTATGAGAAGGAAAAACTTTTTTTAGTTCTGGAGCAATTTTAGCAATTTTTACAACACTATTTTGATAATCTAAAAGATTTGTCTCTTTTGCAAAAAGATATATGGGGCCATCATAATAGGTGTCCCCTGTCCATAAATAACCATTTCTTTTATCCAATAATGCAATTGCGTCTGGGGTATGCCCAGGTATAGAGATAATTTTTAGTTTTCTATTCCCTAAATCAATTACATCATCATTTACTATAAATCTTGCAATTTTATAAGGTCGTATTAAATAATTTGCAGTGTCAAGTCTTGTTGTTTTTTGAAGGCAAATAGCCTCATTTGTAACCTCATGCTTTACTGCTTCATGGTCCCATCCCTCATTTGAATTTTTCTTTGTAAAATCGGTATTTAAGGATAAGACATTTTCAAATTCATAATTACCTCCTATATGATCATAATGTGTGTGGGAATTAAGAACCAATATAGGTAAAGATGTTAATTGTTTTACTAAACTTGACATATTTTCAACACCAATACCTGTATCAAAAAGTAAAGCTTTGTTTTTTCCAAGAATTAAATAACATATAGCTTCTTCAAAATTATATGGCTCAATAATTGCTATTACATTATTACCTACGTTATATACTTTAAACCAAGTACTAGAAGTTTTTATTTCAGGTAATTTTTTTAATGATTCACGAAGAGGATTATTACATATACTCTTATCAAGTATATAGCTTGATTGGCTATAAGATTTACTTGATAAAAGTATAAGCAAAAAAAGAGAATAGATTTGTTTCATGTGTATTGTATAATATTACTTTCTAATTCTTATACTTTGGCTCTATTAATTTTTATAAAGCTACTCCTTGTTTACGTAATTCAATTAGGTATCTTAAGTGGATTGTAAAAATTCAGTTATATACTTTTTCTATTTTTTGGGTTGATGAGAATAGTGACATATTTCCATTATTCATATTTTTTATTAATTAGTTCAATTGCTTTGGTTGCATATAAGCTTAGCGAATCGATATCACCTTTAAAAGCCCAGTTTAAATGTTTAAAATTATAAGTTAAATATTTTAATTTTTTAATAGCCTCTTTGTTTAATGGCTTTATGCCTAATTTATTAGGAAGTTTATCAAAATCTATAGTAGGTATATTTTGATAATACTTTACTTCTGTTAAGTTTGGAATTTCTTCTAGTAATTTTGTACGAAATCTTGAAGCTTCATCTTCTACTGTTCTATAGTCTATCAGAAAAAAATTATACTTTGACATAAGTAATGCTATTTCTGTATCTTCAATATTTCTAAAGTAACCTTTTGAATCAGCTTCATTTCTACTTTTTTCATTTGAATTGAAATTCCAATATCCCAAATTAGATGCTAATAGTACATAATACGAATGTATGTTTATATCTTTTGGATTCATATCCACTATACTTAATAAGCTATCGCAACCTTTAAACTTAACATCATAGTCTTGTTTATGAAATTCCAACTGTTTTAAATCTCTTTGCAGATCTAAAGCTACAATTTTCATTAGTTCACTCTTTTTCTCGTTTTCTGCAATATGCTCTCTTATATTTTCAGCAAAAAAACCAAGTGTAACAGCAGTAAATAACATTACAAACTCAATAATATATTCAGCCCATTTCTTTTTATGTGTAGGGTGGTGCGGGTGATGTACTTCCATGTTTATTTTATTTCTTCTTGAATTAATTTAATAAGTTCTGTGGCTTTTTGAATTTGATTTTTAGTTAATATTTTATACACTTGTAAATACCCGTTTTGACTTCTAATTGAATTAGCATATTTTAATAAGTCTTTTCTATCGCTAGATAAAAAATAATTACCTGAACTATTTTTAATTTCATCAAGTGAAGTTTCGTCAACCTTAATTATTAGATTATTAAAATCTTTCCAATTTGAAATGTAAATATATGTATGCAAAAGATTTAGTTTTTGATGTTTCGAATTTGTCCATTCAGTTCTAAATAATTCAGTTTGAAGACTTAATCTACCTTGTTCAATAATGTAGTCTTTAATTTTATTATTTATTTCTTTATTGAGAATTACTCTAAATCCACCTGCATTCCTTAGTTGATCAATTGTTCCATTTGCAAATTGTAAAAAGCAATCTTTTGTTTCTAAGAAAACAGCATCATTATATATTCGATAGGCATCATGTCTTTTAATATCTTTTTTTGTCAATAAATGACTAATCGCTTCAGAAGTATCTATGAGCATTGTCATATTCTTTATTTTATAATTCATTTCAGCAGTATCCAATTGCAAGTCTTTAACCATACTTGCTAAATAATCATGCTCTTTATGGCGCTCGGTTCTGTATTCTAAATAAGATTCAGCCATAAATCCAGCAAAAACTGCCATAAATAACATGAAAAATTCAGTTATGTATTCTTTCCACTTTTTTGGATGATGAGTGTGGTGATGCACTTCCATTATTTTTGTTTTTCGATTAATTGAATTGATTTATTCGCATAAAAATTTAAAGAGTCAAATAATTGTTTTTCATAATCTATAATATCAAATTTGGTTACAAGTTGAACTCTTAGTTCCTTAATATCATCATCCGATATTTTCTTTATACCCATTTTGTATGGGAAACCAGTTTTGGGAAGTCCTTTCCCTTTTCTTAAAATATCAGGATCTACGTATTTGTAATATTTATTATCAATATAATTTGACAAGGTGTTCATTTCTGTTTGAAAAAATGCGTCTAGCTCCCCATTAAAATAATTATACATATGAATAGAATTTGCTAATTCTATATCATTATTATTTGTAAAATAGCCCTTAGATTCGGCCTCATTTCTACTTTTACTAAATGAGGTGAATTTAGACATATGAGGAAACTCATGCATTAAGTGATAATACAACTGTTGTTCAATTTTATCATTTGGAAGTTGTATTAATGAATCAAGACTATCACAAATATTTCTTCGATAATCATTAAACTTTAAATGAAATTCAATAGATTTCATGTCTTTCTTAAAATCTTTAGCTACTACTTCTAATAATTCTTTGGTCTTATTCTTTTCAGCAATATGTTCTCTTATATTTTCGGCAAAAAATCCAAGGGTAACTGCTGCAAATAACATTATGAATTCAATAATGTATTCTGACCATTTCTTCTTGTGTGTAGGGTGGTGTGGGTGATGTACTTCCATATTATATTAATGAGAATATTTTTTTTCAATTTGTATAAGTAATTCTTTTCCTTGTTGATTTAGCTGAATTTGATATCGTAACCCAAAAACAAGTCGTTCCCTTCTAAAATGCCATGCTTTGGCTATTCTATTTATTTGTTCTTTTGTAAATTTTGTATTCTCTAAATCCTTTTTAATTTCAGCACCGTAAATTTTATAATTTTCGTAACGTCTTGGATTCACTATAGAGTCCATTTTAGTCATCTTTTTCAAACTACTGTCACTTATATATTTATAAAATGACAAAGGCAAAATTTCATCTATTGTAGTTCTAAACTTATTATTATAATGATCAGTTTCATTATCCATTGACCTTATTTCTGCATAATCAGCGTTTTCCTCATACCTTATCATGCTTTTTAAGATCTCTTTATCTTGAATATATCTTAAGGCGCCCGAACTTTTCATTTGTTCGAAAATTGTTTTTTTGTTAATAAAACGGTACATCTTTAAATCTAGATTTTCAGCTAGTTTTAATAAATCAACTTGCCTTTTACCAAAACCGTTATCAAACGCCATTGAGTCGTAATAGTGCGATAATATTTGATTATTTATGATTAAAGAATCTAATTGCTTTTGATTTTCTTTAACATCGCTTATAAATGCGTGCATTAACTCTTCGGATCGCTCGTCTTCAATATGTTTTTCTCTTAAGTTTTCAGCAATAAAACCCATACTAACTGCCAAGAAAAGCATCAAAAATTCAGTTATGTATTCTTTCCACTTTTTTGGATGATGTGAGTGATGATGTACTTCCATATTTTAATATTATAGTTGAAAATAAGATAATGTTTGCAATTCCGCTCCTTCAGCTCTATTCATCTCTGATTTTACCCTAAAACTCAAAATCTGGCACAAATCATACCAGATTTTAGTCCAAACAAAAAGGGTTTATGCCTTTGACAGCATAAACCCTTCAATATATGGATTTTCGACTGGCAATTTTTTTTATTCCAAATCATATTCTTTTTTAATTAATTCAATCAACTCTTTTTGATATACTTGTAATCCAAAATATGCCATTTTCCCATTATTTATGTAATCTTGTTTATAGGCAAGAATTGAATTTTTAAACTCGAACATTAATGATTC
>CANGEP010000012.1 GCA_947452905.1 Bacteroidota bacterium | reverse complement strand
TCCCGTCCGGTCCGCAAAAGCCCTTAACAATCAATGAGTTAGGGGCTTTTTTGTGTCCGTTACACTGTGGTTACACACTTTTAATTCAAAAGGCTACTTATTGATATAAAAAGAGGCACTTATTACTAAGCGCCTCTTTTACGTATTTATACAAACTTAAAAACTAATTGATAATTGTATATAGTAGTTTTTATTTTAGTTCTGTAGCAACTACACAAGAACCTATACTTTGCCATTTGCCATTTCTTTCCATGTAGGTGTCTGCATAATCATATTTTCTAGTAAAATCTTTGCCGGCTGCATTTTTACCCTTCACTGTATGTGTACCAATCGCAATGGCCACATTGTTCCCGTAAAAATGAACCGAAATGGGACCCTGAGCAACACTTAAAGCGATATCTTTTGTTTCTGATTCCATTTTAATAGTTTCTGCCTTATTGGTCATTTTACCAGAAGGATTTGCTTGAAAATAGTCATCGGCAAGAATCTCATTTTTAATTTTTACACCATGGTCTTTTTCTAAAATGGCCGCATTCCAAGAAACTTCCAATGCTTTAATTTTTGAGGTAGCATCTTGTTTGTTTTGCTGTGCATTTACTAAGCATACAATGAATAGCATGCTAATAGATAATAATACTTTTTTCATTTTGGTTGGTTTGTTTTGTAAGTTCAAATTACTACATACATCACATGAAGTAATAATTAAAGAGTAAAGAATGTTCCAAAAACCGATATAGGAACAAACTTTGCTATTTTTTATCTATAAGCTCAAAAAAAGAAGCCACAAATTTATCCCCTACTATTTCTCCCTGCACTTTTGCTTTTCGTATGGCATTACAAAAACCCATTTTTGCATGCGCATCACCAAAAGCATCAATATTCGCTTTATCAACAAAATAAGCTTTACCCTCAATTTTTACAGCCAAGGTACATCCCTTACCAGCCATTTTAAATTGGCATTGGCCACAGGAGGCCTCCACGATTAAAAGTTTTTTGTGAGGATTCAATTTTAAAGCGGTACTATCTTGCGCGTATAAAAAATTTACTAACACTAATAAGCCAATGGTAATTAAATATTTATGCATAGTATTACAAAGATAAAAAAAAGCGCTTATTACTAAGTGCCTTTTTGGGTATAGGAACAAATGGAACTGTTTTATAGGCAAAATGGTATTTTTGCAATGCCTCTACTATTAAATACTTCCTTTATGAAATATCTTAGCTTTTTATTTTTGTTTGTATTTGTTCATACAACAGTGAATGCTAGTGACACACTTTTGGTTCAATTAAATAAGCAACATTTTAACAGACTAGATACTATACAAATAAATTGTATTTGGAATACCACAAATGCAGACTTTAAAAATGAAACTTTACACGTTATATTAGAAAATACAAATAAAAATAGCAGATCAGCATTTAGATACCCCCTTATTAACAATGAGTGTTCGGCTAATTTGATTATCGGCGAAGATATTCCTGAGGGTAATTATGCAATGCATTTTTTTGTTCAAAAGGCTTTCCCACAGTTAGAAGGGAAGATTAATAATTTCAATATAAAGACGCGCACAATAAGTTACATGACTTTGTTAAAAAACAAGGCAGCCTATTTTGGCACTGCTAATGTAGATTTAGGCGGTCATTTTAGAACATCAAAATTTGCATTCCCTGATTCGGCAAATTTTATTTTTTTTGAAATTGGCAAAAAGAATAGCGATTTAGATATTCAAATTAAAAATAATCTTGATTCCTTATTTGACCCCATCAATTTAACTAGTATTTATATAACTTTAGGCAATCCCAGTAAAATTGACACCGGATATCGATTTGTTTATAATGAAAAAATAGACAACAAAAAAAACACACTCGAAACAGTTATAGTAAAATCAAAAATTAAGAAAAAAATAGAGCTCTTTAACGAACAATATAGTTCGGGCTTATTTAATGGAGGCTCCCCCACTATATTTGATGGCATTGAAGATGAAAGTATTTCAAGATCATTTGACATATTCACTTTTATCCAATCTAGAATTGCAGGTATCACAAAAAAAGATAACCAACTTGGCATTCCAACATTACATTGGAGAAATCAACCTGTAAGTATTTATTTAGATGAATTTAAAATTGATGATGATTATATTGGAATGCTTAATACTAGTGATATTGCAATGATAAAAGTATTTGCCCCTTTTAGTGGAGGACCCACTATTAATGGATGTATAGCAATCTATACAAGAAGAGGGAATTACGAACTCCCCAATAAAAGAAAGTTTAATTTCTTAATCAAAGGATTCAACCAATTAGAAGGATATTGGCATTTATAAAAAATTAGGCTACCCATTTGGATAGCCTAATTGCATAAATAATAAACTTAAATTATTTCTTTGGCTTTCTTGGTAGCTTCTCCTCTCTTTGAGCAGTATTGTAAGCAAAGGCGGCAACCACTGTAGCTATTTGTTTTAAATCATCCTCACTTAAATGCTCATACACGTCCATATTGCTATGATGTGTTCTTGTATCATACTCCATGGGATCTTGTATAAATTGAAAACCAGGCAAGCCTACCGCATCAAAAGATTGATGATCTGTACCACCGGTATTACTAATGGTTACGGTAGTAGCACCTAAGTCGGCAAAGGGAGCTAACCAAGTTTTAAAAATAGGACCACATTGTTCATTGCCTTGTAAATAAATGCCACGCACTTTACCAGTTCCATTATCAATATTAAAATACCCTGCAAATTTTTCATGCGCAGCATTGGGTGTATTGGTAGTGGCATCCATAAATGTTTTTTTCACATATCCACGAGAACCTAATAAACCTTGTTCTTCGGCACTCCATAATCCAATTCGAATGGTACGTTTTGGATGCGCGCCAATTGTTTTTAAAATCCTCATTACCTCCATCATCACAGCACTACCAGAAGCATTGTCGGTAGCACCAGTGCCGGATTGCCAAGAATCCAAATGAGCACCAATCATTACCACTTCGTCTTTTAAGTCAGGATCGCTGCCAGGAATTTCGGCAATTACATTATATCCTTGTAAGTCTTTATCTTGAAACTTTGTTTTTACTTCAGTTTCCATACTTACTTCAGTACCTGACTTCGCCAATCTTAATAAAGTATTATAATCTTCTATTCCTAATGCCATATCCAAGAAATTCTCAGGATCAGTGGCTTTATAAGATCCACCCCCTTGGGAAAAAATAGTGCCATCATGATTACGTGTAGCTGAGCTTAACATACCCACTGCGCCCTCTTCTTTGGCCATTGCCTTTAAAATAGTTAATGCCCTCGCAGTTCCTGTTCTAGACATTTGCTCACGCATTCTTCTTTGCTGAGCAGTATCCATAGTTTGTCCTCCACGACCACCTGCTTGCATAGTGGCAGCCGCCATTTTTGCTAATTCTTCGTCAGTAAATCTTGTGGCATCGGCTTTAAAACTTTGTTTATAGGGTGTTGCTTGATCAATCACAATTAATTTCCCTTTAAGTTGACCTCTATAGCTTTCAACCGTAGCAGAATCTTTTGCATCTACTACAATGATGCCTCCTTTCTTTAACCCCTTAGTTCCAGCTGTCCATGTTTTAGGCCAAGCCAAAAAAGGCTTATAATAAGGCGCTGTCATGGCTAAATACATTTTTTCTAAATCCCAACCTTTCCCAAATTCACCCCATGCATCTAGTTTTGCATTTTCAATACCCCACCCAGTTAAGGTTTCTTTGGCGTAATTAGCAGCACGCATATACCCTGCAGAATTGGCTAAACGATTTCCGTTTTTGTCGGTAAGGTTAAATACAATATCCATTACTTTAGAATGTTGTAACCCTTCTTCTCTTATTTTTTGCATCATTGAAGCATCCACTTCTTGTGCAAAATTTAACAATGGCATAGCTAGTATTGCAGCTATTCCTATACCCATAATTTTTTTCATAGCATAATTTTGAAATGATTAATAAACCAATTTATGAAAAAGGCATTAAAAACCCTCAACAGATACATAAATGGAGATTAAAATGTCACAAAAGAGCAAGGATATACACATATCATTCACAATAGCCAACTGTTCATCATAATCAACACTTATTTTGCCGAAAAATGAATAGTTTAGAAACTCATAAAATATTCATTATGATTCAGTTAAAAAAAATAGCTACTTTAATAGTAGTAGCCCTTAGTGCACAAACAATTACCTATGCACAAGAACCTGTAAAAGAAAATGTAAGTAGTAAAGAAACTGCCTCTATCGTTAAGGAAGAAAAATCGGTCACTAAACATTCAGTAGTAATTGGTGGTAAAACCATTAATTACACCGCTACTGCAGGTGCCCTTATTTTAAGAAATAATATAGACGAGCCTATTGCCTTTTTTGGTTATACTGCTTATACCAAAGATGGCGAAGAAGCCAGTAAACGACCCATTACTTTTTCTTATAACGGTGGCCCTGGCTCCTCCTCTATGTGGTTACACATGGGTGTGATGGGCCCAAAGCGTGTGCTTGTAAATGACCCTAGCGACAATACAGCTGCTCCCTATAAAGTAGAAGATAATCAATACAGTATTTTAGATAATTCAGACGTAGTAATGATTGATCCAGTGGGTACTGGAATTAGTCGTGCTATTGGCAAAACCAAAAACGAAGAATATTGGAGTGTAAATGGTGATTTAAAATCGGTGGGCGATTTTATAAAACAATATTTAATTGAGAACGACCGATTAAATTCTCCTAAATTTTTATTAGGTGAATCCTATGGTACCATGCGCTCTGCCGCGGTAGGTAAATATTTACAAAGTGCTGGGGTAGCTTTAAATGGGATCATTTTATTATCTTCTGTATTAGATTTAAGAACCCTTACTTTTCAAGATGGAGATGATTTATCTTATATCATTAACTTACCTGCTTATGCTGCTACCGCTTGGTATCACAATAAAATACCAAATAAACCTGCACAATTAACCGACTTTTTACAAAAAGCTCGTGACTACGCTTCAGGCGCCTATACATTAGCATTAATGAAAGGGAGCAAATTAACAAAAGCCGAAAAAGAAAAAGTGGCTAATGAACTTGCAGGATTAACAGGATTAAGTGCCGCTTATTTATTAAGAGCCGACTTAAGAGTAAAGCAAGGTGAATTTTGCCAAGAGCTTTTAAGAGACGAACATTTAACCACAGGCAGATTGGATTCTAGATATAAAGGTATTAACTCGGATTTATTAACACAAAGTGCAGGCTATGACCCACAAAGTGCTGCTTTAAGTCCTGTTTATATTTCTGCTTTTATGAATTATTATTATGGTGAATTAAAAGTGAGTAAAGGATTAACTTATAGAGTATCTGCAGGAAGCTTACCAGGCTTTAAATGGGATTGGAAACACAATACCAGTGGCTTTGGTGATGCCGCTACGCCCAATACAGCCATCGATTTAGCCGATGCTATGACCAAAAATCCGAATTTAAAAGTATTGGTATTAAATGGTTATTACGATTTAGCGACTCCCTTTTATGGCACTGAATATACATTTGATCACATGGGCTTAGAAGATAAAATTTTAGCCAACGTAAAAATGAAATATTATGAATCAGGTCATATGGTATATGTTCACCCAGCTTCTGCCACAGCTTTCAAAAAAGATGTAACCGATTTTATTAAAGAAAATTCAGGACTTAAATAAGTAAAAAAATAAGATGCGAAAAATAATTACCATTGCCCTCGGATTTTTTATAGCAAGTTTATCACAAGCACAAGAAGCCAGCATTACAGCAATTAAAGCTGGTAAATTAATTGATGTTGAAAATGGCAAACTCATAAGCAATCAAATAATACTCATTCGTCATGATAGTATTATTTCGGTGGGTGCTAATATTACGATTCCTAAAAATGCAACTGTTATTGATTTATCATCCTACACGGTTTTACCTGGTTTAATAGACTGTCATACCCATATTACTGGCCAACCTGGTGGTGACTATTATGCAGCCATATTTAGACAAACTCCAGTAGATGTAGCAGTGACTGCACATATTTATGCCAAACGAACTTTAGAAGCAGGTTTTACTACAGTTCGCGATTTAGGTTCCGCAGGATTGGTAGATATTGCCCTTAGAAATGCCATTAACAAAGGTGATATTGTAGGCCCTACTATTTATGCTGCCACTGTTTTTATAGGATCTACAGGAAGTCATGGCGACTTAAATGGTTTCTCTCCTTATTTAGAATTTAATGCTCCTAAAGGAATGTCGGGGGTAGCCAATGGCGTGGATGGTGTTCGCGAACAAGTAAGATTTAATGTAAAAAATGGAGCGGATGTTATAAAGTTTGGAGCAAGTGCGGGTGTATTGAGTGAGGAGGAAAGTGTGGGCGCTCCACAATATTCTCAAGAAGAAATGAACGCTATTGTGAGTGAAGCAAAAATGTGGGGACGTAAAACGGCTGCGCATGCTCATGGTGCTGAAGCCATTAAAATGGCAGTAAAAGCAGGTGTTGCTTCCATTGAGCATGGAAGTTTAGTGGACGCCGAAGGGATTGCACTTATGAAACAAAATGGCACTTACTTAGTTTCAGATGTATATGATGATGAATATATTTTATCTGAATATTCCAAATTAGGCTTCCCTGATAAAATTATCAATAAAGAAAAATTAGTTGGAAAATTACAAAGAGAGAATTTTCAAAAAGCAGTGGAAGCGGGCGTTAAAATTGCTTTTGGAACAGATGCAGGTGTTTACCCACATGGCTGGAATGCAAAACAATTTAAATGGATGACTCGTTTTGGACTTTCTCCCATGGGCGCCATTCAAGCAGCTACCATTAATGCTGCCGATTTAGTGGGTATTAAAGAAAAGGTTGGCTCGATAGTGGCTGGCAAGTTAGCCGATATTATTGCCGTTAAAATAAACCCATTAGAAGAAATCACAAGTTTAGAAAATGTACAATTTGTAATGAAGGCAGGTGTCGTTTATAAAAAATAAAAATTATGAGAAAAATTTTATTAGTATTAAGTGTAAGTATTAGTTTTTTTGCCCAAGGTCAAAATGCAAATTTGACGGTTGAGAAAATCATGAAAGATATTAAATGGATTGGAAGCTCTCCTACTGCCGTTAGTTGGGCCTGGGATAATAAATCCGTTTTTTTTAGTTGGAACCCCGAAAAAAACATGGCCGACTCTTTTTACATATATAAAATAGCTACTAAACAAATTGAAAAATTAAATTATAACGAAGCGCAAAAATTAATTGCCATAAATCGCGGTACTTATAATAAAAATTATTCTGCCATTGCTTATAATTACAAAGGAGATATTTATTTATTAAATGTTACTAATGGTATTAGCACTCCTATCACACAAACCGAAGAAATTGAATCCAATCCTGGATTTATAGCCAATGACGAATGGGTAAGTTATAAAAAAAATAAAAACATTTATGCATGGCAAATTAAAACGGGTCTTACCAAGCAGTTAAGCAATTTTGTAAAAGAATCGGATCGCCCTTTAAAAAACAACAATAATGCACAAGATGTTTTTTTACAAAATCAATCTTTAAGCAACTCTTCCGTTTTACAATTACGTAAAACAAAAAAAGAAGCGCGAGATAAATTCTTAGAATCGGTAAAAGAAAAATCGATAGCCAAAGCTATTGCCACTGGCGAAAAGCAGCTCATGAACGCTGAAATTAGCCAAACAGGCGAATACTTAGTGTACACTTTATTTACCCCAGATGCTAATAAAAACACGATTGTTCCTTCTTATGTTACAGAAACTGGATATACTACCGATATCCCAGGGCGTGAAAAAGTAGGTGCTGCGCAAGGAAATTCAGAATCTTTTATTTACAACAAAATAACAGACTCTGTTACAAAAATAAACTTTGACTCGCTCCCTGGGATTGGCGATAAACCAGATTATATAAAAGATTATCCAAATAGTAAAGAAACTAAAAAAACAAACCGCAAAGTATTTTTAAGTAGTATTTACTGGAATGAAAATGCTTCTATTGCAATTGTAGATATTAGATCGGTAGACAATAAAGATCGTTGGTTGATGCAATTAGATCCTAGTACTGGAAAATTAAGTTTAGTAAATCGCCAAAGGGACGAAGCATGGGTGGGTGGCCCAGGAAATTCTAGCTATAGAGCTAGTGCAGGATGGATAAACCCTACACAGTTTTATTTCCAAAGTGAGCAAACTGGTTATTCTCATTTATATGTATACGATATTACCAATGGACAAACAAAAGCTTTATCAGCGGGTAAATATGAGATTCAAGAAGCAGTATTAGCTAAGAATAAAAAGCAGTTTTTTGTTTTAACCAATGAAGTGCACCCAGGACAACAAAACTGGTATAAACTAAATATTGAAACCTTAGCCAAGGAAAAAATTACTGCTAAAGTTGGCACTTACGAAATAAGTATGTCACCCGACGAAAAGCAAATAGCCTATCGTTACTCCTTTATTACGCAACCTTGGGAATTATTCTTACAAGAAAATAAAGCAGGTGCTCCAAGTGCTCAAATAACCAATAAAGGCAAGAGTGAGGAGTTTGCTGCCTACCCTTGGAGAGAAAATAAAATTTTCACTATTACAGCTCGTGATGGTCAACCCATTTATGCTAAGATATTTGAGCCTAAAGCAGGTACAAAAAACGGAGCAGCCGTAATTTTTGTGCATGGGGCAGGTTATTTACAAAATGTACACTTTGGCTGGAGTAATAATTACCCCAGAGAATACATGTTTAATAATTTATTGGCTGATAAAGGGTATACTGTAATAGATATTGATTATCGTGGAAGTGCTGGTTATGGTAGAGATTGGAGAACAGGTATTTATCGTTTTATGGGAGGCAAAGATTTAGATGATGAAGTAGACGCAGCCAAATGGATGGTACAAAATTTAGGCATTGATAGCACTAAAATTGGTATGTATGGAGGCTCTTATGGTGGCTTTATGACCTTAATGGCCTTATTTACACAACCTACCGTAATAAAAGCGGGCGCTGCTTTAAGGCCTGTTACCGATTGGGCACATTATAATCATGGATACACTTCCGATATTTTAAACGACCCACAAGCAGATAGCATTGCTTATGCAAAATCATCTCCTATCAATTTTGCTGCTGGTTTACAAAATAATTTATTGATATGCCATGGTATGATTGATGTAAATGTACATTATCAAGACGCTGTTAGATTAGCGCAAAAATTAATTGAATTGGGAAAAGACAATTGGGAGATGGCCTCCTACCCTATGGAAGATCATGGCTTTGTAGAACCCAGCAGTTGGACAGATGAGTACAAAAGAATATTAAAATTATTTGATAGCAAACTACTTAAACAATAATATGCCCAACAAAGGGTTACTACTTATAATTACCATTTTTGGTTTATCATTTATAGATGTTCATGCACAAACAAATGTAAAGGATAGTCTATTTTTAAATAAAGCCATTAACCATACTATTCAAGTATATCATGAGGGTATTGGAGACCAGGCAGCCAAATTTAATGGGAGCCAGTATCAAGGCTACACCGTTTCCTTTTCCGATGGGCATCCCTATTTTAAAGCAGATGTATTGTCAAAAGGAAGTATTGTATATGATGGTGTTAAGTTTAATAATGTTAATTTATTGTACGACGAAGTTGCTGATTGCGTAATAATGCAAGATAGTAGTCATCGTATTAAAATGGTAGGAGAAAGGCTTAGTAGCTTTAGTGTTCAAGAGAGTGATTTTGAAAGGCTTGTAAAAAAAGGGAACTCCACTCTTATTAATAATGGCTTTTATGAAGTTTTAACCAAAGGCCCTCTATCTTTATATAAGAAGGAAACTAAAAAAATGATTGATAAGTTTAGCAATGCCAATGAACTTGCTGTTTTATTCGAGATTCATCATTTTTACTATATAAAAAAAGGAGAACAATTTTTTGAGATTCAAAGAAAAAAAGATCTCTTTAAAATATTAGCCAATAAAGAAAGGGAAATAAATTCTTTTATAGACGCACAACACTTAAACTATAGAAAAGCAAAAGACAATATGCTTATAAAAGTTATTGATTACTACAACCAAATCAATCAATAACATGAAACTTAAACCTATAATTTTTGTAATTCTGTTATTACTTTTTTGCAACCTGAGTAAAGCACAATCGGATACCAGTCAAAAGATAAACCTAGAGGTAAATAACGTAAGTCTATTTGAATTGGTTACTAAAATAGAAGCACAAACAGATTACCGCTTTTATTTTGACACTTCACAAATAGGCAATGACCGCTATTCCATTCAAGCAAAAAATCGATCTATTAACTCAATATTATGGGAAGTATTTACACCTCATAAAATATTTTTTAGTGTTGACAAAGAGCATCAAATTTTTTTAACAAAGGGTCAATCCTTAAGCCTTGTAATACCTGAGAGTTATTTTTCAGGCCAAATAGCAAAAAATATAGCAAGTGTAAATAATAACTTTATCGAATCAGAACCAGATAATGCACAAGAAGCTTTAGTTGATAAAAAAATATATGAAGTAGGCGATAAATCAATGGTCACGGCTAATATTGTTACCATGGCTGGTTATATAAAAGATGTTCGCACTGGTGAACCCATTGCAGGGGCATCTATTTATATTGACAAACCCCGCATTGGCGCCACTACAGATCAAAATGGCTACTACACTATTTCACTTCCAAGAGGCAAGCATATTTTAAATATTCAAAGTCTTGGTATTAGAGACATGAAAAGGCAATTAGTATTATATAGCGATGGTAAAATGAATATTGAAGCAACTGGTAGTATTATGTCGCTCAAGAAAGTAACTATATCTGCCCAAAAATTAAGCAATGTAAGAGGCACCATAATGGGGGTTCAGAAATTAGATATTAAAACTGTTAAACAAGTACCTGTGGTATTTGGAGAAGCTGATATATTGAGAGTAGTTACTACCCTTCCTGGGGTAAAAACAGTGGGTGAAGCAAGTACTGGTTTAAATGTAAGAGGTGGCGCCTCAGATCAAAACTTGATTTTATTTAACGATGCTACCATTTATAATCCTTCTCACTTTTTTGGCATGTTCTCTGCTTTTAACCCTGAACTCATAAATAGTGTAGAGTTATACAAGAGTAGTATTCCTGCTAATTTTGGAGGACGTCTTTCATCTGTTTTAGACATCAATAGCAGAGAAGGTAATAAAAAAGAATTTACCGGATCGGCTGGCATAGGATTATTAACTAGCAGGGTAAATATAGAAGGGCCCATCGAAAAGGATAAATCATCCTTTATTTTAGGGGGTCGTTCAACCTATTCAAATTGGCTTTTTAAAGTATTGCCTGAGGAATATAAAAATAGCAAAGCCGATTTTTATGATCTTAACTTAATGATCAACAATCAAATCAATAAAAATAATACTCTTTACTTTACCGGTTATATTAGTAATGATCACTTTAATTTAAATAGCGATACTGCTTATGGCTATGGCAATAAAAATATTTCTATTAAATGGAAGCATATTTTTACCAATAAATTTAACAGCTTACTTACTACAGGATGGGACAATTACGGCTATCAAATAAACAGTCAAAAACTGCCACTATCTGCTTATCAGTTAAGCTTTGGAATTCAACAAACCTATTTTAAAGCTCATTTTGTTTATACAGTTAATAGCAAACATAATGTAGATTTTGGCCTGAATAGCTTGTTGTATAATTTGTCACCCGGCAACTATGAACCTTTAGGTACTAAATCTTTAATCGTAAAAGATATTGTAGCCAATGAACAAGCCATAGAGAACGCCCTGTATTTGACAGATCATTATACCATTACGCCTAAATTAAAATTAGATGGGGGTCTGCGATTTTCCCTATATAGTGCATTAGGGCCAAATAGTATTAATAACTACCCTAATGGAACCCCTTTATCTGCAGATAATATTTTAAAAACTGTAAACTATGCAGGTGGCGAAATAATTAAAACTTATGGAGGCCCTGAATACCGATTAGGTCTTAGATATGTGATTAACGAAACACTTTCCTTAAAAGCAGGTTATAATACCCAAAGGCAATACATTCATTCCTTGTCCAATACCACAGCAATGGCCCCTACGGATATTTGGAAATTGAGCGATCCTAATATAAAACCTCAAGTAGGAGATCAAGTATCTATTGGAATATACAAAAATGCAAAGTCAAATACTATCGAAACCTCTCTTGAGTTTTATTACAAAAACATGAATAATTACTTGGATTATAAGAGTGGCGCTAAGCTGGTTATGAACCATCATATTGAAACGGATGTGATGGGTACTGAAGGTAAAGCTTATGGGGTAGAATTTTTAGTGAAGAAAATTGCAGGTAAATTAAATGGTTGGATAAGTTACACTTGGTCAAGAGTATTATTAAGAATGAATGACCCCAGTGCTGGCGCACTTATTAACAGAGGCGATTACTATCCTTCCAATTATGATAAACCCCATGATATTACTTTAATTGCTAATTATAAATTTAGCCACCGATTTAGTATTTCATTTAATAGTAGTTATAGTACTGGGCGACCCATTACTTTACCTATTGGTGTATTTTCTTATGGAGGCTCTTTACGAACTTTATATGCAGATAGAAATGCATACCGAATACCTGATTATTTTAGAACCGATTTCTCCATGAATATCGAAGGCAACCATAAAATTAATCAGTTGATGCATAATTCATGGTCAATAGGCGTATATAACCTTACAGGGCAAAAAAATCCATACTCTATATATTATGTATCAGAAAAAGGTGCTGTTAATGGATATAAGCTTTCCATTTTTGGTGCAGCTATCCCTTACATTAATTTAAACATCCGATTCAAATAAGCAATATGAAAAAATATTTTAGCTATCTATTGCTTTTGTTTTTGTTGCAGGCTTGCAAAGAAAAATATATTTCACCAGCCATCTCGCCTGCCACTGGCTATTTAGTGGTAGATGGAATTATTAATAGCAGTGCAGGGGAAACTAATATCACCTTATCAAGAACAACTTCCTTAAGCAGCCAATTGGTGGTATTTGAAACTGGTGCTAAAGTATTTGTACAAGGAGAAGACAATACCAATATTGCATTAAAAGAAATTACCACAGGACATTTCTCAGTTTCAAATTTAAATTTAAACAATACCAAAAAATATCGTCTATCAATAATCACTAGAGATGGTAAAACCTATCAATCCGATTATTCGGCTGTTAAATATAATCCACCCATTGATAGTGTAAGTTGGAAAAGAGAAGGTAGAGATGTAAGCTTATTTGTTAATACGCATGACCCCAATAATAATACCAAGTACTATCAATGGGAATATGCAGAAACTTGGGAAATACACTCCTATTATCTTTCTACTTTAAAATACAAAGTTGGTACGGGTACAAAAGGTGCCACTACTTATAGTGCCGTGTATAATGATTCTACAAACTATGGGCCTGATATGAGCAAATATTTTTGTTGGAAAACAGTACCTTCTACTACACTTATGACCGGCACCACTACAAATTTAGCGAGTGATGTTATCAACCTGCCGCTTATATCCATCCCTGCCGATTCTTGGAAATTAAATATCTTGTATAGTATTAATGCCAAACAATACAGCTTAAGCCAAGGTAGATATGAATTTTTGCAAAGAATGAAAAAAAATACGGAAGGAACTGGTTCTGTATTTGATGCACAACCTTCTGAATTAAATAGTAATATACATTGTGTAAGCAACCCAAATGAACCTGTTATTGGTTATATTGATGTATGTCCAGTTCAGGAAAAAAGAATTTATATTAACCGAAAATCTTTGCCTGATTGGAATTATAACCAATCCTGTTCTGAAGTTGAAATCCCTAATGTAAGTGATAGCATTGCCATCAAAGCTTTGTTTTTATTACCCACTTACCCCAAAACAGACCCCATGTCTGGTCGTATTATTTCATTTTTTGCTGCCCCTCCAGAATGTGTAGATTGTAAATTAAGAGGCTCCAGTACTAAACCAAGTTTCTGGCCATAAACCTTTCCTACTTATGAAAAAGTACATTTTTAATTTATTCCTTGGCTTTTTAGCACTAGTGGGCAAAACTCCTATTTATGCACAAACAAATGATTTAAATACCATCATAGGAACTTATGAAAATTACACAAGTCGTCATTTGCCTGAAAAAATATATGTGCATACAGATAAATCCTCTTATGTAAATAACGAAATTTGTTGGTTTAAAATTTACAGTGTTGATGGATTTTTGCATCAACCACTTTCCCTTAATAAATTGGCCTATATCGAATTATTAAATGAGCAACATGTTGCTGTTTTACAGGAAAAAATTGGGCTGAATAACGCTTCAGGCAATGGATCATTTCAATTACCAGCAGGACTACCCACGGGAAAATACACGCTTGTTGCTTATACCAATTGGATGAAAAATTTTGACCCTCAATTTTTCTTTAGTAAAACTATATCCATAATAAATACTCAAAATAGTTTCGACCCTACTTTAAGTGCCTTAAAAAAATCAGAAAATTTACAATTAAGTGTTTATCCCGAAAGTGGTCATTTATTAAATGGCATCATTAATACCGTTGGGTTTTCTGTAATGAATCAATATGGGAAAGGGATGAATGCTAAAGGTTGGATACTCAATAACAAACAAGATACGGTTGTTGCCATTACTACTTTAGCAAATGGGATTGGTCATTTTAATTTGCTTCCCAAAGAAGAAGAAAACTATAAACTAATACTAGAATCTAGTAATGGAAATATTGAAAAGGATTTGCCTAAAGCCATTAGCAATGGTTATATTATACAAATTAACAATAGCAAAACAGGTACAATAACTGCCAGTATCCAATCTTCAAAAGTAAATAATAATAAGGCGTATCTAATTATTCATTGCCGAGGTATCATTAAAAAAGCAATGCAAATACCGCTGAGCAGTATAACCACCGAAATTAGTATCGCTAGCGCTGATTTGGGAGAAGGAATTAATTGCTTCACTTTATTTGATGCAGATAAAAATCCAGTGGCTGAACGTTTATTTTTTAATTACCCAAATTATGAACAAGGAAAAATACAATTAGAATCGAACAGTTATAAACAGAGACAAAAAATAAATGTAAGCCTAAGTACGAATCAGCATTTTGACGCATCTCTATCTGTATATAAAATTGATTCTCTCCAAGTCATGGACGAGTACACTATTCAAAATTATGTTTTACTCAGCTCGGATTTGATGGGAAGAGTGGAAACGCCCAATACTTACTTTGACCTAAGCAATAATCAAAGAGCTGAGGCTATGGATAATTTAATGCTTACCCAAGGTTGGAGAAGGTTTACACAAGAAAATCTTGTAAAAAACGATACCGCATTATTTTCTTATTTACCCGAAATTGGAGGTCACCTAATTACTGGCAGAATAGTGAATAAAGGCAGCACCATGGCTGCCAAAGAAACCGCAGGTTACATATCGGTTCCTTCCAAAAACACTGTATTTAAATCGGCCATAAGTGACAAGGAGGGTAAATTAATGTTTCAATTAGACGAGTTTGTAAATAATGGGCAGATAATTGTACAGGCAGATAGTGCAAAAAATACTAAAAATAAAATTGAAATTGACAACCCTTTTATGGGTAAAAAATTAGCAAAGGTAAATGAGGATCAAATTGATATTACAAAAATTGATAAAAATTCATTAGCTGCTGCTCATCGTAATATTCAAGTTCAAAATTTTTATACCCCTCAATATAGTACTCAATTTTCTACCTCTCTACAAGATACAAATGCGTTTTATTACACCCCCGACAGAACATACTATTTAGACGATTACGCTCGATTTGCCACCCTAGAAGAAGTTATTAGAGAATATGTAACACCAGTAACACTTGTAAAAGAAAAAGGCAAGTATCAATTTTATGTGTATGATGAGGCATACAAACAATTTTTTGAACAAAGTCCTCTTGTACTTTTGGATGGCGTAATTATAAAAGATATTGATAAGTTTTTAGAATACGATCCTTTGAAAATTCGCAAGCTAGAAGTGGTATCAAGGGTTTATTTTTCGGGCAATCTGGCCTATAATGGCATTATAAACTTTACCACCTATACAGGAAAACTAGAAGCTTTCGAAATAGACCCTAATGCTCTTGTACTAGATTATAAAGGCCTACAAGCCAAGAGACTATTTAATGCACCAGTGTATGAAAATGGTGGTCAACAAGAAAATAGAGTTCCTGATTTTAGACAATTACTTTATTGGAATCCAGACCTTCAAATAAATAAAAAGCAAAATTTATCCTTTTATAGCTCAGATAGTAAGGGTAATTATATAATCAATGTTCAAGGTGTTAGTAAGGACGGTAAACTATTAAATCAAACTGCCGCATTTGAAGTAAAGTAAATTAAACTTGCTCTTTTGATAATATATCTTTCACATTCCCAGTGCGTTTGAGTACCCCCCATTCTTGTAGTTCCCCTTTAATGGCTCTCTTGATGGCTTTAAAGAAAACATACATCATGAGCCATCTATAAATGAGTCGTTGAGGTATTAACCAAATAAGCTTTGATGGATTTTCTTTTTCAAAAGCAAAAGCAATAGAGGCAATTAAAGAATCAACAATTACATATATAAGAAAGTAAAAAGCAATTTTATCACCATTATTAGTAAGTAATGCAACCACCATTAATATATCTGCAATGGGTGAAAAGAAAGGTATGATGTATTTAAATAAAAGCATATCTGGCAAAGCCACCCAACTTAGAAATTTATTTTTATTGCTAAAAAGCATATCCTTATGCTTCCAAAAAGTTTGCATTACACCAAAACTCCATCTAACTCTTTGTTTTAAGAATTGTTTTAAATGTTCGGGCACTTCGGTAAATGCATAAGCCTTAGGCTCGTTGGCAACAATATATCCTTCTTTGATAATGCGCATGGTAATGTCACAATCCTCTGCAAGGGTGTCGGCAGTAAATCCTCCAGCTTTTTGTAAAGCCTCTTTTTTAAAGGCTCCTATTGCCCCAGGAATTACCGTAATTGCATTTACATAAGCAAATCCTTTACGATCAAAGTTTTGGCTAGTAATATATTCAATACTTTGCCATTTGGTTAATAAATTGAGCTCGTTACCCACAATAACTGAACCCGCTACTGCCCCCACTTCTCTACCAGACTTTCTTAATGGATTTAAAAAATTACGCATTAATTTAGACACAGCATCAGGAGCTAATTTAGTATCGGCATCAATACATACCACATAGTCGGCTTTAGATTCTTCAATCCCAAATTGTAATGCAGTAGCTTTACCTCCATTTGGTTTTGTTAATACCTTAACTAAGGGATTATTTTCGAATGCTGCTTTAACAATTTCAAAAGTTTTATCCTTACTTCCATCATCTACGAAAATGATTTCAAAATGAGGATAATCACATTTTAATAAATTATGTAAAGAGGATACAGCATTAACTTCTTCATTATAAGCAGGAACAATAATGGACACAAACGGATGAGGCAAAGTATTTTCAATAGCTGAAAGCTCGGCTTTTTTTCTTTTTTCTAACAAAGCCATTATGCCAATTATCACAATACGAATAGAACTTAGAATTAAGAATATAACAAAAAGAGCAAAAAAGAAGTTGCCCATTAAGTATACCCCTTCGGCAATAACATAGTTTATTTGCAGCCAGTAATACTCTCTGCCTTTGGGTATAGTAGGCATTACATCTTCTGGCTTTTTACCCAATAAGTCGGCAACAGTAGTAAATGAATAGCCTTGTGCCCTAAAATATCTAATAATTTGTCCTGTAGCGTTTACAGTATTTTCTCGATCGCCACCTGCATCGTGTAATAATATAATACTACCAGCAATAGATGTATCCTCAGGATTCCCCGTATTAATTTTATTTTGATAAATATTAACAACTCTATTAAAGATGGTGTCGTTTCGATATTCGTTAATGGGGATTTGCCAATCTTCTGGATCAATACTTTCACCCACAGTGATATAGTTTTTTTGTCGGCTTAAAGCAATGGGAGCTAATTCCTCATATTTGCCAGGCTCACTATCGGCATTAAAGGGGGCTCTAAATAAAATAGTACTATGCCCCGTAATACACTCAATTAATAACCTTGTCGCATCCATTTCTAAGGCAGCTCTTTGCTTACTTACCTGACTCATATCGGTATGCGTAAAAGTATGGTTACCTAATTCATGTCCTTCTCTAAATATTCTTTTTACTAAAGGGATATTGTTTTCGGCCTGATAACCCACAACAAAAAAAGTAGCAGGTACATGATAATAAGCAAGGGTATCTAAAATTTGCTTGGTATATTTTGGATCAGGGCCGTCGTCAAAAGTGAGTACTAGTTTTTTCTTAGGAGTGGCCCCAAAACGACGAATTACATAGGTAGAAGGAAGCTTGTCGTAATATTCTTCGCTAATAAGCATTGATACAGTATCAATCTCACTTCTTATATAGCCATCCTCAGGTGAGGCAATTATATCTAATACTTCCCCTTCTCCCACAAAATCGGGAGCCTGCCCTGCTTTAATTTTATTAAACCCTATAAAGTCAAAGGATTTTAATGCCGATTTTGTCATGGGTTTATCATAAAACGACCATAACCTTACGTCCTCTCCGCCTAATCTCCACAAGGCTGTACCCGCTAAATTAACTTCGGTGGCAAAACGTAATGAATTAAAATTAGTGGCAGCATCTACAAAAAATACTTGGTGTAAATGATCCTCACTATCATAATATTTATAATCTAAATTATATGAGTCATTATCGAAATCTATTTTGGCTTCACTATTACGAGCATTTGCAATGGCTTGCTGATAAGTAACATCAAATTGCTTTAAAACCTTATTTTTTTTATCTAATTGCCAATCATGTCCAAAAGCAGGCATCGCTAAAATAATTTTACCTGCGGGCATTTTTTGGGTAGCATCCAAAACAGCAGCTTCGATCCATTTTTGAGAACTATTGGGGCCTGGCTTTGAATCACCATTGTGCTGGTCATAAGCCATTAAAATTAAATAATCGTTGTATTTACTTAAGGCAGTGAAATTATAATCATCATTAAAAGGAATAACGTCTTGGGATACTAAAAAATTTTGGGCGTGTAATTGTTCATACAATGACTTTTGAAAAGCGATCAAAGGTGCATCTGAATCAAGTATTAATTCTTCAAAGTCGATATTAACACCTACAAAATTATATTTTTTTAAAGTAGCAATAATATCATTGATGAGCCTTTGCTTTTTAGCAGGACTATTAATAATGCGCTTCACTGTTTCTCCTCTAAATAAAGTTTTATAGTTATTGGTAAGCAGTGGCATTATCTTAACCCCGGCATCTTGCATTAACTTAAGCGCTTTTGGATCGATGGTGTTATAAAGTGTATCTGCAGTAGGGTCAATAAACAACCATTCTGGTAATATTAAATTCAAATGCTTAATATTCTTTTGCAAAGAATTAAAAGATTGTGATGCATCCCAGTTAACATAAAAAGCGGCCCTAATTCCTAAACTATCACTAAAATAGCGAGAGCTTGATAAATCCAAAGGTTTAGTAACTAATTGACCGCAGCCCTGCCCTTTTGCCCATTTATTTCCAATGGCTTTTTTAAAACCCTTATACTCTCTTTCTAATTTACTCTCTCTATAAGAGGAGCCGGTATCGGTTAAAACCTTACTAATAGCAGCCCCTTCGAGTGGAATATCGGGCTGGTTTTTATTCATGAAATAAATGCCAATAAAAATGATTGTACCAAAAATGGGAATTAGAAACAAAAAGGTTCTAAATACCCATTTGGTATTTTGCCATCTCGACTTATCCTTAGACTGAAATATTTGATTTTTTGACTCCATGAATGACTACAAAATTACACTTATTTTGAAGTACATTGAAAGATATACCCATCTTTAAATTCTTTTAACAATTCAAGATTTTTAATCCCCTTAATCTCTTCTAGGTTTAAGATTTCTGGATTATCCTCATTCTTAAACCAAATCAGCCAAAGTTGGGGAGATTGGGTAAATTCTTTAACTAAATTTTGGTATTTTCTTTCAGGCAAAATGGATAAATGTTGCTTTGTAAAAAAATAGACTGCGTGGCTTGCATTTGAATACACCGGCTGTCCTTTTCCCCAAAATGAACTATCTTTTTTTAGATAAGCAATTGTTTCGCTAAACATCCAGTCGTCTTCGGTATATCCACCAATCCCCCCTTGGCTATTTTCCTGATAACTTGCAAAATCTTTTTGGGCATAGTCGCCAAGTGTAGCCAAACCTATTATAATAATAATTATTTTAATTATGGAATAACTTAATTTATGTTGAATAGATTTTAAAGCCCCCACTACATAAAAGCTAAGGGTAAATAAACATGGAATAAAGAAAGGGGAAAGTAATCTGTTATTAATTGTCTCATACCTTGAAATGGTAGCAGTTATAAGCATAAAAACAGAATACACAATAGTAAAAGCAACTGTTATTTTCTCATAATAATTATGTTCCTTTTTTTGCCACCAACGATAAACAAATAAAATAAAAACAGTAACTAAAAAAATAAATGCCACTATCATGGAATGCTTGCTTGTGTATTCCGAAAAGGGCAACCAACTACTTAACACAGTTCCATAATATTCCAAATTATTCAAAAATGGTGTAGTTCCCTTTTGTCTATTCCCAGTAAGCGTATCACTCACCCAACTATTACGTAATAAATTAAGTACTAAAGGAAGTAAAGAACAACAACCATAAATGATTGAATGCTTAATTTTAGTACCCCATTTTAGATCATGGTTCATTAAAATTAATAAACCAATGGTACCCGCAAAAGCGAGCCCGGCTAACCTAGTAACAAGGATGATCGCCGTGATAATAATTATAAAAAATAAGTTCTTGTAGTTCGTTTCTAGGAAATATTTACGTGCTATAAAAATGCCTAGCATGATTTCCATAATAAATAAAGTCTCTGACCAGAGCATTGTATATATTTCTAGTAAACTTGGGCTTAAAGCCATAAGTAATAGCAATAACCATCTTAGCCATGGAGTCACTTTCCATTTGGCTAGCATCCACCCACTCATATAAATAACAGCCCCAAATAAGCAAGCATTTAAATAAACACCTCCTTTTAATAAAGACAAATGAAGTACCCCTTGCAAGAAGGCTAAAAAACTTGGATAAAAAAAGGGAAACATAATAAAGGGCTTATCGTCAAACTGATACAAACCCTTCCCCGCTACTAAACTATCTGCAGCACTTAAATAGTAAATAGAGTCGGGAGAAATACCTAATCCACTATGCTTGGTAAGTAATAAAACCAAGACAAAGCCTAAAAAAGCAGCCATCATAGCATCCCCAATAAAGACTCTATTTTTCAATCAAAATATTTTGTCAAAAATACACTCTTTAGTACAAAAATAGAAGGTGTTTTTACAGCTTTGCAACAAAGCTTTCAGTAACTTAGAACTTCCAAAACAAACCGTATGCATAAAAGACAATTTATTAAAAATATGGTTCTAACAGGTATGGCTACCCCATTAGTCATTGCTGGTTTTTCGCAACATTTTGAAGCAAAGAAGCATTATGCCCCCGAAATTTTGGCAACAGACGAAGACTTTTGGATGGGAATTCGAAATCAATATTTATTAAAGCCTGATTATATCAATTTAGAAAATGGCTACTATAATTTTTTACCCCAACCACTGCTCAATAAATTTATCGAGCATATTAAGGAAGTGAATATGCAGGGTTCCTATTACATGAGAACCGTTCAATTTGATAATAAAAAAAATATAACTGCTAAGCTCGCAAAAATAGCAGGTTGTTCGGCTGAAGAACTTATCATCACAAGAAATACCACCGAATCTCTTGATATGATTATTGGAGGTTTGGATTGGAAGCCCGGAGACGAAGCTATTATGGCCTTGCAAGACTACGGCGCTATGCTAGACATGTTTGATCAAGTAAAGAACAGATACGGCGTGGTTAAAATAATGGTATCCGTACCCAATCATCCAAAGAACGACCAAGAGATTATCGACTTATACAAAAATGCCATCAGCTCAAAAACAAAAGTGATTTTGGTATCCCATATGGTTAATATTTCAGGGCAAATTTTGCCTATCAAAGAAATATGCAAAATGGCACATGAGAAAGGAGTTCAAGTAATTGTTGATGGTGCTCATGCATTTGCACATATCAAATATAGTATCGATGATTTAGGTTGCGATTATTACGCTGCTTCTTTACATAAATGGCTATCCACCCCATTGGGGGCTGGTCTATTATATGTAAATAAAGACAACGTAAAAAAAGTTTGGCCTTTATTAGCAGATGGCGAAAAGGATTTAAATAAAATAAATAGATTAAACCATACAGGTACACATCCTGTCCATACCGATTTAACAATTGCCGATGCTATTGACTATTTTGAGACAATCGGCATCGAAAAAAAAGAAGCACGCCTGCGTTTTTTACAAAACTATTGGACCGAAAAAGTAAGATCTTTGCCAAGAGTAATAGTGAATACCCCCGCCGATACAAACAGAAGTTGCGCCATTGCCAATGTAGGTATCGAAGGTATTTCCCCTGCCGATTTAGCAAAACGATTATTAACAGAGCATCAAGTTTTTACTGTAGCTATTGATTATGCGAATGTAAGAGGCTGTCGCATTTGTCCAAATTTATACACCACTACACAAGAGCTAGACCATTTTGTAGTTGCTATAAAAAAATTATCAAATAATGGATAATAAAAAAAGAACTACCGAAACAGAATCCTTATATAAAGACATTGAAAAAATGTCTACCCAAGAAATTTTATCGAATATCAATAAAGAGGATCAAAAAGTAGCCCTTGAAATTCAAAAAGCTTTACCAGCTATAGAACATTTAGTAAACGCTTTGTGGGTGCAATTAAATAATGGAGGCCGTTTATTTTACATAGGAGCTGGCACTAGTGGCAGATTGGCATTAGTAGACGCAAGTGAATGCCCTCCTACTTATGGGGTACCTCATGATTTAGTAGTAGGGATTATTGCTGGAGGTCAAAAAGCTATGTTTCAAGCAGTTGAAAATGCAGAAGATGATACAAAGCAAGCTTGGATAGATTTAATGGAATATAAAATTAGCACACAAGATTTTGTAATAGGAATAGCTGCTAGTGGCACAACCCCCTATGTGATTGAAGGTTTAAAAGCTTGTCAGGCAGCAGGTATTCCAACGGGAAGTATCGCCTGTAATTTTAATAGCCCAATTTCTACCTATGCCAATTACCCTATTGAAGTAGAACTAGGACCTGAATTTATAACTGGTTCAACAAGAATGAAAAGTGGTACCGCACAAAAACTAATCCTCAATATGATTTCCACCACTGCCATGATAAAATTGGGCAGAATTAAAGGGAATAAAATGGTCAATATGCAACTCACCAATCAAAAATTGGTTGAAAGAGGAATACTTATGATTATGGATGAATTAAAACATATTGACAAACAAAAAGCAAGTGAATTATTAGCCACTTATGGTTCTGTAAAAAATGCTATCGAAAACGCCAACAAATAATTAAACCACTCTACGTGGGTAAACTTATTTTACCCATGCTGATAGGGATTTTAGTGGCATTTGCTCCGGCATACATTGATGCCCCTGCTACAGACTCATTGGCTAGCACTGCAAACAAAATAGCTTCTTTGGCATCCGGATGAATCCCAATTTCAAGAGAAGATTTTATAGAAGCTGAAGGTAATAATTGTTGCAAATTTTGCATCAGCACTGGATTATGCGCACCTCCTCCACTTGTATAAATAGTATAATCATCCTGCTTTGGAACATACTGCTCAATAGCTTCTACAATAGTTTGCGCAGTAAAAAGATTGAGGGTAGACATGGTATCTGGAATAGAAATTTCAGTTAACCCAATCTTGTTTTTGGCGGCTTCTAAAAAAGATAAATTAAATAATTCAGGGCCAATAGTTTTTGGAAGTGCTAATTTAAAAAATGCATCAGACTTTAATTGTTGTAATAAAGGTTCATTTACCTTCCCTTCTCTAGCAACTAACCCATCTTGATCGTAGGGTTTATTAAAATGCAAACGCATGAATGCGTCCATCATAGTATTACCAGCACCTGTGTCTGTAGAAAATATTTTTTCTATGGGTTGATTGGCTGGCAAATAGGTATAATTAGCAATGCCTCCGATATTTAGTAAAACTCTATTTTCTTTTTCATCGGCACAAAGTAAATAATCACCATATACCGCCAAGGGAGCACCCTCACCACCTGCTGCAATATGCTTTTGTCTAAAATCACTTAAAGTAATAATTCCGGTATGCACTGCTAAATGATCGCCATCCCCTATTTGTAAAGTAGCTGGGCCAAAAGCATCAGTAGGATGTAATGATTTTGGTGCATGAAAAATAGTTTGACCATGACTTGCTATTAAATCAATATCAGCGCTCGTAATTCCCCAAGAGGACAAACATTGATTAATCATTTGTGCTTGTTGAATAGCCATCCAAGGATTCAAAAGAGTAAGCTTTTCGAGTGATCCTGTTTTTTTTGAAAAAACACTTAAAATTTCGTCCTTCATGGTTTTAGTATAAGGAATAGTTGTAAACTGCTCCAAATTTACTTTTGTACTAATTCCAGATCCGGTAATTTGACATAAGGCAATATCTAAACCATCGAGCGAAGTACCACTCATTAGCCCCATAATCTTTCGACTTGGCTTTCCAGCAATGGTATAGAGTTTTTGAATATTGTCATGCATAGCTCACTAGGTTAAGCCATTTAAAGATACAAAATAGAAGGCTATCAACAGCAATCACCCAATTTTCCACACCCTTCTTTTAGACCTCAAATTCAATGGGTTATACCCTAACTTTGAACGATTAAACCTCGAAGTATGTTAAAAGTGGGCGTGTTTGGCGTAGGTCATTTAGGCAAATTTCATTTAAATAATTGGAAAGAAATTCCAGGTGTTACCCTAGTTGGTTTTTTTGATCCTAATAACGATCATGCCAAGGAAGTAGAAGAAAAATATGGTATCCCAAGATTTATGGATGAAGAGGCTTTAATAGCAGCTTCGGATATCATAGATGTGGTTACTCCTACTCATTTACATTTCCCTGTATGCGAAATGGCCATTAAAACAGGCAAGCATGTTTTTGTTGAAAAGCCAATGGCTAATACTATCGAAGAAGGTAAAGCCATAGTGAATATGGTAAAAGAAGCTGGTGTAAAATTGCAAGTGGGACATGTAGAAAGATTTAATCCAGCTTATACAGCTTTAAAAAATGCTTCCTTAAACCCTTTATTTATTGAAGTGCATCGATTGGCTCAATTTAATCCAAGAGGCACCGAAGTGAGTGTGATTTTTGACTTAATGATTCATGATATTGATATTATATTAAGTATTGTAAAAAGTGATGTAAAAAATATATCCGCCAGTGGGGTGGCTGTATTAACTGACACTCCTGATATTGCCAACGTACGAATAGAATTTAATAATGGATGTGTGGCAAATTTAACTAGCAGTCGCATTAGCATGAAAAAAATGCGTAAAATCCGTCTCTTCCAAAAAGACGCTTATATAGGTATTGACTTTTTAGAAAAGACAACCGAAATTATTAAGCTCAAACAACCCGATGAAGAAGATGCATTCTCATTTGATATTGAAACACATCAGGGTACTAAAACTATTTCCATTTCTAATCCAGAAATAAAAGATAGCAACGCAATATTAGCTGAGCTTACTAGTTTTGTTGCAGCCATAAATAATGACACCCCAACTGTGGTTAGTGAAATTGATGGCTATTTAGCCATGGAAGTAGCACACAAGATTTTAGAAAAAATTAGTAAATCTACCTCGGTAATTAGCCAAAACTTAGAGGCCTAAGCAAAACGTCTTGATAAAATATGTTCTGCTATGGCAAGATCTAAGGGTCTGGTAATTTTAATGTTTTCAAATTCTCCATCTACCAAAAATACAGGTACCCCAGAAGCTTCTACTACGTTTGCTTCGTCGGTAAAATTAGGGGTGTATTTTTGCTCAAAAGCTTTTAATAAAATATCAGACCTAAAAGTTTGTGGTGTTTGTATAAGCATAACATTATCTCTGTTCAATAAATGATGATGGTCGGCATCTGTTATTAAACGAACCGTGTCAGTAGAGCTCACCGCCGGAATTGCAGAACCATTTTCAAGCGCTTGTTGATAACATCTTTGAATGAGTGCAGGCGTTAATAAACACCTTACTGCATCATGTACAAAAACTATAGATGGATCCTTTATAGTGGATAACCCATTTTTTACAGAATCAAATCTAGATTCACCACCTGCTACAAATTGAATGTTTTTTGTAAAACCAAATTTGGCTAACAAATCCTGCCCTTCTTTTAAATACGACTCAGGTAATACCACCACCAATTGGATATCCGAAAAGGCAGCCACAAACTGATCGATTGTATGTAATAAAATAGGCTTACCCTCTACTTCTAAAAACTGCTTTGGCACTACCGATCCCATTCTTTGACCAGTACCTCCTGCAACTATGATGGCTATTTTCTTTGAATACATAATTATATTTATTTAACCAATATGCTGGTCACTTCAGCTGCTAATACATTTTTATCGATTGGTGCCGTACCTACTAATTCACAAACCAAACCACCTGCAATATTAGCCATTTCTGCAGCCAATCTCATATCTTTTGTAGCTGCATAGGTTAAAGACGCTACAGCAATAACAGTATCCCCTGCTCCACTCACGTCTGCTATATTTCTAATGTGCGTAGGTATTAATTGCTGTTTGCCTTCCATTCCAAAATACACACCATGTTCCGACAATGTGATAAATGAAATTTTATGGTCAAGTGCTGTTTGTAAAGCTTGATGCACTTTGTTTAAATTGTCACCATTAACATCAGCTAGCTCAATTTTTAATCCTTCTTTTACTTCTTTCAAATTAGGTTTAAAAATGGTACAACCTTTATAGGCTAAAAAGTTTTTTTGTTTTGGATCAACTGCTGTAGGAATACCTTTTTGATTACAATAAGCAATTACAGCATTAATGATATTTTCAGTAAGCACCCCTTTATTATAATCTTCTAAAATTATTAAAGCGGGTTTTTCGGTGTCTACATATTTATAAAAATTATCTAATATAGCTTTTTCTTCTGCGCTTGTTATATCATGAGTATGCTCATGATCAAGACGCATCATTTGTTGATTGCGACCCATAACACGCACTTTATTAGTAGTTACCCTTGAGTTACTCTCATGTATGTAAGAAATAATTATGCCTTCTTTATTTAACAAGTTGCTTAGTTCTTGTCCTTCTGCATCTTTTCCAATGATAGCAAAAATAGTGGTAGGAGCACCTAAAGCTCTTAAATTTAAGGCAACATTAGCAGCACCACCCACACGAGTCTCTTTTCTTTGAAGCGATACTATGGGCACAGGTGCCTCCGGTGAAATACGATCCACCGAACCCCACCAATAAGTATCTAGCATAATATCCCCTACTACCCCTATTTTGGTATGGGCAAAACTGTCAAACAATTGCTTACATGTTGCTGCATCCATTTTCCTAATCCGTTGTTTTTTGATTACGAACTGCTATATAATACAAAGGTATGCCTAATAGTGTAATGATTAAACCAGGCCAAGTAAAATTAGGCTTGTAAATGATTAAAAGCACACAGAAGCAAGCACCCATTAATATATAAATTGAGGGAAGTACTGGGTAGCCAAATGCCTTATAAGGGCGTTCCATTTCGGGACGCTTTTTGCGCAATATAAAAATGCCTATAATGGTTAGAATATAAAAGATAACTACGATAAAAGATACCATATCCAACAAATCACCATATCGGCCACTTAAACATAATAAACCTGCTACTACACATTGTGCCCATAATGCCCAAGCAGGCACCGCATTTTGGTTTAAAGTAGCTGCTTTTTTAAAGAATAAACCATCTTGAGCCATAGTATAATAAACTCTAGCCCCTGCTAAAATAAGTCCATTGTTACAACCAAAAGTGGATATCATAATCATCACAGCAATTACATAGGTACCGATGTTTCCAAAAATTACATTAGAAGCTGCAACAGCCACTCTATCTGCGGGTGCATTCGCAATTTGATTTAGGGGTAATACACTTAAATACATTAGGTTAGCAGCTATGTAAATAACAGTTACAATTAAAGTACCTAAAAATAAACTTAGCCCAATATTTCTTTTTGGGTTTTTAATTTCACCCGCTATAAAAGTAACATTGTTCCAGGCATCACTACTAAAAATAGAACCCACCATACTTGCAGCTATAGCACCTAAAATAGCTACTCCAAATATGGGCGTACTAGTTCCATCCGAAGCAATTGTATTCATGGACCATGCATGTTCCCAATTGGCATTCCAAATACTAGACTTTGAAGCCAGTAAAAAACCAAAACCAATGAGTCCAAATAAGGAGGCTAACTTAGTAACCGTAAAGGTGGTTTGAATTAATTTACCACCTTGCACCCCCTTGGTATTGATATAAGTAAGTAAAATAATAATTGCTATGGATACGAATTGGGCAGGATAAATTTTAAGTAATCCCAATTGAAATAAAATATTAGCATCGGTCATTTCAAGGGAAGGAAAAAAGTAGCCCGCAAACTTACTAAAGGCAACACCTACTGCTGCAATTGTTCCTGTTTGTATCACCGAAAAAAAACTCCATCCATATAAGAAACCTAGTAAAGGATTGTAGGACTCTTTTAAATACACATATTGCCCACCTGCTTTGGGAAACATCGCACTTAATTCACCATAGCTTAAGGCTGCCGTTAATGTCATAAAACCAGTAAGCAACCAAACGGCCACCAACCATCCTGCCGATCCAACATTTCGTGTGATATCCGCACTCACAATAAAAATACCTGAACCTATCATACTTCCAGCCACTATCATGGTAGCATCAAAAGCACTTAAAGTGGGTTTAAATCCTGCATTTTCATTAGTCGACATAATAGACAATATTGATGTTAAAAAAAATCCCGTTATTTAAACGGGATATTAAGATAAGATTATTTTTTGGATTTATATTCAGCATTCAGCCCCTTTACAATATCACTTGTAATATCGTAGGCTGTATCCTTATAATACATTAAATCTGGGTTGCTAGAAAAGATATAAGCAAACTCTTTATTCTTGTTGTATTTAGCTAAAAAAGCTTCGATATTTTTTTTAACTTCTTGTAAACGCTTAAAACTTTCTTCTTGTAATTCTTGAGATAATTGTTGCTCACGACTAGTATAATTTTTTTCGAGTTGTGCTAACTCTTGTTGTCTTGCTCCTACTTCGGCCTGAGATAAATATTGACCATTTTTTTGAAGCTCCTGGTATTTTTGAGAAAAAGCATTTTTTAAACCGTTTAATTGCTTTGCATTTTCCATATCTTTTACTTGCAATGCCGATTTTACTTCTTTAAATAATTCATAATTACTTTGAATAGAATCGATTTCGAAATAGGCTACTTTGGTTCCACCTGCTGTTGCAGCCGACGGTTTTATAGTGGCACTTGTTCCACTAAAATGCAAAATATATAATACGATAACTGCCAATGCCAAGACCCCATTAATCACCCAAGAATTCGATTTCATTTGTATGAATTATTTTATTAAAAATAGTAAAAAACAATTATTCTAGAAAGTAAAAAAGCAGGAAATATTACTAGTTCCTGCTTTTTAACATATTTATACAATGCTTGTATTATTCTTCTTCATCAAAGCTCATTGCTTCACGAGTAGTGGCTAATACTTCATATTCTTCCTTGCTTCCAACGATCAATTTGTCGAATTCTTTTTGACCAGTACCTGCAGGAATTAAATGACCAGTAATAACGTTCTCTTTTAAGCCTAACATCATATCTACCTTACCTTGAATTGCGGCTTGGCTTAATACTTTGGTAGTTTCCTGGAACGACGCAGCTGAGATCCAGCTTTGTACACCCAATGAAGCTTTAGTAATACCTAATAATACTGGACGAGCTGTAGCAGGTTTTGCATCACGCACTTCTACTACTTTTTTATCAGCACGCTTTAAGATAGAATTCTCTTCTCTTAATTCACGTACAGTAACAATTTGTCCAGCTCTCAATTTAGTACTTTCTCCTGCTTCGGTAACTACTTTCTTATCATAGATACGATCGTTTTCTTCGATAAAGTCAAAGCGATCTTCTAAATCTTCTTCTAAGAATTTAGTATCTCCAGCATCAACGATTTCTACCTTCTTCATCATTTGACGAACAATTACTTCGATATGTTTGTCATTGATTTTTACCCCTTGTAAACGGTATACCTCTTGAATTTCATTTACCACATATTCTTGCACCGCATAAGGGCCTCTGATAGATAAGATATCGGCTGGTGCAATTTGACCATCAGATAATGGAGAACCTGCTTTCACGAAGTCACTATCTTGAACTAAGATTTGACGAGTTAATGGTACTAAGTACTTCTTAATCATGCCATCCTTAGATTCAACAATAATTTCTCTGTTACCACGCTTAATATTTCCGAATGCCACGATACCATCAATCTCACAAACTATCGCAGGGTTACCTGGATTTCTTGCTTCGAACAATTCAGTAACACGTGGAAGACCTCCAGTGATATCCTTTAATTTACCTAATACTCTTGGAATTTTCACCAACACATGACCCGCTTTAACCTCTACACCCTCTTCGATAACGATATGAGAGCCTACTGGTAAGTTATAATGTTTGCTGTCTTTTCCACCTTCTAAGATAATAGTAGGTATTCTGGTTTTGTCTTTAGATTCAATAACCACTTTTTCACGGTGACCTGTTTGCTCATCCGCTTCATCACGATAAGTGAATCCTTCTGTAATATTTTCAAACTTGATTTTACCATTTTGTTCAGCCACGATAACGTTGTTGAATGGATCCCAAGTACAAATCACATCTCCTTTCTTAACTTGTGCACCATCTTTAACAGCTAAAATAGCACCGTAAGGAACGTTATTAGTAATCATCAAGCGATCGTTTTTCACGTCCATGATTCTTACCTCACCTGTACGACCAATAACTACTTTAACTTTATTGCCTTCGTTGTTTAATGTATCTACCGTACGTAAACCATCAAATTGGATAGTACCATCAAACTTAGCGTTTAAGCTAGATTCAACTGATGAAGATCCGGCAACACCACCCACGTGGAAAGTACGCAATGTTAACTGAGTACCAGGCTCTCCAATTGACTGAGCTGCAATAATACCTACTGCATCTCCTCTTTGTGTGATATATCCTGTAGCTAAGTTTCTACCATAACATTTAACACAAACACCACGCTTACTTTCACAAGTTAATACCGAACGTATTTCTACAGTTTCGATACCTGCATCTTCGATAGCACGTGCAGAGTCAATGGTAATTTCATCACCGGCAGCTACTAATAATTCGTTAGTGAAAGGATTAATAACATCATGTAATGAAGTACGTCCTTCTATTCTATCTGCTAATGGTTCAATGATATCTTCGTTATCTTTTAATGCACTTGTGGCAATACCACGTAATGTTCCACAGTCTTCTTCAGAGATAACAACGTCTTGAGAAACGTCTACTAAACGACGCGTTAAATAACCCGCATCCGCTGTTTTCAAGGCTGTATCCGCAAGACCCTTACGTGCACCGTGTGTAGAGATAAAGTAATCTAGTACGTTTAATCCACCTTTAAAGTTAGATAAAATTGGATTTTCAATTACCTCTGATCCAGTACTACCACTCTTACGAGGTTTAGCCATCAATCCACGAATACCTACTAACTGCTTAACCTGTGTTTTACTACCTCTCGCACCAGAATCCAACATCATGTATACAGAGTTGAAACCTTGTTTATCAGTAGCCATTTCACGAATTAAAGTATCTGTGATTCTTGTATCCACACGACCCCAGATATCAATAACTTGGTTATAACGCTCGTTATTGGTAATTAAACCCATATTATAGTTTTCCCAAACCTCTTCTACTTCCACTTTTGCATTCTCCAATAATTGGTGTCTTGCTTCAGGAACTACTAAGTCGTTTACGTTAAATGATAAACCACCACGGAAGGCCATTCTAAATCCTAATGTTTTAATATCATCTAAGAATTTAGCAGTGGTAGGAACGTCTGTGATCTTAATAATGTCACCAATGATATCTCTTAAAGATTTCTTGGTTAATAATTGATTCACAAAACCTACCGCCTTAGGTGTATGTTGGTTAAATAAAACACGACCTACTGTTGTATCAATTAATTTATTAACTAATACACCGTTCTCGCGGATATTTGTTTTCACTTTAATATTCGCGTGTAAGTCTACTTTATTTTCATTGTATGCAATGATCACTTCATCTAAATTGTAAAACGCTTTACCTTGACCTTTGATAGTCTCCGTAGCAGTAGTTACTTTACCCTTAGTGATATAGTATAAACCTAACACCATGTCCTGAGAAGGAAGCGTGATAGGCGTACCATTTTGTGGGTTTAAGATGTTGTGAGAAGACAACATTAATAATTGTGCTTCTAAGATAGAGGCATGACTTAATGGAACGTGAACCGCCATTTGGTCACCATCGAAATCGGCGTTAAACGCAGAGGTAACCAATGGGTGTAATTGAATGGCTTTACCTTCTACCAATTTTGGTTGGAAAGCTTGAATAGATAAACGGTGCAATGTTGGGGCACGGTTTAACATTACTGGATGCCCTTTCAATATATTTTCTAAGATATCCCAAATCACTGCTTCTTTTTTGTCTACTAATTTCTTAGCCGACTTCACAGTTTTAACGATACCTCTTTCAATTAATTTACGAATAATAAATGGCTTAAATAATTCAGCCGCCATGTCTTTTGGTAATCCGCACTCGTGCATTTTTAATTCTGGTCCTACCACAATTACAGAACGTCCAGAATAATCCACACGCTTACCTAATAAGTTTTGACGGAAACGACCTTGCTTACCTTTTAAAACATCCGATAAAGATTTTAAAGCACGACCACCTTCTGCTTTAACCGCATTAGATTTACGAGAGTTATCAAATAATGAATCGATCGCTTCTTGTAACATACGTTTTTCATTACGTAAGATTACTTCTGGTGCTTTAATTTCTAATAAACGCTTTAAACGGTTATTACGAATAATTACACGACGATATAAGTCATTCAAATCAGAAGATGCAAAACGACCACCATCTAATGGCACCAATGGACGCAATTCTGGAGGAATAACTGGAATATATTTCATCACCATCCACTCTGGTTGGTTAGTGATATGTGTTTTGGCTTCGCGGAAAGATTCTACTACACTCAAGCGTTTTAAAGCATCTGCTTTTCTTTGTTGAGAGGTTTCATTAGCAGCAGCATTACGTAAAGAGAAACTTAATTCATCTAAATCTAATAAACCTAATAAATCATGAACCGCATCAGCACCCATCTTTGCGATGAATTTTTGAGGATCATCATCAGGTAAATATTGATTCTCTTTTGGTAAAGCATCAATTAAATCCAAATATTCTTCTTCGGTTAATAGATCACCTACTTTAAGATTGTCTTTAATGCCTGCTTGAATAACTACATAACGCTCGTAATATATAATGGTCTCTAATTTCTTAGAGCTCATTCCTAATAAATAACCAATCTTGTTAGGTAAAGATTTAAAATACCAAATGTGCACTACAGGTACCACTAATTTAATGTGACCCATGCGCTCACGACGTACTTTTTTCTCTGTTACTTCTACCCCACAACGATCACAAACAATACCCTTGTAACGGATACGCTTGTACTTTCCACAAGCACACTCATAGTCCTTTACTGGACCAAAAATACGCTCACAGAAAAGACCATCACGCTCCGGCTTATATGTACGGTAGTTAATGGTTTCTGGTTTTAACACTTCTCCAAAGCTTCTCTCTAAAATCGTGTCTGGGGATGCCAAACTAATGGTGATTTGCGAAAAAGCTGGGCGTTGTCTATTCTCTTTTTTGAATGCCATATTATTATATTAAGAAAGGGTGTTAATTAATTGAATTGCTTTTGAAAAATGTTTGATTAATCAAATTTTAAATCTAATCCTAAACCTCTCAATTCATGTACTAATACATTGAAAGATTCTGGGATACCCGCTTTAGGAATATTCTCGCCTTTTACAATGGCTTCATATGTCTTAGCACGGCCGATGATATCATCAGATTTAAGGGTTAGCAATTCTTGTAAGATATTAGATGCACCATATGCTTCTAATGCCCATACCTCCATCTCACCAAAACGCTGACCACCAAACTGAGCTTTACCGCCCAATGGTTGTTGTGTAATCAAGCTATATGGTCCGATAGAACGTGCGTGCATCTTATCATCCACCATGTGGTGTAATTTGATCATATAGATCACACCCACAGATGTTTTTTGGTCAAATTTCTCTCCTGTTTCACCATCAAATAAGTAAGTATGTCCATTATTTGGAATACCCGCTTCCACACATAAGTCTTCAATTTGTGTAGTACTTGCACCATCAAAAATGGGGGTTGCAAACTTCACGCCTAATTTCTTACCTGTCCAGCCTAAGATGGTTTCATAGATTTGACCTAAGTTCATACGAGAAGGCACCCCTAATGGATTTAATACAATATCCACTGGTGTTCCGTCTTCCATGAATGGCATATCTTCTTGACGAACGATTTTCGCAACGATACCTTTGTTACCGTGACGACCCGCCATCTTATCACCTACTTTTAATTTACGCTTCACTGCTAAGTAAACCTTCGCTAATTTTAATACACCTGCTGGTAATTCATCACCAATAGAAATATTAAATTTCTCACGCTTGTAACGACCTAATTCTTCGTTGTACTTAATGTTGTAATTGTGCAACAAAGTATTAATTAAATCATCGGTTTTCTTGTCGCCAGTCCAACCTAATGGATTCACGTTTTGGAAATCGATTGCTGCTAAATTCTTTGCATTAAACTTAGAACCCTTAGCAATTAAAGTTTCACCAAAATTGTTAACGACACCTGGAGTGGTATGATCCTTTAATAAAGTTTGTAATTTTTCAACTAACAAATTAAGTAAAGAAGCTTCGTTCTCTTCGTGTTGTTTTTCTACTTTATCTAACATCGCTTTTTCACGAACCTTACCACTCTTGTCTTTCTTAGCGCGTTGGAATAATTTTTTATCAATTACCACACCTTCGGTACCATTGGCTGCTTTTAAAGAAGCATCTTTTGCATCTCCCGCTTTGTCACCAAAGATGGCACGCAAAAGTTTTTCTTCTGGAGTTGGATCTGATTCACCTTTTGGCGTGATTTTACCAATTAAGATATCGCCTTCTTTAACTGGAGCACCGATACGAATAATACCATGCTCATCTAAATCCTTAGTTGCTTCTTCAGAAACATTCGGGATATCAGATGTTAATTCTTCTTCACCTAATTTAGTATCACGTACTTCTAATTCATATTCATCGATATGAATAGAGGTAAATAAATCTTCACGTACTACTCTTTCGCTGATTACAATAGCATCCTCAAAGTTGTAACCTTTCCAAGGCATAAATGCTACTTGTAAGTTACGGCCTAAGGCTACTTCACCACCTTGTGTAGCATACCCTTCCGTTAAGAAATCACCTTTTTTAACTTTCTGACCTTTTTTAACAGAAGGTGTTAAGTTAATACAAGTTGATTGGTTGGTTTTTGTGAACTTAGTTAATTTGTATACAATTAAGTCTTCGTTAAAGCTTACTAAACGATCCATCTCGTTACGATTGTAACGAACATGAATTTCATTAGCATCCACAAACTCTACTACACCATCTCCTTCAGCGTGAATTTGAATACGCGCATCACGAGCAGCTTTTCCTTCTAAGCCAGTACCAACAATAGGCACTTCTGGACGAATTAATGGAACCGCTTGACGTTGCATGTTTGATCCCATCAACGCACGGTTAGCATCATCATGCTCCAAGAAAGGAATTAAGGAAGCACTCAAACCAACGATTTGGTTAGGTGCCACATCCATATATTGTACGTCTGCTTTATCTAAAATGGGGAAGTCGCCTGTTTCACGAGAAACAACTTTATCATCTGCGAATTCTCCTTTTTCATTTAAGGGAGAATTAGACTGTGCAATTCTTGCAGTGTCCTCTTCTTCAGCACTTAAATAGGTTAATGTTTTTAAATTTACTTTACCATTTTCAACTTTACGATAAGGCGTTTCAATAAAGCCCATATCGTTAATCTTTGCGTGTACACACAAAGTTGAAATCAGACCAATATTTGGTCCTTCTGGTGTTTCAATAGTACATAAACGACCGTAGTGAGAATAGTGTACGTCACGAACCTCGAAACCTGCACGCTCACGACTTAAACCACCTGGTCCAAGTGCGGAAACACGACGCTTATGCGTGATTTCACTTAATGGATTGGTTTGATCTAAGAATTGAGACAATTGAGAAGTTCCAAAGAAAGAATTGATAACAGAAGATAAAGTTCTTGCATTAATCAAATCTACTGGAGTGAATACTTCATTATCACGCACGTTCATACGCTCACGTATAGTTCGCGCCATACGCGCTAAACCTACACCGAATTGAGCATACAACTGCTCGCCTACTGTACGAATACGACGATTGCTTAAGTGATCGATATCATCAATCTCTGCTTTCTGATTTGTTAAACGTACTAAGTACTTAATGATTTCAATGATGTCATTTTTCGTTAACACTTTCTTCTCTTGTGTTAAGTCATGACCTAATTTTTTGTTGATCTTATAACGACCTACTTCCCCTAAATCATAACGTTTATCAGAGAAGAATAATTTGTCGATAATACCACGCGCCGTTTCGTTATCTGGAGCATCTGCACCACGTAATTGACGGTAAATATGTTGAACCGCTTCTAATTCTGAGTTAGAAGTATCCTTATTTAAAGTATTGTAGATAATAGCATAGTCACCACCTACATCTTCTTTTTGAATGAATACGCTTTTCGCACCCATCTCAATAATTAAGCTCACTGCATCTTCGTCTAATACAGTATCACGCTCCATTACTATTTCGTTTCTTTCGATACTTACCACCTCACCTGTATCTTCATCCACGAAATCTTCTACCCATGTTCTTAAAACACGCGCAGCTAATTTTTTACCAATATGATTGGCTAAAGTTTTTTTATCCGCTTTAACTTCATCGGCCATGCCAAATAATTCTAAGATATCCTTGTCTGTTTCAAAACCGATAGAACGTAACAAAGTAGTTACAGGGAACTTTTTCTTACGATCGATGTAAGCATACATCACGTTGTTGATATCTGTAGCAAATTCCATCCATGCACCTTTGAAAGGAATTACACGAGCAGAATAAATTTTTGTTCCATTTGGATGTGTTGATTGACCAAAGAATACACCTGGTGAACGATGTAACTGAGAAACGACAACGCGCTCAGCACCATTAATCACAAAGGTTCCTCTTGGTGTCATGTAAGGAATGTTACCTAAGAACACATCCTGTACGATGGTTTGGAAATCAACGTGCTCTTCATCATTACAGCTTAAACGTAATTTAGCTTTTAATGGAACAGCATATGTTAATCCACGTTCCATACACTCATCAATAGTGTAACGTGGTGGATCAATAAAATAATCCAAGAATTCCAAAACGAAAATGTTACGCGTATCAGTGATAGGAAAATTTTCCTTAAACACACGGAACAAACCTTCCACATTTCTGCGGTCTGGTGTTGTTTCTAATTGGAAGAATTCTTTGAAAGATTCTAACTGAATGTCAAGTAAGTCTGGTGCTTCGGCAATGTTCTTAATTTTACCAAAGTTGTGCCTGTTGTTCAAAGTTGTTGTAGACATACGGTATTAACCAGGTTTTATTGCAATAAAATATTTGGTAGCATTGTGCTCAAGCATTGACTATCACAGACAATACGCCCAAAATAAAGGATTGCAAAGTTAAGGAAAGTGGAGCATTAATAAAAACAAATTTTGTACCAAAACCCTTGATTTTGAGTTATTTTTTGAGAAAAAATACAAAACAGGCAATCTTGTCATAAAATCTTAGCTTTTATTTAACTTTTTAGGCCAAAAAAGGAGGATTTGGGCTTGTTTTACAAAAAAAGAGCCCCCCACTAGGTGGAGGGCTCGATATCATTTTGTAGGACCTATAGTCGGGTAAATTACTTTACTTCAACTTCAGCACCTGCTTCTTTCAATTTACCAGCGATTTCGTCAGCTTCTGCTTTAGAAACACCTTCTTTGATTGCTTTAGGAGCGCCATCTACTAAGTCTTTAGCTTCTTTCAAACCAAGACCAGTTAAATCTTTAACGATTTTAACTACGTTCAATTTGCTAGCACCACCATTTACTAAGATAACATCAAATGCTGTTTTCTCAGCGGCTGCTTCAGCACCACCACCACCTGCTGCTACAACTACTGCTGCTGCTGCTGGTTCGATACCGTAATCAGCTTTTAATACGTCTGCTAATTCTTGAACTTCTTTTACTGTTAAGCCTACTAATTGTTCGGCTAATGCTTTTACGTCTGCCATTTTGTTTCAATTTTTTCCGCTTTCAAAGCTTACTGCTCCAGCGGAAGGTTTAAAAAAATTATTTAACAATATAAAAACAACTTGCGTTGTAATTAACTATTGGTTTGGAAGCTTACGCTTCGGGTGCTGCTTCCGCTGCTGGTGCTTCGGGAGCCGCTTCAGCTGCTGGCGCTTCCGCTACTGGAGCTTCTGCTACGGCAACTTCAACTGCTGCTGCTACTACTTCTTTTTCAGTGGCAGTAGAACCATTCTCAGCATGGTTTAATAAAGCTGCAATTACGCGCTTAGCAGGAGATTGTAATAATCCAATAACCTCGCCGATAAGTTCGTTTTTGGTTTTGATATTCTTAAGTGCATTTAAGGCATCATCTCCTACAAAAATATCACCATTGATGAAGGCCGCTTTTAAAGTGGGTCTGTCACCTGGATTGTCTTTTCTGAAAGCGCTAATGATAACTGCTGGATCTTTTGGATTCTCAGAGAACATCAAAGCAGTTACTTTATGCAATGAATCATATACTCCTGCAAACTTTTCGCTGTCTAAGCTTTCTAATGCTTTACGGATTAAAGTGTTTTTAGCCACTTTCATCTCTACTTGCTTATTAAAGCAAGAACGACGTAAATTAGAAACTTGTTCTACGCTCAAAGATTCTGTATCAGTGATATAAAAGTTATTGTATTGATTGAACTTCTCTTTTAGAATTTCAATCACTTCATTTTTTTGATCTTTGGTCATAACTAATTTTATTTTATTACCCGGGTCATTTCCTTTCGGATCACCAGGACTAGTTCATTAATGATTTAGTTTCCAATGCAATACCAGGACTCATTGTTGAAGCCATGCTTACTGCTTTTAAGTAAGTACCTTTTGAAGCAGATGGTTTCAATTTAATGATTGCATTAATTAATTCAGCACTGTTCTCTGCAATTTTTTCTGCAGAAAAAGATACGCGACCAATAGATGCATGTACGATACCCGCTTTGTCAACTTTAAATGCAATTTTACCGCCTTTAACCTCATTTACAGCAGCAGCAACATCGTTTGTTACTGTTCCTGTTTTTGGATTTGGCATTAAATTACGTGGTCCTAATACTTTACCTAACTTACCAATCTTAGGCATTACCGCTGGAGTAGCGATGATTACATCCATATCTACCCAACCACCTTCGATTTTAGCTACGAACTCATCTAGGCCTACATAATCAGCACCTGCTTCTCTTGCTGCTGCTTCTTTATCAGGTGTACAAAGTACTAATACTTTTTTTGTACGACCAGTACCGTGAGGTAAAGAAACAGTACCACGAACTTGTTGGTCTGCTTTTTTAGGATCTACTCCTAAACGAATATGTAAATCTACAGAGCTATCAAACTTTGTACAGTTAATTTCTTTTACTAATGATGAAGCATCTTTAAGGGAATAAAATTTATTCTTATCCACCTTAGTAACCGCAACTTTTCTTTTTTTAGTCAATGACATGTTGTTTATTTTTTAAGGTGAATAAATTAATTTTCCCAAGGTGCTTTACCTTCTACTGTAATACCCATAGAGCGCGCTGTACCAGCTACCATGCTCATAGCACTATTTAAAGTAAAGGCGTTTAAGTCTTCCATTTTGTCCTTAGCAATAAGTTCTACTTGCGCCCAAGTAACTTTACCTACTTTGTCGCGATTGCTTTCTTTAGAACCTTTTTGGATTTTTGCAGCTTCCATTAATTGAACAGGAGCTGGTGCAGTTTTGATAACAAAGTCGAACGACTTGTCGGTATAAACTGTAATTAAAACAGGAACAACTTTTCCTTGTTTGTCTTGAGTTCTAGCATTGAATTGCTTACAGAACTCCATAATGTTAACACCCTTAGAACCCAGGGCTGGACCTACTGGAGGCGCAGGATTGGCTTGACCACCTTTCACCTGTAGCTTAACATAGCCAGAGATTTCTTTTGCCATTTTTTATGTTTTTTTGGTTAAGCGTCGAGCCAATAGGGCTTCGACTCCCAAATACCCACACTTCGAAAAGTGTAAATTGGACGGCAAAAGTACGACTGTCTTAGCATTTGGCCAAAAAAAAATCCCCTCAAATTGCTTTGAGGGGACCTTTTTACCTTTTTCCTTCTAACTCAGTTTCTCTACCTGCATGTAATTTAATTCCACTGGGGTAGATCGACCGAATATTTTTACGGTCACTTTCAATTTCTTCTTTTCCTCGTTCACCTCTTCTATGACACCATTAAAGTCATTGAAAGGTCCCTCAATTATTTTAATCGTCTCGCCTAAAATGAATGGTTCGCTGATAGATCCGCCCATGTCGTTCATCTCATCCACCTTACCCAACATTTTATTGACTTCCGATTTTCTTAATGATATAATATTCCCTTTAGAGCCTTTACCATCGGTTAAGAAGTGCATAACGTTACTGATATTGCTAATATGCATTACGATATCATCTGCTAAACGTCCAGAACCATTGGCATCCACCACTTCCATCATAACATAACCAGGAAAATAGTTTTTCTCGCGCATTACTTTTTTACCGTTTTGCACTTTATATACTTTCTCCATAGGTAAAAACACTTGCTTGATAACACTAGTCCAACCATTTCTAGCTATGTCTTTATCTAAATATTCTTTAATCTTTTTTTCCTTACCACTCACCACACGTAAAACATACCATTTTGTGTCTGGAGTTGCTACTGTAGGAGCAGCGGTAGGAACTTGTACTTCTGTTTCCATGGTTTTACTTAAATAATGAATAGATCAACTTTAATAATTGGTTGCTCGAAAAGTCCATGATCCAAACCATGGCAGTAATAATTATAGTAGCCGCTAACACAATTACTGTGCTTTGTTGCAAATTTGTCCAAGTAGGCCAAGTCACTTTTTCTTGTAACTCCAAGTATGATTCTTTGAAGTAGTTGGCTATTTTATTCATAATTTTTTTATTTAAAAACCCTCAAATTTTGCTAAATATAGCAAATTTTATTCGCACGGGCACTAGGATTCGAACCCAGATCAAAGGTTTTGGAGACCCGTATGCTACCGTTGCACCATGCCCGTATGAACCAAAAGTCTCTGGTCAAAGCTTACGCTTAAACCAAAGACTTTCAGTTATATGTTTAGTTAAATTACTTAACGATTTCAGTAACTTGACCAGCGCCTACTGTTCTACCACCCTCACGGATCGCGAACTTAAGACCTTTTTCCATTGCGATAGGTTGGATCAACTTTACAGTGATGCTAACGTTATCACCTGGCATTACCATCTCAGTTCCTTCTGGTAAAGTACATTCACCAGTTACATCCGTTGTACGGAAGTAGAATTGAGGACGATATTTGTTAAAGAATGGAGTATGACGTCCACCTTCTTCTTTTGATAATACATACACCTCAGCTTTGAAGTCTGTATGTGGAGTGATCGTTTTAGGAGCACAGATTACCATACCACGACGGATATCTTTTTTCTCGATACCACGTAATAATAAACCTGCGTTATCACCTGCTTGACCTTGATCCAATAATTTTTTGAACATC
>CANGEP010000011.1 GCA_947452905.1 Bacteroidota bacterium | reverse complement strand
TGGCTTCTAGATTTTATGCTGGGCTTTCCCCATTGTAAAGGATGGCCGAACAAAGTGAGGCCAATCATTTATGCTGGGCTTTCCCCATTGTAAAGGATGGCCGAACAAAGTGAGGCCAATCATTTATGCTGGGCTTTCCCCATTGTAAAGGATGGCCGAACAAAGTGAGGCCAATCATTTATGCTGGGCTTTCCCCATTAAAAGGAAAAGCGACCGCAGGGAGCTAATCCTTTTATTATCGCTCAGGGTCCATCCCTGTCATTATTCTTGGGAAAAATAGAATCGAAAAATTCATAGCCAAGTAAATAAAAGTGGCTATAAAAACGATAAAATTGGTCTGATAAATAAACTCTGACTTATTTTGATACACTAGAATATTCCAAATAGCAAAAAAGAAATCAATACATATTAATGTAAAAATGGTACAAAAAATTATCACATATTTATTTATAACAGTCAATTGCTTACTGTTTAGTTCATTATTTGTTAACCCCTTTTTGTTAAGATTGGATAAATTCCAAAGTGCTAGAGTATAAAAAAATATCTGTATTAAATTTAAAATCTGATCAACTTCCGACCTAAAAATAAAATTTAAGTTATACGCATTGGTACTCCAATTTTCTCCAATGATATTAACAGATGCTGCAAGTTTATAATCCCAACTAGAAAAATAATAAGGCACTAAACCAATTAAACAAATAATAAATAATATAAAGTGTAAAATATCAATTAAAGATAACTTTGTTCTTCCTGTTGTTAAACTTCTGATATGTAAAAAAGCAAAAGGTCCAATTAAATAAAAGAAGGGTTGTGTTAAAGTAAATAATAATACTAGATTTACACTTTTGCTATAAATAAGTACAAAATTCTGCATCATATATAAGGAAGCAAAAAACAAATAGCCTGCTAAAAATTTATTCGCGTTTTTGTACCCTTTATTAAATAGTAAGACAAAAAATGCCATACTAAATCCAATAGTACAAATAAAATAGAGGGGAGATTCCATATTTACGGATAATTACTTATCTGTAAAATAAGAAAATAAGATTAATTAGAAAAATTCCTAATGACTATTAGTGTTCATAGGCACTACTAGTACCGGCACTTTAGAATGTCTTATAATGTATTCGGCAGTACTCCCTAACACTACATGCGTAAGGCCTGTATGACCATGGGTTCCCATAACTATATAGTTTACTTTTTCTTGTTCTGCTTTTTCAATAATATCATATTTGGGATTACCTACTTGTACATCAAGACTAATAATTTGATAAGGGTGCTGGTCTTTTATTTTAGTGAGTTCTTTTAAGGCAAGCTCTTTTTGGCCCTGATAAAGTTCATCCCATTGGGTAGGCACAAGCGCCATCTGTGCTTGTAAATAATCAACATAAATAGGTATGATAGAACTTATTACAACTGAAGCATCTAATTTCTTTGCTAAAATTAAAGCCTGACCAATGATACCAGCGGTATTTTCGCTAATATCAACTGCTACCAAAATTTTGTTTTTCATAACTATGCTTTCAACAAAGCTAGTTAGTGTATTTGCCTATTTCTATGATACAAGTCAGTTTTACTCCTGACTATCTACAATGGTACCATAATCTACTAATAGCTCTTCTCCACATGGTATATCTCTTAATGCTTCAAAATACTCCCCATCATTTACAGAAGCTACATTGGGGGTATCGGAATGATTTAAATAAATTACCAAATCCACTAACTTAAACCCATAATCAGGTACAAAATAAAAGTCCTGATCAAACAAGCAGTGATTTTCAATTAATGCTTTACTATGCTGAGGTAATGCTTCCACTTCGGCTCTACTAATTTTTATCCATTCCCCCACTGCTTCCGAAAAAATATTCTTGGTACCCTTAGCTATATCTCTAATAGCAAATACACCAATGCCATGAATTGGTGATGGTTGTATCATTACATAAGTTGCCTTTGCCAATTGTTGTAAAAGGAGTTCCTTTTTCACATTAAGCTAGATTAATTTGATGGATACATTCTTGCAAAGCAATTTCCCAATTAGGAATTTGAATGCTTAATTCCTTCTCTAATTTTTGTGTATCTAAAACGGAATAGAGCGGTCTGGGTGCCGGCGTAGGAAATTGATCTGTGGTGATGGATTCTAAGTTGCAGTCTAAGCCTGTTAACTCTTTAATTTTTTGTGCGAAACCAAACCAAGTAGTTTCTCCACTATTGGCATAATGATAAATTCCTTTTATTTTTTTACCATTATTAATGGCAAGAATCATTTGAATAGTGGCCAGTGCAAGATCCTTTGCATAAGTGGGTCTCCCTTTTTGATCCCCTACAATTTTTAAGGATTCTTTTTCTTTCATTAAACGAATCATCGTTTTCACAAAATTATTCCCATGACTACTAAACACCCATGAGGTTCTAATGATAATGGCATTGTCATTTTCTTTGAGCGCCGCCAATTCACCAGCTGCTTTAGACTCACCGTAACTATTTACTGGATGAATGGCTGTATCAGTCAAATAAGGCGAAGTGGCTGTTCCACTGAAAACATAATCAGTAGAATATGTTATAAATACTATATTTTTTTCTTTCGCTATTCTCGCTAACTCTCTAACAGCCGAAGTATTTACTAAATGAGCTTGCTCTTTATCAGCTTCTGCTTTATCCACAGCAGTATAAGCCGCTGTATTAATTATTACATTAGGGGCAAAAAAATTGATAACCGCCTCAAGCTCAGCAGGCTTAGATAAATCCATTGCTGTACGATCTACAAAAACAAATTCGAATTTAGGAAAGTTAGCAGCCGCTTGCGCTAATTCCCACCCTAATTGCCCATTAGATCCTGTTACTAATATTTTATGGATAGCCATTTTATTTACTGGTAAATTCTTTGGGTAATTTTGTCCATTCACTTGGAGGCAAGGCTTTAAAATAATCGTAGGTTTTTTGTAAACCTTCGGCACGATCTACTTTAGGCTCCCATCCTAAAATGGTTTTTGCTTTAGTGATATCTGGTTGTCTTTGTTTAGGATCATCCACCGGTAGTGGCTTGTAAATGATTTTTACACTCGATCCTGTAAGTTTTAATACTTCTTCAGCAAAATCCTTTAAACTAATTTCATTGGGGTTGCCAATATTTACAGGCTGATCATAATCACTTAATAATAAACGGTATATCCCTTCTACTAAATCATCCACATAACAAAAGCTTCTGGTTTGTGAACCATCCCCAAACACCGTTAAGTTTTCTCCTCTTAAAGCTTGACCAATAAATGCTGGTAAGGCCCTTCCATCATTTAGGCGCATTCTTGGACCATAGGTATTAAAAATGCGGATAATCCTTGTTTCAACATGATGAAAAGTATGGTAAGCCATCGTAATGGATTCCATATATCTTTTTGCTTCGTCATATACCCCTCTTGGACCCACCGGATTTACATTACCCCAATACTCTTCCGTTTGAGGATGCACTAAAGGATCGCCATATACTTCGCTTGTACTAGCTACTAATATTCTCGCTCCCTTGGCTTTAGCGAGTCCCAATAAATTATGCGTACCCATCGCCCCAACTTTCAAGGTTTGAATAGGTATTTTTAAATAATCTATTGGGCTTGCAGGAGAGGCAAAATGTAAAATATAATCAAGAGAACCCTTAATCTCTGTAAACTTGGTAACATCATGAAGGATGAACTCAAAATTAGCATTGGAATGTAAATGAGCAATATTGTTCTCATCGCCCGTAATTAAATTATCCATCGCAATTACATAGTAGCCCTCCTTAATAAATCGATCACATAAATGAGATCCTAAAAATCCGGCAGCTCCTGTAATTAAAATTCTTTTTTGACTCATGGGTTTATTTTAAGGCGGAAGCTCTTCCAATACTTTCATAGTGATAGCCTAGCTCTTTCATCTTTGCTACTTCAAATAAATTACGGCCATCAAAGATGATTTTGTTTAACTCGAGCTTTTGCTCCATTAATTCAAAATCGGGGGTTCTAAACTCACTCCACTCTGTAGCTATAATTAAAGCGTCTGCTTTTTGTAAAGCCTCATACTGGTTTTCGGCAAATGCAATCTTATCTCCTATCTGTGCCTTTACATTGGGCATGGCTTCTGGGTCATAAGCAGTAACCGTAGCGCCAGCACTTGTTAATGCATCTATTATACTTAAAGCTGGTGCTTCTCTAATATCATCCGTATTAGGCTTAAAAGCGAGTCCCCACAAAGCAAAATGTTTGCCTTGTAAATTATTTTTATAATAAGACTTTATCTTTTCTACTAAATGTAATTTTTGATGGGCGTTCACTAACTCCACGGCTTTTAAAATCTCAAAATCATACCCCACTTCATCTGATGACATAATTAAAGCCTGCACATCTTTAGGAAAACAAGATCCTCCATAGCCAATACCTGGGAATAAAAAGCGCTTACCGATTCTGTCATCAGATCCAATGCCTCTTCTTACCATATCCACATCCGCTCCCATACGCTCACATAATTGTGCAATCTCATTCATAAATGAAATTTTTGTAGCAAGGAAACTATTGGCTGCGTATTTTGTTAACTCAGAACTACGCTCGTCCATAAAAATTACCGGGTTACCCTGTCTTACAAATGGCGCATACAAATCGCTCATTAACTTTTTAGCTCTCTCCGATCTTGTACCTACCACTACTCTATCTGGCTTCATAAAATCGTCCACTGCCACACCCTCTCTTAAAAACTCAGGATTACTTACCACATCATATTCGCCCTGATAGTTTTTGGCAATCGCAGCACTTACTTTATCGGCTGTACCCACCGGCACTGTACTCTTGTTTACAATTACTTTATAGCCCTTTAATATTTTTCCTAAATGATCCGCTACGCCCAACACATATTTTAAATCCGCACTACCATCCGCACCCGGAGGTGTGGGCAATGCTAAAAAAATAATCTCTGCATCCACAATTGCCTCTTCTAATTGCGTAGTAAAGGTTAATCGGTTTTCTTTAATATTTCTTAAAAATATTTTCTCTAATCCTGGCTCGTAAATAGTGATTTGTCCTGCACTTAATTTATCCACTTTGGCTTTATCGATATCTACACAAGTAACCTTATTACCTGTCTCCGCAAAACAGGTGCCTGTTACTAATCCAACATAGCCCGTGCCTACTACTGCAATTTTCATTTGTTAGTAATTTTTAATCTTTTTTAAAAAAGGTTGCAACGCCTTCCACAATATAAGTTAATTGTTCCTCATCCATTTCTGTATGAATAGGCAAAGAACAAACGCAAGCTGTTAATGTATCTGTTACTGGCAAATCCCAAGTTTGATTATTTTGATTTCCAAACATTTTTTGCAAATGCCCTGGCACCGGATAATAAATCATACAAGGTATCTCTTTGCTATTTAAATGAGCAATAAAAGCATCCCGATCTACCCCTTTTAACTGCATTGTATACTGATGGAAAACATGGGTGGTATAATTTGCCTTAGCAGGTATAACAATTTCATTTATAGATGAAAAAGCGTTATTATAATAGCTTGCCACTTTTTGTCTGGCTTGATTGTATTCATTTAAATGCGCTAGCTTAATGTTAAGAATGGCTGCTTGAATAGAATCCAATCTTGAATTACATCCTACCACATCATGATAATATCTTTGTGACTGACCATGATTAGCTATCATCGCCATTTTAGTTGCCAAACTTTTATCGTTGGTAAAAATGGCACCACCATCTCCAAAAGCACCTAAGTTTTTACTAGGATAAAAAGAGGTTGCACCAATATGTCCAATCGTTCCTGTTTTCTTTTTGGTCCCATCCGAAAATGTATAATCACACCCAATAGCTTGCGCATTATCTTCTATCACATAAATATTATGTTGTTTAGCAATAGCCATAATCTCTTCCATAGGCGCTGCCTGTCCATATAAATGTACAGGGACAATTACTTTTGTTTTAGGCGTAATCGCTTTTTGTAAACTTTCAATATCCATGCAATAAGTAATGGGATCAACGTCTACAAAAACAGGCTTTAGTTGTAAGAGTGCTACCACTTCGGTTGTGGCTATATAAGTAAAAGAAGGGGTTATAATTTCATCTCCTGGTTGTAAGTCCAAAGCCATCATAGCAATTTGCAAAGCATCTGTTCCATTGGCACATGGAATCACATGATCCACCTTTAAATAGGTGGCTAAGTGTTGTGTAAAATCCTTAACCGCTTTACCATTTATATAGGCTGCCGAATCCAATACTTCCTCAATGGCAGCATCCACCTCATTCTTGATGGCTAAATACTGGGTTTTGGTGTCAACCATTTGAATTTTTCGCATCCTAATAATTTTGGCAAAATTACAATAAAAAGAGTGATTTTTGCCCTTAGAAACCTTATTCCATGCTATTGTATAGGCTATTCATTTATTGTTACCCCCTACTAGCTAAACTGCTGGCGCTTTTTAATCCCAAAGCCAAAAGCTGGTGTCAGGGACAATCTACTGTTTGGCAGGAAATTAACACTAAAAAAGCAAGTATTGATAAGCCTATTATCTGGATACACGCAGCCTCTTATGGGGAGTTTGAACAGGGTTTACCCATCATGCATAAGATTCGTGATAAATACCCCAATCATTCTATTTGGTTAACTTTTTTTTCGCCTTCGGGTTATTTATTTAGGAACAACGACCCAGCAGCAGATGCCATTACTTACCTGCCATTTGAAAGCTACAAAAATGCCCAAAGGTTTATGCAAACTATACAACCTGTTCTCATAATTTTTATTAAATATGAGTTCTGGTACTATTATTTAAAAATTGCTCAAGAAAAAAATATTCCCACCTTATTAGTTTCCTCCATTTTTAGAAAAGATCAAATTTTCTTTAAATGGTATGGCGGATTTTACAAAAAGATACTAAATCTGTTTTCAAGCATCTTGGTGCAAGAACAAATTTCTTTTGATTTAGTAAAATCAATACTCAACGAAACCAGAATATCTATATCTGGAGATACTAGATTTGACAGAGTTTTACAAACTGCAAAAAACACAACCCCTATTCACTGGATTAATTTATTAAGTGCTCATAAAAAAATTATTGCTGGAAGTACTTGGAAAGAAGACCATTTATTATTTTCCCAAATGATGCCGCACATTAAAGAATACAATATCATTATTGCCCCTCATTTAGTGGATGAAAATAATATCAAAGAATGTATAAGAATTTTTCCCTCTGCAATTAGGCTTTCGGAATTTGTGCTAAAAAATGAAAAACAAGAACTTCCTCAAATAATTTTAGTTGATAGTATAGGTATTTTAAGATCTCTTTATCAATATGCTACCATTAGTTATGTTGGTGGCGCTTTTGGATATGATGGTGTACATAATGTAATCGAACCAGCGGCATTTGGCAAACCGGTTGTTTGGGGACCCAATGATAAAAAATATAGAGAAGCCATTGGACTTAGAAAAGCAAATGGAGGTTTTAGTATAGCAGAAAGTTCCCAAGCCATTGCATTGATAGATTCACTTATGAATAATGAATCAGCCTATCAAAATGCAGGCTATGCTGCGGCGCAATTTGTTAGCGCTCATGCTGGGGCAACCGATAAAACCATGACCGAAATTATCTATTATTTAGGGTAAGGTTCGCTAAGGAATGTTTACTTTTGAACAAATTGATTTAACTATACTATATGTTTATTGAACAAAATTTATCAGGATTAAAAAGAGGCTGGATTGAAGTAGTTTGTGGCAGTATGTTTAGCGGCAAAACAGAAGAGCTTATACGCCGATTAAAGCGTGCAAAAATTGCTAATTTAAAAGTTGAGATTTACAAACCTGCATTAGATACAAGATACGATCAAAATAAAGTGGTAAGCCATGACGCCAATTCAATTTCCTCCACTCCAGTAGATAATGCAAAAGCAATTTTACTGCTTGCTGAAAATGCCGAAGTGGTGGGTATTGATGAAGCACAATTTTTTGATGAAGAAATTATTCGTGTTTGCGAAGCATTAGTCTTACAAGGCAAGAGAGTTATAGTGGCTGGCTTAGATATGGACTATTTAGGAAAACCTTTTGGTCCGATGCCCCATTTATTAGCCATTGCCGACTTTATTACAAAGTTACACGCCATTTGTGTGCAATGTGGACATTTAGCCAATGTTTCCTATCGTACAAGCGAGGAAGCAGGGACGGTAGTCTTAGGTGAAAAAAATAATTACGAACCTAGATGTAGAATATGCGCAAGCAAATAAATCCATTATATACTTTATTGAAAAAAGACATACTGCTTGAGTTTCGTCAGCAGTATACTTTTTTTGGTATTTTATTATACATAGCCTCTACCAGTTTTGTTATTTATTTAACGATGGGACAACCTGATGATAAAGTTTGGAATGGTCTTTACTGGGTAACCTTATTATTTATTTGCATTAATGCAGTTGCCCGATCTTTTTTACAAGAGGGTCGTGGTCGCATGTTGTATTTTTATACCATTGTGCATCCTGTAATTTTTATATTCTCAAAACTTATTTACAATAGTATTTTAATGACGTTGATGAGCGGGCTTAGCTTATTATTATTTACTTTATTATTAGGCAATCCCCTCTCTCACCCTTTCTTATTTTTTGGCATAAGTTGCCTAGGAGGAATTAGCCTTAGTTTGGTTTTTAGCTTTTTAGCAGCCATTGCCTCTAAAGCACAGCAACCTGCAGCGATCATGGCTATTTTGGGATTCCCTTTAATTATTCCACAATTAATGTTACTTATGAAAATTGCTAATATCGCTTTTGCTGATGTGGTACAAAACGGTTTACCTCAACTAGTTGGCTTATTAATTGGCTTTGATATAATGATTATTGCCCTCTCTTATATCCTCTTTCCTTTTCTTTGGAAAGACTAAAAATGATATTCTTGCTTTTAAAATTGCAAATGACGAACTGTTTGTCCGTTGTTAATTAATTGCTTTAAAGATTCAATTCCAATATGCAAATGGCGTTCCACAAATTGTGCTGTAACTTTACTATCACTCAGTTCCGTTTTTACCCCTTCTGGAACCATGGGAGAATCACTAACAAGTAACAAGGCACCTGTGGGAATTTTATTAAAAAAACCAACAGTGAAAATAGTTGCAGTTTCCATATCAATAGCGTAGGCTCTAATTTTTGTAAGATATTCTTTAAACTCATCATCATGTTCCCATACACGACGATTAGTGGTGTATACCGTACCTGTCCAGTAGTCCACATTATTATCACGAATAGTAGTTGATATTGCTTTTTGTAAAGCGAAAGCTGGCAAGGCCGGCACTTCGGCTGGAAAATAATCATTAGAAGTACCTTCACCTCTTATAGCTGCTATAGGTAAAATTAAATCGCCAATTGTATTTCTTTTTTTAAGTCCGCCGCATTTACCTAAAAACAAAACTGCCTCTGGTTTTATTGCAGTTAATAAATCCATGATAGTAGCTGCTCCTGGACTTCCCATTCCAAAATTGATAATCGTAATACCTTCGGCAGTAGCACATTGCATAGGGCGGTCTTTCCCAATTACTTCTACCCCCTGCTTGGCTGCAAACATATTTACATAGTTAGAAAAATTAGTAAGCAATATAAACTTACCAAATTGATCCAAACTAGCTCCTGTATATCTGGGTAACCAGTTTTCTACAATTTCCTCTTTTGTTTTCATAAGCCTATCTTTGGTTCAGGTTAATATATAAAATTACAATATTTATTGCATTTTTAAATCATGGAACTTAATTACCCAAAATACCCATTTAAGCTTCAAAAAAAGCAAGGCAAGGATCAGCTGTTCGATCCCTTCCGTAAAATTTGGATATTGCTCACTCCCGAAGAATGGGTAAGACAAAATATTTTACAATACTTGGTGCAAGTCGAAAATTATCCTGCTTCTATGATCGCTGTAGAAAAAACAATTCAATTGGGCTCTTTATCAAAACGCTTTGACATATTGGTATATAAAAATGAAAAACCCTGGATGATTATTGAATGTAAAGAGGCCAATGTAAATATAGATGACAAAACAATTTCTCAACTGCTTCAATACCAACAAGTACTAGAAGCCACCTATTTAATAGCTAGCAATGGACACCATACGGTTGGCGCTAAAATAGAAACGGGGAAATTGCAAGCTTTGCAAAACTTCCCAGCGTATATTTAGTTTTTATTTTCTACTATGGGAAAATACCTAACTCAGCATAAGATGTTCCCACTTTATCAATGGCACAAACGTAAGCTGCAGTTCTCATATCAGGAATAGTAGGATTCGATTTCCAAATATCCATAATTTCTCTTGTAGCATTTATCATAGTTTCTTCTAATCCACTATGCACTAAATCAATTTCATCTGGACCATGTGCAATAATTTCTTTCTCTGCTGAGGTTACTTTTTTTCCAGTTAATTCTTCGATTTGATTAAGAATATTAATATTTGCATTTTCGGTAAAACGTTTTTCTAAACGACCATAACGCACATGTGATAAATTCTTTAACCACTCAAAATATGAAACCGTTACACCACCAGCATTTAAGTACATGTCAGGAATTACCAAAATGCCCCTTTTTGCAAAAATTTCATCCGCCTCAGGTGTTAAAGGTCCATTAGCAGCTTCTCCAATAATTTTCGCTTTAATTCTTGGAGCATTGTTAGCATCAATTACATTTTCTAAAGCTGCAGGAATTAAAATATCACATTCCATCTCTAAAGCATCAGCACTTTTATCAATATTGGTAGCACCAGGAAAATTCAAGATACTTCCAGTTGATTTTCTGTGATTAAAAACAGCTTCTTCATTTAATCCATCAGCACAGTAAATAGCTCCTTCATATTCTGCAATGGCAATTACTTTTGCACCATGCTCTCTAAAAAATTTGGCTGTATAGTATCCAACATTTCCTAACCCTTGAACTACCACTTTTTTATCTTCAATACCAATAGTTAAGCCTTGCTTTTTCATTACATCCTCCATTAAACAAACTTCTCTCACACCATAAAATACACCCAAGCCTGTAGCTTCTTTTCTTCCTCTTACACCTCCTAAAGAAATGGGCTTACCCGTAACACAACCTGCTGCATCAATTTCTCCTGGCTTTAAAGATTGATAAGTATCTACAATCCAAGCCATTTCTCTTTCGCCTGTACCATAGTCTGGTGCAGGAACATCAATACCAGGACCAATAAAATTTTTCTTTACTAACTCGGAAGTATAACGTCGTGTTATTTTTTCAAGCTCGTAAGAACTTAAAGATCTTGGACTAATTTTTATACCTCCTTTAGCTCCACCAAAAGGGACATTCACAATGGCACACTTGTAAGTCATAAGTGCTGCCAAAGCCATCACTTCGTCTTGATTTACCGCCATACTAAAACGAATACCCCCTTTACATGGCGACTTATGTTGCGAGTGTTGCACACGATAAGCTTCAATCACTTCTATACGCCCATCATCCATTTTCACAGGAAAGCGCATACTATATATACTATTACAGGCTTTAATTTGTTCTAAAATACCTGTTTCCCATTTTGTAAATTTAGATGCCTTATCAAAACTTCTTTCGACGCTTTGAAAAAAACTATAGTTTGAATTTTCTGACATAGATTATTTTTTATTTCTCTAGATTACTTATTTTTTTGTCTACCGATGCTACATAAATAAATAAGCCGATTAAGATGATGGAAACAATGGTCATGACTAAATAAATTTTACCGTCTTGCACCATGATGCTATTGTTGTTTGTAGTTTGTAATAGTTGAATCATATAAATTATGCGTTAATGTTTTAGTGAATATTATAAATAACCTTCTTTCTTTAATTTTAAAATTTGTATACGAATATTAATAGTAGCAATCCATACTCCTAAAAGTGTCCACCCAATTACTGCTGGATAAAAAACAGTTCTCATACTGGCTGTCATATCTTTTCCATTAATGCCAGGATTCCCTTCACTACCCTGTCCACCCGGATGCAAAGACTCTGTTAATCGTGGTAATATCCAAAGTGTAGGAAATAACATGAAAAAAGAAAAGATATTATAGACTGCAGACAGTCTTGCGCGTTTTTCCATATCCACTAATGATCCACGTAAAACAAAATAGGCAAAGTAAATAAGTAAGGCAATGGCAGCTCCATTTTGTTTAGGATCTCCTACCCAAGGACTACCCCATTGATAATTAGCCCATACTGCACCTGTAATAATTCCTAAAGTACCATACACTAAACCCATAGATGCAAAACTGTAGGAATAAATATCATGAATAGGATTTGCGTTTCTTAAATACTTAACTGCGTATATTAAAGAGACAAGAAGTAAAATCATCATTCCAAACCACATCGGTACATGAAAGAAAAAATTGCGAATAGATTGTTGCATTCGATCGTCCAACTTAGGTACTTGAACAATGAAACCATAAGTACAAGTATATAATAACAATACAAAAGATAAGAGTTTCCACCATTTTGCTCTAAGCATATTTTCCTTTTTTAAGTCTTAAAAAACCTAAAACTAACGATCGTTTGCAAAGCTACTTAAATTTGCTTACAAACCTCATTTTAGGCAATGTTTTTGTTCACACAAAATTAGTCTTAAAGTTGTACATTTGCCTCCATAATTTTCATGCCGTAACATGAAGCGAACTGCCCCGTAAGGCTGTAGTAAACTTAATGTGGCTATCATCTTTAAATAATAGACACAAATGAAACTTTCACAATTTAGGTACGATCTTCCCTTAAACCTGATCGCACAGTATCCCACCAAAAGAAGAGAAGACAGCCGTCTTTTAGTAGTGAACCGTCAAAATGGTCACATGGAGAATCGTCATTTCTCTGATCTTTTAGAGTATTACGATGACAAGGACGTATTTGTTGTAAATAACACCAAAGTATTCCCTGCAAGAATGTATGGTCGTAAAGAAAAAACCGGTGCAAAAATTGAGGTTTTTTTATTGCGCGAATTAAATAAACCTAATCGCCTTTGGGATGTCATTGTTGATCCCGCAAGAAAGATTCGCGTAGGTAACAAATTATATTTTGGAGAAAATGAAGAACTTGTAGCAGAAGTAATTGACAACACTACAAGCCGTGGTCGTACCATTCGTTTTTTATGGGAAGGGGACGACGAAGGATTTAAAAAAATGTTAGAATTTTTAGGAGAAACACCTTTACCAAAATACATAAAGCGTAAACCTGACGAAGAAGATAAAGATAGATACCAAACCGTTTACGCTAAGCATGAAGGAGCTGTAGCAGCACCTACTGCGGGTTTACACTTTAGCAAGGAATTAATTAAGCGTGCCGAAATAATTGGTATCCGTTTTGCAGAAGTTACCCTACATACTGGTTTAAGCACTTTCCGTCCTATCGAAGTGGAAGATTTAAGTAAACACAAAATGGACGCTGAATACTTTAAGATTGACGAGGAAGCATGTCGCATTATTAATACTGCTAAAGAAAATGGTCGTCGTGTATGTTCTATTGGTACCACTGCTATGCGCGCTATGGAAAGTAGTGTAACTGCACAACGTTTATTAAAACCAGCAGAAGGTTGGACAAATCATTTTATTCACCCTCCTTACAATTTCAATATCGCAGATAGCCTAGTAACCAATTTTCACTTGCCTAAAACAAGTTTGTTGATAATGTCTTGTGCTTTTGCAGGTTATGAATTAGCGATGGAAGCCTATAAAAAAGCAATTAAAGATAAATATCGCTTCTTCTCTTACGGAGATGCGTTATTATTCATTTAATTTTTTGTACTACTCATAAAAAAAGAGCCAAATTTTTCATTTGGCTCTTTTTTTATGTATGAAAATAATTTAGTAAAATGCTTATAAATTAAATAAACCTTTATTTACCAATTGTAACGTTTTAGTTTTAAAGGCGCTAGGTAATAATAAAGAAATATTATGAGGGCTGCCACCATAGCTTACCATGGTAACTGGCACTTCGTTGATAGCTGCAAACAATTTAGTAAGTACTGAATCGGTTTGGGCTATTTCATTACCTACTATAGATACAATGGTTTGATCTTTCTCAACTTCTACAGAAGCAATATTATTTAATTCAGCAATTATCTCTGCTAAATGTTCGTCACTATCAATAGTTACTGATACAGCTACTTCAGAAGTAGTTATCATATCAATGGGTGTTTTGTATTTTTCAAATACTTCAAAAATCTTTCTTAAAAAACCATATGCCAATAGCATACGGCTGCTTTTAATTTTTACGGCTATAATACCATCCTTAGCCGCTACAGCCTTCACCCCTACACTACCGGCTTCTTTTTTGATAACCGTACCAGCTGCAGAAGGCTGCATGGTATTCAATAATTTAACAGGAATGTTTTCTTGTTGTGCAGGCCAAATACAAGTAGGATGTAAAATTTTAGCCCCAAAATAAGCTAGCTCCGCAGCCTCATCAAAACTCAACTGCTCAATGGCAACTGTTTTATCCACCACTCTCGGATCATTATTGTGCATGCCATCAATATCTGTCCATATTTCACAAACAGATGCTTTTACAGCTGCAGCAATTAATGAAGCAGTGTAATCACTACCTCCTCTTTTTAAATTATCTACTTCACCTTTCGAATTTCTACAAATATATCCTTGAGTAATAAATAATTTTTTATTGGAATGAGCCGAAAGTACTGCTGCAATTTTCTCTTTAATGACTCCTAAGTCTGGTTCTTCATTTACATCCAAACGCATAAACTCTAAAGCAGGAATCAAAGCATGATCAATATTTTCTTGTTCTAAATACAAGGAAAATAATTTTGTACTCATAAGTTCACCCTGCGCTAAAATATCTTTATTTAAAGCATCACTTAATGATATACGCTGAGTTATTTTTAAAAATTCAAAATGCTCGTCAATAATTCCATTGGCTTTATCTCTTAGCTCATCCGACTTTAATAGTTCAATGATAAATGAACGATAATGTTTTTCTAATTCTTCTATTTTAGTAGTAGCCCCTTGCTTATCCGATTTTGCTAAAAAATCACTTATACCTACCAAAGCATTAGTGGTTCCACTTAAGGCACTTAATACAACAATGGTGGGTTCTGTGTCGCGGGTAATTAATTGTGATACTTGATGCATGCGCTCTGGCTTTCCAACACTCGTACCACCAAACTTCATTATCTTCATTACTTGTCTATTTTTGGAGGGTCAAAGGTAAAAAGGAAATCGCAAACAGCCGTTAGTCTTATTTAAAAATCGATTTTGAATTTAGTAGATAACTCATTTAAGCCATCCACCACCTCATTCACTAATGGAATCCCATTTTTCATTCTTTCGGCTTCATATATTCTTTCTATATCACCAGCCACATATACTTTTTCTTGCCCCTCTACAGGTATTGCATTTCTAAAACGATTTAACCATAGATCCATATTATTGGTGAACTCAGTTGCTGGTCTAAAAGCATCAATACGCATGGCTCCCATAAAATGACCTAAGCCCTCTCCTGGCATATTCTCTGGCATGGGAACATAAGCTGGAAATGGAGGTGCCCAAGGGCCAAAACTGGCACCACTTAAAACCCCCGAAAAAATATCTACGATACTTCCTAAAGCATATCCTTTATGGCTACCTAATTCTTTTTCAGAGCCGAGTGGCAAAAGTGCACCCCCTTTTTTTAAGATATGTGCATCCTGCGTAGGCAAACCATTTTCATCCTGCGCCCATCCGTAAGGAATTTTTTCATTTTTTCTTTGTGCTATTTCTAATTTACCATTGGCCGCAGTGGTGGTTGCAAAATCAGCAACAAAAGGAGCTTGTTCTGCTGCCGGTATAGCAACTGCAATTGGATTTGTTCCTAATAATTTTTCGGCCGCATAAGTGGGTGCTACTAAAGCACTAGCATTGGTCATAGCCATTCCAATCATTTGTTCATGCAATGCCATCATCGCATGATAAGCAGCAATGCCAAAATGATTGCTATTTTTTACACTTACCCAACCTGTCCCCACTTGCTTTGCTTTATCAATCGCTATTTGCATTGCTTTGGGCGCCACTATTAAACCTAAACCTCTGTCCCCATCTACTACAGCAGTGGAAGGCGTTTCATATACAATCGAAATTTTGGGATGTACATTTATACGACCTACTTCCCACAACCTTACATAACCCACCAACCTAGCAATACCATGACTGTCAATTCCTCTTAAGTCGGCAGACAATAAAACACTGGTTGCTAAAGTTGCGTCTTCATTACTACATCCCATTTTTTCAAAAACGGATAATGCAAATTGATATAAATGTGTGTAGGTGTACAATGTCTCCGTTTTCATATTGCTACAAATTTAAAACAAAAAAAAGGTGTACCGAAGCACACCTTAGTTTTATATTACTATACATTAACATTAAAAAGGTAAATCATCCATTGGCACATCATCAGTGGAGGGAGAAGCACTAGGTGTATAACTTGCACCTGCACTTTGATCGGGTGCAGCAGTTCCTCCTTGTTTAGCACCTAATAATTGTACCGAAGAAATACGTAAGGTTAAAGAAGACCCATTTCGTCCATCGGCAGTAGTATAAGTTCTTACATCAGGTGTTCCTTCCACATATACTTGTGTCCCCTTTTTTAAATAAGGAGCCACTGCTGTACGATCTGTCCAATAGGAACAATCTACCCAAGTAGTTCTGTCTTTTTGATTTCCTTGCGCATCCTTAAAACGTTCGGTATGTGCAACATTAAAATTGATTACTGACTTGCCATTCACGTTGTTAACGAGGGCATCTTTTCCTAAATTTCCGATTACTTGTAACTTTATCATTTTCTATTATTTTGTCGTTATATGAAGGTGAAGATAGTATTTTTCGTTTTTCGAAATGAAAAATTAGCCCTCCATTTACCCCCAAAAATGCCAAACTCTGCCCTAATGTGTTACTTTTGTGCTAAGCCAACTTTTAACTGGCCAAAGCTATGCGTAAAAAAGGGAAAGTATTAGTCGCCATGAGCGGCGGAATAGATAGTACAGTAGCAGCACTTATGCTGCATAATGAAGGTTACGAAGTGGTAGGTATTACCATGAAAACCTGGGATTACTCCACCAGCAATACCAATGGAAAAGAAACAGGCTGCTGCAATATCGACTCATTTAATGATGCACGAATGGCAGCCGTGAATAACGGATTCCCTCATTATATATTAGACATTCGAGATGAATTTGGCGATTTTGTAATCGAAAATTTTGTAGAAGAATATTTGGCAGGTCGCACCCCTAATCCCTGTGTAATGTGTAATACGCATATTAAATGGAGAGCTTTACTAAAAAGAGCCGATGCACTAGGATGCGATTTTATTGCTACAGGTCATTATGCCAAAGTACGTCAACATACCAATGGACGTTATGTTATTTCAAAAGGATTAGATGAAACTAAGGATCAGAGTTATGTGCTTTGGGGTGTAGACCAAGATTTATTGAGTCGTACCATTTTACCTTTAGGAGGTATGCATAAAAAAGACATCAAGCAAATGGCTATTGATATGGGGTATCCAGAATTGGCAAAGAAAAGTGAGAGCTATGAAATTTGCTTCGTACCCGATAACGATTACCGTGGATTTTTAAAAAGACGAGTGGAAGGTTTGGAAGAAAAAGTAAATGGTGGTTGGTTTTTAGATACCAAAGGAAAAAGATTAGGCAAACACAAGGGCTACCCTTTTTATACGATTGGCCAACGAAAAGGTTTAGAAATTGCCTTAGGGAAACCTGCCTATGTTACAGCCATTGATCCAGTAAAAAATATAGTGGTGATTGGCGACGAGAATGATTTAGACCAAAACGATATGTTGGTGGCAAAATTGAACTGGATTAAATATGATCATTTGGCAGCACCCATGGACCTGATGGCTAAAATTAGATATAAGGATTCAGGTGCTTTATGCACATTATCAAATACAGATAATGGTGTGCAAGCTCGCTTTTATGAAAACGTAAAAAGTATAGCCCCGGGACAAAGTGCCGTATTTTATGAAGGAGACGATGTGGTGGCAGGAGGAATAATACAGAGTGGGAAACTTATTTAATTCTCTTTAATAAAGCACCAAATAAAGTATCAGCTTGCTTTTCATAGCCTTTAAAATATTGTTGATCTATTAATTCAAAAAGGCCAGTAGCTACTAATTTATCTACTTGTTGTTCATTTTCATTTTCGTAAACCGAACAAGTAGCTATTAAAATATGCCCTCCTACTTTAAGGGTGGGGATAATATTGTTAAGTATAGTTGTTTGTAGCTTTATAAACTTCTCTAATTGAGGAGCCGTAAAATATTGCAACTGCTCAGGTGTTCTACCCCAAGTTCCACTTCCAGAACAAGGGAGGTCGGCAAAAACAAAATCGAATTGCTTTTTAATACTAAATTCTTGGGTTAAATCTATTTCTTGAATAGAGGCTGGTCGAATAGAAGCTGCCTGTAATCTTTTATCACAATTGTTTAAAATAGAATCTCTAATATCAGAAACATGAATTTGTATATTATTCATGTAGTCAAACATTAAAATTGTTTTTCCCCCACTCGCTGCACAACAATCCCAAACTGTTGTTACATGATCCATACTTGTAGGAACCTTTGCTAATAATATTGATAATGCTTGAGAATTAAGATCTTGGATAACCGCTTCCTTATCTAGCTCTAAAATATTTTGCAAGGAAGTAGTATTGGCAAAAGACAATGCATCTATCCCAATTTCTTTATACTCAATTTGTGCTTGATTCAATTTAGCTATAACTTTTTCTTTTTGCCATGGTCTAATGCGTATAAAAAGCAAGGGCTGTATTTGATGTGAGGCAATGAAAACAGATGCGTTAATTTGCTTTGAAATAGAACCGGCTAAAGGAAATTGTGTGGCTAATTTTCTGAATGCTTCATAACATAATTCACTAATTGTTTTTCGATCTCGGCTACCATGTTTTTTATTGGCAGCAAAATATTTTTTGATATAAGAAGCAAAGGGCTCTTGGCCTTTATAATCGCTTACTAATTTTCTAGCAATATCTTTATGTACCGCGTGATGCATTAGAGTTCTAATAAACTTGCTACTGGATCTTTTCCAATTAATAAAAGGGCTGGATTTTCTAATAACTCTTTTACGCGCACTAAAAATCCAACACTTTCACGTCCATCAATAATACGATGATCATAGCTTAGTGCTAGGTACATCATTGGCAATATTTTCACTTCACCATTCACGGCCATTGGACGATCTTGAATTTTATGCATACCTAAAATAGCAGACTGTGGAATATTGATGATGGGGGTGCTCATTAAACTTCCAAAAACACCGCCGTTGGTAATGGTAAAAGTTCCTCCTGTTAATTCTTCTGCTGTAAGTTTACTATCTCTCGCCTTTCCAGCAAGTTCTATTACTTTTTTCTCAATGCCTGCCATGCTTAAACTTTCTACATTGCGAATTACTGGTACCGTTAAACCTCTAGGTGTACTCACTGCAATACTAATATCGGCGTAATCATGATATAATAGTTGATCACCATCAATAAAAGCATTTACGGTTGGCCACTCAGTTAATGCAATAGCACAAGCTTTGGTAAAAAAGCTCATGAATCCTAAATTAACCCCATGGGCTTCTTTAAATTTATCTTTAAACTGTTTTCTTATTTGCATGATAGCAGTCATATCTACTTCGTTAAAAGTAGTGAGCATAGCCGTAGTATTTTTTGCTTCTACCAAACGACGACTGATCGTTTTACGCAGATTACTCATTTTTTCGGCACGTACATTGCGAGAAAACAATTCCTGACCAGGGAAATTTGTTTTTCCTGGATTATTTAACGCGTCTAAAACATCTGTCTTGGTTATTTTTCCTGCATAGCCACTTGGCTTAATTTGCTGTGCATCCACTTTTTTATCTGCAATAATGGCCGCAGCAACAGGTGTTGCTTTTATATTGTTAGGCACTGCTGTTACCGGTGCTTCACTTACAGGTGCTGCTGCTTTAGGCACTTCTGCAACAATGGCCTCTGCAGGCTTGGGCGCAGTTTCATCAATATCCGCTAATATATCGCCAATTAAAATACTATCTCCCTCTGTGGCTTTATGATGTAAAACGCCTGCTTGTTCGGCGTTTACTTCAAAAGTTGCTTTTTCAGACTCTAATTCGGCAATCACTTCGTCACGTTCTACCCATGTTCCTTGCTTCTTTGTCCATTTTAACAATGTGACTTCGGTAATTGATTCTCCAACGGTTGGCACTTTAATAGAAATCATAATTTATTATTTAGATAGAAAACGCTTTATTTAAAATTTCTGCTTGTTCTTTGGTGTGCACTTTCATATAGCCTGTTGCAGTAGAGGCACTTGCTTGTCTACTTATAACGCCAAATTTAAGGGTCTTTAAATTCATTTGTAAGAAACTTGCCGCTCCCATATTCATAGGCTCTTCCTGCACCCAGAACCAAATTGCTTTACCATATTTTTGCTGAATACTCGTTAATTGTGCTGCAGGTAAAGGATAAATTTGTTCCAATCTAACAATCGCAATATCGGTTCTGTTTTCTGCTTTTTGTTTTTCAGCTAATTCATAATATATCTTACCTGTACAAAATAAAACTTTGTTCACCCCTTCTGCATTTTGCACAAAGGGGTCATCAATTACTTCTTTAAACCCACCTTCTGTAAATTCTTTTACATCACTAAAAGTCCAAGGACTTCTTAAATAACCTTTAGGCGAAAAATTAATCATGGGTTTTCTGAAATTCCATGTTAATTGACGTCTTAAAGCATGAAATAAATTTGCAGCAGTGGTAATATTAGTAATGATCAAATTATATTCGGCACATAATTGCAAGTATCGCTCTAATCTTGCACTACTATGTTCAGGACCTTGACCTTCATAACCATGTGGCAATAACATTACAACTCCATTTTGTCTTTGCCATTTTTGTTCACCCGCAGCTATAAATTGATCTATGATAGTTTGTGCACCATTAGAGAAATCACCAAATTGAGCTTCCCAAATAACCAATGCATTGGCATTCGCTAAAGCATATCCATATTCAAAACCCAAAACTCCATATTCACTTAACAGTGAATTATACACTCTAAAGGGCTGTTGCTCTTTTGTTATGTTGTCTAGTCTGCAATATTGTTCGTTTGTATTTTCGTCAAACAAAACCGCATGACGATGACTAAATGTACCACGTTTTACATCTTGCCCACTCATTCTTACCGTTTTTCCTTCACTTAATAAGGATGCATAAGCCATCAACTCGCCGGTGGCCCAATCAATCTTATTTTCGGTTTCAAAAAGTTTAATTTTTTCTTGCAATAATTTTTCCACTTTTTTTAATGGCGAAAAATTTTCTGGCCATTTCATTAGTGCATTAAAAATATATTTTGCTTTGTCGGTACTAATGGATGTATCGGGGGAACTAACAAAATCTTCGGCCTTTGCTTTTTGCATAGCCTTCCAAGCAATTTCGGGTGCTTGGTATTTATAAGGAAGCGGATTTTGTTTTACTTCTTCTAATCGAGCTTGCAAATCGGACCAAAATTTTTGCTCCATTTCTTTCGCTAAATTCTGTGCATCAGCTTCTCCGTTTTTTAATAAAAACTCTACATAAATCTCTCTTGGATTTTTATGTTTTTCAATCAAGCTGTATAATTGTGGTTGCGTGTATTTTGGATCGTCGCCTTCGTTGTGTCCATGTTTACGATAACAAACCATATCCACAAAAATATCTTTCTGAAAAGCTTGACGATATTTAGTTGCTATTACTACGGCTTTGTAAACCGCTTCGGCATCATCTCCGTTCACATGCAAAACCGGCGCTTGCACCATGGCAGCTACCGAAGTACAATAGTTAGCACTTCTTGCATCATCAAAATCGGTGGTAAAACCAATTTGATTATTAATTACAAAATGTATGGTACCTCCAGTGTGGTACCCATTTAAATCACACATTTGTAAAATCTCATACACAATACCTTGTCCAGCTACAGAAGCATCCCCATGAATTAATATGGGTAATACCTTATTGAAATTATTTTCATATAAAACATCGGCTTTCGCTCTTGCAAATCCAAGCACTACTGGATCAACTGCTTCTAAGTGAGAAGGATTTTGCATGAGTTTTAAATGAACTTGTTTTGCATTAGCTGTCTCTACCTCAGAACTGTAGCCCATGTGATATTTTACATCACCACTACCCATAGTTTGATCTAGCACTGCTGTTCCTTCAAATTCACTAAAAATTTGTTCATAGGTTTTGCCCATGATATTGGCAAGTACATTTAAACGGCCACGATGTGCCATACCTATGACCACTTCTTGTACTCCTTTATCTGAAGCAGTGTTAATGATGGCATCTAATGCAGCAATAGTACTCTCTCCCCCTTCTAAGGAAAATCTTTTTTGACCAATATATTTAGTGTGTAAAAATTTTTCAAAAATCACACCCTGATTTAATTTTTCGAGGATACGCTTTTTTTGATCAATAGCAATAGGCTCCGAAAAATTGTGCTCCATCTCATTGGTTAGCCAATCAATTTTTTCTTGATCCGAAATATATTTATATTCAATGCCAATATTATGGGCATAAGATTTTTGTAAATGCGTTATAATATTTTGTAAACTAGTAGTTCCTAATCCTATAAGTTCGCCCACTTTAAATGAACTACTTAAGTCGGCTTCGGATAAACCAAAAAAAGATAAATCTAAATTGGCATGACGATCTTTTCTTTCTCTGATGGGATTAGTAGTGGCAATTAAATGGCCTTTATTGCGATAGCCTAATATTAAACGGTAAACACTAATTTCTTTTTTCCAATTAGTATCCGTGATACTATCCACCTTTACTCCATTGGATTGATTATTGTTTTCAACTACATTTATAGAACTTCCATTTTGCATGGCAAAATCAAACCCTTCAAAAAATTTTTTTAAGTCAGGATCAATGGATGCTGGGTCTTGAACAAATTGTTGGTACATCCCTTCTATAAAGGAAGGATGAGAATTGGTGATGTATGAAAAATCCTTCATGAAAAATGCTTGCTTGATGTTAGATTACGGAGCGCAAATATCGGGTTAAATGCCTGATTATAAATGAAAAAATGAGCAAAACAGCTTACAAATTTCCGAAATCGTTAACCTACATTTAGGTTTACTTTAATCCCTTCATTCACAAAGAGATAGAAAATATCGATTTTTACATAATATATTGATTATCAGTTTATTACATTGTTTTTGTATTTTTTTTCATTTTAATTTTAATTATTAGCCTTCTTACCTTACCTTTGCCCTCCTGAAAATTAAATAGTACATGGCAAATCACTCGGCTACCAAAAAAGATGTAAGACAAGCAACTAAACGTCGCGATAGAAACCGTTATTATGGTAAAACAACTCGTAACGCTATTCGTGATTTAAAAACGATCGAAGAGCAAAAAGCTTATGATGAGAAATTACCAAATATCATCTCTCAAATCGATAAATTAGCAAAACGTGGAATTATCCACAAAAACAAAGCTGCTAACTTAAAGAGCAAATTAGCTAAACATACTGCTGTTAAAGCCGTTGCTACCAAGAAGAAGTAATCTATAGCTACAAGCTATTCACATACGAATCCCGCCCTTTCAGGCGGGATTTTTTTTGTGTATCTTCGTGCCATGACCGAAAAAATACTCATCCTAGACTTTGGAAGCCAATACACACAGTTAATTGCAAGAGCTGTTAGAGAAGCCAATGTGTATTGCGAAATCAAACCTTTTAACACTCCCGTTGAATACGATAGTAGTTTAAAAGGAATTATTTTAAGTGGCTCCCCTGCAAGTGTAAATGAATCCGAAGCCCCCAATGTTGATATTGCTAGTATGTTAGCAAAACTGCCTCTTTTAACAGTTTGCTATGGTGCTCAATTAAGTGCTAAAAACTTTGGAGGTAAAGTTGAAAAATCAAACAAAAGAGAGTATGGTCGCGCTCAACTTAGAATCCAAAAAGAGGACCAAATATTTAAAGGCATTGAAGCTAATAGCCAGGTTTGGATGAGCCATAGTGATTCCATTACCCAACTGCCTGATAATTTTGAATTGTTAGCTGATACAGATAGTATTCCTGTAGCCGCTTTCCGTAAAAAACAAGATGCTGGAAATAGCCTTCATGGTTTTCAATTTCACCCCGAAGTGTACCATTCTACCGAAGGAAAGACGATGATCAAAAATTTCCTTGTAGATATATGTGGCTGCAGCCAAAACTGGACCCCTGCCTCCTTTGTAAATGAGACAGTCGAAAAGCTGAAAGCCCAGATTGGAGATGGACATGTAATAATGGCTTTAAGTGGCGGAGTGGATAGTACCGTTGCTGCTACCTTAATTCATAAAGCCATTGGTTCTCGCCTTCACGGCATTTTTGTGGATAATGGTGTTTTAAGAAAAGATGAGTTCCAAAGCGTATTAGATATATACAACTCAGTAGGGTTAAACGTAAAAGGTATTGATGCCAAACAGATGTTTTATGATGCCCTTGCTGGTAAATCAGACCCCGAAGAAAAGCGCAAAATTATTGGCAAACTATTTATAGATGTATTTCAAATAGAAGCATCTAAAATGTTGGAAGCCAAGTTTTTAGGTCAAGGGACAATTTATCCTGATGTAATCGAAAGCGTAAGTGTGCATGGCCCTTCACAAACCATTAAGTCGCACCATAATGTAGGGGGCTTACCCGATACCTTGCGCCTTAACTTAGTTGAACCTTTACGTTATTTATTTAAAGACGAGGTTCGTAAAGTGGGCCTTGAGCTTGGCATCCCTGCCGACCTCATTAATCGTCACCCTTTCCCTGGACCTGGTTTAGCCATCCGTATATTGGGTGACATTACCCCCGAAAAAGTGGATCTTTTACAAAGAGCAGACGATGTCTATGTAAAAGCCCTAAAGCAATTTGATCTATATAATAAAGTTTGGCAAGCAGGCACCATTCTGCTACCAGTAAAAAGTGTTGGGGTTATGGGCGACGAAAGAACCTACGAATATACGGTTGCGCTTCGAGCAGTTACTTCGGTTGACGGAATGACCGCCGATTGGGCACACTTACCTTATGAGTTTTTAGCTCATGTAAGTAATGCCATCATCAATGAGGTTAGAGGCATTAACAGAGTCGTTTACGACATAAGTTCCAAGCCTCCGGCCACCATAGAATGGGAATAATAAATTAATATTTAATTGCAATAATAAAGGCCTTAATATTTGTTTATCAATAATTTATGCCTTTTAATTTAAAGCATAGTAAGAATACAAGATTCCTCTTTAATGTCATTAAAAAACCCAAGCTAAATGGCCTGGGTTTGAATAGATTAGCGGTTAAGTCTAATTCATTGTACGTTTTAGATTACTAATTTTATCCTGCAAGCTATTTACCACACCTGCTAATTGATCCACATCCCACATGGGCTGTGCCCCAGGCTTATGGATAATATATACTGCCTTCCAAATTTCCACGATATCTTGACTATTTACTTGATATGGCTCGTATAAAGGATTATCACTTAATAGAGTAAGCTTTTCTTTATGGTCGTCATTGGTGATTATTCTTTTATACACAACACCGTCAGCATTTGAAACTACGATATAGGTATTGCTGTTCTTAACCTCCCTTATACTATCCACTTTTTCTCCTACAATAACACTTCCACTAGGCGTGGGAAGCATACTATCCCCAATGATTTCAAAAGCACGATAATCTCCAGGAGCCAACATTGGCAAAGTGAAGGTGTTAAGCTCGTCCAAGAACTCCGGATCGGCATAACCAGCCAAATACCCAGCTGCGGCCTTAACGGGTACAAAGGAAACAATGGAAATTGCCGATGACTTATCCGTCTTTAAAGATCTGCGACGATCTAAATATGACATGGCAGTGGTATTCTCCTCCCCCATAGTACCCTCTTTCTGAGACAAATCTTGAAAAAGAAACTCCTCCAAGCTAATATTAAACAAAGCACAAATGGCTTCCTGCACTTCTAGCCTTGGCTCTGCTCTTTGCTCTTCATAAGCACCCACAAGGGAACGTTTAATTTGCAATTGATTGGCCATTTCCTCTTGTGTCCATTCGCGTTGTTTACGGATGAATTTTAAATTCTTACCTGCGTATGACATAACTAATGATTTTAGTGCAATTTACTAAATAATTTAGTTTTTCCAAATATTTTTAGCAATTTCTTTATTTTTTCTTTCCACAGCCACTTGGTAACTTGCATTATGGCTACAAAAAAATTGAATCAACCCGTTATCCTTATCACCAATGACGACAGTATTAGTGCCCCCGGAATTAAGGCCCTAGTAGAAGCAGTCATGGATTTAGGGAAAGTGATTGTAGTGGCCCCAGATAAGCCACAAAGTGGTATGGGACATGCCATAACCTTAGGGCAACATTTGAGATTACAAAAAGCGCATATTGTAGACGGTGTAGAGGCTTATACTTGTAGCGGCACCCCTGTAGACTGTGTAAAATTAGCAGTTGATAAAGTTTTACATCAAAAACCCACTATCTGTTTAAGTGGCATTAATCATGGCGCCAACCATTCTATTAATGTCATCTATTCAGGAACCATGTCGGCCGCTTTGGAAGCTTCTATAGAAAGTATTCCAAGCATAGGTTTTAGTTTATTGGACCTAAGTATCGAAGCCGATTTTACTGCAGCCAAACATTTTGCACGCATCATTGTTCAAAAATTACTAGCAGATAAAAACTTAAATAAACACCTTTGCTTGAATGTAAATATTCCAAAACTGGCAATTCCCTTAATTAAAGGAATTAAGATTTGTAAGCAATCCTATGCCAAATACGACGAGAAATTTGTAGAGCGCACCGACCCACATGGAAAAAAATACTATTGGTTAACAGGCGAGTTCGTGAATTTTGATAAATCAAAAGATACCGACGTATGGGCTTTAAAAAACAATTATGTGAGCGTAGTACCTGTACAATTTGATTTAACCAATCACCTTTTAAAAGACAAACTTTCCAAGAAATGGAAATGGTAATGTAAGTAATGAATAAAGACAATTATATAGTAGGTGTTTTATTAGGTTTAGCCCTCCCCTTTCTAGGCTTTGTATTATTTTATGAATGGAAGTTTTCTTTTTTTTCATTGACTGAATTTTTAGACTTACTCAATCGACAAAAATCTATTTTATCAGCCATGATAAGTGTCTCCTTATTATTAAATGGAGCACTACTCACTTACTTTTTTCAAAAACAAAATGATAAAACAGCTAAAGGAATTTTTTTTACTACTTGTATTTATGCAATAGTTGCTATTGCATGTAAATGGTTTTTATAAATGCGTTATTATATTATTGCTGGCGAAGCTAGCGGCGATTTACATGGTTCCAATTTAATCAAGGCCATCAAGGCCAAGGATACCAATGCTGTTATTCAGTGCTGGGGTGGCGATTTAATGCAAGCTGCAGGAGGACACTTAGTTAAACATTATCGAAGCTTAGCCTTTATGGGTTTTGTAGAAGTGTTAATGAATTTGCGTACTATTTTATCTAATATCAAATTTTGCAAACAAGATATAGACGCCTTCAGTCCTGATGTTTTAATTTGCATCGATTATCCAGGTTTTAATTTACGTATTGCCAAATGGGCGAAAGCAAAAGGTTTAAAAGTAATTTATTTTATTGCGCCTCAAGTATGGGCATGGAAAGAAAATAGAGTACCCTCTATGCGTGCATCCATTGATAGATTATTATGTATTTTGCCATTCGAAAAACAATATTTTAAAGATAGATGGAATTGGGAGGTTGACTATATTGGACATCCTTTAATGCAAGTTTTAGCGGATCAACATAATTTAGCTCACCCACTGCCAGCATTATCCAACGAAAAAATAATCGCCTTATTACCTGGTAGCCGAAAGCAAGAGATTATAAAAAAATTACCCGCCATGCTTTCGGTAATCAATGCTTTTCCTAATTACCATTTTGCCATTGCACAAGCACCTGGCCTAGAAGATGATTGGTTTTCTGCATTAGTTCCTAAACACAAACAAGTACATATAGTAAAGGGGAATACTTATGCATTGTTAAACCATAGTGTTGCTGCCTTGGTAACTAGTGGTACTGCTACTTTAGAAACAGCCTTACTGGGGGTGCCAGAAATTGTCTGCTATAAGGGAAATCCTATAACACTAGCACTCGCTAAACGTTTTGTAAAAATTAAATTTATTGCACTCGTAAATTTAATTATGAACAAAGAAGTAGTAAAAGAATTAATTCAGGAACATTTAAATACCCAAAACTTAGTACATGAATTAGGTTTGCTTTTAAATAATGAGGAAAAGAAAAAGCAAATAAAAACAGACTACGCTCAATTAAAAAATAACTTATATACTGGTAAAAGCGCCACCACTGTTGCAGCCGAAATTATCTTAGAAGAACTTTCTAATTAAGATTACCAAAATTCCAATTAAAAAAATAATTAGCGAGATTCGATTCATGCCATGCATGGCTTTCATCATTCCAGTTCGCTCTTGTTTTGGATCACGCTTTACTAAAAATAAATACTCTCCTATTTGTCTTAAAATACCCATAACGAATTATTGAAGGTGTAATTAATTTGTTTGTGAGATAAGCCAACTTTTTAATAGTTGAGATATTTGTACCGACTCAATGATGAATCCATCATGCCCGTACATTGAATCAATGGCTATTAATTTTGCATTGGGCATATGATGTTCCATAAATCTTTGCTCATCTAAAGGACAAAGAATATCGCTATTAATGCCAATTATAAATGTGGGGGTTTTTATAGTCGCCAAAGTAGTCATTAAATCGCCGCCTCTTTTGCGCGCCAAATGATGACTATCCATAGACTTTGTTAATAACCAATAACTATAAGCATTAAAACGTTTTACTAATTTTTCTCCCTGATATTCAATATAGGAGGAGGCCTTGAAATTATCAATCTTTTCCGGATCCTCATCAGTTTGCTTTTCTTGAAAAATGCCATAATTGCGATAGGTTAACATACCAATAGCACGTGCTGCTTTTAATCCCTTAGACCCTGCATTAGGGGTTGCCTCTTTCCAAGTACAATCTGCTTCGATAGCTAATCTTTGCGCCGTATGCACTGCTACACCCCATGCACTTTCTGATGGGGAACTAGCAATTAAAAACATTTTTTGAATAATAGAAGGTTCAACAATCGCCCACTCTAAAGCCTGATACCCCCCCATCGATCCACCTAATAATAAATCAATACTATTAATTTGTAAATATTTTCTAAGTAAAATATGCGCTTGCACCATATCGCGTATGGTAACCGTTGGAAAATTATTTAAACTAATATCCGCCCCTAAGTCCTCTACACTTAAAGGCCCCGTAGAGCCATAACAAGATCCTATGATGTTAGCACAAACAATAAAATAGTCATTTGGGTTAATTAAATACCCTTCTCCAATAAGGCCCTTCCACCAATCAGCGGCATCACTATTAGCCGTTAGCGCATGACAAACCCAGGCAACTTTTTTTCCCGGCGTATATTCGCCATAAGTATGATAAGCAATTTTAAGCTTGGGTAAGCTAACCCCACACTCCAGTGTAAAAGCTTGATTGTATTGATAAATTGATGGACCCATTTTTTCGAATTCTAATGCTAAGTAAGTATCTATTTGAATTACCTTTGCCAAAGGTACAAATTTTATATATCTTATTCATTAATACGCATCCATATGGCTACCATACATTTAAAACAAGTAGACAACGACTACCAATTTGTAACTACCGACGAAGCAGGTAAGACCATGACAATGGATATACCAGTGGATCAGGGAGGACATGGTAATGGAGTTAGACCCATGCAAGCATTATTAAGCGCCCTTGGAGGATGCAGTGGTGTGGATATTGTTATGATTTTAAAAAAACAAAAAGAAATCATTGATCAATTTGAAATGGTAATTAACGGCGAACGTGAAACCGGAAAAGAACCTGCTCTTTGGCAAACCATCCATTTAATTTTTAAATTAAAGGGGAGCATGAGTAAAGAGAAAGCTGAAAAAGCATGTGCCTTATCGATGGATAAATATTGTTCGGTAGCGGCTACTTTAAGAGCAGCAGGTGCAGCCATTACATGGGAAGTAGAAATTTTATAAAACAAGCAATTATTGTAACATTAGTATGAAGCATAATCAATCCAAATTAATAAGAACAAGAGTACCTCAAACGCCTCAACACGAGCATTCCTCTCCTGTATTTTTCACCAGTAGTTTTACTTTTGATAATGCAGAAGATATGCGAGCTGCTTTTGCCGACGAAACAGATGCCAATATTTACAGCAGATTCTCTAATCCAACCGTACAAGAATTTGTAGATCGATTATGTGTTTTAGAAAATGCTGAAGCAGGATTTGCCACGGCTAGTGGAATGAGCGCAGTTTTTGGATCCTTTATGGCCTTATTAAAAAAAGGAGATCACTTATTAAGTTGTAATTCGGTATTTGGATCTACGCATACTGTAGTGTCTAAATATTTACCCAAATATGGAATTGATTTTAGTTATGTGAGTGCTAATGCAACCGCCGCAGAATGGGAAGCCGCTATCACCCCCAATACTAAAATGATATATTTGGAAACGCCTACCAATCCTGGGCTAGAAGTAATAGATATTGCGATGGTTAGTGCCATTGCCAAAAAACACAATGTTATTTTAAATGTAGATAATTGTTTTGCAACTCCTATAGGACAAACCCCTATCGATTTAGGTGCCGATTTAGTAGTGCATTCGGCTACTAAATGGATAGATGGTCAGGGACGTGTTTTAGGAGGTGCCATTGTAGGTCGAAAAGATTTAATCCACGACATTTATTTATTTTGCAGAAGTACAGGCCCTTCTCTTTCTCCTTTTAACGCTTGGATATTAAGCAAGAGCTTGGAAACTTTAGAAGTACGCATGGAGCGTCATTGCAGTAATGCTTTATACATAGCGGAAAAATTACAAGGGCACCCCAAAATTAATTTTGTAAAATATCCATTCTTAAGTACACACCCTCATAATGAAATTGCTAAAAAGCAAATGAAAAACGGCGGAGGAATTGTTTGTTTTGAATTAAACGGCGGCCTCAATGCAGGACGTTCTTTCTTAGACAATTTACAAATGCTTTCTTTAACAGCGAATTTGGGTGATACACGTTCCATAGCTTCTCATCCAGCTTCAACTACTCATGCCAAACTTTCAGAAGCAGAGAGACAAGCAGTAGGCATTACCCCAGGCTTAATACGAATCTCTGTTGGACTAGAACATAAAGAAGATATTTTAGCCGATATAGCACAAGCTTTAGAAGCCTGCTAAAACAATTTTTATTAGCTAAAGCCCTGCAATTTTAAGGAGTTGCGGGGCTTTTTTTTGGACATTTTAACCCCATTTTTTAGGATTTATTAGTATATTGAATTCGCTTAAAAACCAAACTAACGATTAGCTAACTTAAAACCACACTTATGAAATTAAAAACAGGTATTCTATTATCTGCCATGATGTTCCTTCAGTATTATATCTGGGGGGCTTGGTATGTAACCATGGGAACTTATATGGGCGAAGTTCTAAAATCTTCAGGCGTTGATATTGGCGCTGCCTATAGCGCCGGTGCTATTGCCACCATCATCTCTCCTTTCTTTGTGGGTATGATTGCAGATAAATTTTTTGCTGCACAAAAAATTATGGGTGTCCTACATTTAGTAGGTGCTGCATTATTATATTATGCCACTAAAGTAGATAACTCAAGTTTCTATTGGATAATCCTTGTTTACTCTTTATTATACATGCCTACTATTGCCTTAAGTAATAGTGTTGCCTTTGCTCAAATGACCGATCCTGGAAAACAATTTCCTTGGATACGTGTATTTGGAACCTTAGGTTGGATAGTGGCAGGTTTAATTATTGCACAATTAGGTATCGAAAAAACAGCAGGCACTTTTCAAGTAGCTGCGGTTATTTCCTTAACACTTGGTGTAATTAGTTTCATTTTACCCAATACACCTCCCAAAGGCGCTGGTACCGAAACTTCTGCAGCAAGTATTTTAGGTAAAGACGCCTTCGTTTTATTGAAAGAAAAATCTTACATGATATTCTTTGTGGCGGCAATTTTAATTTGTATCCCTTTATCTTTTTATTACGGATTTGCAAACCCCTTCTTAAATGAAGTAGGTTTAGAAAATGCAGCTGGTAAAATGACCATGGGGCAAATGTCAGAAGCAATTTTCATTTTAGCTATTCCATTTATGTTCAATAAAATTGGCGTAAAAAATATGCTTATTTTAGGAATGAGTGCATGGATATTACGTTATGTATGTTTTGCTTATGGCAATACCAATGCAAGTTGGATGTTATATGCTGGTATCATTTTACATGGCGTGTGTTATGACTTCTTCTTTGTTACTGGATATATGTACACCGAGAAAAAAGCTGGTGAATCTATTAAGAATGCTGCGCAAGGATTATTTACTTTCGCTACTTATGGAGTAGGTATGTTTATTGGTACCTGGTATAGCGGTTTTGTAGTGGATCAACATAAAACTGCTACAGGACACGAGTGGACAAATATCTGGTTAACCCCAGCAGCTATAGCTGGAGCTGTATTGATTGCTTTTATCTTTGGATTTAAAGAGAAAAAAGAAATTGCAGCAGTGTAAACAATTTATTTTCAAAAGCCTATCCTTAGGGGTAGGCTTTTTTATTTATTTAATCATTAATAATTTAAAAGATGCGTATTGCAATGTTAGGTGCAGGATTCATTGGCCGTTTTTATGCTGATGCCTTGCAAGGATATAGAAGTAGAGATAAAGTGGTAAGTATTTATGCTAGACGTGAAGAGTCGGCTAAAAAATTTGCAGCCGATTACAACTGTGCTCATTGGACAACAGATATGGAAGAAGCTATCGCCCACCCTGACGTAGACGTGGTTTGCATTTCACTTCCTAATAATATTCATGAAATAGCTGTGATGTTATGTTGCAAACATAAAAAAGCAGTGATGACCACAAAACCTCTTGGCCGTAATGGAGAAGAAGCAAAACGTATGTTGATTGCTGTTGAAGAGGCCGGCATTTTTAATGGCTACTTAGAAGACTTAGTGTATACCCCTAAGTTTATTAAAGCCAATCAAAGCGTTAAAGATGGTGCTTTAGGCCGCATTCTTTGGGCAAAATCGCGTGAAACACATCCTGGCCCTCATAGTGAATGGTTCTGGGATATCAATCAAGCTGGTGGCGGTTGTATTTTAGACTTAGGTTGCCATTGTGTTGAAATCTCCAGATCTTATATTGGAAAAGATATTAAACCCTTAGAGGTAATGTGTTGGGCCGACACCCAAGTAAAACCTATCGATGCAGAAGATCATGCCATTGGACTCGTGAAATATGAAAACGGTGCTATTGGTCAGTTTGAAGTTAGCTGGACCTTTAGAGGCGGTTTGGATTTAAGAGATGAAGTAATGGGCACCGAAGGAACTATCTGGATTAATAGTTTTTTACGAACTGGATTTGAGATGTTTACAACAGGTAAAGGAGGCGATTATATTGCTGAAAAAGCAGAGAGCGATCGTGGATGGTTGTTCCCAGTAGGTGATGAATTAAATGAACTAGGTTATAATCATATGTTCATGGATATGTTTAATGCCATGGAAAAAGGAGTTGATCCTAAAGAGACCTTCTATGATGGTTATGTTGTAAACTGTATTTTAGACGCTGCATACCGCTCTGCCAAAACTAAATTGTGGGAACCTGTAAAATTAGATATTTGGAGAGGACAAGAAGGACTAACTAAGGAAAGTCATTTAGTGGAATACGATGCCGATCATTATTTAGTAAAAGAAGAAATGACCCATTATGGAGCTAAAAAATTAATATTAAAGCACAAGACCACAGGAAAGATTACAGAACAAATTACCAATTAAAAAAGAAGCCCTTAATAAAAATTAAGGGCTTCTTTTTTTTCCTTTAATGATTTTTTCGAGGCCACCCATAAACGGTGGCCTCGATTTACCTCCCTCCCTTAATAAAATTTATGGGCTTCTTTTTTTTCCTTTATAATGTTTTTTTGAACTTTTCAAAATTGCTCACCGCAGTCACAATATTTTCAAAAGGTTTCTTCGGAAAATCTTGCTCTAAGAAAAAGTATTTCATGCCTGCCTCCTCTACATGTTTAAAAGCTTCGGTAAAATTATAAGCCCCTTCCCCAAAAGGAACTATTTCCCCTTCTTTTGTCATGTCTTTAACATGTAATAATGGGAAACGACCTTTGTGTTGATTAAATATTTCAACTGGATTTTTGCCCGCTTTAAACACCCAACCTAAATCAAGTTCGAACTTTAAAACATCGGCGCTAATTTGACTCATAAAATAATCATAGGATACAATACCATCTTTATTATCAAACTCAGTGACATGATTATGATATACAAATTGCAATCCAGCCTTTTTTGCTTGCTCACCTGCTCTTTGTAAAACCTCAGCCGATTTTTTTACATCTTCTCCTGTAGCAATATTAATGCTAGCGCAAACTATAAAGGGTATTCCAGCCTCTGCTACCGAGTCGACCAACTCTTGACTATTATCTCTTAAATTTTTCATTGGAGGAAAACTCATTGGCTTCCCATCAGGACCTGTTGGTATTTTATAATTAGGAGGCAACTGAATAGGTGAACCCATAACATGATGAGAGCGCCATTCCATGCCCATATCATGTATAAGTGCTTTAAACTCTTGGGGCTTTTTGCCATAAAAACCAGGCTGCTTGCTAAAAGCAGATTCAATGTTTTTATAACCTGCAGCAGCTACTTTTTGTAAAGCACCCACTGTATCTATATCCATTTCATTGAATAAGGTAAACAACTGTATACCAGGTTCTGGCAATTTAGTTTTTAAGGCAAAATTATTTGCCCAAGCTTTGGAGCCCCATAAAGCTCCTCCAACACTAAGAGCTGCTGCTTCTTGTAAAAACCTTCTTCTTGATTTCATAAAAATTGGATTGTAAATGATTCCATTGTGTTACTATGACACAATATAAAAAATTTGGACTAGTTACCCAAATATTTTTATCTTTATTCCTATGGCTAAACCGACCAAATTACCTGCTGATTTCAAGCTTTTATTAGAAAAAGGAGATAAAATCTACCAAACCGGTATTTCGGTGGATTGTGTCGTTTTTGGGTTCCATGAAAATGCCCTTAAAATACTTCTTATTAAGGTAAACTACATTAACAAATGGGCCTTACCAGGCGGCTTTATTCAAAAAGACGAAAACGTTGACGCTGCTGCCTATCAAATTTTAAAAGAACGTACTGGCATAAATAATATTTTTTTACAGGAGTTTAGTGTATTTGGCTCTCCTCACAGATCAGATGCTAGCGTACACCAAAATAGATATCAAGAATATGGCGTTAAAATCCCTAAAGACAATTGGTTAATGCAACGCTTTATAACTGTAGGTTATTTTGCACTAATTGATTTTACAGAGGTTGAACTTATGCAAGAATCGTACTTAGAAGGTTGCAATTGGATTGATATAAACAAAGTTGGTCCTTTAATGATGGATCATGAAAACATTGTTAGCAAAGCACTCGAAACCTTAAGAAATCAAATAGCTTACACTCCCATTGGAAAAAACTTATTACCCAAAAAGTTTACCATGCCTGAATTACAAAAGCTCTACGAAACAATTTTGAATAAAAAATTAGACCGTAGAAACTTTCAACGAAAGATGATTGGATTTGGCATTTTAAACAGACTTTCTGAAACCAGAAAAGGTGGTGCACACAAAGCCCCCTTTTTATACACTTTTAATGATAAGAAATATCAAAAGGCACTAAAAGAGGGCTTGTATGGTTCTTGGTAAATTACATTTTATTTACTTCTCCCAGTTTACTTTTACTTTTTTAACGTCGCGTGAATTAGGCCCAATCATAATTTCAAACTCCCCTGCTTCCCAAATGTATTTTAAATCGCCATTATAATATTTTAATAACTCAGGAGTAATTTCAAAATCTATTTTTTTAGATTCACCCACCGCTAAAGCAATTTTTTGGAAACCTTTTAATTCTTGTACAGGTCTTGTTTCGGTACCCACAATATCTCTAATGTATAATTGCACGACTTCTTTGCCAGGGAATTTTCCTGTATTTTTTACCGTAACTGAAGCTGATAATTTTTGATTTCCTTTTAATTGTGTCGAAGAAACCTGCACTGGTCCATATTCATAATTGGTATAACTTAAGCCATAACCAAATGGATATAATGGATCGTTGCTAACATCTATATAGTTTGATTGGAATTTAGAAAACCATTTACCCAAGGGTCGGCCAGTGTTTTTATGATTATAATACAAAGGAATTTGTCCTACATTTTGTGGGAAGCTCATACTTAATTTACCTGAAGGATTTACTTTACCCAACAAGGCATCCGCAATGGCATCTCCTGCTTCTGAACCTGCAAACCAAACATCTAAAATAGCAGGCACATTAGCGTCTTCCCAAGTTAAGGTTAATGGACGGCCATTAAACAATACTAAAACTACTGGCTTCCCTGTGGCTATTAATGCTTTTAATAATTTTTGTTGAGAAGCTGGTAAATCAAGATTAGATCTTGATGCACTTTCTCCACTACTCTCCGCTCCTTCTCCCAAAGCTGCTACAATCACATCTGCATCGGCACTCACTGCTAATGCTTCCTGTAACAATTGCTCTGGTGTGCGACCATCTCTTGGTATCTCTTTACCAAACATGGTTTGTCTTTTTTCTAATTCTAAGTCATCATCTAAATTTGCGCCTTTAGCATAAGACACTTTTCCAAAAGTACCCACCCCATTAGTTAACCCTTTTAATAAAGTAATGGATTGTGTGTTATCAGCGCCTACACTCCAAGTACCAGTCATATTTTCTTTGGCATTGGCTAAGGGACCCACTAATGCAATTTTTTTACCTTTCGCTATAGGCAATAGGTTATTGTTATTTTTTAATAAAACAAAACTTTGAGAAGCGATTTCTCTTGCATCGGCACGATTCTTATCGGTGAACACTTCTGCAGCCGATCTCTTTTCATTACAATAACGATAAGGATCATCAAACAATCCCAATTCATATTTAGCTATTAAAATTCGCTCACATGCTTTGTTAATTTGAGCAAGGGTTACTTTACCTTCTTGCATTGATTTTTTTAGAGTAGTTAAAAAACCTTCTCCAACCATATCCATATCAACACCCGCATTGAGTGCTCTTGCATTTACTGTTTGAAAATCACCAATACCATGATTCATCATTTCAGGTATTCCTGTATAGTCAGACACCACAAAGCCATTAAACTTCCACTGTTTTCTTAACACATCATCCACTAACCATTTGTTGCCCGATGCAGGAACTCCATCTATTTCATTAAAAGACACCATCACCGAACCCACACCTGCCTCTACTGCAGCTTTGTATGGAGGAAAATAATTGTTGTACATACTTACACGACTCATGTCGGTTGTATTGTAATCTCTACCTCCTTCTGCAGCGCCATACAAAGCATAATGTTTTACGCAAGACATAATGGTATTAGGAGCCGATAAATCGTCACCCTGATAACCATGAACCATTGCCTTAGCAATGGCAGAACTTAAAAAAGCGTCTTCCCCGTTTCCTTCAGAAGTTCTACCCCATCTTGGATCTCTAGTTAAATCAACCATAGGTGAAAATGTCCATTGAATACCATCGGCACTTGCTTCGCTTGCTGCAATTCTTGCCGACTTTTCGATGAGTGACATATCCCATGTAGCTGACATCCCTAGTGGAATAGGGAAAATAGTACGGTAACCATGTATCACATCCATTCCAAATAATAATGGAATATGTAATCTTGTATTTTTAACGGCAAATTCTTGCAACTCTTTAATCTTGGTAACAGATCGAATATTAAATACACCCCCTACTTTTCCTGCTTTAACTTTTTCCGCAATATCGGAACTACTCACCGCTCCAGTAACAAAATCACTTGAGGCAGGCAGGTTTAATTGACCTAATTTTTCCTCTAAAGTCATTTTAGTTAATAAACCATTTACAAACTGATGCATTTTAGCATCTTTACTTGATTGTGAAAAAGCAAGTACACTTATTACAATGCTTGCTAAAAATAATACACTCTTTTTCATATAATCGTTATTTAACTTTTCAAATTTACCAAATAATAGTAGAAGCAGATTGCGAAGGTAATAGAATATTCATTTGTTGTTTACCACATAATAATCTTACTGATTTAGCTGCGCCTGTATTTACCAATAAATTAGCTTTTTTACCGCTGGGTAATATAAATCCAGTGGTTTTAATAGATTCAGTATCTGAATTGCTAGCCACCCTAATGGCGCCCACTGGAATAAATTTAGAAGCCTGTCCAATAATATAATAACTCACATTTCTAGCCACTTCTTCACCTTGTATGGTAAAAGCACCCTTACACTCTGTGCATCCACCAAGCGTGTGTGGATTAAAACTAGCATCAGCAGCTAAGTTCCATTCTATAACAGCAACTGCCCAGTTATTGATTGTGCCAACAACTATATGCTCTAGATGCCACATTAAGTCGCCGCCAAATTCTCCCTTGGCCCCTGTCCATTGTTCGGTAAAAACAATTTTTTTATCGGGATGTGCTTCATGTACTTTAGAGAGGGCTGATTCATGCCCTAAATATAAATGGAAAGCAGTCCCAGTTGCATATGATTTTGCTTTGTCATTGTTTAAAATAGAAATGGGATATTGAGGATGATCTGCATTATGATCAAATAAAATTATCTCGGTTTTAAGTTTAGCTGCTTTTATTTTAGGTCCTAAATAATTAGCTAAAAAATCTTGTTGTTCTTGTGCATCCATTAACAAACTAGGATTGTTACCTCCATGCTCTGGCTCGTTTTGCATAGTGATAGAATGAATGGTAATCCCTTTTTGTTGCATGGCTTTTATATACTTAACAAAATAATTGGCATAGCTGTCATAATACTTTTTTAATAAATGGCCTCCCATGCTTGCCCCATTTGTTTTCATCCAGATAGGTGGTGACCAAGGCGAAGCCATAATTTTTAGGCTGGGGTTAATGAGCAAAGCTTTTTTTAGCATTGGAATTAAATGCAATGTATCCTCAGATAAATTAAACTTCTGTAAAAGGGAATCGGTCTCCCCCTTGATTAAATCATCATAACTAAATACATGTGCGTCTAAATCGGAAGCACCCATACTAATGCGTATATAACTTACCCCAAGTTCATTCTTTTTATTTCCAAAAATCTCTTGTAAAATGGCTTTCTTTTTGGGCTCAGGCAATTGATCAATTAAAGCAGCCGACCCACCTGTTAATGCAAAACCAAAGCCTTCTATTTTTTGAAATTTTTGTCCAAGGTCCATTTGAATAGTGGCCATTGATTTTTCGGACTTACTCCATGGTTCTACCTTTAGCTGAGTGGGGGCAAATTTCAGTTGCCCATTGGCTGTGGTTGTATACTGTACCCCCTGACCTCTTAAAGTACTGCTAAAAGCAACATAAATAAGGCTTACTAAAACTATTTTTGGGATTCGTTTTTTCATTTACAATTTATTTTCTTTGAGTTGACTAACTGCATAATCCACCGCTCTTGCAGTTAAAGCCATGTACAAAATTGAGGGGCTTTGATTGCCTGTACTTGTCATGCAAGCACCATCTGTAACAAAAACATTTTTACAATGATGCAATTGATTAAACTCATTTAACATAGAGCTTGATGGATCTTTACCCATTCGACAACCTCCCATTTCATGTATATCTAAACCTGGTGCTTGATGATTATCTACAGATCCTATTTCGTATACACCTGCTTCGGTAAACATTTTTGTAGTTTCAGTTAAAAAATCTTGGGTTAATTTATCATCATTATCGTCATAGCCAACCGAGGTAATTAATAAGGGCAAGCCATAGGGGTCTTTTTGACTATCACTTAAACGAACATGATTTTCTTTCTTAGGTATGGTTTCCCCTTGTAAATAAGCATACACATGCCAAGCTCCAGGCTCTTGCATAGCTTCTTTAAATTCGGCACCAATGGTATTTTCGGTATTTGTTTTGTCAAATTTTTGTCGATAAGCACCCATAAAAGTGGTGTAACCACCTTTAAAATCAGTTTCTTGTTTTCCTAAATTTCTATAATTAGCAATGATAGAATCTGTAGGGTTACGTCCATACACACAAACATCTTCAAATCCATTAATCTTACCCCACAGGCTCGCTCTATAATTATGATGACAAATATATTTTCCAAGTACACCCGAATCATTTCCAAGTCCATTGGGGAATCGATTCGATTTTGAATTGAGTAAAATTAAGTTGGTGTTTAAAGCCGAAGCATTCATAAAAATTATATCGGCATAATACTCGTAAGTTTTTTTACTATGCGCGTCAATTACTCTTACCCCTATAGCTTTTTGTTTTTGTTCATCATAAATAATTGAATGCACCACCGCATCCGTTAAAATGGATAAATTACCTGTATTAGCGGCCCATGGTAAAGTAGAAGAAACAGAACTAAAATAACCCCCAAAAGGACAACCTCTCATACATAAATTTCTTGCCTGACATTTTCCTCGACCTTGCTGCAGATGAATGGGCTCAGGTTCGGTAATGTGCGCCCATCTTGCGTGCACCAAATGACGATTAAATTTTTTTGCTATTACCTCTTTAACATGTTCTTCAACTATGGTTAAGTCAAAGGGCTTCATAAAGTGCCCATCCGGCATCGCTTCAATTCCATCTTCATTACCACATACCCCAATAAATTTCTCCACATGTGTATACCAATCTGCTACATCTTTATATCTTATTGGCCAATCTAATCCATAATTAAATTTTGCGGGCGCTGCAAATTCATGATCGCTCCATCTTTGACAAGCACGCCCCCAAATAATTGACTTACCTCCTACTTGATATCCTCTAATCCAGTCAAAAGGTTTTTCTTGAATATAAGGTTGTACTGCATCTTCAATAAAAAAATGTGCATTGTCCTCCCCAAATCCAGCCGACTTTGTAATTAAGGGGTTTTGTTTTTTGAATTGGTCTGTAATGGGACCGCGATGTTTTAATTCCCATGGAGCTAATAGGGCGGTAGGATAATCTTTATTATGAACAACTTTTCGACCTCTTTCAATAACCAAAGTATTAATCCCTTTTTCACATAATTCTTTAGCGGCCCATCCACCACTAATACCTGACCCTATAACAATCGCTTTATAGCTCTTTATTTTAATAGTTTCGTTGGTATAGTAGTAATTTTCGGACATCTATAGTGCTCCTTTTTTTAAAGCTTCTACTGCATAATTAGCTGCCCTTGCGGTAATAGCCATAAAAGTTAATGAAGGATTTTGGGTACTCGTACTCACCATGCAAGCTCCGTCAGTTACAAATACATTTTTACAATGATGCATTTGATTAAATTCATTTAGCAAAGAGGTTTTAGGATCCTTACCCATTCTCACTCCGCCCATTTCATGAATATCTAAACCTGGCGCTTGCCTTGTATCATTAGAAACTATATTCTTACAACCTGCAGCCGCCAACATTTCAGAACCTTGAGCAATAAAATCGTTCATCGATTTCACATCGTTATCATCATAATCCACCGAAGTAATTAATTGTGGGATACCCCATTCATCTTTATGTTCACTACTCAATCTTACATGATTGGTTTCTTTAGGAATAGTCTCCCCTTGCATCATCATAGAAACATACCATCCACCTGGTTCTGTAATAGCCTCTTTATAATTACCCCCAATACCATCCGTTTCTTCACCCCCCGCATTACCCCTACCAGCGCCAAAAAAGGTCATATATCCTCTTAAAAAATCGGTTTCTTGTTTATGTACATTTCTAAAATTAGGCATCATGGGCTGAGTAGGTCTACGTCCATAATAATAAGAATCTAAAGGACCTTCGATACTAGCCGATAACTTACCGCGGTAATTATGAAAAGCAATATATTTTCCTAATAATCCACTATCATTTCCTAAACCATTTGGGAAACGTTTTGAGGTAGAGTTCAATAAAATTAGATTGGTGTTTAAAGTAGCTGCATTTAAAAAAATTATTTTTGCATAATACTCGGTTGCTTTTTTAGTAACCGCATCAACCACACGCACACCAGATGCTTTTTGTGATGCCTCATCATAAATGATCGAATGCACCACTGCATTTGTTTGTAATGTTAAATTACCTGTTCTCTGTGCCCAAGGAATCGTAGATGAGTTGGAACTAAAATAACCACCAAAGGGGCAACCTCTTTCACACATACTTCTTGCTTGACACTGATTACGTCCTTGTTCGATATGAATAGGTGCAGGTTTAGTAAGATGCGCGCATCTTCCTTGTACCACGTTTCTATCTGTAAATTTACCCATGATGCTTTTTTGCATTTGCTTTTCTACATCGTTCATTTCCCAAGCAGGTAAAAAATGACTATCTGGCAAAGTGTCAAGATTATCATAGTTGCCGCTAATACCAGCAAATATTTCTACATGTGTATACCAAGGCGCTAAATCATCATAAGTAATGGGCCAATTACCGAAACCATCACGCGCAGGACCTTCAAAATCATATTTGCTCCAACGCTGTGTTTGTCTTGCCCATAACAATGATTTTCCACCTACTTGATAGCCCCTAATCCAATCATAAGGCTTTTCTTGAATGTAGGGGTGCTCTTTATCTTTTACAAAAAAATGCTCGGAGGTTTCATTGTAAGCATAACAACGATCAGCTATTGGATTCTCTTTTACCATGCTAGCTGTTTTGCCTTTGCGATGCGGAAACTCCCATGGCTGTTTAGTCGCTGTAGGATAATCTTTTAAATGCACCACGTCTCGCCCTCTTTCGAGTACCAATGTTTTTAATCCTTTTTCACATAGTTCTTTAGCCGCCCATCCACCACTCATTCCTGAACCAATAACAATTGCATCGTAATGATTAGTTGTAGCCATAATTATGTTTATTTGTTTTCGGATTGTTCCAAAATCTTATGATTAATTAACCCGCCTACTTGTTTTCCCATCGCAGCCCCTGTATTAACACTAATGGTATAATGAATACCTCCATATACTCTGCTCATAGAACATTCATCAGCAGCTGCACTTAAAGAACTAAACTTACGTTTTAAACCAATGTATTTGTAATCGCTAGAATCTTCAAACACTAAATTATCTCTGTACAATTTTGTAAGTACTGTTGCAGCAGAGGCAGTGATAGTACTATGACCACTAGTGTACTCTGGGAAAGGTGGTGTTTGTAAAAAAGGCATCCAGTCCTTGTCCATAATATCTTTAATTACAGTTACTGGTCTAACATAAGAGCTTCTATATTTCTCATCCCAACAAGAGATAAAGCCATCAAATAAAGCAATTGATGTTAAAGCAAATGTTTGCGCTGCTTTTACAGGATCTGCTTTTTCTTGCTTAATAATTTGAGCAGCTATACCCATCCAGTGACCACCTGGTGTAATTTTTTTATTGCCAAATGTCATATGTCCAGCATGCTCAATTACAAATGGATTATCGTCCCAATATTTAGCAATTAGTTTTTGCTCGGGCGTTAAATTTTTATTGATATCATACACTTCTTTCACCAAATTATAAAAAGTAGAGCCCGGCTTAGTGTCATATTTTGGAGGAACTGCTGGGGCAAACTGTGATGCAGAATCTAATACCATGGGTTTCATAGTATTCCAACACCATTCTACTCCATCTAGATAATCGGGAGGTGTAGGACGCCATTTGCCAGGTTCATTACTACCTAAATATTTAGCTTTCCCTCTGGAAATAAAATAGCCATCCGTTTTTGCTCTTTTTAAAACTACTGAGGCAATAGTATCACCATAAGCCACAGAGGCCTCATACACGGCAGGATCAATTTGTGCTTTATAATTATCATACACCGATTTCTCATAAGCATTTAAAGAATCTACACTAAATACTTTTACATTTCTTGCTACTTTAAAAAATGCTTTTGTTGCAGCTAAAGTAAAATCATATTTTTTACTTTTATCTGGCATTGGCATTTTGTCAAACCCATTTAATTTTTCGGCAACAGAAGGTGCATTATTTAAATGACGAATAGCTTCATAGGCAGCAATGGATGAGTATACATATATTCGACTTGCCACTGGAGGAGTAAATACATCATAAATAATGATTTGAGTAAGTTGATCTTCGTTATTTATTAAAATATCTACTGAATCTAAAGGCTTGGAGACAGGTTTTTGATTACAAGAAAACATCATAATCAGGATGCATGCAAAACCTAAAAAATAACCTAACTTAATTTTCATAACACACTATTTTTTAATTAAATAATTCTTTTGTTCCCTTTATAATCTATTACTGTGATTGATTTAATTTTTTCATCTTTTATGATAAAGCGACCTGATTGTGATAAAAATGATTGTCCATAATAAAACTCCTCTTTTCTTTTGCTCCCATTTTTATACTCTATTAATGCCGATACATCGGTAGGTAAAATTGAAAAACTCGCAGTAGCGGACTTACAAGTAAATACTTTTAAAGGCCCTCTATTTTGTGATGCCGCCAATAAGTAGTTCCCATTTGCATTTCTTAATTTAACCAACGCCTTTCCATTGCCTGGAACAAATAAGCCAGCCTCTAAAATAGTTTTAGGTGCAAAAGCTCCCTTACCATCTCCCATCATAATTAAGCCATTAAGTGCATCATATCTTCCCACCGAAACTTCGGTGCCAAAATCATTCCCATTTATGGCAATATCCAAATTACCATCCCCATCAAAATCGTCAACTTGCATTCCATTTAAAGTGGATACCTGGGCAGCCATTGGCAGTGGAGTAATTTCGAATTTACCATTACCCTTATTTTGAACATAAGCGGAGGAAAAATAATTTGCTTTTAATTGCAAAGCCCCTTTCATTTGCTCTGGGGTAAACAATTGATCCAGTGTTGCCCCTGCATAGGTTTTAAAATTCTGAAACTTAGCACGCAAACCAATCATCTGCTTAACCGCATCCTCTCTAGTTTGTGCAGGGTATAGTTTTTTTACTGTATCAGTATGACTTGTGGCTAAATATAAACCTGGGAATGCGTCAAAAGAACCATTATTATCAAAATCTTTAGCATAGATTACTGTAGGGTAGGTATCAGAAGCTTTGTAAAATGAATTGCCCCCTAAATTACCTATGACATAATCTATATCACCATCCTTATCAAAATCACCAGCAGTTATACCATTCCACCAACCTACTTGATTGGCAATACCAGAAGCAGCAGTAATATTCGTAAACGTTCCTTTATTATTTTTAAAGAAACTGATGGGCATCCATTCGCCAGTAACTATTAAATCGATCCAGCCATCATTATCAAAATCGGTAAATAGGGCATCACATACCAAGCCAATATTTTTCAAATCTTTAGCAATCGTATTAGTAACATCTGTATATTTTACTATGCCGTCTTTGGAATCATTTCGATATAAAAAACTTGAAACGGGTTTTGGATAAGCCAAGGGATCTACTCTTCCACCTATAAACAAATCCAAGTCGCCGTCTTTATCATAGTCTACTGCTTTAATACACAATTTGCTTGTTTTGTTGACAGGTAGTGCATTGGCCGCAATGCTGAAATTTCCTTTTCCATCATTCAAATACAAATTATCCAAATAAGCATCCGATCCTATAGGGTTTTCATAACCCCCACTTGTAATAATTAAATCTAAATCATTATCCCCATCAACATCAATTAATAAAAGGCCTTCATCCATATTTGGTTTAGCATTAAAACCAAGCTTAGGCAATAAAGCTTTTTGTATAAAGGTTCCGTTTTTTTGTTGCAATAATATTTGTGCGCTGTTATTTACAGAACCGCCTAAAACTAAATCCTCTGTTCCGTTCCCATCTATATCCCCTACTGCCAAAGCGGGCGCATATTCACTAAACTTATGGGGTAATAATTTTTGATTGTTGAAATCAATAAAATCGTTTTGAGTATGTACATATTTAATACCCAATGCAGAAGTCACATCAGTAAACAAAGTATTTTTAGCCAATAAGATATTAGCCTCTTTGTTGCCAATTGCGGGTAAAGCATTTTTAGTAGAAACTTTAATAACTTGATCTGCTTTGGTGGTAGCTAATTTTACTATTTTCCCTGCAGGAAAAACAATGATAGCCGAATCGATAGCAGTACTAGTGCCTAATCCAAAATGTACTGTGTTTTGCAGGGTAGATAAATAACCTCTATACGGACTTTGATCAGCTACTTGTTTTTTACCATGGTCATAGTAAATAGTAATTTCTGAACCTATAGCTTGAATATTTTGCGCTTCCCCTTCTAGTTCAAATCTTATATAATGACTGGCTTCGGGTTGTAATTGTCTTTGTTTGTTTTCGTAGATACTTGCTTTATCGTTGATATTATTAATCACTAAATCCAAGTCGCCATCGTTATCTAAATCGGCATATACGGCTCCATTTGAAAAACTAGGCGTTTGCATACCCCAATCAATCGATTTATCTTCAAAGCTTAAATCGCCTTTATTTTTAAATAAATAATTATGAATTTTAACTTCTGGAATTTCAACTAATAATTGTGATTTTGAAACAAAGCTATAAGCCTTATTTCGGTACATTATAAAATCATGATCAGTTACATCCTTAGGAAAACCATTGGTCACGAATAAATCACGATGTCCATCATTATCTACATCCGCTAACAAAGGGGTCCAACTCCAATCAGTTTCGGCAATCCCAGACAAATAGGCTAGCTCACTAAAAATAGGAATCCCAATACTATCTTGTTGATTCACTCTAGGGCCTTGATTTATTTGTAAGGTATTTCGAACATACTGATAATTATATCCATATAATTCGTTGTTTTGGAAAGTTTGATAACTATTAGGATTCATCATCATTTTTTTACGATAATTATCTCGTGGATTCATATCTAATGTTATAAAATCCATTAAGCCATCATTATTAACATCTGCCACATCCGTACCCATCGAATTCACAGAACTATGTTTAAAATAATCGTTTAAATGATCGGTGAATGTGCCATCGTGATTATTGATATATAAATAATCGTTAGGTAAATAATCATTGGTCACATAAATATCTTGCCAGCCATCTTTATTAATATCAGTGACCACTGCACCATGTCCATATCCTTCTTTAACTATACCCGCTTTTGCTGTTACATCGCTAAAAACTGGATGTTGCAATTTAGTGTCCCAATTATTTTGAAATAATTTTGAGCTACTATATAATTCCGGTAATTGATTTTTCGGATGATACACATTGGGAACATGAGGGTCTTTAATTTCATTCACTACTAAAAACATATCCAAATCCCCGTCATTATCATAATCAAAGAAATTAGCCATGGTGGAATAAGTAGTATCCGCTAAGCCATATTCTATAGCCATGTTTTTAAAATGCGGTATTCCATTTTTATCATTGCCTTGATTGATATATAAAATGTTTTTTCTTTTATTGGTATCAATATTAAGCGTAGCGCTAATGTAAATATCTGCTTTGCCATCATTGTTTATATCCACTACAGAAACACCTCTACTCCATTTACCATCACCCTCTACTCCAGCTTCAGTAGTGATATCTGTAAAATGTAGCGCTCCTTTATTGAGGTAAAGTTTATTGGCCACTTTATTGCCGGTAAAATAAATATCTGAAAGTCCATCTCCATTAAAATCACCGATGCCTACCCCACCTCCATTATATACATTGGAAATATCTAATACATTTAAAGAATCCGTCTCTTTAATTTCATTGTTAAATTGAATTCCAGTAATGTTAGCTTCTAATTTTTCGAACAAAGGTTTTTGTCTATTACAGGCAGAAAAAAACAATGCAGCAATGCAAAAGTATACAGCAAAAAATCGCATAAATAGTTTTTAAAACAGGGTAAATTCTCTGTTTTAAAGGTAGCAAAAAGGAGGCATAAAAAAAAGGGCCCCGATTACTCGGAGCCCTTGAATATTTATTGAAAATCTATTTCAATTAGTAACCAGGATTTTGAGTTAAAACTGATTTACCATCTTTTTGAGATTTGTCAATTTGAGTTTGTGGAATAGGTAAATACTCAGATTTGTTTGCAGTGTATACCGCACCAACCATTGTATTATAACCTTGTTTCACTTCTGAAGCTGCATAAGCATCTAATTCAGCTTTAGCAATTGCAGAACCCCAACGAGTTAAATCATAGAAACGGTGACCTTCCATCGCTAATTCAATTTTACGCTCAAAACGAATCGCTTTCATAGCGTAAGTAGCATCAGCAAATGAAGTGTATAAACCAATTTTATAATTAGTTGGAGAAACTAAACCAGCATTGTTGGTAGGTCCTACAAATCCAGCAGGATTTGAAGCACGCGTACGAACTCTGTTAACATAAGCTAAAGCTTGTGCTAAAGTACCACCACCGTTTACCTCTGCTTCAGCTGCTAATAATAATACATCAGCAAAGCGAATTAAAGGATAGTTGTTTGCTGTAAAACCATTAGTCCAAGAAGAACCATCAGTAAATACACCAACTTGAGATTTACGGAACAAGTGCTTTAATGGCTCGTAAGGACCAGCAGATGCTGGGTCACGTACCCAAGTTGAACCTGGCATGATACCCCAATCTAAATAAGGAACACCACGACGACCTACTGTCCAGTCAACACGAGGATCCATTGGAGTTGTAGAATCTGGTGTATAAGGCTTATCAGCAGAAATACCCATATCAGATTTAATTGGCTTAGCATTGTAAGACTCATCTAAGAAAGGTAATCCGTTAGCATCCACTTGGAAAGCATTTGCTAAAGAGAAAGATGGTTGGAAGAATCCGCAACATCCTGTTTGACCTCCATAAGGGAAGTTTAAGGCGTCACCAGAGTTAGCGTTAGCTGCACCAGTACCATCGTTTACAGTCATTTGAACAGAGAATACATGCTCAGCGCTATTCTTTTTAGCAGGATCAAATACATCACCGTATTTAGCTACTAAATCGTATTTAACACCTAAAGATGTTTTACCATTAGCAATAATAGCAGTGTATAAAGTTCTTGCTTCTGCGAATTTTTTCTCAAACATATAAACCTTAGCTAAGTAAGCAGCAGCCGCCCACTTATTAGCACGACCTACAGAAGACATTGTCTCAGGTAAGTTAGCATAAGCATAAGCGAAATCTGCTTCAATTTTTGCCAAAGCTGGACCATTTGCTACTAAGTAGTTACCAGCAGCATAAGTGATAGACTCATCGATATAAGGAATACTACCGAAGTTTTTAGCTAATTCAAAATGGTAGTGACCACGTAAGAATCTTGCTTCTGCAGTAATACGAGTAACATCAGCAGCAGTTACGTCTTTTGCTAATTTTAATACTCTCAATGCTTCGTTAGAACGTTGAACGCCATCGAAACGTTGTTGCCATAATTGATCTAAGTATGAGTTAGAAGGTGTAGCATTCCATCTTTCGATTGGAGTGATCAAGTTTTGGTCACCTGGATCTGATCCTTTGTGAGCGTCACCACCCGCAACTGAACCATAAACCCAGTTACTAGAAGAAGTTGCCCAAGGACCGTTATTGGTACCTGCAGAACTACCCTCTCCATCTAACAATGAGTAAGCGCCTACTAATAAGGCTTCAACACCTATTTTGTTTGCCAATACGTCCTGGCTCAATGCGCCGGCCGCTGGTACCTCAAGGTATGATTTATCACAAGCATATAAAATAACCAGGAAGGAAAGCACCACTGGCATTATATGTTTAAAATTATATTTTTTCATAATGTAATTAATTTATTTTATTGATTAAATTAAAAAGTAAGGCTTACTCCTATGTTAAATGTTCTAGAAGGAGGATAGTTACCCCAATCAACACCAAATGATGTTGAGCTACCAGGAATTTCTGGATCTAAACCAGAATAGTTAGTAAGGGTAAATAAGTTAGCACCTTGTAAATAAATACGTGCTTTATCTATACCATATTTTTTCAATTTAGCTGGATCAATTGTATAACCAACACTTAATTGCTTAATTCTTACATAAGAACCATCTTCTACATAAAAGTTATTAATTACACCGTTAGTACTGAAGTAAGAGTTGTTCTCTACAATTGGATACTTAGTATTTGTTCTTGTAGGCAACCAAGATTCAGTTAACAATGGAATACTCTTAGCATTTTGGAACTGAGGATAGAAATCTTGGAAATAACGAGTTTCGTTTAAGATATCGTTTCCAAAAGAACCATACAATACAGTAGAGATATCAAAACGCTTATAAGTTACGTTTAAATTCACACCTGCAGTAAATGCTGGGTTTGGATTACCGAAGAAAGTTCTGTCCTTATCATCAATTGTTCCGTCTTTGTTGATGTCCTCATATTTGAAACGACCTGGAGCAGCATCTGGCTCTTTAGCCCAAGCAGCTACATCAGCAGCAGATTGGAAGATACCAGCGATTTTGTAACCAAAGAAAGAACCTACTGGATGACCAATAGCGTTTCTAACTTGAGGTCCAGTGTTGTGTGTGTAAGCAGATTCGAAGAAGCCAGCAGCACCAGGGATGTTTACGACTTCACTCTTATAAGCACCAACGTTAACACCTACAGTGTAACTTAAATCGTTGTTTACTTTACCACGATAGTTTAAACCTAAGTCAATACCAGTGTTTTGCATATCACCGATGTTAACCTGAGGTAATTGAGAACCCACACCAACTACAGCAGGTGCTTGGTCTTGGAATAATAAACCTTCAACAGTTTTCTTATACCAATCGAAAGTGATATCTAACTTATTGTTTAACACAGTCGCGTCAAAACCAAAGTCTAAGATTTTATCTTTCTCCCATCCAGTTGCAGTGTTACCTAAGTTAGTAGCATAGAAGCCCATAACTGTAGAGTTACTTGTACCGAATAAGTCATAGTAAGATGATCCACCACTACCACCATATAAAGTGTATTGGTTTAATGCACCTACGTTAGAGATAGAACCTAAGATACCATAGCTACCACGTACTTTTAAAGTATTGATAAACTTAACGTTCTTGAAGAAATCTTCTTGAGAAACTACCCAACCAGCAGAAGCTGACCAGAAGTTACCAAAACGATTATCAGGTCCAAATACTGAAGATCCATCACGACGTCCGTTTAAACCAACTAAGTATTTGTCTTTGTAAGCATAGTCCACTTTAGCCAAGATAGAATTACCAGTTGTTTTATAGTAATCGCTATAGTTGTTTTGTCCAATTGGAGAACCCGTGTTTAAACTCAAGTAATCAGCGTTATCAGAGAAATAGTTAACTCTAGAACCACCTACTTGACGACCAGCTACTTTTAATACCTCGTAACCAGCCATTAATTTAACACTATGGTTTTCTTTGAAAATATTAGAATAGTTCAAAGTGTTAGTCCAGTTGTAGTTATTGTTATAACCACTATACTCACCATAACCATTAGAAGAACCATTCTCAGCATTTTCATAAGAACGGAAATTATGATAGAAACCATGGTAGTTACCTAAGTTACCACCAAATACAGTTTTAGCTGTAAAGTGTTTTGCGAAGTCAACTTCTGCAAACACGTTTCCTTGCATAACCCACTCATTATTTTGGTTGTCTTTTTGACGCATTTGGTTGGCATAAGGGTTAGATGAGTTACCTAAACCTGAACCAGATGTACCACCAAATCCACCGCCTGCATCTAATACAGGGATGATTGGTTGTTCCCAAGCTGTGTTATTTACAGCATTACCTTCTTGGTTGTTACCAATTCTAGGATTTTGCTTGTAATAGATATATAAATTTTCACCAATACGGATATTGTTTTTAACATTATAAGTAGTGTTCATTCTAGCAGAATAACGCTTCAAGAATGTATTTAACAAAGTACCTTTTTGATCAAAATAGTTTAAAGAGAATAAATAAGATGATTTCTCTTGACCACCAGTTGCAGTGATAGTGTGTGACTGCATAGCAGCTGGATCAAACATTACATCCCACCAATCAGTTCCTTTTTTGTTTGCAGGAACGATTAAGAAGATATCTCCTTTAGAATAGTTGTTGTTGTATTTAGTTAAGTCAACGGCACCAGAGTAACCAGACTTATCTCCATATCTGATATAATCAGGTAATACGGGTGTTTTACCAGTACCATATTGTGGAGATGTAACGTTACCGTTAGCATCCACTGCACCTGAGTTCTTAGCAGCTAAGAAATATAAATCGGCCATACCTTGTGCATCAAGCTTATTCCAAACGTTTCCAGTTTTTGGTGTTTGAATACCCACGAAAGATTCGTAAGTGATGCTTGCTTTACCTCTACCTTTTTTAGTAGTAACAATAATTACACCCGCAGATCCACGAGCACCATAGATCGCTGCTTGACCATCTTTCAATACTTGAATTGATTCGATATCTGAAGCAGATAAATCACGGAAGCTAGATAAATCACCAGGAGCAGATTGTACTCCATCCACAATTACTAATGGAGTAGAGTTACCAAATGAAGTGATACCACGTACGAATACGTTTGAAGGTTCACCTGGGCTACCAGAACCAATGATAGTTACACCAGATGCTTGACCTTGTAACATTTGTTCTGCAGTACCAGAAGGAACTGACTTCATGTCTTTTACACTAACCACAGATACCGCACCTGTGATCTCTTTTCTCTTTTGAGCAGTGTAACCAGTAACCACAATCTCATTTAATTGTGATGACTCTTCTGTTAAAGCAACTTTAACAGTGTTTTGGCCTGCAGCAACAGTTACAGATTTACCAGAGAAGCCTACAGACTTCACAGATAAAGTGACTGTTCCAGAAGCGGTAACAGCAAATGAACCATCTTCGCTTGCAATCGCAGCTACTTTAGATCCATTAACTGAAATAGTAGCACCAGCAACGGCTTTGCCGTCAGTCGCTGAAACTACTTGTCCTTTTATTGTTCTTGTTTGCGCATTAGCAACAAGACCCAATAGTAGCAAAGGAACCGTAATTAAACGTAGGAATTTTCGCATAGTGTTCGGGTTTGATTTTAAAATATTAATACAATCGTACATCAATTATATAACAGTTTTTTAACAAAGACAAACGTTTGCGGGGTAATTTTTAAACATTTTTGTTTTTTGTGTAAAAAATACACATACAGGCAATAGTTATTGTGTATAATTTACACATATAAAAAAGCTAATTTGTTCGTTCTCTGCATTTTAACATAAAAATTTACCTACCTTTTCTAGTCCATTACCTCTTCTTTATGGTTAGTATTAAAAATAAATGGAACATTCGATGTTTAGGTGATCATGCCCTTGTTTTTTCATTGCCTGCATTGATAAATGAAAAAATAGCAAATCAGTTGCTACTACTCAACCATTTTATTTCAAATAAACGCTTTTCATTTATTAAAGATTTAATTCCTGCTTATCATACACTTACCCTGATTTACGATATTGAAACCTTGTTTACATTTTTGCAAAAAAACAATTTCACTTTGCAATCTTGGGCCGAAAAAATGATTGCAGATTTTGAAGTAGCACATCCATCCTACTTACACTTAGAAACAAAAAAAATAATACAAATTCCTGTTTGTTATGACACAATTTTTGGCATTGATTTAGAGAATATAAAAACTAATAACAAAATTTCAATAGAAGAAATTATAAAAACTCATTTTGAAAATATTTATACAGTATACTGCTTAGGTTTTTTACCTGGCTTTACTTATATGGGTATTGTTAATGAAAAAATTATACATCCAAGACATTCACAACCCAGAGCAAAAGTTATTGCTGGAAGTGTTGGTATCGCTGGAGCACAGACGGGCATCTACCCTACAAATAGTCCGGGTGGATGGCAAATAATTGGACGTACCCCATTACAAATTTTTGATAGACATACTAGTAAATTGGCTTTATTTAATACGGGTGATCAGGTTCAATTTTATCCTATAAGCTTGGAAGAATTTCATTCAATTAATCAACATGAAATGTAAATATGTCTATACAAATTCATAAACAAGGCTTAAGTGATTCTATACAAGACAGTGGTAGATACGGCTATCAACACATGGGTATACAAGTAAATGGATGCATTGATTATTTATCCGCAAGATTAGCAAATACCCTCTTACAAAATGATATTGAAAATCCTGTTTTTGAAATACATTTTCCTGCTAGTAGTTTTACTTTTTTGAGTGCACAAATTATTTGTATAACTGGCGCCAATTTTGTACCAGTATTGAATGAGCAAAGTATCCCCCTCTTTACACCTATACAAATGAATGCAGGAGATTGTTTACAATTTTTACAACCCCTGGATGGGCGAACTGCTTACATGGCAGTAAAGGGTGTTATTAACTGTGAAGAGTGGCTGGATAGTTATAGTTTTACCAATCGAAGATTACAGAAAAACGAGGAATTTAGTATAATGAAGGAATCAGCAGATTCATCCTCATTATTGAATAATACAAAGACAGCATTTTTAGAAAATCTTACGCATAAAGTACAAGCACATTTGCAAAATCATTTGCCTATTAGAATTATTCCTGGTCCTGCTTGGAATACCTTAGAGGCTAATTCTATTCAACAATTACTTCATGGTCATTTTGAAATAAGCAGTCAAGCCAACAGAATGGGTTTCCCCCTAAAAGGCCCAGTTCTGTTTCAACAAAAATCAGAAGAACCCTTATCAAGTGCAGTCACTAGAGGCACCCTGCAATTATTACCTTCTGGCGAACTCATTGTTCTAATGGCGGATCATCAAACGATTGGGGGCTATGCAAATTTGGGTCAAATAATTTTGGTAGATTTACCAAGACTTGCGCAATTAAAAAAAGAAAGTCCCTTTACTTTTAGTTTAGTAAATGTAGAGGAGGCTCACCAAATTTATTTAAAAATTAATGAGTGGTTTAAGCATTGATATTAATTGTGATATGGGTGAAGGCATGGACAATGAAGCCGAAATTATGCCCTATATAAGTAGTGCCAATATTTCTTGTGGCTTACATGCTGGCAATAAAGAAAGTATCAAAAAAACGATTTCACTTGCACTAGAAAACAATGTGGCAATAGGTGCACATCCGAGTTATGATGACCGCGCCAATTTCGGAAGAATATCACAAACAATTTCATTATTAGAACTTGCCGAACTTATTGCAGCGCAATATTATGAATTTGAAAAAATAGCCATCCCTTTAGGTGCCACTATTCATCATGTAAAACTTCATGGTGCATTATATAACGACTGCGCTAAAGATGCAGCCATGAGTAAAATTTTTACACAAACTATTCAAGCGATAGATCCTAGTATTATGATTTATGGTTTAAGTGAAAGTCAAACCATATTACAATGTATTCTTGCCTTTCAACCTTATGCAAACGAAGTGTTCGCAGATAGAACTTACCAAAAAGATGGTAGCCTAACTCCTAGAAACTTGAGTCATGCATTAATACAGTCCGAAGAGGTAGTTAAGCAACAAGTATTAAAATTCTTATTGCAAAAAAAAGTGACCACATTACAAGGAGTTGATATTCCTATTAAAGCAGATACCATATGCATACATGGTGACGGATCTCAAGCTATCGCCTTTGCTAAGTGTATTTATGAAGAACTAAAAAACAAAAATATTGAAATTAAAGTTCCTTACTAAAACGCCAAAAATAAATGGGGCTTCTACTGGCCTTAGCTTGGGAGCTGCTTTTTTAATGGCCAACTCTTCTATTGGCCCGGGCTTTTTAACACAAACTTCTTTTTATACCGAACAATTATTAACCAGTTTCGGATTTGTTATTTTACTTTCAATTTTATTAGACCTTGGCGCACAATTAAATATTTGGAGAGTCATTACCTTAAGTGGAATGCGTGCGCAAGAAATAGCCAATCTTTTATTTCCTGGGCTTGGTCATTTACTTTCTTTTTTAGTTGTTGCTGGTGGATTTGCTTTTAATATTGGCAATATAGCAGGTTGCGGTTTAGCCCTTAATATCCTTACTGGCATAAGCTTTGAACAAGGTGCCATGATTAGTGGATTAGTTGCTATACTAATATTTTGGTTACAAGAAATTGGAAAGATGTTAGATATACTCACCAAATATTTAGGGATACTAAAAATTACACTCACTTTTATAATTGTATATTTCGCACATCCCCCTTTATTGGAAGCTGTTCATCATACTTTTGTTCCTGAAAAAATTTCAATGATTGCTATCGTTACCATTGTTGGAGGAACTGTAGGAGGCTATATTACTTTCTCTGGTGCTCACCGATTAATTGACGCAGGGGTACATGGTGAGTCGCAAATGCCCTTTGTTATAAAAAGTGCTAAAACCGGCATTTTAATATCTGCTTTCATGCGCTTTATTTTATTTTTAGCCGCTATAGGTATAGTAAGTAAAGGAATTACTTTAGATAAAAATAATCCAGCTGCTACCATTTTTGAATCAGCTGCTGGCCGTTACGGTTTATTTATTTTTGGTATGGTTTTGTGGAGTGCTGCTATTTCCTCTGTTATTGGCGCTTCCTACACCTCATATAGTTTTATTAAAAATACAAGAATCCGTTTTTTAAAAAACGAAAGATTAATAATAAGTGTATTTATCATTTTATCTACTACCCTCTTTGTAATTTTAGGTAAGCCTAAAGAGCTTCTTTTACTAGCTGGGCTAGTAAATGGATTTATTCTTCCTTTTGCCTTGGCTATCATGCTTATTGCAAGTAGACGTTTACCGGCACTTAATAAATATGCCTATCCCTTATGGATTGAATTGAGTGGATGGGCGGTTGTAATAGTAATGGGATCAATGAGTATTTTGGCTGCTTTCGGAACCCGCTTCTAACATATCCATTTTGTTTTCTTTTGGCTTAAAACCAAAATTATAGCGAATAGATAAACCCCATCTTCGTGTATCACTTTCTCTGTAACCATAAGCATTTAGAGAACCTTGATGTAATACAAAATGATTGTTATTATTAAAGAAGATATCATTAAAACTTGCCGTTACCGTTAATTTCTTTTTTATAAATTGTCTGTTAATGGACATATTGATGGACCCGAAATCATCTAATTCGTAAAACTGTTGTTGTCCTTTTATTCTCCAAAATCCATTAAGTGTAGCTACCGAGTTGCCATCAATTTTATAAGATTGAAAACTAAAAATTGCCCAACTACCCCTATTAAATACTATCGGCTTACCATCATATAAACCTGCATATTCGTTTTTATTATATTGAGTTCCTACCACTGCAAAATATTTTTTTCCTGGTGGAATTACACCAATAATTCTAAAATAAGTTTCTTTGCTGGAACCTAAATTATCAAAAGTTCGATATGATAATTGTTTATTGGTTGGAGATTGATAAACCACATTGGTAAAAATGTCTTTTGTTTCATTTACTCCGTAAGCAAATAAAGGCTTGTCATCCACACTAATATTTGCTTCATAGTTAGTTGTAAATTGTGGACGCAAACGAGGATTACCCGTTTCATATAAAAAAGGATCTATGTATTTAGCAAAAGGATTAAGTTGGTCATAGCTAGGCCTAGTAATAGTTTTACGATACACCAAAAAAGCCCTTAATTCATACGATGCAATGGTGGCTACCTGCCTACTTAAATAAATATACGGAAATGCATCCGTACGATTCACCGAAAAATTTGTGTCTTTCGGTATTTTCTGATGTCCTTCCATAATCGTTTGCTCCAATCTTGAACCTATTTTTAATACCACTTTACCCCATGTTTTTGAACCTTGTAAATAAGTCGCATTAATTTGTTCCGAATAATTGAATTTGCTGGTTCTAAAAGCATCTACAGTACTTACTCCCCCTACACTTTTTGTGTAATTGGCATGGTTGTCAAAACTTAGCAAGGAGGTCTTAATACCCGATTCAACATTTAATCCCCACCATTTTTTTTTATAATCTGATTGAAAATTATAATAAGACCGGTCATTTCCAAAATTACCTAACCCACCCGTTATTGAATTTGTGTAAGTGTTGGTATTATTATAATCTTGATCGGTTTTACTATTTGAAAAATTCATCGAGAAATCTGTTATCCACTCCCCTCCTAAAGAATCTAACTTTCGTTTAGCTCTAAAGGATTGATTTAAAAAATTTGAAACCCCTTTATTATTAACGATAGAATTAATACTTGGCAAGTCTTTATTGATACTTACAATATGAATATTAGAAATATTCGTACTTTGGTTATCGAAATTATTTTGACTGGCTCTTCCATCATAACTTAATTCCCAAAATTCTTTTACATTTTTTGAAAACCCATACCCAAAATTGATGGCATTATTAGGCGAAAGAGCTCTTGCTTTTTGTTGTAATAATGTATCAAAACTTACAATACGATAAGTGTTGGTTATACTATACCCATTATTGTTACTCACCTGTCCATTCACATAGCTACTTAACTTATCGTTATTGTTAGATAAATTAAAACCTAAGTATTGATTTCCATAAACACCCTGATTAAAGCCAGTATTAACAGAACCATTGGTGCCAATTTTAATTCCTTTGGCAAGCACAATATTAACTACACCACCCCCACCAGAAGCATCATATTTTGCAGAGGGAGTTCTAATTAATTCAATTTTTTGTATCGCATTAGGAGGCAAGCTTTTTAACATCGTTGCCACATCAGAAGCACTCATCTTTAAATCTCTTCCATTAATTTGAACACTAGCGGGCGATAATCCATTTAAATATACCTGTCCATCCTGATCAATAAAAATGCCAGGAGTTTTTTCGATTGTTTCATAAGCGTTAGTCGAGCTAGCTGCTAATGGTTCTGGATCTACAATCGATTTATCATCTTCTTGACGAATTAAGGGCTTACTCGACTTTACGACAACTTCAGTTAATTGTTTAGGATCTTCTGTTAGTTTAATTGAAACCGAACTCTGCTCTGTAATCACAATATCTTTAATGGCTTTTTTATACCCTACTGCAGTTACCGTTATCTGAAAAGAGGATTTTGCAACTATGGGTAATTTTGCTAAACCCAAAGTGTCGCTCAATAAATGGGTGATTTTAGTACTATCCTCTTTGGCTCTAATTTGAATATTTGCTAGTGCCACAGGATAATTTTTTGCATCCACCACTTTAATTAAAAGTGAATGTTGCTGTGCCTGTATATCCCTCCCCCAAAAAAGAATGATGGTTAAGAAAAATATTTTATAATTTCTTCTATTAAATATTAAGAATTGATTCAATGTACTTTCTACTTTTTTTGTTTTTAATTTCTGTTTCCTTTATTCTTGCCAATACTCTTGAGTCAAATTTTTCTAAAAATTTAAGCTCCCAATCTTTCGCTTTTTTTGTTGACTTACTACCACTGTTTCTATGCCTGAATAGCCTGTCCTCTAAATTTGCTGTTTCACCCGTATAATAACTATCTAAAGTTTTAGAATAAATTATATATACATAGTTTGGCATAAAAAATGCCAATCCTAAGATTGGCTTGTGGAGAATAGCGGGTTCGAACCGCTGACCTCTTGCATGCCATGCAAGCGCTCTACCAACTGAGCTAATTCCCCAATTATTTTTTGAACCGCTGACCTTCCCGAATTCCATTCGGGACGCTCACCACTGAGCTAATTCCCCAATTATTTTTTGAACCGCTGACCTTCCCGAATTCCATTCGGGACGCTCACCAACTGAGCTAATTCCCCAATTATTTTTTGAACCGCTGACCTTCCCGAATTCCATTCGGGACGCTCTACCAACTGAGCTAATTCCCCAATTATTTTTTGAACCGCTGACCTT
>CANGEP010000010.1 GCA_947452905.1 Bacteroidota bacterium | reverse complement strand
ATTCTTTTATAAATTTTTATTTAAAACCAAAAATCAATTGAATCATGGCTGAGACTAAACCAACTGCAACCGCTGCATCAAAAACAGCAGCACAGCCGCAAAAAGGCGGCAACTTGATTGCAACTTTAGCACCTATCGCTTGTATCGTAGCAGGCTATGTTATCTGGCGCTTTGTGTTAGGTAACGCAAGTAATTTTACTAACCCCGATCCTAGTGGTGGTTTCTGGCCTTCACACAAAGGACCTAAGGGAACTTTCACAAAAATGTACGAAGGTGGTATCATCGTGCCTATTTTGATTGGTAGCTTATTAGTGGTGTTAACATTTGTAATTGAAAGATTATTAACTGTTGCTAAAGCAGCAGGTACTGGAAGCAACACTGAGTTCATCCGTAAAGTACAATTCCATTTAGCGAACAAAGAAGTGGATAAAGCTATCGCTGAGTGTGACAAACAAAAAGGTTCTGTAGGTAATGTAATGAAATCTGGTTTGAAGAAATACAAAGAGATGATTTCTAATACAGAATTAGATACTGATCAAAAAGTATTAAACATTCAAAAAGAAATTGAAGAAGCAACTGCATTGGAATTACCAATGTTAGAAAAGAACTTAGTATTCTTATCAACTATCGCATCAGTAGCTACCTTATTAGGTTTGTTTGGTACGGTATTAGGTATGATTCGTTCTTTCTCTAAATTAGGTGAAGAAGGTGGTGGTGAAGCTGCACGTGAATTATCTCAAGGTATCTCTGAGGCCTTGTATAATACAGCATTGGGTATTGGTACTTCTGCTATCGCGATCATTATGTACAACGTATTCACTACAAGAATCGATGGTATTACATATGGTATCGATGAGTCTGGATTTACTTTAACTCAAAGTTTCGCAGCAAACTATAAATAGTAGATAAACCAATTTAATAGGGGCAACCCTATCAATAATTAAAAGAATATACAAATGGGTAGAGCCAAATTACCTCGTAAGAGTACCACCATCGACATGACTGCCATGTGCGATGTGGCTTTCCTTTTATTATCATTCTTTATCTTAACTACTAAGTTCAAGCCTTCAGAAGCGATCGCAGTAACTACTCCTAGTTCTGTGGCTTCTAAAGTAGCACCTAATAAAGATTTTGTGCTAGTAACAATCGATAAAGATGGTAAAGTATTTCTTACTATTGACGATAAACAAAAAAGAGAAGTGGTTGCTAATTCTTTGAACAACACTAAGAATTTAGGAATCGATGTAGCAGCTTTTAAAAGCGCCAATTTTATTGGAGCTCCTTTTAGTGGCTTAAGCTCTTTCTTATCGCTTACTGAAGAAAACAGAAAAGGAAATCTACTTCCTGGTATTCCTTGTAAAGACAGTACGAATAATGAATTAATTGTTTGGATGCAAGCCGTTAATGAAGCCTATGCTGGCGCTAAATTGGACCTTTTATTAAAAGGGGACAACCTAGCTAAGTATCCTTCATTTAAAGGTGTATTAACTGCATTCAAGAAAAATAATATTCAGAAATTTCAGATGGTTACCAATCCTGAAAATGCGCCAGTAGGTTCAGAATTGTACAAGAAAGCTATGAGTGGAGAAAAACAGGAAAACTAAAATTATAAACTAATTAAAAGCTATTTACTATGGCAGAATTAGATACCTCGGGTGGTGGCCATAAGAAAGGACCAGGGGTCAAGAAAGGAAAAAAGCTATCAACACGTGTCGATTTGACACCGATGGTGGACTTAGGTTTCTTATTGATTACCTTCTTCATCTTCACTACCACGATGAGTCAACCAACAGCTATGAAGTTGCTTTTGCCTGATGATAAAGTAAAACCTGAGGAGCAAAATAAAGCGAAGGAATCAGGAGCTTTAACCATCTTGATGGGTGCAGATAATCATATATACTATTATGAAGGTCAATTAAAAAATGACGCTTCTAACTTTTTATCAGCTTCTTATAATGGTGAAAACTCTATTAGAGATGTCATCTTAAAAAAGAAAGCATACGTAAGAAGTATTGCGCAGGATCCTAACGATCCAGAGCATGATTTAGTGGTTGTGATTAAACCAGGTCAAAATTGCACTTATAAAAATGTAATCGATATATTGGATGAAATGTCAATTAATGTTGTCAAAAAATTCGCGCTTGTGGATGTTTTTGATATTGAACAACAATTGATAGACAAATCTGACGCGACAGCAACACCTTCAAGCAATTAAAAGCATTTAAAATGGACATAAATAAAATATTAACCGCCGATGTTCTTGACCTCATATTTGAGGGAAGATACAAGGAGTATGGTGCTTATGAGCTAAGAAAAACATACAATGATCGCTTGAAGAAAGCGTTGATTGCTATGATAGCCATAACTGTACTTTTGGCTGGTGGAGCTATTTGGTCTAATTCCGCAAAAAAATCTAAGACTGAAATTATAGTTCAGGACGTTTCTTTAGCGGATGTTAACCAAGAGAAAAAAGCACCACCACCGCCACCGCCTCCTCCGCCAAAACAAGAACCACCAAAAGTGGAAATGGCTAAATTTACACCTCCTAAAATCGTTAAAGATGAGGAAGTGAAAAAAGAAGATGAGGTAAAAGAAGTTGAAAAACTAGAAGACGTTAAAATTGGTGCTGTTGATCAAAAAGGTATCAAGGACGATGGTTTAGTAGCGCCAGTAGAACAAAGCACTGGTCCTGCAGCTCCTCCTGATGAAGAAACTGATAAAATCTTTACCGTGGTGCAAATTCCTGCCGAGTTCCCTGGTGGACAACAAGGCTGGATTCGTTACTTAGAAAGAACCTTAAACAGAGACTTACCTGTTGAAAACGGGGCACCTGCTGGTAAATATGCGGTAACTGTATCATTCGTTGTATCAAGAGATGGATCTATTTCAGATGTAAAAGCTGAAAACAATCCTGGATATGGTACTGCTGATGAAGCTGTTCGTGTAATTACTAGAGGTCCTAAATGGAAGCCAGCTGTTCAAAATGGTCGTAATGTAATTTACCGCCACAGACAAGCAATTGTATTCCAAGTATCTGAAGATTAATATCTACTTGACGCTTACGTCGTCTTATAAAAAATGCCAGTCCTTAACGACTGGCATTTTTGTTTTATACCTATTCGCTTAATTACAATCAATACAATTTATCTTTGCCTTATGCGAGAAAACTTGAGCACCTGGAATGATACAATTGTGGCTTTGGCAACTGCGCCTGGGCTAGGGGCTATTGCGGTAATACGATTAAGTGGCTACAATGCTATAGATATAGCAGATTCGGTCTTTTCTAAAAATTTAGATAATAAAGCTACTCATACCGTTCACTTTGGTAAAATAATGAATGGCAAAGATGTATTAGATGAAGTGGTGGTGAGTATTTATCGTGCCCCCAAATCTTATACAGGCGAAGAAGTAGTAGAGATATCTTGCCATGGATCTCCTTTTATACAAGATAGTATTTTACAATTGATGCAATTTTCGGGTGCAAGACTTGCCAAACCTGGTGAGTTTACACAACGTGCTTTTTTAAATGGCAAATTAGATTTAACGCAGGCCGAAGCGGTAGCAGATTTAATCGCTTCTAATACTGAAGCCTCTAGAAAAACAGCTTTACATAATTTAAAAGGCGGGTTCTCTCATGATTTACAACTCATGAGAGAGAAGCTTATTAAATTTTCTGCACTCATCGAACTCGAGCTCGATTTTTCACAGGAAGATGTTGCTTTTGCCAATAAAAAAGAGTTAGAAATTTTAGTACAACAATTGCAGGTTAAAACAATGCAACTTTTGGATTCTTTCAAATTGGGGAATGTTATTAAAAACGGAGTGCAAGTGGCCATTGTAGGCAAACCCAATGCGGGCAAATCTACTTTGCTAAATGCGCTTTTAAATGAAAACAGAGCATTAGTAAGTGATATACCAGGTACCACCAGAGATACCGTAGAGGAATATATTAATATTCAAGGTGTGTTGTATAAACTAATTGATACTGCAGGTATTCGTGCCAGCACTTTAGATAGTATCGAGCAAATGGGGATTGAAAAAAGTCGTGAAAAAATTAGTGCTGCCGATTTGGTAATTGCATTATTTGATGTGAATGATGCAAGTATAGAACAAGTAATAAACTGGAAAAAAGAAATTGATCCTGATAAGTTAATATTAGTAGCCAATAAAGTGGATCTATTAAAGGACAGATCATTACTTACTAATGAGGCCTTAAAAGAAGTGTTATTTATCTCTGCTAAAGACAAACAAAATATCGAAGCTCTCGAAAACACTTTACATCAAAAAGTAGTGGGGGATGGATTGCAAAAAGAATATACTATTGTTACTAATGCAAGACATGTGGCTTCGTTAAAAAAACTAAGCTTTGCATTAAACGATATTGAAACTGGTTTACAAGATAATATTACGGGCGATTTATTGGCCCTGGATATTAGACAAGCTTTACATTATTTAGGAACAATTACAGGACAGATAACCAACGAAGATCAACTTGATTTTATTTTTTCTAAATTCTGCATTGGGAAATAGTAAATTACAATAATTATGCGTTTAAGTAAATTGCTTTTATCTTTTGTTGGCAGCTTATTTTTTTTACTATCCAAAAGTCAGGTGCAAACTCCTGTATTTATTTCAGGAACAGAAGGTCATGCCAGCTATCGCATACCCGCTATCGTTAAAATGCCCAATCAAACGCTACTAGCTTTTGCAGAAGGAAGGGTTAAAGGAAGCAATGATTTTGGAGATATTAATATTGTACTTAAACGAAGTGAGGATAATGGTAAAACATGGTCATTCATACAAACTATTGTAGACTATGGAAATTTACAAGCAGGCAATTGCGCACCCGTCTTGGATAATTTAGATCCTAGATATCCAAATGGTCGATTATTTTTATTTTATAATACTGGCAATCAATCTGAATGGGATATTAGAAAAGGGAAAGGACAGCGTGAGGTTTGGTATATAAGCTCGGTAGATGGTGGAATGACTTGGTCTTTACCCTCCAATATTACGAGTCAAGTTAAACCTGTAGAAAAAGACTGGCGTACCTATGCCAATACGCCCGGACATGCTTTTCAAATTCCAGAAGGAAAATATAAAGGGAGAATTATTGTTCCTGCTAATCATTCCGAAGGAGAGCCAAAAAATAATTACACCGATTATTATGCTCATGTTTTTTATACCGATGATCATGGGGATCATTTTAAAATTGGTGAAAAATTGCCTTTTGCAGGAAGTAACGAAGCCACTGCAACTTATTTATCTAATGATCGTATTATGATTAATACACGTAATCAAATGGGGAATCCACGTGCTAGAATTATTGGACTAAGCAAAGATGGTGGACAACATTGGGATAGCATTTTTGTAGATAATCAATTACCCGATCCTGTTTGTGAAGGAACACTATTAACTGTTGGCATAAAAAATAAAAAATCGGAGCTTGCTTTTTGTAATCCAGCCAATACGCAACAAAGAAATAATCTTACCCTAAGACTAAGCAATACGGAAGGAGCAAGTTGGAATAAATCCTGGACCATTGATAGTACCCAAGATGTAAAATCGGATTATACTGCTTATTCAGATATTGTATTGATGAAAAAGAATAAAGTAGGTATTCTTTACGAAAAAGATAATTACAAGAGAATTGTTTTTACCATAATAAATCTTCGAAAATAAATTTATCTGAGGTTTATTTACATCGAACCGCCTTCGACAAATTTGGCATCCACCGTTAATTCAGTTAATGTCTTTCCTCCTTTCATATTGGCCATCATTTGTACAAAAGCGAGTTTACCTAATTCAAATCCACTTGTTTCTACATAACTAATATGAGGATGATATAAATTAGGAATAAAACCATTGCTAATACTAATGATGCCTAACTCATGGGGCACTTTAATTTCTAATGCTTGTACTGCTTTCATCACTCCAATTAATACCTCGTCGGTCATACAAAAGACGGTATCCGCTTTTTGTACTTTACTTGCTTGTTTTAAAAATAAATCTTCTGCTTCTTTGGAGCTTTTAGCGTGAAAATAGGTGCAATGTGTTTTAGGTGAATAGGATTGCATAAAGTTTTGAAAAGCAGATTTTCTTTTTTGAGAAATAGAAAGTCCTTCATCGCCAAAAATGGCGAGCACTCTTTTGGCATTGCGTTGAATAATTTTTTCAGCAGCAATCACAGCACATCTTTCATCGGCCATTCTTACTTTAGTGAAACGATTATCTTTTGGAACAATATCAAAAAACACCACAGGTATTTCTCTTTCATTCATTTTATGATACACTTCTATGTTTTCGATGCTGGTCGATAAACAAGCAAAGACTCCAGAGACTCTATTTTGCCTAAAGATTTTTAAATTGTTTAATTCATTTTCTGTGTTATTACTGGATTGTAATATCATAAGGGCATAGCCGTTTTTTCGGCTCTCTTCTTCTACAGCAGAAATAAAACTATCATAAAATAAATTTGAAATTGCAGGTACTATTACGCCTAATATTTTACTACTCTGTGTTCTAAGCTGAATGGCATAGGCATTGGGTTCATAATCCAAGCTCTGTGCTAGTGCATTTACTTTTTCTTTGGTAGAGGCAGAGATATCTGGATGATCTTTTAAAGCTCTAGATACTGTAGAGATACTTAATTGTAATTGTTGAGCTAATAATTTGAGTGTAGTATTGGTCATTGCGCAATCGATTTCGTAATAAAATTAAGAAAATATTTTCACAAATTTTGTCGCAAACGTTTGTAATATTTTAAAAACGTATATGTGTTAGTTTTGCTTACCCGTTTTTATTTACAATGCGTTTAAACTATAAATCCTTTACTGTATTGATTTTCAGCGTCTTCCTACCCTTATTTTCGTAGGTTTTAAGAACGTATGTTAGTATTATTGTTAATAAAAGTTAAAAATTATTTAACAAAAAATAGGTCGAATATCAAAATAGTGTATTTTGTACACGCTTAATAAACCAATAAACTGCCAATTATGAATTTCAAAATTGTTAAGTCCACTTTCGTTGGACTGTTCATTGGCTTGCTTGCAATAAATGCACAAGCACAGAACAAAACAGTTACAGGTAAGGTTTTAGATGCAAAAGATAACTCACCCATCGCTGCAGCATCTGTTGTAGTGAAAGGTGCAACAGTAGGTACAAAAACTGCTGCTGATGGTTCTTTCGCAATCACAATTCCTGCTTCTGTAGCAAAATTAGTTGTCTCTTCTGTAGGTTATTCTTCTAAAGAAATAAACGCAGAAGGAAATGTTACAGTATCTCTTAACCAATCAAGCAATCAATTAAATGATGTGGTTGTTGTAGGTTATGGTACTCGTAAAGTAAAAGATGCAACTGGATCAGTTGTTTCTTTGGGCGAAAAATCTTTTAACAAAGGTGTTATCGCTTCTCCTGAACAAATGTTACAAGGTCGTACAGCGGGTGTTAACGTTACCAATAACTCTGGTGAGCCAGGTGGTGCGGTTAACATTACAATTAGAGGTACTTCTTCAGTAAGAAGTAACAACAACCCATTATATGTGGTTGATGGTGTGCCTTTATACGGTGGTGGTATGACGGGTACTGGTATTTCTGTTGAAGGTTCTACTACAGCAAGAAACCCATTATCTTTCATTAATCCTAACGATATCGAGAACATCTCTATCTTAAAGGACGCTTCTTCTGCAGCTATCTATGGTGCAAGAGGTGCGAATGGCGTAGTATTAATTACTACTAAATCTGGTAAAGGTAAACCAAGCTTAACTTTTAACGCTACTACTAGCGTTTCAACTACTGCTAAGCGTTATGACCTTGCTAGCCCACAAGAATTTATGTATGGTATCAAGAAAACATTAGCGGATGCAGGTATTGATGTTTCTGGTGTTGGTGGTAACGATAAAGGTTACAACACTAACTGGCAAGATCAAGTATTCCAAACTGGTGTATCTAATAGCTACAACTTAGGTTGGGGTTATTCAAATACTAAAACTTCATTAAAATTAAACGGTTCTTATGATAACCAAGAAGGTATCATTAAAACACAAGGTTTAAAGAGAATGACTTTTGGTATGAAATATACAAACCAATTAACTTCTCGTTTAAAATTAGACTTGACTGTTAACAGTTCAACTGTTAAAAATAAATATGCTCAAGTTACTAATAACGCTGGTTACCAAGGATCTTTGATTGGTGCTATGATTAGCTACAATCCTACTTTCCCTGTGTATGATGCAAAAGGAAACTGGTTTGATAACGGAGATGGTAACAGAAACCCTGTTGCAATCTTAGAAGGTTATAATGACCAAGATACTTACAAGAAATTATTAACGAACCTTTCATTATCTTATAAATTAACTGAAAACTTAACGTACAAGTTAATCTATGGTATTGAAAATGGTGCAACTGAGCGTTACACTTTTGTAGACCCTCGTTTAGGTTCTGCTTATAGCCAAGGAAACATTAACATCCGTGGCAAAAACTATGAGAATAGTGCTTTAGAGGGTCGTGGTAGAGCAGCTCAACAATTCTTAAATCAAAATTCATCTGTGATCGAACACACTTTGAACTATGATAAAACATTTAAGAATGGTAATAGCTTACAAGCTTTAGCTGCCTTCTCTTATCAAAAAACAACTGACTACTACAGAGCTACTCAAGCTTGGGGTGCAACAGGTGCGACAGCGATGTCTACTAATTATGCAAACTACACTGGTGGTCATACTGATACTTTTGGTGATAGTACGCAAGTTGAATTACAATCTTATTTCGGACGTGTTAACTATACTATTAAAGATAAATACATCATCTCTGCTTTAGCAAGACGTGATGGTTCTTCTAAATTTAGTTCTGGTAACAAATACGGTACTTTCCCTGCATTTGGTTTCAAATGGAGAGTGTTAGAAGAAAAATTTGCTCAAAAAACTTTGGGTAAAATCTTCTCTAACTTTGATGCTAGAGTTAACTATGGTGTAACTGGTAACCAAGAGTTCCCAGCTTATGCTTCTTTAGCTTTACAACAATCTAACTTTATCGGTGGTACATCTGTAATCACAAACTCTAACCCTAACTTGAAATGGGAAACAACAACAACTTCTGGTGTTGGTATCGATTTCACTATGTTCAATGGTAGATTAAATGGTACAGTTGATTACTTTAATAAATCAACTAAAGATTTATTATTCTTAATTAGCTATCCTCAACCAGCAGCTTCTGCTGACCGTTGGGTTAACTTACCAGGTAATGTTAAAAACACTGGTTGGGAATTTAGCTTAGACTACCAATTAGTTCGTCCAGCTTACAAAGGTGCTTTTGGATGGGATGTTGCTTATAACATGTCTTTCTTAAAGAACACTGTAGAAGGTTTTGGATCAACTGTAGTTAACACTGGTGAGGTTTCTGGTCAAGGTTTATCTGGTGCTTATGCCCAAACAATCCGTGACGGTTATCCTTTATTTACCTTCGTAATGCCTACTTTCTTAAGATTTGATGCTTATGGAAACGGTGTTTACGCAAACGGTGCTAAAGATGAATTACAAGGAAGTGCATTACCTACATTCAATGCAGGTTTAACAAACACTTTCTCTTATAAAAAATTAACTGCTAGTGTATTCTTTAACGCAGTAACTGGTTTCTATGTGTATAACAACACTGCGAACGCGTTATTGTTAAAAGGTAGCTTAAAGACAGCGCATAACGTAACTAGAGATGTTGTTAACAGCATTGAAAACTCAATCAACCCAGGTAACGTTTCAACTCGTTTCTTAGAAAAAGGTGATTATGTACGTTTAGGTAACGCTTCATTAAGTTATGCAGTAGATGTTAAGAAAGGTTCTTTCATTAAAGGCTTAAACTTGACATTATCTGGTCAAAACTTAGCATTGTTCACTAAATACACTGGTTTAGATCCAGAGGTGAACGTTGATAAGTCTAGAAATGGTGTTCCTTCTCGTGGATTTGACTATACAGCAACTCCAAGAGCTAAAACAATCACTTTCGGAATCAACGCTCGTTTTTAATTTCTTAAATAATTATACACATGAAAAATAATTTTATCAAACAAACGGCCATCTACTTTGCTGCTATCGCAGTAACTGTGGGAGCGGTATCTTGTTCTAAATTAGACGAGAAGGTGTTTGGTTCAAAGTCAGTTGCAGCAGCTTCAGCTGGTGCTTCGACTGCTGATTTAGCTTCTGTTTATGGTCAATTAAACGGTTTAGCTTCTCAGGGTAACTGGTTCGCCTTCCAAGAACATTCTACTGATGAGTTATTAGGCCCAACTCGTGGTACTGACTGGGATGACTTCGGTACATGGAGAAAAATCCATTTACACGCAGTAGATGGTGCACATAACCAATTATATGATACTTGGAACCAATTAAACGGTGCTTTATTCCAAGCTACTTTAGTAGCTGAGAAAAGCTCTGGTGCTGCACAAGCAGAAGGTAAATTCTTGAGAGCATTTTTTGCCACTCAAGTAATGGACTTATATGGTCAAGTACCTTACCGTTCAGCAACAGCTGGTGCGGATGATATTCCTGAAGTAAAAGCAAGAGCTGCTGCTTTTGATTGGATCATTGCTGACTTAGATGCTGCTATTGCTGCTTTACCTTCATTTGGTACTGGTAGCGATAACCACAAAGCAAATAAGCAAGCTGCACAATTCTTAAAAGCTCGTTTATTATTAAACAAAGCTGTTTATAAAGCGAATCCTTCAACTCCAACCACTTTCTCTTTTGATGCTGCTGATATGAATGCAGTAGTAACTTTAGTAGATGCTATTACAGCTTCTGGTAAATTCAAATTATCTACCAGCTATTGGGATAATTTCAAATGGGATAACAACACAGCTTCAACTGAGTTAATCTTAACAAGAGCTACTAATGGTGCTGGTAAAGCAAACCAAACTGGTGGTACTGCAGATGTAACTTGGGCTACTGGTATGGGAACTCACTACAACCAAGCTTTCTCTGGTTGGAATGGTTTTACTACTACTTCTGATTTCTACAATTCATTTGAATCTGCAGATAAAAGAAGATATGATTCTTTAGGTAAGATGACAGAGGTTTCTGGATTCAATCCTGGTTTCTTAGTAGGTCAACAATACAAATATGAGGGTGGTAAAAAAGTAATGGTTAAGGATCGTTCTGGTTCTCCATTAGTTTTCACTCCTGATGTTTCTTTATTCTTCTCTACAGAAGCTAAAGGTATCAGAACTATGAAGTATCCTTTAAGAGGAGACCAAATGGGCTTTAACGATGAAAACGAATTCGTATTATTCCGTTATTCTGATGCATTGTTAATGAAAGCAGAAGCTATCTTAAGAGGTGCGTCTGCAACTGGTGGTGAAACTGCAGCTTCTATCGTAAATGCGATTAGAAAGCGTGCTGGTGCATCTACTTTAGCTACAGTTACTTTAACTGATATCTTAGCTGAAAGAGGTCGTGAGTTATACTTAGAAGCAGTTAGACGTCCTGACTTAATCCGTTTTGGCAAATTCAACGATCCAGTTGTTGAAAGAAGTGCTAAATCTGATGCTTTCAGAGTAGTTTACCCTATTCCTAACCAAGCGGTATCTTCAAATCCAAACTTGAAGCAAAACGTAGGTTACTAATATTTAGTTTAGTTACTAATTATACAAACCCCGCGATTTATCGCGGGGTTTTTTTGTACTTTTACGGGTCCAAATTTGGATACTTACATGAAAAAAAATACCCTTCATTTATTGGCTTTTAGCAGCCTGCTTTGTATGGCAGTAGCTTGTAAAAAAACAAGTGCAGATGCATTATTTGAAAAAGTAGATAATTCGGGCATCGTATTTACCAATACAGTTACGGATGATAAGGATAATAATATTTTCAAGTACCGTAATTTTTATAATGGGGCAGGGGTAGGTATCGGTGATATCAATAATGATGGACTGCCTGATGTATTTTTTACCGCCAATCAAGGGTCCAATAAACTATTTTTAAATAAGGGGAATTTTACATTCGAAGATATATCCACCAAAGCGGGCTTTATAAATAAAAAACAATGGAGCACGGGGGTTACCATGGTGGATATTAATAATGATGGTTGGCTGGATATTTATGTTTGTAATGCAGGTAATATGATGGATGCTGCACTGCGCAAAAACCAACTCTTCATTAATAATCACGACTTAACTTTTACAGAACGTGCTGCTGAATATGGTTTAGACAATGATGGTTACACTACACATGCCTCTTTCTTTGATTATGACATGGATGGCGATTTGGATTGCTTTATGGTAAACAACAGTCCTATTCCTGTGAATACTTTAAATTATGGTAATGCCAGAGAAGTGCGTGCAGAAGATTCTAAGGTAGCCGATTTTTTAAAAGGAGGAGGCGATCATTTATATCAAAATAACAATGGCCATTTTACCGAAGTATCTAAAGTTGCTGGTATTCATGGCTCCTTAATAAGTTTTGGCTTAGGGGTAACCATTGGTGATGTAAACGGAGATGGTTGGCCCGATGTGTATGTGTCTAATGATTTTTTTGAGAGAGACTATTTATACATCAATCAGCAAAATGGTACTTTTAAAGATGAATTAGAAAAATATATGGAGCATAATAGTATTGCCTCCATGGGAACCGATATGGCCGATATTAATAACGATGGCTATCCTGATATTTTTACCACCGAAATGTTACCCGACGATGAATACCGTTTAAAAACAACGACCTCTTTTGATAATATTGATATTTATCGATTAAAAGTAGGCAGCGGATTTTATCATCAGTTTATGCATAATGCCTTACAACTAAATAATAAAAATGGCAAGTTTAAAGAGATTGCACATTATGCAGGTGTTGAAGCGAGTGATTGGAGTTGGGGGGAGATGATTTTTGATGCAGACAACGATGGCTATAATGATATTTATGTAAGTAATGGAATTTACAGAGATTTAACCAATCAAGATTTCATCGACTTTTTTGCCAATACCATGATTCAAAAAATGGTGTTAACAGGTAAAAAAGAAGAGATAAGTAGCATTATCGATAAAATGAGTTCTCAGCCAATTGCCAATAAAATGTATCGCAATAATGGCAATTTAACTTTTAAAGAGTCGGCCAAGGATTGGGGCTTAGCCATTCCAAGTTTTTCCAATGGTGCTGCTTATGGCGATTTGGACAACGATGGTGATTTGGATATGGTGGTGAACAATAACAATATGCCCAGTTTTATTTTCAAAAATAAAAGCAGAGAGCAAAATAAAAATCATTATGTAGCTATACAATTAAAAGGAAATGCACAAAATACTAATGCCATAGGTGCTCGTATTAATTTATTTATGAATGGGCAGATAGTAACCAAAGAAGTAATTCCTGCAAGAGGGTTTCAGTCGTCGGTCGATTATAAACAAGTTTTTGGTTTAGGCACTAGTACAAAGGTTGATTCATTGCAAATTATATGGCCCAATTTAACTGCCAGTACTTTTAAGGTTAATAAGATAGACACTCTTTATCATTTTGATATTGCTAAAACATCGAACATTTCATTTACACCAAAACAAGAAAAAACAAATCCATTATTTTCTGTAGAGCCTTCAAAATACGATATGCATGTAGAGAATGATCATGTCGATTTTTATGCCGAAAGAATTATTCCAAGAATGATTTCACAAGAAGGCCCCAAAGCGGCTACAGGCGATTTAAATGGAGATGGATTAATAGATGTTTTTATTGGTGCAACCAGTGGAAAAGGTGGGGCTATTTATATTCAAAATGTCAATGGTGAATTTATTAAAAAATCAACACCTGCTTTTGCCCCCTTTAAAGATTTTGAAGATGTGGCCTCTATTTTCTTTGATGCAGATAAGGACGGCGATTTGGATTTATTAGTGGGTGCTGGCGGCAATGATAAATTAATGAATAGTGGCTTACTTAATCACCGTTTATTTTTAAACGACGGCAAAGCAAACTTTACTTATCATGAAAATTCATTTCCCAATTTTGGAATGAACACGGGTACGATGGTAGCTTTGGATTATGATAAGGATGGGGACTTAGATGTTTTTGTAGGAGCAAGAAACACTCCTTTAAAGTATGGACTAACGCCTCAGAGTGCAATTTATGAAAATGATGGCCATGGTAATTTCATCGATAAAACAAGTAGCCTTGCACCGCAATTTGCTCAATTGGGAATGCTTACTTCGGCAGTTTGGGCCGATGTACTTGGGAATCATGAAAATCAGTTAGTAGTGGTAGGTGATTATATGTACCCCGTAATTTTTTCTTATAAAAATGGAAAGTTTGTAGAGGAAAAATCGAATCTCAATAACTTATTAGGCTGGTGGCAAACCATTCAAGTAGCCGATGTAGATGGAGATGGACATGCCGATTTAATTTTGGGGAATATGGGAGAGAATGGGTATTTAAAACCTACTGCGCAAGATCCGGTAAAATTATGGATGTATGATTTTGATGGTAATGAGAGTATGGATAAAATTTTAACCAGAAGTATTCATGGGAAAGATTATACGGTATTCTTAAAAGCAGAAATGCAAGAACAAATACCGCTTATTAAAAAAGAGAATTTAAATTATAAAGACTACGCTAAAAAAACATTCCAAGAATTATTTAAACCCGAATTAATTGCTAAAGCAGCTCAAAAAACATTTAACTATTGTAGTTCTATCATTGTATGGGGCAAAGGAGGTGGTCAATTTGAGATTCAAAAGCTACCCAAAGAAGTTCAATTTTCATCCCTAGCGGCGGTGTTACCTATGGATGTTAACGGTGATGGTAAGCTAGATTTAATTATGGGAGGGAATCAATTTGGATTTTTGCCACAGTTTGGAAGATTGGATGCCAATTATGGGTTGGTATTAAAAAATAAAGGGAAACGTCAATGGCAGGTACTAGAGGATAAAGCGTCTGGATTAGCGATAACAGGACAAGTAAGAGATATTGTGCAATTGCCAGGTAAAAATAAAACCTCTGTTTTGTTTATTAGAAATGATGATTATCCAGTTCAGTTAACACTAAATAAAGCACAATAAGCGATATGCAAATTGTTTCTAAAATATTTATGGGGGTGGCTTTGTTAACATCGGTGGCATGTAATAGGTTAATGCCAGAAGCACCTCTATTTGAAATGTTAGATGCTCAAAAAACGGGTATTGAATTTGAAAACAAACTGCATCCTACAGAAACTTTTAATATGTTTCATTATATGTATTATTATAATGGTGCAGGGGTAGGCGTAGGAGATTTTAACAAGGATGGTAAAGCGGATATCTTTTTTGCATCTAATGAGGGTAAAAATGAAATGTACATTAATAAAGGGAATATGCATTTCGAAAACATTACTGCTAAAACATATATCCCTCAAGACAGTGCTTGGAATACAGGCGTATCGGTCATCGACATTAACAATGACGGACTTTTGGATATTTATATTTGTAGATTAGGCAATTTTGAAAAGTTCAAAGATCGCAATCAATTATTAGTGTGTAAAGGAATACAAAATGGCGTTCCTACGTATAAAGACGAAGCAGCCGCTTATGGGTTAGATTTTTCAGGCTTTAGTACCCAAGCTGCCTTTATGGATTATGATATGGATGGGGATTTAGATATGTTTTTATTAAATCATTCTGTTCATCAAAATGGAACTTTTGCTCCGCGCAATACTTTTATTGGTACTTATGACCCTTTATCGGGAGATCGAATTTTTAAAAATGAAAATGGTCATTTTTCGGATGTCACAAAACTCACCAAAATAAATAGCTCGGCCATTAGTTACGGACTAGGAGTCGTAGTTTCAGATATTAACAATGATGGATGGCCTGATATTTATGCTGGAAACGATTTTCATGAAAACGATTATTTATACATCAATCAAAAAAACGGAACCTTTAAAGACGAGCAACATGATCGCATGATGCATACGAGTCAGTACTCCATGGGGGTTGATGCAGCGGATGTTAATAATGATGGTTTTCCAGAAATCATATCAATGGATATGTTACCTAAGGACCCCTATATATTAAAGAGGTCATTAGGGGAGGACGATTATGATATTTATAAATACAAAATTTCGGTGGGGTATGATTATCAATATACACGTAACAACTTACAATGGAATCGTCGTAATGGACATTTTAGTGAGCTAGGGATGTATGCGGGAATATTTGCTACCGATTGGTCTTGGGCCACTTTGTTCATGGACTTTAATAATGATGGTAATAAAGATATTTTTATAGCCAATGGCATTCCCAAGCGAATGAATGATATGGATTATGTAAACTATGTGTCCAATCAAGAAATTCAAGAAAAAATTAGAGACAATAAAATGGGGGAAAAGGATATGGCTTTAATTGATCGTTTTCCTGAAATTAAAATTCCGAATCAGTTTTTTTTAAATAAGGGCAATTTTAGTTTTGATGATAAAGAAAAAGCCATCACCAATAACCCTAATTCTTATTCAAATGGTGCTGCCTATGCCGACTTTGACAATGATGGCGATTTGGATTTAGTGGTAAATAACGTGAATGATAAATCCTTTATTTATGAAAATAAAGCCAATCAAAACAAAGAGAATGCCTTTGTAAATATTCGATTAGAGGGCGATAAAAATAATATTAATGCCCTTGGGGCAAAGTTGATCCTTTTTGCCAATCAGCAAATTCGTACTTACGAAAAGTATCCCGTTAAAGGGTTTTTATCAAGTATGGAAATTCCCATACAAGTAGGTCTTAGTAACACAAAAGTAGATTCAGCTTTTCTTGTATGGCCCGATAATACTTTTCAAAAATTAGACCTTACTAAAGCAAAAAATAGTACCCTAAAACTAGTGTATCAAAAAGGCTTGCCTTTGTTTAACTATGATCTTATTAATAAACATTGGCCTGTGATGGGATTTCCTATGTCTGATATAACCAAGGAAACGGGGGTTGCTTTTTTACATCAAGAAAATGTGTTCCAAGAATTTAATCGAGAGCAGTTAGTGCCACAAATGAATTCGACCGAAGGCCCCGCCTTAGCTATTGCCGATATGAATAAAGATGGTTTAGAAGATATTTTTATTGGTGGTGCAAGAGGATACGCGGGGGCTTTATTTGCACAACAAAAAAACGGCAAATTTATAAAAACAGTACAACCTGCTTTTGCTTTAGATAGTAATTACGAGGACGTAGATGCCACTTGGGTAGATGTAAATAAAGATGGAAACTTGGATTTAATTGTAGCCAGTGGAGGTAATGAATATTATGGAAAGGATGTGAATATGTTATCGAGAGTATATTTAAATGATGGCAAAGGTGTACTTACCAAACTTCCTAACGCAATTCCAGTGTACAATCAAAGTTCCTCAATTATTGCCGACGATTTTAACCAGGATGGGTGTCCCGATTTATTTATTGGTTCTAGAGTGGTGGCTATGAGTTATGGGGCTCCTGCAAATTCTTATGTACTTTTAAATACCGGCGATGGACATTTTAAAGAAGTAACAAGCTCAATGGCCCCTTGCTTAACTGAAATAGGATTTATTACAAGTGCCACCCAGGCTGATGTGAATGGTGATGGCCATAAAGAAATTATTATTACACATCAATGGGGTGGCATTGATATTGTAAATACACAAACCCAACCTTGGTCTAAAACGAGTTTAACTGAACTTCCTGGTTGGTGGAATTTTACTTTGCCTGTTGATATTGATGGAGATGGGGATTTGGATATCATTGCTGGAAATTTAGGCTTAAACACACGCTTAAAAGCGACTAAAGAAGAGCCTATCAGCATGTACTATAATGATTTTGATGACAATGGTAAAGCCGAACAAATTGTTACTTTTTATTTACAAGGAAAAGAAGTTCCATTTGCCAATAAAGATGAAATTCAAAGACAAATTCCTAAAGTAAAGAAAAACTTTTTATATGCCGAAGATTTTGCTAAAGCTAAACTAGAAGATATTTTCACAAAGGATAAATTAAAATCTTCAAAAAAATATCAAGCTTATCATTTTGCGAACACTATTTTTATAAATGATGGCAAAGGACATTTTATCCCACAAAATTTACCTTGGGAAGCACAAACAAGTACTTATAAAACAGCTACTATTTGCGATGCGAATGGCGACTCTTTGCCTGATATTATTTTAATGGGTAATTTTTACGATAACAATGTACAAATGGGTAGGTACGATGCAGATTACGGCACTTTATTACTAAACAAGGGAAAGGCTCAATTCGAAGCCGTACCTTTTAATGGCTTAGTAGTAAAAGGGCAGGTGCGAAAAATAAAACCCATACAAATTGGAAAGCAAAACGCATTTGTTTTAGGGATGAACAGCGATAGCCTAAGAATTATTCAATTTAATAAATAGGGTAGTAAATTGTAGACTCCCACTTACAAGGATCCTTTTCTAACAATCTGTTAGTGTTATAAGTTACGTATGGCATGGCAGGAGAGGTTCTTAAATGATCGCGAATAAAGGTTTCTGTTGCTACTAAAGCTTTATTTATTTTTTCATTATTTCCTTTCACCTTCACCACTAAAATATTTCCTAAAACCATTTTTTTAATTTGATTTTCCCCATCAGTAGCTATATCAGCAGCTAAAGGAAAAGCTACTTGTAAAAAAACATTTTTTTCGCCCTGCCAAGTGATATTCACCATGGGATCGCCTTTAATTACGCCGTTTTTATTTTTTATATTTTGAGATAGCTTATCAATGAGTGCATAAATTTGCAGGTTGGTAGGTGTGTCGGTTAGATTTTTTTGAATGGTAATTAAAGTGGTATCCTTTACTCTGGTTTCTTTAATATCAAAACCATATACACCAGTAGTAGTATTATAATAGCTACCTGCTTTTTGTAAAAGGAAATTTAGCTTTTTATCTATTTTTTTAGCGACAAGAAAATTACTAATTCTAGTAAAAGGCGATAAATGGCGATTGTCAATCATGGCTTCGAATCTAATTAAACTACTGTCTTTGCCAGCATCCACTGCTGAAAAGAAAACAGGGATAATTTGATCACCAATTATATAATTTGTTTTGGCAGAAGCGATAAAGGATTCCACTACTTCTAATTTCCCCTCTTCTAAAATAAAGCTATGCCCCTCAATACTTTTATAGGGCACCCATTTATCCCAATATTCAATTTGAGTAAGTCCTCTTGTAACACTTGTACCCGCTTGAAAAACAAATAAATTATTACTAACTACTATTTTATTAGGTATATATAAATAGATGAATAAAAAAAGAATCATCAATACCGCACCTATTATCAATTTTACATTTTGTTTCATAAAAACTATTTTACAACTGCACAAACATACTAAATAATGGGTTGGACTTTAAAAGCTTGTCCAAAAGTCCCTAAAGGGGTCAAAATCCTCTAAAATGGGCAATTTCGACCCAGCAAAATTACACTGTTTTGAATTTTTTTGTACTTTTAGGAAGTGAAAAAATTAGGGGCCATATTATTTTTAACAATTATGCTATTTAACGGTTTCGGATACCGTTTAGTGTCTAATTATTTCGATCAAAAAGCTACTGAGCAATTAGTTACAATGATCGATCAAAATGAATATGATGAATCCTCTTTGGTAACCATCAAAACCCCTATTAATTTACCCTACTATGCCAACAATCCAAAGTTTGAGCGAGTAGACGGGGAGATGGTAATTAATGGAGTTGTTTATCAGTATGTTCAAAGAAGAGTATATAATGATAGTTTGGAAATAAAAGTATTACCCAACCAAGATCGTTTACATATAAAAAATGCAAGAGAAGATTTTTACAAATTAGCACAGGATTTACAACAAAAAGGAGCAGATAAAACATCTACACCTATTGGAAAATCAACTGCTAAATTTATAAGCTTTGATTATATTCAGCAAGGCCCACAGTGGTCTTTACAGAAATTGGCCTCCATTAAATTGGTTTTTGGCAGCCAGTTAAGCACGGATTTATTAAGCACTTGTTTACCTATTCAAGGGCCTCCACCAAAAAGTATTGCCTAGTTCACTGGCATTTACATTTCTTTCTTAAATAAAATATGGTTCATGAAAAATATTCTTTCTATAGCATTTTGTGCTATGGCTTTTGTAGCATGTACTACAAAAAACGACTTTAAATTAATTACCTCTAATCCCGAATTGTATGCTAATACTGTGCATGAATTAAATCAGGTTGTTATGGGCAATAATTTTAGTCCAATTGTAGCATCACGTAATTATGCATATGCAGCCATTGCTGGTTATGAAGTTACGGCTGCAGGTAATCCTACTCAATACCAAAGCCTTGCTGGCCAACTACACGGATTAACCCAAGTTCCACAACCTAAAAATGCAAATGAAATCGATTTTCCTTATGCGGCATTACTTGCCTATTGCAATGTAGGTCAAGCAGTAACATTTCCAGAAGGAAGTATGAAAGAATATGTGGACAGTTTACAAAAATTAGTAAGTGATCATGGTATGCCATCCAAAGTAAAAGCAAATTCAGAAGCTTTTGCAAAAGAAGTGAGTGCAGCCATCATTGCTTGGAGTAAGAAAGATAATTATGCCCAAACTAGAAGTGCCGAAAAATACACCGTAAAAGATATCCCAGGAAGATGGGTGCCCACACCACCCATGTACGCTTCCGCAGCAGAACCCCATTGGAAAGAAATTAGAACAATGGTATTGGATAGTGCCAGTCAATTTAGACCCTCACCACCTCCTACCTTTAATGTAACGGACAAAAAAAGTGAGTATTATACAAATGTGATGATGGTAAAAAATGCAGGAGATAGTTTAACAGAGGAGCAAAAGCATATTGCTAATTTTTGGGACGACAATCCATTTAAAATAAATGTAAATGGACATGCTATGTTTAGCACTAAAAAGTTCTCCCCTCCAGGCCATTGGATGAGCATTGTAGGGATTGCCAATAAAACAGCGAAAGTTGATTTTGCAACAGCAACTTATGCCTATGCAAAAACGGCAATTGCTTTATTTGATGCCTTTATACATACTTGGGATGCTAAGTATACGTATAATACAGTGCGCCCCGAAACGGTGATCAATAAATATATTGACCCCAATTGGAGACCTTTATTACAAACTCCAGCATTTCCAGAGTACACATGTGGTCATTCTACCATTTCTGCTTCTGCAGCCGAGGCTTTAACCAGTGTTTTTGGTGAAAATTTTGCCTATACCGATTCTACCGAACTAGAATTTGGTATTGCAAACAGAAGTTTTTCATCCTTTAAGGCAGCAGCTGAAGAAAATAACTGGGCCCGTTTTTACGGAGGTATTCATTATCATAACTCATGTATCACTAGTACCGAAAAAGGAAAGCTAGTAGGCTCATGGGTGGTGGATCATTTAAAAATGAAGAAATAAAAAAAATCTCAAATCAAAACTCAAACTCAAATGCAAAAATATATTTTATCATTACTTATGTTAATGTCGTTTGGCACTCGTATAAGTGCACAAGGATGCGTAGCTATTAGAACAGTGGGTGGATTAAACACCATGGAGCATGCCGGCATGATGCATGATGGCATGCATGAAGGAATGAAAGAAGTAAAAGATAGTTCAAAATGGGATTTAAATATTAGTGGTCGTTATTTCAAATCTTTTAGACATTATAGTGGTACTACCGAAAATACACAAAGAGTTACTGATGGCACAGATGTTCGAAATTTTAGCAGAACCATGGATGTTTCTTTGGTAAGAAAACTAAATGAGCAGTGGAGTATAGGTATCGATTTGCCTTTCGTTTACAACGAAAGAACTTCCTTATATGAACATGTTAGTAGTTTAAAAGGTAGCCCAAGATTTTCTACTTATTCTCAAGGCTTAGGAGATGTTCGTGTAAGTGTATACAAGTGGTTGATTGCGCCAAAGGCTGGAAGTAAAGGAAATTTATTAGGAGGATTGGGCATTAAGCTACCAACGGGTAATTATAAAGCTACTGATGTATTTCACACTTCACTTACCGCCACAAGAGTGGGGCCTGTGGATCAATCTATTCAACCCGGAGATGGTGGTTGGGGTGTAACTATGGAATTAAATGGATTTAGAGCAATTAACACTGCATGGAGTTTATATGGCAATGCTTATTATTTAATTAATCCTAGAGGGAATAATGGGGTAAGTACTGCAAGAGGGGGTGTGCCTACAGCAGCTGCTATTAAATACACTTCCGATGTAATGAGTGTGCCTGATCAATATTTATTAAGAGCGGGTACGAACTGGACAAGCAACGCATTTACAGCTTCTTTAGGCGCTAGATTTGAATGTATTCCAGCATCTGATTTAATAGGGGACAATACTGGATTTAGACGTCCTGGTTCTGTTTTAGCATTAGAGCCAGGGGCTAATTATAATTATAAAAAATACAGTTTTTATTTATATGCACCTATTGCGTTAAAACGTGAACGTCCACAAAGCTATCCAGATATTTTAAAAACAAACGATACCAATGTATTTTCGAGAGGAGATGCAGCTTTTGCTGATTATAGCATTAACATAGGTATTGGATATAAATTTTAAACAACCTATTTGTTGAAAAAAAAGAGGCGCTCAACTGAGCGCCCCTTTTTTTTATTCGAAAAATAGTAAGTAATTATTGAACAGCTTCTAAAATAGCAAAACCATAAGGAGGGAGTACAAAGTATTCATGATCATTGCCTACTTTATGTTCTTTGCCTGACCAATGATCTAATAGTACCGATGGTCGATCGCCTTGTTCTTTAAATGCATACCAAGTAATAAAGGAGGCAGTATCTTTGTAATTAAATAAGCAGTATATTTTTTTATTTTCCTGTGTTCTTGCAAATGCAGCTACATGTATATTGTGAGGTGTAAGCCAGGTGGTGTTTTTTGTATCACTTAAAATAGGCATCCTTTTTCGGGTAGCAATCAATTTTTTTGTTTGCGTAAATATGATGTTTTCAAAACTACCTTCTTGTTTTCTTTTTTCATTTTTATCCCAATTCATAATTGGGCGGTGCATCCATCTATTGTCATAACTTTTACCAGCGTCTTGTAAATAGCTATAGTCATTGGTATAAGCAAGTTCATCACCATAAAATAACATGGGTATGCCACCCATAAACATAGAATGTGCTTGCATTAAAATTATTTTATTAAGTGCTTGCTCTATATGTAAGGGGCTATTCCATTCTACCGCTTTTTCTAGTCCACATAAAGAGGCTAAGGAGCCACTTATACGCGCATCCCCAGTTTTTGGATTTACCGAAAATAGTGCACCTGCACTTGAGGATCCTTCATGCCAACCTGCATAATAATTTTTTAAATAGGTACGGTGATGATAAGGATTTAGCCCCACTCTTTCAATCATATAATCGTCATAGCCTAAACCAATATCGTCATGACAACGGGTATAGGAAATCCAAGTGCAACCAAAAGGTTTTTGCATAATAGGATGTTGTGCAGAGAGCATTACTCTTGTGTCACCCGTGGCTAATGCATCCCATTGTAAAGCCATTTGTGTGGCATTATAAGCCACATCACATTCTTTGGCTGTATATTCTTGGGTACCAAAGTATTTAATAATTTCATCGGGGGCGACTATGGCCTCCCCAAGTAAAGCCATGCCAGGGCTTGACACTTGAACACATTGTTTAATAAGCCTTAACAACGTATGTGCTTGCGGTAAATTTTGACAACTTGTGCCTAATTGTTTCCAAATAAATGCAGGGGCATCAATTCTTAAAATATCTACCCCTAAATTGGCGTAATGCAAAACAGTATCTAGCATGGCCACAAATACATCTGGATTGCTATAATTTAAATCCCATTGATAATGATGAAACACGGTCATTACCCATTTATTGCATTCTGGAATATATGTAAAACTACCTGGTGATGATTCTGGGAATATTTCAGGCATCGTTTGATCCAATTGATTGGGGATATCACGATTTTCATAAAAGTAAAAGAAATCTTGATAATAAGAATCGCCTGCTTTTGCTTTTTGTGCCCATTCATGATGGTGTGAAGTATGGTTTAAAACAATGTCTAACATTAAATACATATCCTTCGCATTCATCTTCTCTATAAGTGCTTCTAAATCTTCGTTATTCCCAAATCGAGCATCTACTTTTCTAAAATTTGATACAGCATATCCGCCATCACTTTCCCCTTCAGGGCTTTCAAAAACAGGCATAAGGTGTAAAAAATTTACTCCTAACTCGGTAAAATAATCTAGTTTTTGAGAAAGGCCTAGTAAGTTTCCTGCAAAACGATCCACATACAAACTCATTCCTGCAATATCATTAGATAAAAACCAGTTTCCTTTTTTTGCTTTGGCCTGATCTTTTTTTAAGAGTGTTGTGGGCCTTTGTTGGTATTGTGTTACAAGATTTTGCAATAGCGCATCAAAAGCGGCATTTCTTTTGGGATGCCTGCCATAGATTTCATCAAATAAAGATTCAATAGCATCTAAATGTTGGATAAATTTTTGGGCGAAAGCCTTGTCCTTTTTCTCGGTATCAATTTTATTCTTTTGGAGCATCTCTTTTCCAAATGAATGTAAGGCAGATAAGTTCACGTAAGAAAATATATTTATTAATTAAAAATAGAATTGTTTAAATGTTTAAAAGCTTCCATCGCACCCATGTATTCACAAGTACGTGCACCTGCTTTATTTGCATTATATATTATTTGCTTCCAGTTCTCCCAACTTATATCTGAGAGAGTTAGCGCTGATTGATCGCGCAGTTGAAATAATACCGCACCTACAAAAGCATCTCCTGCACCAGTAGCATCTAAAGGAGTAATGGCAATACTGCCAATCATTTCAAGATGATTGCCAATGGATAGTAAAGTGCCTTCTTTACCCAAGGTGATTGCAAAAATTGCAGCGGTTTTTTTACGTAATGCAGCAGCGGCATGTTGTACTGAATCACATCCTGTAATAAGCATTGCTTCTTCGTCACTTAGTTTAAAAAAATGACATTGTTCAATAAAGGGCCAACATTGGTTAATAAAACTTTGTATATTATTTTGAAATAATAAATGACGATAGTTTGGATCAAAACTTATAATCGCGTTTTGTGCTTTTGCTTTTTGTAATAAATCGGTATAGGCTGTTTGTAATGGTCCAGGTAAAAATCCAGTAGCCGAACCGAAATGAACAATACTATAATCGCTTAGAGGAAGGGATTGTAAATCTTGAGAACTTAGTTGTCCATCCGCTCCACGATTAAAGTAAAAATCCCTTTCTCCGTCTTCCATTAGCGACACAAAAGCAAAAGTAGTGAAGTGATTCGGGTCTTGTAAAACCCAATCTGTACCCACGCCCATTTCTTTTAATAAATCAATCAAATGTTGTCCAAAAGGATCATGTCCCACTTTTGCAGCCATGTCCACGGCAGCACCCAATGCAGCAATAGCTGCTGCAACATTAGCAGGAGCCCCGCCTGCTTTTTTTAAAAAATTTTGACCATTGGATAAACTTGAACCGCGATCGGTACAAATCATATCAATTAAAGCTTCTCCTATACATAATACTTTCATAAACTATTTTTTGTGTTTGCCTTTGGATTTAACTTACCTAATCTGTTGATGGCTTCTCGGTTTTAATAAAAAAAGTTAATAAGGAAGCAATGAGTAAAAAGAGCCCAGCAAAACTGATAGCTTTACCCGGATCATTTTGTAAGAAATGTTTTAAAATATAACCAAAGCTTAAATTTTGAATGAGCATTGGAATTACAATCATCATATTAATAATACCCATGTATACACCGTATCGTTCCTTTGGTATTTTATGTACCACTAATAAATAGGGAATGCCCATCATACTTGCCCATGCAATACCAAAGCCAGTCATGGGTATAAACAATAAATTTTTATCGGTGATATGAGGAAATATCAACAAGCCAACACCTGCTATAAATAAACAAATGATGTGAATTAATTTTGGGCTAATTTTTTTGGCCAACCATAGTAATGCAAAAGCCGATAAAAAAGTGACTACATTATACCAGCCGTTTACCAAGCCTGTCCAACCAACTGCTTCATCGTAGGCGGGATTGTTTTGATAAGTAGTTGTGTTAAATACTGATTGAGCAATACTTTTAGAAGCGTTTTGCCAATAACAAAAAAGAGCATACCACTGAAACATATATACCAATGCTAATTGCCACATTACTTTTGGCATTGTTTTTATAGCTGAAGTAATTTCTTTAAAAGGAGTAAATAGTTGCAGTGGTTCTTTTTTTAAGGCCTCAAGTTCTTCTGTTGTAGGAGGAATCTCTGGCGTTTTATATACCGACCAACTTACGGAAGCTATAGAGCAAATGGTGCCCAAGAAAAAACTTGCATACACCCAGTATGGAAGGCTACCATAATGGCCACTAATTTTTTTCTGAAAAACAAATAAAGAAAGATTGGCTAAGGTAATTCCTAGGCCCGTAAAAAAACTTTGCGTTAGAAAACCAGCGGCATGTTGTTCATTTGGTAATTTATCGGCAATAAAAGCACGATAAGGTTCCATGGCGGTATTGTTGGCAGCATCTAGTATCCATAATAAACCTACTGCCATCCATAAAGCACTACTAAAGGGGTATAAGAATAAACATAAACTACATAAAATGGCGCCGATCATAAAATAAGGCTTTCGACGACCAAAACGAGGTGACCATGTTTTATCACTCATGGCTCCAATAATAGGTTGAATAAGTAAGCCCGTCATAGGGCCTGCCAAATTCAATAATGGAATTTGATCTGGACTTGCCCCCAACATATCATAGATGGGATTCACTGCGGATTGTTGTAATCCGAAACTGTATTGAATGCCCAAAAAGCCAACATTCATGTTGATGATTTGAGCAAAACTCAACTTGGGTTTAAATGACATATGGTTTGTTTTAGGAACTAAGCAAAGCGCCACTCAATATAGTCATTTTGTATTTTTTGTATTGTTTTTATAAGTTTGATTTTTAGTTTTTTGGATATTTTATTAACCGCAAACCTTTGCGCTGCGTATCTTTGTAAGGGATTAACCCATTTCTATGCTATGACCTATACATTGAACTATATTAAAGCACAGGTATTACAAGCTTTGCGCTATCATTTTATTAAACAATCTGAGATTAAAGTATTGATGATTGTTGTAAATATTTATGCTATTGTTACAGCTGTTTTGTTGTTTATGAAAAAGATTCGTCCAGAGCCTTTTTTATTGGGTTCGCTATTGTGGATAGTACTTATGTTATTTTTTTGGTACATCCTTCCCAATACTTTTTATAGAAAAACGGAGCTCTTTAAATATAGCTGGCAATTTAGCTTTACTTCTATAGGGGCTAATTTACAGGGCCAAGAAGGGGAAGCGAGTTGGGAATGGAAAGAGTTAAGTCATTATTTTGAAAGCCCCGACTTTTTTCATTTTTATTTTGGTCCTAAGACCTTCTTTCTTATCCCCAAACAAAACATAAGTATGGAGGATCAGCATGAGATAAGAGGTATTTTGAACAACTACTAATTGTTCGTTTAAATCCTTGTTTTTCAGTCTTTTTAGTTCATTTTATGAGATAAATAAGCCTATTTAGCCTTAATTAGGAAAGTCTCTTTAAAATGTGCAAACAAAAAGACAAATAAAATACGTGTATTTTAACAAAAAGTATATTTTTGCGCCGTAAACAAAACTTTTTACAATGTCAGACATCGCTACTAGAGTTAAAAAAATTATCGTTGACAAATTAGGTGTTGATGAAGCAGAAGTTACTAACGAAGCGTCATTTACAAATGATTTGGGTGCGGATTCTTTAGACACCGTTGAGTTAATCATGGAGTTTGAAAAAGAATTCAATATTTCTATCCCAGACGAACAAGCAGAAACTATTACAACCGTTGGTCAAGCAGTTGCTTATATCGAAGAACACGCGAAATAAGTTTTGCCTTTAACTTACGGCATATTTTAATCCGCCTTTTTGAGCCTTTATGCTTTAAAGGCGGATTTTTAAATTTAAAAACAACCTTCCATGCAAGTCAAACGCATTGTAGTAACAGGAATAGGAACCCTTACTCCCATTGGCAATAATTTAGAGACCTATTGGGATAATTTAATAAATGGTGTTTCTGGCGCGGATATGATAACGCAGTTTGATGCTTCTAAATTCAAAACACGATTTGCATGTGAAATCAAAGGTTTTGATCCTACCAATCATATGGATCGTAAGGAAGCGAGAAAATTAGATCGTTTTGCACAAATTGCTTTAGTGGCAAGTGATCAAGCGGTTGAAGATGCTGGTATTACTAAAGAGAATGTGGATCATGATAGAGTAGGTGTAATTTTTGCGAGTGGTATTGGAGGCTTAACCACTTTTACCGAAGAGGTTACCAATTTTGTACATGGAGATGGCACACCCAGATTTAATCCTTTTTTTATTCCTAAAATGATTTTAGATATTGCTGCTGGTCAAATCTCTATGAAGCATGGTTTTAGAGGTCCCAATTTTGCAGTGGTAAGTGCTTGTGCATCTTCTACCAACGCCATTATTACGGCAATGGATAATTTAAAATTAGGCAAGGCAGATATAATTATTACGGGAGGTGCTGAAGCGGTAATTGGGGTAGCGGGTATGGGTGGGTTTAATGCCATGAAAGCAATGAGTGAGCGAAACGATGATCCAAAAACAGCAAGCCGTCCTTATGATAAAGACAGAGATGGTTTTATAATGGGTGAGGCAAGTGGGGTTTTAGTATTAGAGGAATTAGAACACGCTATAAGACGTGGTGCTAAAATATATTGTGAAGTAGTAGGTGGTGGAGCTACTGCCGATGCTTACCATTTAACTGCACCTCATCCAGAAGGTTTGGGTGCGCGCAATGTAATGCAAGCTGCTTTGAGAGATGCGGGTATGCAAGCCAACGAAATTGATTATATAAATACGCATGGCACTTCTACCCCTTTAGGAGATATTGCCGAAGCAAAAGCCATTACTGAGGTATTTGGTGAGCATGCATATCATTTAAATATTAGCTCTACTAAATCAATGACGGGTCACTGTTTAGGAGCTGCAGGAGTGATTGAGGCAATAGCTTGTATTAAGTCTGTGATACATGATATTATCCCTCCCACTATTAATCATTTCACCGATGATCCTGAATTAGATAACAGACTTAATTTTACTTTCAACAAAGCACAAAAGAGAGTAGTGAATGCAGCCTTAAGTAATACTTTTGGTTTTGGTGGTCACAATGCTTGTGTTATTGTAAAAAAGTACAAGGCTTAATTAAGCACTACGAGTGAAACGCATACATCAATTTATTTCGCTGTTTAAAAAAACAGGATTTGCTGCCGACTTGCATCATCTTATTGGTTATCATACACGCAATATTGTACTTTTTCAAACAGCCCTCAATCATCGCTCTGTAAAAGATAATCCTACCGAAAATAATGAGCGATTAGAGTTTTTAGGAGATGCAGTTATTGGCACAGTGGTAGCCGATTATTTATTTAAAAAATACCCCTACAAAGGGGAAGGTTTTTTAACTGAGATGCGATCTAAGATGGTAAATCGTGCACAGCTTAATAATATTGCTATACAAATGGGTATTCGAAAAATGACGAGATTTAATAAACTTGATGGTGGTTTAAAAACAAGTCAAATTTTTGGTAATACTTTGGAGGCCTTGGTAGGAGCCATTTATTTGGACAAGAAATATGATTTTACAAAAAAGTGGATCGTTGAAAAAATGATTCAACCCTATTTGTTCATGGATGATTTAGAACAAATAGACATCAATATTAAAAATAAAATTATTGGATGGGCGCTTAAACAAGGTAAACAAATTGATTTTGTTTTAGCTGGTGAGCAATTGGAAGGTCGTCGTAGATTATTTACTATCAATGTGGTACTTGATGGAGAAGTGGTTGCCAGCCAAAAGGGATTCACTAAAAAAGATGCTAGTCAATTAGCAGCCCAAAAAGCCATCGAAGTTTTAGGAATTTAAGTGATTGTTTGGCAAAGTTCGATGAGCACTCCATTGCTGTCTTTTGGATGTACAAAACAAACCAGCTTATTATCCGCACCCTGCTTTGGGGATTCATTTAACAAAGTAAAACCTTCTTTTTTAAGACGATCCATTTCTGCCAAAATATCGGGTACTTCAAACGCGATATGATGCATTCCTTCCCCTTTTTTAGCAATAAATTTCGCAATCACTCCTTCGGGGTCGGTACTTTCCAAGAGTTCAATTTTAGCACCTTGAGGTAAAAAAAAGGCCGTATTTACCTTTTCAATGTCAATGTTTTCGGTTTTATAACAGGGGCTTCCTAAAAGCCTTTCGAAAAGGGGAATGCTTAGGTTTAGATTTTTTACTGCAATGCCTATGTGTTCTACATTATAGCCCATTTTAGGTGGTTTTACGAATTGGGAAAAAAATGCCTTTCTACAAAGCCGAAATCCATATAATCAAAGACTAAGCTTTACTTTTGTACCCTTAGAAAAAAATTATACTCGGCTATGTTAAAATTACCAATTTATCTTGATCATAATGCAACCACTCCCATGGATCCAAGGGTTTTGGAAGCAATGATCCCTTATTTCACTGAAAACTTCGGAAACGCAGCAAGCAGAAACCATTCTTTTGGATGGCATGCAGAAGAGGCTGTTGACTATGCGCGTGAGCAAGTAGCAAAGTTAATTGGTGCAGATCCTAAAGAAATTATATTCACTTCTGGTGCTACAGAGGGCGATAATTTAGCTATTAAAGGGGTATACGAAATGTATGCTAGTAAAGGCAATCATATTATCACTTGTACTACAGAGCACAAAGCGGTTTTAGATACTTGTAAGCACCTCGAAAAATTAGGTGCCGAAGTAACTTATCTAGAAGTACAACCTGATGGTTTAATCGACTTAAAAGCTTTAGAAGCTGCCATGAGACCTACGACCATTTTAGTAGCTATCATGTATGCTAATAATGAGATAGGTGTAATTCAACCAGTAAAAGAAATTAGTGCGATTGCTAAAAAACATGGCGCTTTATTTTTTACTGATGGTGTTCAAGCGGTAGGAAAAATTCCAGTGGATGTAAATGCAGATGGTATCGATATCATGGCTTTTACAGCGCATAAAATGTATGGTCCGAAAGGGGTAGGTGCTTTATATGTTCGTCGTAAAAATCCAAGAGTAAAGGTAACAGCACAAATGGATGGCGGTGGCCACGAAAGAGGTATGAGAAGTGGTACTTTAAATGTACCCGGTATTGTTGGATTTGGTAAAGCTGCAGAAATTGCTAGAACAGATATGGCTGCTGATACAGAAAGAATTTCTAAATTAAGAGATAAGTTAGAAAATGCTTTAAAGCAAATTGATGAGTCTTATGTAAATGGAAATCCTGCACATCGTTTACCACATGTAAGTAATATTTCTTTCAAATACGTCGAAGGAGAAGGTTTGATGATGGGCTTTAATAAAGACATCGCTTTATCTTCTGGATCGGCTTGTACTTCTGCTTCTTTAGAACCTAGCTATGTTTTAAAAGCACTAGGCTTAGGCGATGATTTAGCACACAGTTCATTGCGTTTTGGCTTAGGTCGTTATACTACCGAAGAGCAAATCGATTTTACTATTAAAGCAGTTACTGATACTGTTTTAAAGCTAAGAGAGATGAGCCCACTTTGGGAAATGTTCAAGGAAGGAGTCGACATTGATTCTATACAATGGGCACATCACTAATAAAAAATATTATTCAACATAATTAAAACATACAATCATGGCATACTCAGATAAAGTAATTGATCATTATTCTAATCCTAAAAACGTTGGAACTTTAGATAAAGGTTCTAAAAGTGTTGGTACTGGTTTAGTAGGTGCTCCAGAATGTGGCGACGTTATGCGTTTGCAAATACAAGTAGATGAAGCTACAGGAATAATCACTGATGCAAAATTTAAAACTTTTGGATGTGGTTCTGCTATTGCTTCTTCTTCATTAGCTACTGAGTGGTTAAAAGGAAAGTCTGTAGACGAAGCGGTTAAAATAGATAACATGGATTTAGTGGAAGAATTAAATTTACCTCCTGTAAAAATTCACTGTTCTGTTTTAGCAGAAGATGCTATTAAATCGGCTATCAACGATTACCGTAAAAAGAATGGTTTAGAAGAATTAGTTTTTGAAGAACGTATCCACTAATTAAAAAGATGAGTGCAGTAGCAGAAAATACAATTTTAGTAAGCGATAAAGCAAAAGCAAAAGTGGTACAGCTTATGCAAGATGCCAATATCGCCAACGACCCCGCCTATTTTTTAAGAGTGGGTGTTGTAGGGGGTGGCTGCTCTGGCTTAAGTTACAAATTAGACTTTGACAATGAGGTTAAACCTATGGATCAGGTTTTTGAGGATAATGGGGTGAAAGTGGTTACCGATTTAAAGAGTTTTTTATACTTGGTAAATACTGAATTAGATTTTTCGGATGGCTTAAATGGCAAAGGTTTTTATTTTAACAATCCAAATGCTAGTCGCAGTTGTGGTTGTGGAGAAAGTTTTGCTGTATAAGGAATTTTAAATAATTACAGGACCCTCTAGCTACCAAGTTCAGAGGGTCTTTTTTTTGTAGCTTTGTTACTTATGTGGTCAATTTGTAAAAAAGAGTGGTCTCAATATTTTAGTAGCTTAACGGGCTATTTAATTATTAGTTTTTATCTATTGGTAAACGGGTTGCTTTTATTTGTTTTACCTAATTACAACGTGTTTGATTTTGGCTATGCCTCCTTGCAGGTTTATTTTGACTTTGCACCTTGGCTATTACTTTTTTTAGTGCCTGTTATTACTATGCGCAGTTTTTCGGAAGAGTATAAGCAAGGCACTTATGAAGTATTAGCTACCTTGCCAGTATCAAAGTATAATTTAGTAATTGCTAAATTTTTTGGTGCATTCCTAATTGTGGTAACAGCTATCGTTCCCACCTTGTTTTATGCTTTTGCTTTGGATAAATTGAGTAGTATTGGCGGCTTAGACTGGGGTGCAACACTGGGTTCCTATATTGGCTTACTTTTTTTAGCAGCAGTATACACGATAGTAGGCGTTTTTGTAAGCGCAAAAACAAAAAATAATTTAGTTGCCATACTTGTCTCCATCTTAATTTGTGTTTTTTTGTACAAAGGGTTTGATGCTGTAAGTGCTTTTAATTTATTACCAAGTAACAGTAATTATTATCTCACACAATTGGGTATATCGGAACACTACCAAAATATGAGTAAGGGATTGATAGCGGCTAAGGATAAAGTGTATTTTTTATCTTTACTTATTCTATTTACAGTCGGCAGTGTAGAGCAAATAAAAGGAACCATAAAGTACACTTGGGTAACCAGTGCTGTTTTAGCATTAAATATCATTGTGTATCTATTTCCAATGCAACTTGATCTAACCCAGGATCATCGCTATACTTTAAGTAATAAAACCAAGGAATTAGTGCGTGCTATTGATGCGCCAACTAGTATACATGTTTATCTAGGAGGTGACTTGCCCATACCCTATCAAAAGATGTCATCGGCCACATTGCAATTACTAACTAATTTAAAGAAAATAAATCCAACACAAATTTCTATAACTGTTGAAGTGCCCAATGAATTATTTAAAGACACAGCGCTCTATAAATTTTATGATAGTTTAGTGAAACTTGGCTTACCTATTGAACGCATACAAAACGAAAATGGCAAAGAAGATAAAAGAGTAGATCAATTAGTAGTGCCTGGGGCTTTAGTGGAAGTGCCCGGCAAAGCGCCTTATATCATTGATTTAAGGTCCTCAAAAAAATACTTTAAACCTTATAACATTGTAAAAGACATCCCCGAAGAGGATCCTATTGCCAACGAAAATGCTGCAGAGGCCTTACTTGAAAATAAATTTACCCAAGCCCTTTATTTATTACATCGAAAAGAAATTCCCACTATTGCTTATTTAATTGGAAATGGGGAGCCCGTCGATTTAACAGTGAATGACTTAGGTGCACTCATTAAAGAGCAATATCAATTAAAAGTGTTTGATTTAAAAAAAGGGTATCCTGACCCTAGTAAAATTAAAACCTTACTTATTGTTAAGCCTAGTCAAACATTTACTATGCTTGATAAACTAAAAATTGATCAATATATAATGCATGGTGGAAATATTATTTGGGCTATTGATAAACTAAATGCAGAGTATGATAGTTTGCGAAATTCAGAAGGTTCTTATGTAGCCATGGATAGGGGTTTGGGACTTGATGATTTGTTTTTTAAATATGGTTTGCGTATTAATAGTAATTTGGTACAGGACTTAAATTGCGCCAAAGTAGCCATGGTTACTGGTAAAAAGCCTGATGGAAGCCCACTTATGAATCGAGTGCCTTGGCCCTATTATCCTTTTGTAACTGGTAATGATAATGCTTTTCTTTCACAGAATATAGATAGAGTTTTAACAGCTTTTCCATCATCCATTGATACACTTAAAGTGCCAGGCATACAAAAAACCATTTTACTTTTTACCGATACGAGTAGCCGAATAGTTACTAGCCCTAATTTGGTTTCACTACAATCAGTAAAAGGGGAATCTGATATGTTGCAATTTGCCCAACATCATTTACCTGTTGCTGTTTTATTAGAGGGTAAGTTTTCCTCTTTATATGCAAATAGAATTTCAAGCCTCGAAAAAGATAGTATTCAAAAAGCAACAGGAAAATCATTTGAGGCATCTGCGTTGCAATCCTCAAAGCAAATAGTTTTGTCAGATGCCAATATTTTAACTAATCAAGTAAAACCTGACGAGCAAGGTAATTTTATTCCACTTCCAATGGGCATGCTTCCTATGGAGGAATATCAATTTGGTAATCGTGATTTTTATTTGAATTCGATAAGCTTTTTAAATGAACCAACTTCACTTTTAGAAAATCGTCAAAAAACAATCGTGTTAAGAGTTTTAGATCGTCAAAAACTAGTATCTAATCGTTTGTTTTGGCAACTATTATTAGTTTTAGGTCCATTATTGTTTTTATGGGTAGGAGGTTGGTTTTGGTGGCAAAATCGAAAACGTAGCTTTGCCACTTTAGGCTAATGTATTAACTTTATCTAATGACAACTGATCAAACCGTATACCTTGTTTTCGGGATTATTATTCTAGTAGCGCTAGTGCTAGACTTAGGCTTACTTAGTAAAAAAAATACTATTATTTCCATTAAACAAGCTTTGCATCAAACTTTTTTATGGGTTTTATTGGCCTTGGGTTTTTTTGTTTTTATGTGGATCGAGGAAGGGCAAAAATTAGCCTTAGAATATTTAAGTGGTTATTTAATGGAATGGACATTGAGTATTGATAATATCTTTGTTTTTATTTTAATTTTTGATGCCTTTAAAGTGAAAGAGCAAAATTATTCGAGAGTATTACTTATTGGTATTTTAGCAGCTATTGTTTTTAGGGTTCTATTTATTACAGTGGGTGTTGCGTTGGTGGCTAAATTTGCTTGGGTACTTTATTTGTTTGGGATATTTTTAATTTATACTGGGTATAAAATGTTTGTTGCAGGCGAAGAAGATAGTTTTAATCCTCAGGAGTCAAAAGTATATTTATTTCTAAAAAAATACCTGCCACTTGGCAATACTGATGGAGGAGGTCGTTTTGTTATTAAAGAAAATGGGAAGCCAGTGTATACAACTTTATTTGTGGTAGTGATATTATTAGCGGGTATTGATATCGTGTTTGCATTAGACTCCATTCCAGCTGTGATGGGCATTTCAAGAAGCAGCTTGGTTATTTATACCTCCAATATTTTTGCTGTATTAGGCTTGCGTTCATTATTTTTTCTATTAAGAGGGGCAGTGAAGGAATTCGAACATTTACAACAAGGTATAGCTATTGTATTAGTATTTATTGGTGCTAAAATGTTGGGAGAACATTATGTGAATGAGTGGATGGATAAAAGTGTTCAAACTATTCTATCATTATTGGTTATTTTGTTTTGCATCACTGGTTCGATTATGTATTCTCTATTTATTAACAAACAAAAAGAGGCAGACCGTAAGAAAGTCTAACTTATCTTTGTGCTCTATTAATTATATATATGAACGGGAAAAAAGTAGCAGCTTTAATTTTAGTCATTCTTTTTATTGATCAAGCCATTAAGTTTTATATAAAACTCAATTTTTTTATTGGGGAAGAACATGCACTTATTGGTAATTGGGCAAGACTACATTTTGTAGAAAATGAGGGGATGGCATGGGGCTTGAAATTTGGGGGTGGCTGGGGTAAAATTATGCTTACTTTATTTCGATTGATTGCAGTTATTTGGGGTACTTTTTTAATTAAAGGATTTATTGAAAAAAAATACCATAATGGGTTTATCATTTGTGCTGCTTTAATATATGCAGGTGCCGTGGGAAACCTTATAGATAGTATGTTTTATGGTCTCCTATTTGAGCCAAGCCCTCCTTATACCGCTATGGTAGCACATTTTTTACCTTCAGGGGGCGGTTATGCACCATTCCTACATGGCAGAGTAGTGGATATGTTTTATTTCCCTATCATCAGAGATGCCCATTTCCCCTCTTGGTTTCCTATTTGGGCTGGGGAAGAGTTTGAGTTTTTTAGGCCTGTGTTTAATTTTGCTGACGCGTCCATATCCACCGGAGTTATTGCCCTATTTGTATTCCAAAACAAGTTTTTTGGCAATTCTGAGGAGCCGGTTAATTAAGCGGCAAAAATTCGTACCTTCGTGCCCTAAAAATCAGCTAGGATAAGCGTTTTATGAGCACACAATACCCAGAATTTAACGGCCTTCATTTGCCAACCATTGAGGCAGAAATATTAGCTGCTTGGCAAAAAGAGCAAGCATTCGAAAATTCAGTTTCCCTTAGAGAGGGCAAAAAGCCTTTTGTGTTTTTTGAAGGCCCTCCAAGTGCGAATGGAATGCCAGGAATTCACCATGTTATTTCTCGTACTTTAAAAGATATGACATGCCGATATAAAACCATGCAAGGTTTTCAGGTAAAAAGAAAAGGAGGATGGGATACACATGGTTTACCAGTTGAACTAGGTGTTGAAAAAGAATTAGGAATAACTAAAGAGGATATTGGAAAAAAAATATCCATCGAAGCGTATAATCAAAAGTGTCGTGAGGCTGTATTGAGATATAAAAAAGAATGGGATGACATTACCAATAAAATGGGTTATTGGGTCGATTTAAATAATCCCTACATCACTTTCGAAAATAATTACATTGAAACACTGTGGTGGATTTTAAGCACATTGTATAAAAAAGGGTACTTATATCAAAGTGTGAGTATCCAGCCTTATTCACCTGCAGCAGGCACTGGGCTTAGTTCTCACGAACTAAATCAGCCAGGCACTTATAAAGATGTAAAAGATACTTCTGCTGTTGTGATGTTTAAAGCCACGCCAAATTCACAGAGTCAATTTTTATTTGATGCAGTTGCTAATGAAGCTTCAAAGGATATTTATTTTATGGCATGGACCACTACCCCATGGACATTGCCGTCTAATTTAGGTTTAACAGTAGGCCCTACAATTGATTATGTATTAGTTTCCACCTTTAATCCTTATACAGCCATACCAGTTAATGTGGTATTAGCAAAAGCATTACTTTCTAAATACTTTAAGGAAGAAGGTCATGGTTTAGATACTTTTGCTGAAGGCGATAAAATATTGCCTTGGAAAATTGTAGCAGAGTGTAAAGGGACACAACTAAATGATTTAAGATACGAGCAATTGATGCCTTATGAAGCTAACCATCCAAACAGCTTCGAAGGAGATCCTTTTAAAATAATTGTTGGTGATTTTGTAACCACAGAAGATGGTACGGGTATTGTACATACCTCACCTGCCTTTGGTGCAGATGACTATAAAGTGGGACAAAAAAATAATTTGGGTATCATAACATTAGTGGATAGAGAAGGGAAATTTGTAGATGGAGTAGGTGAGTTTAGTGGACGTTATGTAAAAAATTATAAAGACGAAAAAGACTATGTGGATGTAAACGTAGACATCTGTGTAAAATTAAAAAAAGAGAATCGTGCTTTTAAAGTAGAGAAATACGAGCATAATTATCCGCATTGTTGGAGAACTGATAAACCCATTTTATATTATCCATTAGACGCATGGTTTATTAAAACCACTGCCGTAAAAGATAGAATGGTGGAACTCAATAAAACCATTAACTGGAAACCAAAGAGTACCGGCGAAGGTCGTTTTGGTAATTGGCTTGAGAATATGGTGGACTGGAACTTATCTCGTAGTAGATATTGGGGAACTCCTTTGCCTATTTGGAGAACCGAAGATGCCAGTGAAGAAATATGTATTGGATCTATTGATGAGTTAACAGCTGCCTATTTAGCTGCTAAAGAAAAAGGCTATAATAAAGAAGTGAAATTGCAAATAATAGATGGCAAATTAGACGTGGATTTGCACAAGCCTTTTGTGGATCAAATTGAATTACTAAGTGCTTCTGGCAAACCCATGAAAAGGGTTTCAGATTTAGTAGATGTTTGGTTTGATTCGGGTGCTATGCCTTATGCACAATGGCACTATCCATTTGAGAATAAAAATTTAGTGGATAACAAAGAAGCCTTTCCTGCTGATTTTATTTGTGAAGGGGTGGATCAAACAAGAGGGTGGTTTTATACACTTCACACCTTAGGTGTAATGTTATTTGACAGTGTTGCTTACAAAGCAGTCATGAGTAATGGATTGGTTTTAGATAAGAATGGCAACAAGATGAGTAAGCGCTTAGGCAATGTCGTGAATCCTTTTGAGACTATTGAAAAATATGGCGCTGACGCAACAAGATGGTATTTAGTTACCAACGCCTCGCCTTGGGATAATTTAAAATTTGACCTATCTGGCATTCAGGAAGTACAAAGAAAATTCTTTGGCACGCTTTATAATACCTATCAATTCTTTGTGTTGTATGCCAATGTAGATGGCTTTAATTTTGAACAAAAAGAAATCCCAATTGCAGAAAGACCAGAGATTGATCGCTGGATAATTTCTTCTTTACATACCCTTATTAAAACAGTAACAGAATCGATGGACGATTTTGAACCTACTGCTGCAGGCCGTGCTATTGAAACTTTTGTGGATGAGCATTTGAGTAACTGGTATGTTCGTTTATGTCGTCGACGTTTTTGGAAAGGTTCTTATAGTGAAGATAAAATTAGTGCCTATCAAACTTTGTATGAGTGTTTAGAAACCATTACAAGACTAATGGCACCTATTGCTCCATTTTTTGCAGACCAAGTATTTAGAAATTTAAATGGCATTACTAAACGTCACGCAGTAAGTTCTATCCATCATGCCGATTTCCCTAAAGCAGATAGTAGTAAAATGGATACTGCTTTAGAATCTAGAATGCAAATGGCACAAGACATTTGTTCTTTGGTTTTATCGATTCGCAAAAAAGTAAATATCAAAGTACGTCAGCCTTTACAAAAAATATTAATTCCGGTATTGGACCCAACTATGAAGTTAGCCATAGAACAGATGGAAGAACTTATTTTAGCCGAGGTTAATGTTAAAGAAATTAGTTATATCACCGAGACCGAGGGGGTAATTAGCAAAAAGCTAAAACCCAACTTTAAATTATTGGGAGCAAAATTGGGTACAAAGATGAAGCAGGCCTCTGCCCTTATCGCCGCATTAGGTCAATCCCAAATTACGCAGTTAGAAAAACAGGGGTCTATAGATATTCAAGTGGAGGGGGAGATAATCCCATTATTACTCGAAGAGGTGGAAATTATTGCCGAAGACATCCCTGGATGGAGCGTGGCAGTGAAAAATGCCCTTACTGTGGCCTTGGATATTACCCTTAGTCCAGCTTTATTATCGGAAGGAAACGCCCGAGAATTGGTAAATAGGGTTCAAAATATCCGAAAAGAGAGCAATTTTGAGCTTACAGACAAGATTTTACTCCGAATTGTGGATAATACGATTCTCAAGGACTCCATTAATGAATTTTCGGACTATATTTGCCGCGAAATACTGGCATTGCAAATCGACTGGGTTCCGGCTTTAGAAGACGGAGTGGATGTCGAGATAAATGATCAAAAATTAAGGATTTCAGTTATACAAAAAGGATAATTATGGCTACAAAAAAACCAGCTCCTAAAAAATCAGTACCTGCCAAGAAGGCGGCACCGGCTAAAAAAGCAGCACCAGCTAAGAAGGCAGCACCTGTAAAAAAGGTAGTACCTGCCAAGAAGGCGGCACCGGCTAAAAAAGCAGCACCAGCTAAGAAGGCAGCACCTGTAAAAAAGGTAGTGCCTGCTAAAAAAGCAGCACCGGCCAAGAAGGCAGCTCCTGCTAAGAAATCGGCACCAGCTAAAAAAGCAGCTCCTGTTAAAAAGGTAGTAGCACCAGTTAAAAAAGCGGTTCCAGTTAAAGCAGCCCCTGCAAAAAAAGCAGCAGCCCCAGTTAAAGCAGCACCCGCTAAAAAAGCAGTTCCTGTTAAATCGGCTGCACCTGCAAAAGCACCAGTTAAGCCTGCTGTAGTGGCAAAGCCAGTTGAAAAATATGTACCTCCAGCAAAACCGGTCCCAAAAATACCTACGCCTCCAGTTAAGCCTGTGCGTAAAGTAGCGGAGCCTATCAAGGATATTAAAGTACCAAAAATTAACGCAAAATCAAGTGTTCCTTATCAGCCAGGATATGTGCCTATGGAAAAGAGAAAAGAAGTTGAAAGATCAACAGAAACATTAGTTAAATATTCAGATGCAGAATTAGCAGAATTTAAAGATTTAATTTCTAAAAAATTAGATGCTGCAAAAAAAGAATTAGTGTATTTACAAGGTTTAATTACACGTAAAGATGAATTAGGGGGAGATAATGATGATGCAAGATACATGACTATGGAAGATGGTAGCGTAAGCATGGAGAGAGAGCAATTGAGTCAAATGGCTAGCCGTCAAATTACTTTTATCGATCACTTAGAAAAAGCTTTAATGCGTATCGAAAACAAAACCTATGGTATTTGTAGAGTGACTGGTTTATTAATTGATAAAGCACGTTTACGCGCTGTACCTCATGCAACCTTAAGTTTAGAAGCTAAATTAGGGTATGTTAAAAATAGCCCTAACGTTCCAGAATAATTAGTCTAATTGAACATAAAAAAAGCCTCGATAATTATCGGGGCTTTTTTTATTAGGGTAAGTTTATCTTGGTTATTTTACCTCTTGCATGTCAATTAGTTTTTTGTAGTAACCATTTTGTGCTAATAATGCTTCGTGGTTTCCTCTTTCTACAATCTGTCCTTTTTGGAGTACTATAATTTCATCCGCGTGACGTATGGTGGAAAGGCGATGTGCAATTACAATTGAAGTTCTATTTTGCATCATATTATTAATAGCATCCTGCACTAATTTTTCACTTTCTGTATCTAATGCCGAAGTAGCTTCGTCTAAAATTAAAATAGGAGGATTCTTTAATACGGCTCTTGCAATGGTTAAACGTTGGCGTTCTCCTCCACTTAACTTACTGCCTCTATCTCCAATATTGGTGGCAAAACCATCCTCTTTTTTAATTATAAAATCAAAAGCATTGGCAATTTTGGCAGCTTCTATAATTTCCGCCTCTGTTGCTTCTGGTTTTCCTAAAGCGATATTGGCTGCAATAGTATCATTAAATAGTATAGGTTCTTGGGTAACTATACTTATTTGTTTTCTTAAACTATCTAAACTATAGTCTTTAATATTTTTTCCATCAATGAGTAAACGCCCGCCACTTACGTCATGGAAACGAGGAACCAAATCAGCTAAAGTACTTTTTCCAGCGCCAGATGAGCCCACCAAGGCGATAGTTTTACCTTTCTCTATGCGTAGGTTTATAGAATGTAAAATTTGTGTGTCCTGGTATTGAAATTCAACATTTTCAAAAACGATACTTTCCGAAAATCCTTGCATTTGAATGGGATTATCAATTTCATCCACCGTGATGGGTGCTTCTAAAACTTCGTTTAAACGATCTAAAGTTGCAGTACCTCTATTCACATTATAAACTGCTTGGGATAAGGCTTTTGAGGGGTTTATGATTTGAGAAAACAATGCTACATAAGTAATAAAAGTACTACCCGATAAAATCTCATGATTAATAACTAGTTTCCCACCGAACCATAAAACACAACATAAAATTATCACGCCTAAAGATTCAGACAAAGGAGATGCTAAATCGCGACGATATAAAATTTTATTTTTAATTAAAAAGATTTCATCCACTAAATCAAAGAAACTTTTTTTAACTCTTTTTTCTGCCGTGTAAGCTTTAATTATTCTTAGTCCAGTTAGGGTTTCTTCCATCTGGCTCATTATTTCTCCCCATTTAATCTGTGCTTTGTTGGTTTGCTTTTTTAAGCTTCTGCCAATTCGACCCACAATTAATCCTGCTAAGGGAAGAAGCACAAAAACAAATAGAGTAAGTTTAACGCTGATAATAAAAAGCACTACTAAAATTCCAATAATATTAAGAGGCTCTTTAATCATGCCTTCGAGTGCCCCAATGATAGAGGTTTCTAACTCTGCAATATCATTAGAAGAACGACTTAAGATATCCCCTTTGCGTTGCTCTGTAAAATAACCAATAGGCAAGGCTAATATTTTCGTGTACAATAACTTGGAATATTTGCGTGTTACCGCATTGCGTATGGGGGCCAAAAAATAATAAGAAAGGTAAAGGAACAAATTCTTTAAAAGCACTGCACTAATGATGCCAAAGCAAATCCAACCTAGCGCATAAACCTTGCCATATTTTACGATACTGTTTTGTAAAAAACCATAAACAATATCTTTTATGCCCGATCCACTGGCTTTGGCTATAAGCTGAGTGCTCCCAGATAAATTATCACTGCCAAAAATAAGGTCCATAAATGGCATTAACATACTCAAGGAGAATAGGCTAAAAAGTATGGAAAGGGTAATAAATAAGCTATACAGACCCATATAGGCCTTGTATTCTTTGATATAACTTATTATGCGAATAAATTTCTTCATATGCAAACTATTCCTCAGAATAATCAGCAAAGTAACTAATTTTACAGCGAATCAACGATTTTGATTATTATGGAAGAAGGTAAAAGACAGAAACAGGTAGGCGGGGCTATACAATCCACTATGAATGAGATATTTTTAAAATTAGGTCTCAATATTATAGATGGCGGCATGGTATCTATTTCATCGGTGAAAATAACCCCCGATTTATTAGAAGCAAGAATTTATATTAGCCTTTTTCAGGTGAAGGATCAAGCAGCATGTTTCAAAAAAATTGAAGCCCAGGCTTGGGAGATTAAAAAGCTTTTAGGCGAAGCCATGAAGCATCAGTTAAGACGTATTCCCGTTTTACATTTCTATTTAGACGACACACTTGATTATGTGTTTAAAATGGAAGAGATATTTAAAACCTTATAAGTGCATTTCTTATTTGCATGGCGATACTTTAGAGGCAAGTATGCTTTTCAAGCAATTCAAATTATTGCATGGGTAAGTATTTTTGCCATTGCCATTGGCACTGCAGCCCTCATCACTATTTTAAGTGTGTCCAATGGTTTTACGGATGTGGTTAAAGGATTGTATGCCGATTTTTATGCAGACATAAGAATTGTACCTACAGAGGGCAAATTTTTTACTATACAAAATGAACAGCTTGCACAAGTGCATAAATTGGAAGGTGTAAATGCAGTAAGCAAAGTAATTGAAAACAGAGCACTTCTTGTTAAAGATGGGTTTCAGACGGTAGCATTAGTTAAAGGAGTGGAAAATGCATATGGTAAAATCAACAACATTAAAAAGTATTTAAAAAGAGGTGAAACGGCTATAGGAGATGTAAACAATCCTTTACTTATTATGGGTATTGGGGTAGAGCAAAAATTAGGATTGTTTCAAAGTATGATTGGCGATAGTGTACAATTGTATGCCGTTAACCGTTCAGGCAAATCCATTACACAAGTGGATCAATTGAATTCACTTATTGCAAAACAATCAGGCGCTTTTTCGGTACAGCAGGAATTTGATGAACAATATGTGTTTACCAACGCCGCTTTTGCCCAATACCTATTCGACTTATCACCTAATCAGGTTTCCGCCATAGAATTATCGATTGATACAAAAAAAGAAAAAAATATTCGAGCAAATTTAAATTCTATACTAGGTCCTGGCTATGTAATTCAAAACAAATATCAACAGAATGCCGATTTGTATAATATTATGGAATTAGAAAAGTGGATCATTTTTGCTATCCTTGCTTTAGTTATGTTAGTGGCCTCTTTTAATTTAGTGGGCACATTAACCATGTTAATCATCGAGAAACAAAAAGACATTCAAGTGTTAAGCGCTATGGGTGCTAGCGAATGGGGTATTCAAAAAATATTCCTAAGCTTATCTGCAATTATATCTATAGTGGGGGCTTTTATTGGCGGCGGATTGGCAAGTATTTTTATTGCCTTGCAATATAAATTTCATCTGATTAAATTAGAAGGCAACTCTTTTGTGATAGATTATTATCCCATTAAACCCGAGGCAACAGATTATTTGGCCATCATAGGGCTTGTAATATTTATCTCTTTATTAGCAGGGTGGATACCTTCAAAACGAGCCGCCGCTAAAGTATATAGGGGCTAATAAAACATAGCCTTTAACAATGACGTTCTAAATTTTGTAAAAAATTTTGGACGATGGGGATTACTAAAAAAAATCTAAAAGAGATTAAGTATATAGGGGCTATATTTTATTAGCCTTTAACAATGACGTTCTAAATTTTGTAAAAAATTTTGGACGATGGGGATTACTAAAAAAAATCTAAAAGAGATTAAGTATATAGGGGATATATTTTATTAGCCTTTAACAATGACGTTCTAAATTTTGTAAAAAATTTTGGACGATGGGGATTACTAAAAAAATCTAAAAGAGATTAAGTATATAGGGGCTATATTTTATTAGCCCCTATATACTTAATAATCGCCTAGGGTTTCTTCCAGTTGGCCCAATGCTTTTGCTAATTGCTCATCGTTAGGAGCAATACCATGCCATTCATGGCCTGTCTCCATAAAGTCGACACCTTTACCCATGGTGGTTTTCATTAAAATGACAATAGGTTTACCTTGTCCTGTTAATGATTTAGCTTTTTCTAAAGTGGCTACAATTTCGTCCATATTATGACCGTCCATATGTAAAACAGTCCAATGAAATGCTTTGAATTTATCTTCTAAATTATCTAGATTTAACACCTTGCTTAAAGGGCCATCAATTTGTTGACCATTCACATCAATGGTAGCAATATAATTATCTACTTTATTATGGGCTGCAAACATAATGGCTTCCCAGTTTTGCCCTTCTTGTAATTCACCATCTCCATGTAAAGAATAAATAGTGCGATCGTCTCCATTGTACTTTTTAGCAAGTGCGGCTCCTATAGCAACACTCATGCCTTGACCCAAAGAGCCACTAGCGATTCTAATACCTGGTAAACCTTCGTGTGTTGTTGGATGACCTTGTAAGCGAGAATTTATTTTTCTAAAACTTGCTAATTCTTTTACATCAAAATAACCTGATCTAGCTAACACAGAATAAAAAACGGGTGAGATATGTCCGTTGGATAAAAAGAAAATATCTTCCTCCTTGCCATCCATTTTAAAATGGGTATCTTTTTTTAATACTTTAAAGTAAAGTGCTGTTAAAAAATCGGTGCAACCCAAAGACCCACCTGGGTGCCCACTTTGTTGTGCATGTACCATTCTAACAATGTCTCTTCTTACTTGTGAAGCAATTTTGCTTAATTCTGTTGTTGCCATAATTTGGGTATCTATAGGGGCAAAGATAACTAAAAAAAAGACTTATGTAGAATACGATGATTTGTGTAGATTTGTGCTCTCAAATTATTGATTATGTCAGCTGATTTAAACAAAATTACGACCGATGCAGAGAGTGGCATGAAAAAGGCCATCAATCACTTAGAAATCGAAATTTCAAAGATTAGAGCAGGTAAGGCAAGTCCTTCCATTTTAGAGGGCATTAATGTGGATTATTATGGAGCACCCACACCTATATCGCAGGTAGCGAATGTACAAGTGTTAGATTCCAGAACTATAAGTATACAACCTTGGGAAAAGAATATGTTAGCCTTAATTGAAAGATCTATTATGGCGGCTAACATTGGTATTACACCACAAAATGATGGTATTAATATTAGATTGTTTACGCCACCATTAACAGAAGAGCGTCGTAAAGAGTTATTTAAAAAGGCAAGTGGCGAGGGAGAACAAAGTAAAGTGGCCATTCGTAATATTAGAAGAGATCATATTGAGCAAGTTAAAAAACTACAAAAAGACGGTACCAGCGAAGATATTTGCAAAGGAGCTGAAGATACTATTCAGGCATTAACTGATAAATATATTGCACAAGTTGAAAAGCATCTAGAAGCTAAGGAGAAAGAGATTATGACTGTTTAATTTTTCGGTTCCCTCTGTTTACAATTGTTACACCCAATAAAATGATGGCTAAGCAACCTACTTGTTGTAGGCTAAGTGATTCACCATAGGCGACACCCCATCCTACTGCTACAATCGGTATGCCATAGGTTACTAGAGAGCCAAATAAAACCCCCGCTCTTTTTACTAAAAAATAAAATAAGATGGTGGCAATTGAAGTGCCTACAATACCTAGTACAGCACTTGCTAATAAAGAATGTTGAACAGTGGATTGTGTAAAAGAGTAATTAAAAAAATCTGTAAAGCATAATACTAGTGCACTAGGTATAATTAAAAAAGTAAAGGCAATGGAAGCAATATTTAAAGAGCCTATATTTTGCAAATGTCTTCCTACCATATTCACGTTTATACCATATAATAAAGTAGCTATTAATACCAAAGAAGCATAAGACAAATTATGCAAGCTCACTTCTTTGCCACTTACCATTAAAAAGCTAAGTCCAATAAATCCAATGATGATACCTGTAATTTTGATAAGGTTGGTAGAAGTATTAAAAAACATTAGACCCACAATTATCGTAAAAAGGGGAGTGAGCGAATTGAGTATGCCAGCTAAAGAGCTATCAATTTGTGTTTCTGCTACACAAAATAAATAAGCAGGAATAAAATTTCCTACCACCCCAGAAACAATCACCAAACCCATTTTATGAGATGGTATTTTAGCCCAAGCTTTAAAGGCAAAGGGGGCTAAAACAAGGCCCGCAAAGAACATTCTTAATGAGGCAACTTGGTAGGGACTAAACACTTGCATACCCTCTTTCATGAGTATAAAAGAGCTACCCCAAACAATAGAAAGGAGTACAAAAACAAGCCAATTGGTCCAGTTCTGTTGCATCTATTTGAATTTTTCACAAAGATGCTCAAGATTGCTCAAAAAGTGGATAAATATTGAATGTTTCTGCCAATTTTTGCAGCTGTTTGCTTTTCTTTGTACACTATGAGTATGCACACTAATTATTCGATTAAGGTTGACCAGTTTGAGGGTCCTTTTGACTTATTGTTATTCTTTATTGAGAGAGATGAGATGGATATTTATAATATTCCAATCACTAAAATCATTCAAGACTTCTTGGATTTTATTCATACCCAGGATAAGTTAAATATCGAGTTAAGTAGTGAGTTTATTTTATTCGTTTCTACGCTTATGCGTATTAAAGCAAAATTATTATTACCTCGCAAGGAAATGGATGCTCTTGGAAATGAAATTGATCCTAGACAAGAGTTAATTGATAAAATTTTAGAGTACAAGAAATATAAAGAAGCGGCAGTGCAAATGGCCGATTTGGAATCCCTAAGAATGCTTATGATGAAGCGTGGAAATATCAACCACGAAATGTCTTTAGTAGGAGAAGAGGCAGCAGAAGGTACTGAATTACATACGGTTACTTTATTCAAATTGATGAAAGCTTTTGAAAAAGTAATGACTCGATTACAAGATCGTCAAAACAAACCTGTACATACGGTAGTAAGATATAACTATACGATGGAGGGTAGTAGAGAGTATTTATTAAATTTAGTACAAGGCGAAAAAACCGTCTCTTTCGAAAAAGTTTTTGATATCTGTGAAGACCGTGTTCACGCTTTGTTTTTATTCTTATCGATATTAGAATTATCACAACAGAAATACATGAAATTATTAGTAGGAGAAGGTAAAAATAATTTCATCGTTGAATGGAATGAAAACAGAGAAGAGGATTTAGAACCAGGTCATATTGACACCTTCGATTCGTATGAAACAAAAGCGGATTTAGAAAGCTTTAAAGATGCGCCTTTAGATGGAGAAGGCGATTTTGATCCTAGTTTAAACTAATACAGCACTTGTAATATCCTTTGCTAGCAAGGCTTTTACGGCATCTGAAATAGCCAACGCATCATAGTGACATTCGGCATGCAATTCTTTTAAGCTACCGTGTTCTACAATAGTATCTGGTATACCTAAGATAGTAATTTGACTTTGATAGCCATGTGTATTCATGAACTCTAAAATGGCAGAGCCCATTCCTCCAACCACAGTGGCGTCTTCTACAGTTACTATTTTTGAATAGTTAGTAAATACTTCATGTAATAAAGCTTCGTCTAATGGTTTTACAAAACGAATATCATAATGCGCAGCATCAATACCTTCTGTTCTTAAATTGCGAATAGCTGTTTGTGCAAAGTTTCCAGGATGTCCTAAACTGAGTATGGCAACCTCTTTACCATCTTTTAATTTACGACCTTTTCCAATAGTTAGTTCTTCGAAAGGTTTTTCCCAATCCACCATCACACCTTCCCCTCTTGGATAACGAATCACAAAAGGCAATTTGGTAGATTCTAATTGAGCTGTATACATGAGATTGCGCAACTCCTGTTCATTCATGGGAGCAGCAATAATCATATTGGGTATACATCTAAAAAAAGAAATATCATAACAACCATGATGAGTAGGACCATCTTCTCCTACTAAACCAGCACGGTCTAAACAAAAAACAACTGGCAATTTTTGTAAAGCAACATCATGTATCACTTGATCATAGGCACGTTGCATAAAGGAGCTATAAATATTACAAAACACTTTCATGCCTTGTGTGGCTAAACCAGCACTTAAGGTGACTGCATGTTGTTCACAAATACCTACATCAAAGGCACGATCAGGCATTGCTTCCATCATGAATTTTAAAGAGGAACCGCTGGGCATTGCAGGAGTAATACCCATAATATTTTTATTGGATTCAGCTAAACTAACTAAGCTTTTGCCAAATACATCTTGGTACTTAGGAGGCTGCGGGGCTTCGATTTTTTTCTTAATAATCTCCCCAGTTAATTTATCAAATAAGCCTGGTGCATGCCATTTGGTTTGATCCTTTTCGGCTAGTTCATATCCTTTTCCTTTAACGGTAAGTATATGTAATATTTTGGGTCCAGGTATTTCTCTTAAGTCTTTTAAAGTGTCAACCAACTTTGTAATATTATGACCATCAATAGGCCCAAAATAGCGAAGTTGTAAGGCTTCGAATAAATTACTACTCTTAGAAACCACCCCTTTTAAACCTGCCTCCACTTTAGAAGCCATTTCTCTAGTAAAAGATTTTCCAATTGGCAATTTGCCCATCACATTCCAAAGTTCATCTCTAAATTTATTATAGGTAGGTGAAATACTAATATCTGTTAAATATTCTTTTAGAGCACCTACATTGGGGTCGATGCTCATACAATTATCATTCAAAATAATAAGCATGTCACTATCTGCTACACCCGCATGATTCATTGCTTCAAAAGCCATACCAGCTGTCATCGATCCATCACCAATGATTGCCACTGATTTTCGGTCCTCTCCTTTATACTTAGCTGCCATTGACATACCTAAGGCTGCAGAAATAGAGGTGGAGGAGTGGCCAACTCCAAAAGTATCATAAGGGCTTTCCGATCTTTTAGGAAATCCACTCATGCCCTTATATTTTCGGTTGCTTACAAATTCTTCACGACGACCAGTTAATATTTTATGACCATAGGCTTGATGACCCACATCCCAGACTAGTTGATCGTAAGGGGTATTGTAAACATAATGTAAAGCCACACTTAATTCCACCACACCTAAGCTAGAAGCGAAGTGCCCACCTTGCACACTCACCACATCAATAATGTATTGACGCAGTTCGTCGCAAACCTGGTGCAATTTTTCACGAGAAACTTTTTTTAGGTCCTCTGGGGAATTGATGGTTTTTAATATGGGGCCAGCCTCAAAATGCATGCGTGATAATTGTAATGTAAATGTAAGTTAATAACGTAAATATAGAGCAAAAGTTTAGCGCCAATTAGGGTATTTCCTCTTATACCCTTAATTGACCATTAATCCCAAAAACCACCCCAAAAGCCTCAATTAATGAGTAAATTTGAGTTATGCAAAAAAAGCTGAGTTTATATTGGGTTTCGCAAATCGCTGGGTGGCTAAGCTATGGCTTAACTATTTTGTTTTTTGCTTCCATTTTAGACAAGCAACTCAATCCTATTTTTTATCCAAGATTGCTCTTGAATCTTACTTTGGGGATTTTGATTACCCATTTATTAAGACAAACCTTACATAGGTTTAAATTAAGACCACCCATTGTAGCTAATCAATGGTGGAAGATGGTGTTGATATTATTTATTTTTTCGGCTTTATATAGTTTTGCTACCAGTTATTTGGCGGATTTGTTAAAACTATATGAGCCTGGTAGAAAGTTTCCTATTGGTCGACGTTTTGTATTTAGTGTTGTTTTTGATACGCCACTTTTTTTAGTTTGGATGTCCATCTATATTTTATGGCATTATATAGAGTTTGCCAATTTGGAAGCCATCAATAAAGTAAAGTTGGAGACCATCATTAAAGAGTTAGAATTAAAAACAATTAAATCTCAAATCAATCCGCATTTTATTTTTAATGCCCTTAATAGTATACGAGCCTTAGTAGATGAAGATCCTACACGAGCAAGACAAGCCATTACGGAGCTTAGTAACATTTTAAGAAGTAGTATACAAGTGGATAAAGTGGAAGTAACTACACTAGAAAAAGAACTATCAATTGTAAAAGATTATTTAGCCTTAGAGTATATAAGATTTGCAGATAGATTAAAAGTTGAATTCAAAATTGATCAAGAAACATTGGCAAATCCTATCCCTCCAATGATGTTGCAAACTTTGGTAGAAAATGCTATAAAACACGGACTGGGTAAGCAACCTGGCGATTGCTTTATAAAAATTATCTCCACATTTGAAGCAGATAAACATATTTTAAAAGTGCAAAACAATGGAGTTTTGTTAGAAACAGAATCAGATGGGTTTGGTTTACAAAGTACCCGAGAAAGATTAAATATTTTATACCGAGGTAACGCTCTTTTTGAAATTTATCAATGCCAACCAAATCAAGTGACAGCCAAATTAGTTATACCCATTAAGAAATAAAAGCCATGCCCATCAAAGCCATTATTATAGACGATGAAAGACTAGCTCGAAATGAGTTAAAAAAATTACTAGAACTACATCCTGAAATACAAATTATAGACGAAGCTAGCGGGGTAGATGAGGGAATTGAAAAAGTAGATTTAGCCAGACCTGATTTAATATTTTTAGACATTCAAATGCCGGGTAAAACAGGTTTTGATTTACTAGCAGAACTAGAAAAAGCACCTCGTGTTATTTTTACTACAGCCTATGATGAGTTTGCTTTAAAAGCTTTTGAAGTTAATGCGCTCGATTATTTATTAAAACCTATCGATCCAAAAAGATTGGCTGATGCGATTCAAAAACTACAAACCGAAATTCAATTGGAACAAGCTAGTTTATTAGGCACTAGTCGAGGTCCTTTAACAGAAGCAGATCAAGTATTTGTAAAAGATGGTGAAAAATGTTGGTTTGTAAAATTGGCTGAAATCAGACTCTTTGAAAGCGTAGGTAATTATGCCAAAGTATATTTTGCGGGCCACAAGCCACTCATATTAAAATCCTTAAATGCATTGGAAGATCGTTTGGATGAACGTGTATTTTTTAGAGCCAATCGAAAGCATGTCATTAACTTACACTGGATCGAAAAAATAGAACCTTATTTTAATGGGGGGTTGTTAGTGGAATTAAAAGGAGGCGAAAAAATTGAAATTAGTCGCCGTCAAACGGTTAAGTTTAAAGAGATGATGAGTTTTTAATTGCAGGAAGCCTATTTTAGTTTAAGCTATGAATCGCTGTAGCAATGGATTGTATTAATGCAGGATCTTTTTCAACCGCATTACCCACTACAATTATATCTGCTCCGGCAATACAATTTTCTTTTGCTTTTTCGGCAGTCGTGATGCCACCACCTACAATAATTGGAATTTGAATATACTTAGCAACCTGGCTAATCATGGTGGTAGGAATTGCTTTTTGAGCGCCACTGCCAGCATCCATATATATAAGTTTTAGGCCCAACATTTCACCTGCCATGGCAGTACAAGAGGCAATATCATTTTTATTGGAAGGGATTGGGTTGGTATTGGAAATATAGGAAACGGTGGTAGGGGTTCCTCCATCCACTAGCATATAACCCACTGGGATGATTTCTAAACCACTTTGTTTTACAAAGGGTGCGCTAATAACATGTTGACCTATTAATAATTCAGCATTACGACCCGATATCAAAGAAAGATACAATAAGGCGTCCGCTTTTGGAGTTATTTGGTCAGGTGAACCAGGGAACAAAATAACAGGTATATCGCAAAGCTTTTTTATAGTGCTTACAACAGTATCTAAAGTATCGGTAACTACCAAACTACCACCCACAAAAAAGAAATCCACGGCAGCTGACTTAGCTACTTCAATGGTTGTTAATAATCCTTTTTCGTCTAATTTATCAGGATCAATTAAAACGGCAAAGCCTTTCTTTTTTGCGGCTTTGAGGCTTTGTATATGTGGGTATAAATGTGACTTCATTTGTTTAATCTATCGCTACAGTTTACAGGGCTTGAATGCTCAAAATTATCATTTTTAATCATACATAAGTACGCCGGACCTATTTATTACTAAAAAATCCGAAATCACCCCTATTTTTTTTCTAAGAAACTAACATCACATGGGGATAAATCATGCAATTCAACGGGGATATGGACTTTGATAATATTCACATAGATTTTCCACAGCTGTTGATATTTCGGGTGTTGAATTATCAAAACCAAAGGATATTTTCGTCTACCCATCAAGGTTTTTGATAAACCTAATGGGGGTCATAACTAACACCCTTAAAAATAGAATACGACCATGGCTACTCCAAAAACAAAAAAAGGCTTAGAGTTTTCTCGCCGATTTACTAAAGACAATGTTTCTCCATTCGATCAATTTGATTACGACTATCGTGATAGTGTGATTAAAAATCCAAATGGAGAAAAAGTATTTGAGATGACAAATGTGGAAGTGCCAAAACAATGGAGTCAGATTGCTACAGATATCTTAGCACAAAAATATTTTAGAAAAGCAGGTGTTCCTCAAGCAGATGGTTCTTTAGGTAGAGAGACTTCTGTTAAACAAGTTGCACATCGTATGGCAAATTGTTGGAGAGTGTGGGGAGAGCGTTATGGTTATTTTGCAACTGCAAATGATGCACAAGTATTCTATGAAGAATTAGTGTATAGTATTTTAAACCAAGCTTGTGTGCCTAATTCGCCACAATGGTTTAATACAGGTTTACATGAGAGCTATGGTATTACTGGTGGTGCACAAGGTCACTATTATGTAGATCCTACTGATAAAAAATTAAAGCGTTCCACCAGTGCGTACGAGCGTCCTCAACCTCATGCTTGTTTTATTTTAAGTGTTAGCGATGATTTAGTGAACGAAGGGGGTATTATGGATCTTTGGACAAGAGAAGCAAGAATTTTTAAATATGGTTCAGGTGTTGGTACAAATTTCTCTCAAATTCGTGGTGCCAACGAAAAATTATCTGGTGGTGGATCTTCTAGTGGTTTAATGAGCTTCTTAAAAATTGGAGATCGTGCTGCTGGTGCCATTAAATCTGGTGGTACAACACGTCGTGCGGCTAAAATGGTTTGTTTGGATTTAGATCATCCAGAAGTGTTAGAATTTATTAATTGGAAAGTACAAGAAGAAGATAAGGTGGCTGCATTAGTTGCAGCTGGTTATGACAACGGATACGAAGGAGAAGCTTATGCAACTGTTTCAGGACAAAACTCAAACAACTCAGTTCGTATTCCGAATAGTTTCTTTAAAGCCTTATCTGAAAATGGTAACTGGGAATTAAAAGCACGTACCGATGGTCGTGTAATGAAATCAGTACCTGCAAGAGAAGTATGGGAGCAAATTGCGAACGCTGCATGGCGTTGTGCCGATCCTGGTACTCAATACGATACTACTATCAACGAATGGCATACCTGTCCACAAGGCGGTCGTATCAATGCGTCTAACCCATGTTCTGAATACATGTTCTTAGACAACACTGCTTGTAACTTAGCTTCTATTAATTTAAGAAAATTCTTTAACGAATCAGATAACTCATTTGATGTTGAAGGTTTTGAATATACCTCTCGTTTATGGACCACAGTATTAGAGGTGTCTGTGTTAATGGCACAGTTCCCTTCAAAAGAAGTAGCACAATTATCATATGACTACAGAACTTTAGGTTTAGGTTTTGCCAACTTAGGTTCAATGTTAATGGTAAGTGGTATTGCTTACGATAGTGAAGAGGCACGTGGTATTGCGGGTGCTATCTCTGCTATCATGACAGGGGTTGCCTATAAAACATCTGCTGAGATGGCCAGCTTCTTAGGTGCTTTTGATAAGTACAAAGAAAACAAAGAAGATATGTTACGTGTAATGCGTAACCACCGTGCAGCTGCTTATGATGCCGAAGATGCATATGTAGGAATTGAAATTAAGCCTCAAGGAATTAAAGCACAACATACTCCTGATTATTTATTAAAAGCAGCTACTAAAGCTTGGGATGATGCCGTTAAATTAGGAGAGAAATATGGTTATAGAAATGCGCAAACAACTGTAATCGCGCCAACAGGAACCATTGGTTTAGTAATGGATTGTGATACTACAGGGGTAGAGCCAGATTTCGCTTTAGTGAAATTTAAAAAATTATCTGGTGGTGGTTATTTTAAAATCATCAACCAATCAGTACCTCAGGCTTTAAAGAACTTAGGTTATACACAAGCTCAAAATGACGCTATCGTAAACTTTGCGGTAGGACATGCAAGTTTTGCAGGCGCTCCTTATATTAACAACGAATCTTTATTAGCCAAAGGCTTTACACAAGAAGAAGTTGATAAATTAAATGGTGCTGCCAAATCGGCCTTTGAAATTGGATTTATTTTTAACCGCTTTACTTTAGGGGATGCTTGTTTAACAAGATTAGGATTTAAAGAAGAAGAGTTTGCAGATTGGAGTTTTAGCTTACTAGAAGCATTAGGTTTTAGCGAAGAGCAAATTGATGCAGCTAACGATTATGTTTGTGGTACAATGACTGTAGAAGGTGCTCCTGAATTGGATCCTGCGCATTTACCAGTGTTTGATTGTGCGAATAAAAATGGTAAGAAAGGTGTAAGATATATTCATGCACATGGTCACATTAGAATGATGGCTGCTTGTCAACCATTCTTGTCTGGTGCGATTTCAAAAACAATTAATCTTCCAAACGAAGCAACAGTAGAAGAAATTGCTGATTGTTATTTAATGAGCTGGCAATTAGGATTAAAAGCCAATGCTTTATATCGTGATGGCTCTAAATTAAGCCAACCATTATCAACAAAGTCTGATAAGAAAAAGAAAACTGATGATGCAGAAGAAGAAGAAACAACTGCAGATGCTGGATCACAATTAGTTGACTTAAGTAACTTAACGGTTGATGAATTATTAGAAGAAGTTCAAAAGCGTATGGCGGCTTCTACGGATACTAAATTAAAGCGTCAATTATCTCGTATCGTTGAGCGTAAATCCTTACCAGCTAAGCGTCGTGGCTTTACACAAAAAGCAAGAATTGGAGGTCAAGTATTGTTCTTAAGAACTGGTGAGTACAATGATGGCACCTTAGGAGAAGTATTTATTGACTTAGCAAAAGAGGGATCTACTTTACGTAGTTTAATGAACTGCTTTGCTATTTCTATCTCTGTAGGCTTGCAATATGGTGTGCCTTTAGAAGAGTTCGTTGATAAATTTGTATTTACGAAATTTGAACCATCAGGTATGGTGGATCATCCAAATATTAAAACAACTACTTCATTAGTTGACTTTATCTTCCGTTCATTAGCGTATGAATATTTAGGCAGAACCGATTTAGTACATGTATTAGACAAACCTACAGTTGAAAACTTAGGGGAGCCAGGAGATATTACTTTAGTAGGTAAGCCAGAATTAAGTAGCATTCGTGTAACAGCACCAGCCACATCAGCAGCCCCTGCAGCTAAAGCAAATGTGGTAGTAGTGGCAGAAGGCGGTTCTATGGACAATGTGACTGCGGCTGCTAAAAGCATGCAAAGCGATGCCCCAGCCTGTAGCACTTGCGGACATATCACTATTCGAAGCGGTACTTGTTACAAGTGTTTGAACTGTGGAACAAGCATGGGCTGTAGCTAGTACTAAGTTCTACAACTTTATATTTAAATACCCGCTTATAAAACAGCGGGTATTTTTTTGGCCTTGATATAAAAAATTCATTAAATTCATAGTTCAATTCACATCAGAAAAACGATTGCATTATGTCAGATTTTCAAGTTAAAGTAGCGCCTAAAAAATACGACGCAGTTATAGTAGGTTCAGGTGCCGGTGGTGGTATGGCGGCTTATGTTTTAGCCAAAGCAGGGTTAAAAGTTTGCTTACTAGAAGCGGGTCCTGATTATGATCCAGCTAAAAATTCGGCGCAATTAAAAAATCCTTGGGATTCCCCTCGCAGAGGTGCTAGTTCTAAGTTTCGTCCCTTTGGTGAATTTGATGGTTGTTATTGGGGTTGGGAAATTGATGGCGAACCATATACACAAACAAAAGGATCGGATCATTTTGATTGGTGGAGAGCAAGAATGGTAGGAGGTCGTACCAATCACTGGGGGCGTATTTCTCTTCGCTTTGGTCCAAAAGATTTTAAAAGACATAGCATTGATGGATTGGGTGATGACTGGCCAATTGGATACGAAGATGTAAAACCTTTTTACGATAAAATTGATCGCTTAATAGGTGTATACGGAACTAACGAAGGCTTAGAAAATGATCCAGATGGTATTTTCTTACCTCCTCCTAAACCTCGTTTACACGAATTAATGTTTAAAAAAGCAGCTACCGGAATTAATATTCCTGTTATCCCTTCTCGTTTATCTATCCTAACTAAAAAGATTAACGACGATCGTGGGGTTTGTTTTTATTGTGGTCAATGTAATCGTTCTTGTAAAGTATATGGCGATTTTTCTTCTTCCTCTGTACTTGTTCGTCCTGCTGTTTTAACAGGTAATGTAGATTTAATTACCGGGGCAATGGCACGTGAAGTATTAACAGATAGAGAAGGAAAAGCAACAGGTATCTCTTATGTTAATAAGGCCGACAAACAAGAGTATCAAATTAATGCTAAAGTTGTTATCCTTGGAGCAAGTACTTGCGAAACAGCACGTTTATTGTTAAACTCAAAATCACAAAAACATCCAAACGGCCTAGCCAATAATAGTGGTGTAGTGGGTCATTACTTACACGATTCTACAGGTGCTGCATTAGGTGGTGTGATTCCTAACTTAATGGGACGTAAGCGTTACAATGAAGATGGGGTAGGTGGTATGCACGTGTATACACCTTGGTGGTTGGATAATAAAAAATTAGATTTCCCTCGTGGGTACCATATTGAATATTGGGGTGGCATGAGCCAACCTAGCTATGGTTTTGGTATGGGTATGCAAGGTTTAAATGGAAAGTTCCAAGTGAATGGTAAAACTAAAGAGGAGGGCGGCTACGGTTCTTCTTTAAAAGAAGACGTTCGTTTCTTTTATGGTGCTACAGTAGGGATGGGTGGTCGTGGAGAGGCGGTACCTCGTTTCGAAAACCATTGTAAGATTGATACAGAAGTAGTAGATAAATATGGAATTCCTGTTTTAAAATTTGATTGTAAGAATTCAGAATATGAAATCAAACAAGCCAAGCATATGAAGGAAACCTTCCGTGAAATTATGCATGAAATGGGTGCTGTTATTACTTGGGGCGATTCTGATGATGCAAGCAATAATTATGGATTATCAAATCCTGGAAATATCATTCACGAAGCAGGAACCGTTCGTATGGGTGCCGATAAAAAAACATCTGCCTTAAACAAATGGGGACAAGCGCATGATTGTAATAATTTATTCTGTGTAGATGGATCTGTGTTCACTTCACAAGCGGATAAAAATATTACTTGGACCATCTTAGCATTGTCTATGCGTACCTCAGAATATATCTTGGATCAGTTACAAAAACAAAACATCTAATCCATTCATTAAAATTTATAATTTTTTAAATTAACCTATTATGGACAGAAGGAATTCCATCAAAGCCATGTTTATCGGAACCGTTTCTGCAAGCGTTTTAATTGAAGCTTGTAAGAATGCCAATACCACCGTGGCTGTTGCTACCGATGCGGATCGTATGCAAGAGGAAAAAGATTATTTAGTGAAAGTGAATGCGGAACCTAAATTCTTTGATGAGCATGAAATGGCTACGATTACTGTTTTAGGTGATATCATTATGCCTAAAGATGCTGCAAGTGGGTCTGCTTCTGAAGCTAAAGTGCCTGAATTTATTGAGTTTATCGTAAAAGATATGCCAGAGCATCAAGTGCCTGTAAGAGGGGGCTTAAGATGGTTAGATTTACATAGTTTTAATAAACATGGTAAATCATTTATCAGCTGTACACATGATCAGCAAATAGGTATCGTTGACGAAATTGCCTATCCTAAAAAAGCAAAACCAGAAGTGGCACAAGGCGTAAGTTTCTTTAATAAGATGCGTGACCTAGTTACCACTGGTTTTTATACTTCCGAAATTGGCGTAAAAGATTTAGGCTATATGGGTAACCAACCCAATCAATGGAATGGTGTGCCAGATGATGTGTTAAAACAACATGGCTTAGCTTATACCGAAAAAGAACTTAAAGAGTGTATAAGTTTTTAATTATGAAATGCCACTTCCGGGAGCAATAGCTTCGCTAGGGTTCACGAAGTATAATTTTCCTTCCGCATCTTCGGCCATTAAAATCATTCCTTTGCTTTCAATGCCACGCATTTTGCGAGGTGCTAAATTGGCAACAATGGTAACTTGTTTGCCTATAATATCTTCAGGATTAAAATGCATGGCAATACCCGATAGAATGGTTCTTTTTTCAAAACCAAGATCTACCAAAAGTTCTAATAATTTATCTGCCTTCTCTACTTTTTTGGCTTCAATAATAGTACCTACACGCAAATCAATCTTAGCAAAATCATCAAAAACAATTTCGGGTTTTAAGCCCTTTTCTTCGGGCGCTTCCTGAGTTGCTGTAATAGTATTGTTTTCCATAGTTGCTTTTTTGGCTTCAGCATTTGCTTTTAATTCAGCTAATTCTGCAGCAATTTCTTCGTCTTCAATTTTTCTAAATAATAATTCTGGCGGTCTTAAGCTATAACCCACTTTTAATAAATTAAATTGACCAGCATTTTCCCAATCCAACATTCTATCTACCACTTTCATCAAATGACACATTTTTTTGGCAGTGAAAGGAAGAAAAGGATTTATTAAAATGGCAAGGTTGGCAGTAAGTTGTAAACAACCGTGCATGCAATTATCAATTTTAGCTTGCGCTGTGGGATCGGTATCTAATTGTTTAGCCACAATCCAAGGTTCTTTCTTTTGCATGTACTGATTTCCAATACGCGCTAAGTTGACCACTTCAAATTGAGCTTCTCTAAATTTATATTGTTCTAGTAAAGCAGTTACTTTTTCTTTGGTTTCTTTTACGGTGTTTAATAAGGCATTATCTTCTTCATCTAATAAATCGGGATGAATTGGAGGTACTTTACCCTTGGTTAATTTATGCATTAATACCCAAGTACGGTTTACGAAATTGGCGAATATGCTTACTAGTTCACCATTCACTGATTCTTGAAAACCTTTCCATGTAAATTCACTGTCCTTGGATTCTGGGGAAATGGAAGTAAGGTAAAAACGTAAACAATCGGCTAAAGATTCTCCGCCATTATCTTTCTTGATCCATTTTTTAATATAGTCATCCATCTCAATGCTCCAGCCACGAGAAGTACTCATTTTATCACCTTCTAAATTCATGAATTCATTGGCAGGTACATTATCAGGTAAAATATTACCATGTAATTTTAACATGATAGGGAAAATGATACAATGAAAAACAATATTATCCTTTCCAATAAAGTGAACGAGTTTTGTGTCCTTGTCATTCCAATAAGGTTTCCAATCCTTATCATTGTTAATAGCCCATTGCTTGGTAGCACTTATATATCCAATGGGGGCATCAAACCAAACATACAATACTTTTCCCTCTCCACCTGCTACGGGTACTTTTACACCCCAATCTAAATCGCGGGTAACAGCACGTGCTTGTAATCCACCCTCAATCCAACTTTTACACTGCCCCACCACCGCTGCTCTCCAGTCTGATGCATGGTCTTTTAATATCCATTCACGTAAAAAATCCTCGTGTCGGTTTAAAGGTAAATACCAATGAGTAGTTTCTTTCTTTATGGGAGCGTTGCCACTTAAAGTACTCAAGGGATTAATTAATTCTTCGGGACTTAAGCTCTTGCCACATTTTTCACACTGATCACCATAAGCCTCGTTATGGCCACAATTAGGGCAAGTGCCTTTTATATATCTATCCGCTAAAAAAGTTTGCGCGCTTTCGTCAAAATATTGTTGGGATGTTTTTGTTTCTAAATCACCTTTGGCTTCTAAGTCCTTAAAAAATTCACTTGCAGTTTGATGGTGTAAGGGATCGCTTGTTCGATGATAAATATCAAAAGCGATACCTAAATCTTTAAAGTTTTGCTCAATTATTGGATGGTATTTATCGATAATCGCTTGGGCAGTAGTTCCTTCTTTGGTCGCTTGAATAGGAATTGCGGTTCCGTGCTCATCACTTCCGCAAACAAAAACCACGTCTCTTTTTTGCGCTTTTAAATACCTTACATATATATCGGCAGGTAAATAAGCACCAGCTAAATGACCAATATGTTTTAACCCATTCGCATAAGGGAGGGCGGCGGTAATCAAATATCTTTTTGGCGTGTTCATTGTTGCAAAAGTACTTAATATTGCGGTATGATTCAACCCCAAAACTTACAACCAGGAGACCTCATTGGAATCGTTTGTCCAGCCGGAACTATACCTGCCCAAAACGTACAAAAATGTGTGGAAATGCTTACCAGTTGGGGCTATCAAGTAAAGTTGGGGAACACTGTGGGAGGTAAATATTTTACGTATTCTGGTACCGATGAAGAGCGTGCCTTTGATTTGCAACAAATGATGGACGACAGTTCTGTGAAGGCTATATTATGTGGCAGAGGTGGATATGGATTGAGTAGAATTATTGATCGGCTTAATTTTTCGAGATTAAAATCGTCTCCTAAATGGATTATTGGATTTAGTGATATTACTATTTTGCATGCGGCTTTGCAAAAAAATGAGATCATGAGTATTCATGGTCCTATGGCTGCCGCATTTAATAAAGGGAAAGAGGGAGAACCCTATATTCAAGCACTCAAAAATATACTGGTAGGCATCCCTACATCCTATGCTGCCAATCCTCATGCTTTTAATAAATTAGGTAAAGTAACAGCTCCAATGATAGGAGGAAATTTATGTTTAGTGGCCCATATGATTGGCTCTACAAATAGTATTGATACAAGAGGTAAAATTTTGTTTTTAGAAGATACGGGCGAGTTTCATTATAATTTAGATCGAATGGTCATTCAAATTAAAAAGGCTGGATTATTTGAGCATCTTGCGGGTTTAGTAATTGGAGGTTTTACCGATATGCGGGACGAACCAAATGATATTGGTGCCGGGGCCTATGAAATAGTACAATCTCATTTGATAAGCTATTCCTATCCAGTTTGTTATGAATTCCCAATTAGTCATGTACTTGCCAATTACCCCATAAAAGAGGGGGGCCAGTATACACTCGATGTGGGTGCTACCGAGGTCATCTTAAAAGAAGCTTTAATAAAGTTTTAAAGAAGCGTTAATAATCCACGATTCTTTACGTAGAAGCTATTATTGTATTAAATTTGTATATAAAATTGAATACCATGCAAAAGTCATTTTACACTTTATTTTTTATGTTATTACTTGGCATAAGTACTAGCAATGCGCAGTCTTATGTGGTATCTGGCATTGAAAAAACTGATAAAGAGGAGATGCAATACGAAGTGCTGGGAAAAGTGGGCGCACGTTATTGGATTTTTAAAAAGAACGGAAATATCTCCACCATTGCACAATACAACGAACAAATGCAATTGGTAAAACAAAATGATTTACCATTTTTACCTGCTACCGTAAATAGTATTGAATTTATTAAACAAGATAATAAGTTAGTTGCCTTTTATCAGTTTCAGGCAAAGACAACGCTTTATGCAGCAGCCGCTATTTTAGATGCAGAAGGACAATTAGTTGGAGCTCCAAAAATAGTGGACACTGTTGAAAAAATTAGACCAGGCTCGGGTGCAAAAGTTTTTAATTTAGTACAAAGTGACGATCATTCTAAAATTGCTTTGTTTACAGTTAATACTACTAAAGCTAGTAATATTAAAGTAAAAGTTTTATCCTTAAGTACACAATTCGAAATTAACAGTGAAGCTTCTATTAGTGTAAACTCAGCAAGTAAAAAAAGCAACTTATCAGATTTTGCTATTGATAATGCTGGAAATTTATTCTGCTTGAGAAACACAACGCAACAAAATGCAGCACCGGCTGTAAGTTTATTGTTTTTAGCAGCTTCTGGCACAGAAGTAGTGGAGACGCCTGTGATTAATAATAATTTTTTATTGGATGATATCCGATTAAAAATAGATAATCAAAATGCGCGCATATTACTAAATTCATTTTACGCTACCAGCAAAAAAGCAAATATTGAAGGTATGTTTTCTTATTTATGGGATATCAATTCCAGAAAAGAAATAGCTTTAAATGCCAATCGTTTTACCGATGCGAATAGAGCAGCCATAAGTACAAAAAGAAATGTAAAAGACGCATTTGATACTTATTATATCGACAAAGTAAATCCACAAGCAGACGGAAGTTATACAGTAATTTCCGAAGCCGCAGAAACCTATAGTAATCGCTCGGCTTTTTCTCGTTGGGATTATTTTTACGGCGGCGCTTTTTACAATCCATTTATGTTTAATTATTGGAATCGTCCATTTGGTTTTTATCCTTGGTCAAGATTTGGATATGGATTTGGAATGGGTTGGGGATTTGGAGGGCCTTGGATGAACCCCTATGCAGGCTTTGGGTATAATTCAGTTACTTATACGGCAGGAAAAGTTGCTATGATTAATTTTGATGCCAAGGGTAATTTAAATTGGATAAAATCAATCGACAAGTCACAGTCCGATCGAAACGTTGATCAATTTATTGGATATGGAACGCTTCAAAATAGCAATGGACTCAATTTTGTGTATTATGAAAAAGCAAAAGGAATTCATAGCTTAGTAGTAAACACCTTAATGCCTAATAGCCAATTAGCAAAGGGATCAAGTATTATTTTACAGGATAAGAATTTCGAATGGATGCCAAGATCACTTAAGCAAGTGGGAGAGAATGAAGCCATTTTACCTTATCAGTTTAAAAATAAAATTGGGTTTGCTAAAATTCAATTTAAATAATCGCAGGTGGTTTTTTTATTCAGAGATAGATCGGATATTAACTTACTCTTTTTAGTTTTATTGAGTTTAGGTTTGCATTTTCATATCTGGATACATCCTCCTTTGGTGGTAGCCAATGAGTCGGATGGTTTATTAGCCTACCTATTATTGCATTATATAAAACCGCTATCTCCTTTAGCACTTATTTTACTATTTCAAGCTATTATTTTAAGCCAAGCCATTCGCTTAAATGTTTTGATGAGTAAGCTTAAAATGTTTCAGCAAGTAAGTTATTTACCAGGGTTTACTTATATCATATTAACAGCCTTATTTCCTTATTGGGATGCTATTAGTTCTGGTTTAATTGCTAACTCCCTGCTTATATGGATTTTGGTGAAACTTTTAAGATTGTATGATCAATCACAACCCAAAACTTTAGAATTTAATATTGGACTTATTTTAGGCTGTTCCATTTTATTATACGAGCCTATTGCAATTTTGATTCCTGTGGTTTTGTTTGCCTTAACTATTATACGACCTTTTAAATTTGCAGAATGGTTGGTATTAATTATGGGTATTTTACTTCCGTTTTATTTTATATTTACTTTTGTTTTTTTAACTAGTGCGCAACCAGAATACAGACATTATCTGCCAAGGTTAGACTGGAAAAATCCTTTGGTTAGGCCCGAAATGAATGTGGTTTTATCTATTATTGCGATCACTGTTCAACTGATTATAGGGGTTTATTTTTGGCAAACACAACAATCCAGATTTATCATTCAAGTACGTAAATATTGGGGGGTACTGTTACTAGTTTTGGCATTAACTGCTTTTCAGCCCATCATCTTTTCGGCGCAGGCCTTATATGCCTCAGCTATAGTATTAACGCCATTAGCCTGCTTTATTAGTTTCGCCTATTCGACGCCTAAACGCTTAATAATACCTAATTTATTATTTTGGTCGGCCTTGGCGCTTATTGTGTATAACCACATGTGATAAGTGAAGAATTTGAGGGTCATTTTCGGGTGGTTTTTGGTAACTTTGAGCTTCTTAATTACCCTAATAAGTAAAACAATTATCGATGAAATTTGGTGTAGTCGTTTTTCCCGGATCCAATTGTGATAGAGATATGCAAGATGCTTTAGAAAAAGATCTTGGCTATCCAGTAGAAATGCTTTGGCATAAAGACAGTGATTTATCACATTTCACCACAGATGATTGTGTTGTTTTACCAGGTGGCTTTTCTTATGGCGATTATCTTCGTTGTGGTGCCATTGCTAAATTTAGTCCCATGATGCAATCGGTAATCGAGTTTGCAAATAAAGGTGGAAAGGTATTAGGTGTTTGTAATGGTTTCCAAATATTATGTGAGAGTGGGTTGTTGCCAGGTGCCTTACTACAAAATGAGAACCAACAATTTATTTGTAAAAATGTGTTTATAAAAACTAAAGATAGCGAAGCACTTCAAATTCCAATTGCACATGGTGAAGGCCGATATTTTGCAGATCAAGCTACTTTATCGCATCTTGAAAATAACAATCAAATTTTATTTCGTTACTGTGATGAAAATGGGGCTGTAGGTGGTGTCGCTAATCCTAATGGGTCTACCAATGACATAGCCGGTATTTGTAATGATAAAAGAAATGTGTTTGGCATGATGCCTCATCCTGAAAGAGCCACTAGTGATGCATTAAGTAATATTGATGGTAAAAAAGTTTTTCAAATTTTAGGGTTGTCTAAATAAAATAAGCATGAAAAAGATATTGTTTATAGGCTTTTTAGCATTGGCAGCTTTTCAAGTAAAAGCACAAAAACTAAATCCTGTAAAATGGACTTTTGAGTCGGTAAAAAAATCAGACAAACAATTCGAGATTATTGCCACCGCTACCATTGATGCGCCTTGGCATATCTATTCTCAATTTGTAAAAGGAGGCCCTATTCCTACTACTTTTCAGTTTAAAAACAATCCATTGGTGGTGTTAAATGGAAAAACAAAAGAAGTAGGCAAACTAGAAAAAACTTTCGATAAAAATTTTAATACCACCATTGCTACATTTGCTGGCAAAGTTCAATTTATTCAGTTGGTTACTTTAAAGGTGGCTAGCAAAACAAAATTAACGGGAATAGTGGAGTATACTTCTTGTAACGACGAAAAATGCTTACCTCCTGTTAAAATGCCTTTTGAAGTGGATATACAATAGTTACCATTTAAAATAGATCCTTTGAAAAAGCGCTTTTCTTTTTTAAGTATTTTCCTGTTATTCATAACAGTACTCAAGGCGCAAACGCCTGCTCCTGTAAATATTACTGCTTTAGCGATACCTGTCAATGATAGCACTTATGTGGTAAAAGCAAAATTAGTAAGTAGCGTTGGGTGGCATGTTTATGGAACTAATCCTGATGGTATTAATGCGCCTTCTTTCACTTTCGCCATTGAAACTGTTAATACTATTGGCACTGCACAGTTCAATACTATGCCTAGTAAACAAAAGGATGTGTTATTTAAAGAAGCCAATGTATTTAATGGGGATATAGAGATTACGCAAAGCATTACTTTGCATGGATTTCAGCCAGATAGTTTGCATGGTGTATTACTTGCTAATATTGCCAAAGCCGATCAATTTATGGCGGCCGAAATACCTTTTAGTATTGCACTAGCGAATGGTAAAAAAGCAACAGCTTTTCAAATAAAATTACCTCCATCCGCCACTACGCCACCTACTAATGCTTGCGGTGCAGCTGCTCAGGATAGTAAAAAATCGAGTGCTTGGACTGTATTTATCTTAGGTTTCTTGGGAGGGTTAATAGCCTTAATAACACCCTGTGTATTTCCTATGATACCTGTAACGGTATCTTTTTTTACCAAGCGATCTAAAACACGTAAACAAGGAATTAAAAACGGGTTGCTCTATGGAATTAGTATTTTTTTAATTTATGTTTTAGCCAGTATTCCTTTTCATGTAGTAGGAAATGTACAACCAGAAATTTTTAATAGTATCTCTACTAATCCTTGGTTGAATATAATTTTCTTTATCATTTTTATTTTCTTCTCCATATCCTTTTTTGGTTTTTTTGAAATCACTTTGCCTAGTGGCATAGCCAATAAAGCCGATGCAAAGAGTGGTCTTGGTAGTTTTGGCGGCATATTTTTTATGGCCATTACTTTAGCCATTGTTTCTTTTTCTTGTACCGGACCCATCTTAGGTACTTTATTAGTGGGCTCTTTACAAGGAGGTGCATGGGCATTAACTACTGGAATGGCCGGCTTTGGCGCAGCCTTAGCATTACCCTTTACTCTTTTTGCCATCTTCCCACAATGGTTACAAAGTTTACCTAAATCGGGGGGCTGGTTAGATACTGTTAAAAAAGTATTGGCATTTTTAGAATTAGCATTGGCTTTTAAATTTTTATCCAATGCCGATTTAGTAGAGCATTGGGGATTATTAAAGCGAGAAGTGTTTTTAGGTATATGGGCTATTATTAGTATTGGTCTTGCTTTATATTTAAGAGGCCATTTGTTATTACCCCATGATGTGAAAGGAGTAAAAATTAGTCGCTTTAGAAAAATATTGGGCGACCTAGTAATTGTTTTTGCATTGATATTAATGGCAGGCATCCTTCCCAAAAACGCTTATTTATTAAAATTCTTAAGTGGTTTTCCGCCACCTGCACATTATAGCCTATTAGCAAAAGCTGGTGACTCCAATCATGGTTTACAAGCCAATGTGGTGAATGATTATCAAAAAGCGTTGCAATTAGCCAAGCAGGAAAATAAACCCATACTTATTGATTTTACAGGGTGGGCTTGTGTGAATTGTCGTAAGATGGAAGAAAATGTGTGGACCGATCCTGTAGTGGCCTCTTATATTAGAGAACATTTTATTTTAGTTTCTTTATATGTTGATGATAAAGCATTGTTGCCCATAGATAAAAGATTTACCTATACCAGCCCAACAGCCGGTAATAAAGAAATAAAATCGGTAGGTGATTTATGGGCCACTTTCCAGGCCGAAAACTTTAATCAGGTAACTCAACCATTGTATGTGGTATTGAGTGCTAACCAACAATTATTGTCAAATCCTGTGGGGTATACACCCAATATTCAAGAGTACTTGCAATGGCTCCAATGTAGTGTAGCTGCGAATAAATAAGTTTATAAACTCATCCCTTTTTCGGCCATCATTTTCCTTAAGTTTATTAAGCCATAACGCATTCTTCCCAATGCAGTGTTAATACTACAGTTGGTCATAGTGGCAATTTCTTTAAAACTAAGATTGGCGTAATGACGAAGCACAATAATTTCTCTTTGATCTTCGGGTAAAAGATCTACCAATTCTTGAATATTTTGATGCGTTTGAGAACGCGTCATTTTATAATCGGCAGGATGATCGGTATGTTTAATAACATCAAATATATCTTGGTCGTCACTGGTTTTAATGGTGGGTGTTCGTTTCACTTTTCTAAAATGATCCACACAAAAATTATGAGATATACGAAGTGCCCATGGTAAAAACTTGCCTTCTTCGTTGTATTTATTCTTTTTAAGATTATCGATAATTTTTATAAAAATTTCCTGGATTAAATCTTCGGCCAAATAGCTGTCTTTTACCATAAAAAGAATGGTGTTGTAAATTCTTTCTTGGTGGCGATCTAATAAAGTATCAAAAGCACGAGAATTTCCTTGTTGAAAAGCTTGGATTAATTCGTTGTCGGTGAGCTGTACTGCTTTGTTCATTTTTGTTTTTTATAGGTTCGAAGGGCAAGCAAGGGTTTGCTTAGTTGGGTTAGTATTGGAAAATTACTCGCTAATTCCATCGAAATTTCATTTGTTGAAAACGAAAATCAAAGCCTTAGGATATCCACATATCCTATCTACTATCTTTTGAGAAAAGAATATCGCATTTGGTACAACCAATTGCTAACTAATCTGTTATTTTGCTATATGGCCGATGGTAGTAAAAATAAAGGATCGATTGAAGTGGTTGGGGCGAGAGTTCATAACCTAAAAAATGTGTCAGTTGCCTTTCCAAGAGAAAAGTTGATAGTAGTTACGGGGGTGTCAGGTAGTGGAAAATCCTCTTTAACCATTGATACTTTATTTGCCGAGGGACAACGTCGTTATGCTGAGAGTTTATCCTCCTATGCCCGTCAGTTTATGTCACGTATGGGTAAGCCCGATGTAGACTATATTAAGGGGCTTTGTCCTGCCATTGCTATAGAGCAAAAGGTCGTTACCCGTACCCCTAGAAGTACGGTGGGCAGTATGACCGAGATTTACGATTATTTAAGGGTCTTTTTTGCAAGGGTAGGAAAAACCTATTCCCCCATTAGTGGAGAACAGGTTAAAAAGCACGATGTACAAGACGTGTTAGCTTATATGCAAAAATCAAAGCTGGGGGACAAATTGGTAATTTTGGTAAATTTTAAACAACAGGCCAAAAGAGAGTTACAAGAAGAGTTAAATATTTTATTGCAAAAAGGTTTTTCCAGAATTTATTTACGTGCCTCTAAAAAGCAGTCTGAAATTATCCATATCGAAGATGTATTAGCATTGTCTAAAACAGAACTCTCCAAAAAACTAAAAGGACAGGAAGTGTATGTTCTTATAGATCGTATCATAGCAAAAGATTTTGAGGAGGATGACATTCACCGATTATCAGATTCTATTGGCACCGCATTTTATGAAGGTGAAGGTGTGATTTGGGTGGAGAAAAACAATGATACCCTTCAAGATTTTAACAATCGATTTAGTTTAGATGGGATGGATTTTGATGAGCCTACGCCTAATTTATTTTCATTTAATAATCCTTATGGTGCTTGCCCTACCTGTGAAGGTTATAGTCAGGTATTAGGTATTGATGAAAACTTAGTAATACCCAACCCTTTTTTATCGGTGTATGATGGAGGAGTGGCACCATGGAAAGGTGAAAAATTAAGTTGGTGGAAAGATCAATTTGTAAAAGAAGCGGGCAAAGCCGGATTCCCTATACATCAACCTATTCACAAATTAACCAAAGCACAGTACCATCAATTATGGAAAGGAATGGGAAAGGCTTTGGGGATTGATGATTTTTTTAAAGACGTAGAAGCGCATTTGTATAAGGTACAATTTAGAGTTTTATTAAGTAGATATCGTGGACGTACTAATTGCCCAGATTGTAAAGGGCATAGAGTGCGCAAGGAAGCTTTGTATGTAAAAATTGGGGGACAACATATTGGAGAACTTTGTGCTTTGCCCATTAGAGATTTACAAAAATGGTTTACTCAGTTAAAGTTAAGTTCCCATGATGCGGAAATTGCGAAACGTATTTTAGTAGAAATAGAGCAAAGACTTCAAACATTGATGGATGTTGGCCTAGGCTATCTAACATTAAGTAGATTAGCGAATAGTTTAAGTGGAGGTGAAAGTCAGCGTATACAACTTACTAGATGTTTAGGAAGTAATTTAACTAACTCATTATACATTTTAGATGAGCCTAGTATTGGCTTACATTCAAGAGATACCGAAAGGCTCATTAAGGTATTACAAAATTTAAGAGACTTAGATAATACAGTAGTGGTTGTGGAGCATGACGAACAAATTATGCGCAAGGCCGATCATATTATTGACATGGGGCCGCTAGCGGCACATCAAGGCGGAGAAGTAGTCGCAGTGGGAAATGCAGCTACACTCATAAAAGATAAAAAAAGTTTAACCGGTAAATATTTAAAGGGCGAATTCTTTATTCCCATCCCCGAAAAAACAAGAGTGCCTAAACATTTTTTACAATTAAAGGGTGCACATTTACATAATTTACAAAATATCGATGTCGATTTTCCTTTACAAACTTTATGCGTGGTGAGTGGGGTAAGTGGAAGTGGTAAAACTACTTTAGTAAAGCAGGTTTTATACAATGCGATTTTAAAAGCCAAACAACAAGCGGTCGAACTACAAGGGGGTTACTCCGAGCTTAAAGGTGATATACATTTAATAGATGCTATTGAAATGGTGGATCAAAATCCAATTGGAAAATCCTCGAGAAGCAATCCTGTAACTTATATTAAAGCTTATGATGCTATTAGAGATGTTTTTTCGAAACAAGCATTGTCTAAGATAAGAGGATTTTTGCCCAAGCATTTTTCTTTTAATGTAGATGGGGGGCGTTGTGATACTTGTAAAGGCGAAGGAGAACAACTCGTTGAGATGCAATTTTTAGCCGATGTGCATTTAACCTGCGAAGATTGTGGGGGTAAACGTTTTAAAGAATCTGTTTTAGAAGTACAATATAAAGGGAAGAGTATTTATGATGTTTTAGAGATGAGTGTTGACGAGGCGATTGAATTTTTTAGAGAAGAAAAAAATATAGTTTTAGCTATTAGTCCTTTACAAGAAGTGGGTTTGGGGTATGTTAAATTAGGACAAAGTAGTAGTACCCTTAGTGGGGGTGAGGCACAAAGAGTTAAATTAGCCAGTTTTTTAGGAAAGGGAAAAGCGAGTCAAAAAATGCTTTTTATTTTTGATGAACCTACCACTGGCTTACACTTTCATGATATTCATAAATTATTAAAGGCGTTTAACGCATTAATCGACCAAGGGCATTCCCTAATTGTGGTTGAGCACAATACTGATATTATTAAAGCTTCGGATTGGGTAATTGATATGGGCCCAGAGGCGGGTGATGGCGGAGGGACAGTTGTGTATGCCGGTGTTCCCAAAGGGTTGGCTAAATGTAAGGCTTCTCAAACAGGTAGGTACTTATAGCCCTAATTTTTTCTTATCTCTTTTACTTAATTCTTCGGCGATTACGGGGAGAGATTTTACCGACTCATATTTTTGATTTTCCACTAAGGTAGTGGAGGGTGCATTTTCATTTAAATAATAATTGGTAGGGAGCGCTTTATAAGCCTCTTTGGGATTTTCGGATCTAATTTTTTCTTCATCCAAATAATAAGTTGAAAATAACATGGTGTATTTTTCGGCAGCCTTATTAAAAATGGCAATGGGTTGGCCGGGTATAACATAATCCCCATTTTGTACTAAACAATTTATAGGTGCTAAAATTGTATAATATCCTAAAGTGCCATCTTTATGTTGAATATATATTTTATTACGACCGTCGGTAAACACAGTATTGCCTCCTTCGCCTTGTTTTAATTGATCATTAATATTGTATACATACCCTGCTCTTGTAGCACATATAGTATCACCTAATGCATAGGAAAAGCCTTGTGCATAAAAAAATGACTCTTGTTTTTGACCCATTAAATTACTTAAAGCAGTAACCTTAGTTACTAGCGTTGTTTTACCAGCTGTAACAGGAAGTAGGTAATGGGCATAATTCGTAGGCGCTTTTCTAAAATAAATACCAGCGTAAAAGCTATAGTTATAATTTAAGGAACGATAGCCTGCATTTTGATCGGGCATTAATTTTGTGACTTGAGTTTTGCCAGGATTTATAACTGTAATGTATGGGTTCATTCCCCCTGTGTTTGCAAATCCAGATAAACTATTAAAACTAAGTTTTACAGTATACTTACAGCCAGCAAAATTATCGGCACTAATGCTAACGCTTCCATCTGCATTATTTTCATTTTGAATTGCAATTAAATTAGATTGCGCAAAGGAAGTAAAAGTAAAAAAAATAAGTACACCCAAAAAAGCAATTTTATTTTTCATGCAGGGTATTTTAGAAACAATTTATCTTAATCTATCGGCACTCTTTACTAATACATCGTCCTTGTAAATTCTAATCATAGCTAATATTTGCAATATAGGAATTACAAATAAAGCCAATGAAGGAAGGGTAAAGCCACCACCAGGGTTAGCCACTACTACTTTATAAATGAAATAGCCAATTAAGATAGAAAGTAAAAAGTTAACAATAACCACTTTTAATTGCAACATGCGATTGCTGTATAAAAAAATAGTTATAAAGCTTAAGCAAGCGCTAAAAGCCAAAGAGATTAATGTACTATACTGTGCAGCTCCATTTATCTCTAGTGCAAAAGGAGTGGGCGTATAATAAAAGGGGAAACGCAATACCGAAAAGGCGGCGGCGCTGGCAAGTAGCAACCAAATGGATTGTATTCTTTGTATCATGTTATAAAGTTACCTCTTTTTTTGAATTCATTATTACAAAAAAGCCCCTCCAAAAGGAGAGGCTTCACTAATTTCGTCCCTAATTTTTAACCTAATTCAGGATATAGTACAAACTGTTCCATGAATTTATTTACTTCTTTTTTAGTATCTGCTAAAATGGTTTCATTATCGGCGTTCATCAATACTTTATCGATGGCTTCTACTACAAATGGAATATGATTTTCATTCATACCACGTGTAGTAATAGCGGCCACCCCAAATCGTATACCAGATGTAACAAAGGCCGATTTATCATCGTAAGGCACCATATTTTTATTGGCAGTTATATCGGCATGGCCTAAAACTTGCTCGGCTTTTTTACCACTTATATTTTTATTACGTAAATCAATTAACATTAAATGATTATCGGTGCCACCACTAATAATTTCATATCCTTTAGCTACAAAAGCAGCTGCCATAGTTTGTGCATTTTTTTGTACTTGCTTGGCATAAGCAGTATACTCATCAGTTAAGATTTCGCCAAAAGCAATAGCTTTTGCAGCAATCACATGCTCTAATGGTCCACCTTGTGTACCAGGGAACACGGCCATATCAATTACATTGGACCACAATCTTAAATTTCCTTTTACATCTTTTAATCCTAATGTATTTTCTCCATCTTTAGCCATCATAATAACACCGCCACGAGGTCCACGTAAAGTTTTATGGGTAGTAGAAGTTACAAAATGACAATGGTTAAATGGTGAGCTTAATAATCCTTTCGCAATTAAACCTGCAGGATGAGCAATATCAGCTAACACAAAAGCGCCCACTTCGTCGGCTACTTTTCGGATGCGCGCATAATCAATATCACGACTATAAGCACTTGCTCCACAAATAATTAATTTTGGTTTATGTGCTCTTGCTTGAGACTCTAACATTTCATAATCAATCAATCCGGTTTCTTTTACTACTCCATAAAAATGCGGCGTATAGGTTTTACCCGAAAAGTTAACACCACTTCCATGGGTTAAATGACCTCCCATGCTTAGGTCCAGTCCTAAAATAGCATCACCAGGTTGCAAAATAGCTAACATAACTGCAGCATTGGCTTGCGCACCACTATGAGGTTGCACATTGGCATATTCAATACCAAAAACTTCTTTTAAACGATCAATAGCTAATGTTTCTGTTTTATCTACAATCTCACAGCCACCATAATATCTGCGACCAGGATATCCTTCTGCATATTTATTGGTCATTACGCCACCCATCGCTTGCATTACTTGTAAGCTGGTGAAATTTTCAGAAGCGATTAACTCTATGCCACGTCTTTGACGTTGTAATTCTTGATTGATGATGTCAAAAACAAGTGTATCTCTTTGCATGGTGCTGTGTTTAAAATCAGTAATATTTTGGCAAAAATAATTCATTCTAAGGCCTAGTCAAAGCTTTCTTTTAACAGTTTGCCGCCTAATATCCACATTTACAATGAGTTTACTTACACAAAGGCATAAAAGCCCTAAAAATGGGCTATTACTAACAGTTATTTGCTATTTTTATTCTCCCCAAAAAGGTGATACATGAAGGCAATTATACCCGTAGCAGGAGCAGGCACTAAATTAAGACCCCATACTTATACCCAACCCAAGGCTTTAATTCCTATTGCTGGTAAAACTATTCTTAGTTTTATTGTAGATCAGTTAAAAGAGGTGGGGATAGATGAGTATATTTTTATTGTGGGGTATTTAGGGGAAAAAATTCAGGATTATGTCCAAGCTACTTACCCAAATTTAAAAACTCATTTTGTATATCAAAATGATCGTCAGGGTACGGCACATGCCATTCAGTTAACCAAAAATATTGTAGGGGAAGATGAGGTGTTTATTGCTTTAGGAGATACCATCTGCGAATTTGATATTAGAGAAGTAATGGAGAGTCCTACCAGTATGTTGGGCATAAAAAAAGTGGACGACCCCCGACAATTTGGTGTAGTAGAGATAAATGAAGATGGAAAAATTATTCATGCCGTAGAAAAACCATCGATACCTAAAAGTAATAATGCGCTTGTAGGATTGTATAAAATTAAAGAGTCACAAATTTTATTTGATTGCTTCACACAATTAGTTGCAGAAAATATTAAATCATACGGTGAATATAATTTAACCGATGCCCTTGATTGTATGATTAAGAAGGGTGTTGAGTTTACCTCTTTTAAAGTAAAGCATTGGTATGATTGCGGTAAAAAAGAATCCTTACTCGAAGCCAATGCCGTACTCCTAAAAAAGACGGGTGGTATTACTATTAATCCCGAACTATATGTGAATAGTATAATTATTCCCCCGGTAAGTATTGCTGATAATTGTGTGATAGAAAACTCAATTATTGGCCCTCATGTAACCATTGGAAATAATGCTACTATTAAAAGTTCGGTGGTTAAAGAGAGTATCATTGGTACTTATACTTCTCTAGACGAAGTGGTTTTGGATAACTCACTTATTGGAAGTGATGCCTCCGTAAAAGGATTAAGTCGTACTTTAAATATTGGTGACAATACCGAAATCGATTTCGGATAATCAATTGTTAATCCTTGTGTATCATCGTTGAATTCCCTTGGGCTAAACAGGTCATCACCACGTCATTAATACAAACATGTTTAGGAACATTGGCCACATACCAGGCAGTGTCTGCAATATCCTCAGCTTTTAAAGGGGTATAGCCTGCATATACAGCCGCAGCTTTACTAGCATCTCCTTTAAAACGCACCAAGGAAAAATCAGTTTCAACGGCACCAGGATGAATGGCTGATACTTTTATATGGTAAGGGAGTAAATCTATTCTTTGTGCTTTGGTAATAGCATCAACAGCATGTTTAGTAGCGCAGTAAACATTTCCATCTTTATAAACTTCTTTGCCTGCTGTACTTCCAATATTTATAATATGCCCTTCTTGTTTAATTAAATAGGGGAGTACGGCTTTAGAAGCGTATAATAATCCTTTAACATTAGTGTCAATCATAGTTTCCCAATCTTCTAAATTGGCGTCAAAAAAAGAATCGCGTCCAAGTGCAAGTCCTGCATTGTTTACTAATAAATTAACAGCTTGCCACGCTAAAGGTAAATTGCCTAATTGGTTAAATACTTCTTCTTTATTTTGAATATCAAATACTAAACAAAGCGTTTTTACACCAAATTTATTTTCTAGTGAAGCAGCCACTGCCTCAAGTTTCTCTTTTCTGCGGGCAGTTAAAATTAAATTCCAACCTCCGGCGGCAAATTTTTCAGCTATTGCTTTTCCAAATCCTGAGCTCGCTCCTGTAACTAAAATGATCTTTGACATATACTGTTTTTATAAAGTTATTTATTTTTCTGCCGCTTGAATAAAACTAAAAAGTGCCTCATTTAATTGGTGGGTAGCTTCTAACATGCCCATATGACCCACTTCCTTAAGTAGTATAACATTGGAAGGGGGTAATAGTTTAGTTTGTTGTAAAGAATCTTCTATGGGCACGGCTATATCTTCTTCCCCAACCACCATCCAAATAGGAATACGCTTTTGGGTAAGTAAATGTGTAAGAGCCGGTCTATTACGCATAGCCATTACAAACTGTATCATGGTTTCGGGGGCAGTATCACTAATACTATCCATAACATCTTGAATAATGGCTGGATGTTCCTTCTTAAATTTATTACTAAATAAATTAGGGGTTGAAGTTTCTAAAAATTTTTGTGTTCCATATTCTTCTATAAACTCAGCTACTTTTAACCGACTTTCTTTTTTGGCAGAGCTATCTTCAAAACTAGTGGAGTGTATTAAACCTAAACCAATTACATGATTTACATAGTAGTCGGCAAAGGCAAGTCCTATATAGCCACCCATGCTATGACCCAGCACATAATATTTTTCGATATGTAAATGATGCATCAGTTCGTGCATTACTTCAACATAATGATTGATGGTAGGCTTTTCGGTATGATGTATAGGCAAGGCTTTACAATGAATGCCCGGTAAGTTAGGTGCAATAACTCTAAAATAAGGCGCTAAAAATTCTATTTGTTTTTTCCAAATATAATGATCCTCTCCAAAACCATGAATGAGTAATAAAGTGGTCTTGCCTTTACCTACATCAAAATAAGCAAGTTCGTCCACGCCATAATCATAATAGTGGAGGGTTTGTGGTTCACTTATGCTCATGCTTGTTTTTTAATATCAAACGAGCGTTTAATACCATTGTAATGGCCATTAAAACTATAACTGCTTTTGAAAAATGTTGAGGGATCCAAAAATTACCAATTGTGACTATTAGCATTGTTGCAAAAAACAATAATCCCAAATAACTAGTCCACTTTTTAGAAATAAAATAGCTCAGTAATGCTATTAAATAAAAAGGGTGTAACCAAAGAATATTAAAATTTTGATGGCAGGCATCATGCATAGAGAACCAGCTCATATATGCCACTAACAAGCCTCCCAAACCTAAAATAAATAATAGTATAAGATCTATACTTTTACCTATAAAGAGCGCTGTTTTATTTTTCGAAAAGGAAACGCCCGCATACAATAAAAGCAATACTAAAAGAATATTGATGGGTAAAACACCTTTTGCGCTCTCTTCGGTTTTGTTTTTAATATAATGGGTGGCTAAAACTAATTTTGGATTAAGAGCCATTTTTTGCATAAGTAATTTAGGCAAGAACGCTTCTTGTTGCAAGTTGGGTGATTGATCGGCCACGGCGCCTAATAATAAATCAATACCTAATCCTACCCAACCCATACCGCCTTTATAACAAGCGCTTACAATTTCTTCTCTGTATGAATGTATGCCTATGCTATAATTGTTTACAGGGGCGTGCTTAAAAACACCTTCTTTTATGCGTGTAGTACAATTATCGTAAATAAAATTATACAAGTAAAATCGATTGTTGCCAATCATATTAGTTTGCAATTCCGTGTACCAATTTATTTTTTCAGCATCGGTAATTTTTAATACTTGCTCGTGCACATCTCTTTTAAAATATTGGTACTCGTATAAAAAATCGGAGTAGGTATTGGCACTAATAAAATAAAGCAGATCACCCCTCATAAATTTGGCTGTAAATTGGGGTGTATTAAAATCGAAGCTTCCAAAATTGTAAACAATATCGGTATGGTTTACACTATCTACCACCCTAATGGCAGTGTGCCCCCATAGAGTATATAAATCGTCGCCTGCATCACAGGTAAGTAAGCTAAATTGTAGTTTAGCCTGGGAAGTACTGTCTTGTGCATTTAGGCTGCTTTGATTTGCAATGCCTAGCATCAAGAGCAGAATGAAAAAAAATATTTTTTTCATTGGGGTTTATTTACGACTATAATTAGGCGCTTCTTTGGTAATATCAATATCGTGTGCGTGAGATTCTTTCATGCCTGCATTGGTAATTTGCACAAAAGTGGCGTTTTGTAAATCCTTAATGGTTTTAGCCCCACAATAACCCATACCCGCTTTTAAACCTCCCACAAATTGATAAATAATTTCGTTTAAGTTTCCTTTATAAGCTACACGACCTTCAATTCCTTCGGGTACAAACTTTTTAGAATCGGTAGTACCTTCCTGAAAATAACGATCGCCGCTTCCTTGGCCCATTGCGCCAATAGATCCCATACCACGGTAGCCTTTAAACTTACGTCCTTCGTAAATGATTGTTTCACCAGGGCTTTCTTCGGTTCCAGCAAAAATGCTTCCCATCATAACACAGTTTGCACCAGCGGCTAATGCTTTTACCATATCACCTGTATAACGAATACCACCATCTGCAATCACTGGAATATTTTTTCCTTTTAAAGCTTTGGTAGCTTCCATAATAGCTGTTAATTGTGGAACACCGGCACCAGCTACTATTCGCGTAGTACAAATAGAACCAGGTCCAATTCCTACTTTAACAGCATCGGCACCTGCGTTGGCTAAGGCAAGCGCTCCTTGAGAAGTAGCTACATTTCCTGCAATTACAGGTAAGTTTTTAAAATTCTTTTTAAGTGATTTTAAAGCTTCTATCACTCCTTTGCTATGTCCATGGGCACTATCTAAAGAAACAATATCAACACCCACACTTTGTAAGGCTGCAGCACGATCTAAAATATCTTTGGTAATACCTAAGGCGGCCCCTACTAATAAACGACCAATCTTGTCTTTTACTGCATTAGGAAAAGCGCTTAATTGTAAAATATCACGATACGTAATTAAGCCAATTAATTTTCCTTGCTTACTTACTACAGGTAATTTTTCAATTTTATATTGACGTAATATTTTTTCGGCTTTTCTTAAATCGGTTCCTTCGGGCGCAATAATTAAATTTTCTTTGGTCATCACTTCACTCACTTTACGTTTGCGATCTGTTTCGAAACGTAAATCACGATTGGTTAAAATGCCTACTAACTTATTGCCTTTATCTACAATGGGGATACCACCAATTTTATTTTCTTTCATTAAAACAAGGGCATCTCCAATGGTAGCGTTTACTTCGAGAGTGATAGGATCAACAATCATTCCACTCTCGCTACGTTTTACTTTACGCACTTGCTCGGCTTGACGCTCAATGCTCATGTTTTTATGCAAAATACCAATACCTCCTTCGCGCGCTAAAGCAATCGCAAGGTTGGCCTCTGTAACCGTATCCATTGCAGAAGACAAGATTGGAACATGTAATTTGATGTTTTTGGTAAGCTGTGCATGAATAAGCACTTCGGAAGGAAGTGTTTCAGAATAAGCGGGCATCAACAATACGTCGTCGAATGTTAAGCCTTGACCAAAAATGCGGGAGTTGTTGTTAGAATTTCTTGTTGCCATAGGCAAAGGTAGCCTTTTGGCTTATTTAGGCAAAATACTTTTTTTAAAACATTGAAATTCAGTTATTTAAATACAGATATAGGTGTTGCCTGCTTGAATATGAATATCGCCCTGGAGTTCTAGTTCTAATAAAAGTAAAGGCAATTGCCCTTCATACTTAAGCAGATCTTCGCTTATTTGGTTGATATGCACAGGGCCGTGAAAAGAAATATATTCATACAGTTCTTGTAAATTTTTATGGGCAAATTTTTTTTCGCTGGCAATTGTTGAAACTGATTTTTGTTCTTGTAAAAGTGGCCAATTCATTTTTACTAAAAAATCGGTAGCATCAAAATAGAGATTTGCTTTTTGGTCTTTTATTAAACAATTGCAGCCTATGGATTTACTATCCTGAATTTTACCTGGCACTGCAAAAACTTCACGGTTATAATCAAAAGCCAATCTTGCGGTAATCATACTCCCTCCTTTAATGGCGGATTCAATAACAAGGGTAGCATCACTCATGCCTGCTACAATTCTGTTTCTTCTTGGAAACTGAAAACTTGCAGGAATGGTATTTCTTGGGCACTCGGTGAGTAGTCCACCTTGTTCCAACATTTGTATGGCTAGCCTTCGATGTTGACTAGGATATATTTGATCGAGTCCATGTGCAAGTACGCCCCAGGTGGGAATTTTATAATCTATTGCTTTTTGATGTGCTATGCCATCAATACCCAATGCCATTCCACTTATTATACTAATAGGTAAATGTTTAAGTCCTTCAAAAAGTTCATCAATGATTTTGTATACTTGTATGGTATGTTGACGCGTGCCTACTACACTAATGCAATAGGGGGTATTAAAATTAGTTTGTCCTTTGCTATATAATAAAAGGGGAGGGTCACTTATTTGTGCAAGCCTTTTGGGATAGCGTACATCGATAAGGGATATTACTTGAATTTGATGCTTGAGGGTAAAGTTCAATTCTTTTTCGGCTTCTTGTAAAGGCCATTCAGGAAGCAAACCACACTGTTCAAAAACATGGGTAGCCGATCCATATGCGTTGAGAATTTTTCTTTTGTTGGCACTGCTTAAATTTTGCATAGCAGCAAAAGCAATAAGATATAAGCGTTCATCAGACATGGCGCAAACATCAAATTCAAATTGGATAAAATGCTGCGTATAAATACTTGAAAATCGAATGATAATTAAGGCAGGGTAATTACAAAACTGGTACGTCTATTTTTAGCACGTCCAAGTTCGGAACTATTATCGGCAATGGGTTTAGCAGATCCGTATCCAATTGTTTTTAATCGACTGGCCTCAATACCTTTATTTATCATGTATTGTGTAATCGCTAAAGCACGCTTACTGGAAAGCTGTTTATTTAATTGCTCATCCCCTTTATTATCGGTATGACCTTCTATAAGCACATTGGCTTTAGGGCTATTATTTAAATAATCTACAAGTGCATCCAACTCAACAGTTGTCCCTCTTTTAATTTTAGCAGAGTTAATATCAAAAGTGACTAAGCTAAAATCTTTTCTAAATTCTTTTTTTATTTCGGCAAGTATAAAATCAAAACTACTACCTGCTAATTTTTGCAAACTATCGGCACTCATAATCATACTTGCAAATTCATGATCCTTGCTATTTACTTGTAGGCCTAAGCTATCAAAATACGGAAGCGCTAAAACAAAGTAACCCGAAGAGTCTACATTTACTTGCATAATTTTTTGATTATCCGTAGGGTCTAAGAGTTGAACGGTTCCCGAAAGGTTTTGTAAAGTAGAAGCATCGCAAATTTGTCCTTTTAAGTAATAAGTTTTATTGGCTCTTGTTTCGGGCGATAAAATAACTTTATAAATATCCAAGCCCCCCTTACTATCTGCTCTATCACTAGCCATATAACCATCCTCGCCTCTAGCAGTAACAGCAATACTTGCTTCATTATCGAAAGTATTTATGGGATAACCCAAATTAAGAGGAGTGGTCCAGTTGCTGTCTAATTTTCGGCGACTCATAAATAAATCAGTGCCTCCATATCCTGGCCAGCCATTGGAAGAAAAATAGAGTGTGCGATTGTCGGCATGAATAAAAGGGGATTGCTCATCGCCTGTGGTGTTAATGCTAGGCCCTAAATTAACCGCTTCCTCCCAATAACCTTTCGGATTTTTATAGGCTACATAAATATCAATGCCACCATAACCACCTGGCATATTACTACAAAAATAAAGTGCCTTACCATCGGAAGAAATACTAGGAGCACTTTCCCAAAAATCGGTATTAATATTGCGACCTAAATTTTTTGGAATACTCCAGCTGGTTTTTGTTTTGGTGGCTTTGTAAATGTCATATCTTCCAAACCCTTGCCTACCATAGTCGGCCGAAAAGTAAAGTGTTTGCATATCAGCAGATAAACTGGGGCTACCTTTTTTTTCAGTAAAATTTAATGTATCAGAAAGGGGAACTGCTTTAGTAAAACGATTGCCGCTAATATTACTTTTAAAAAAATCTTCGCGCTGATAATTAGTGCGACGCATAAAAAGCAAAACATTATCCTGCAAGTTTACAAAAGGAAAATATTCTGAACTACTTGTGTTAACACTGTCGCCAATATTTTGAACAAGTATTCGGTAATCTCGTGGATGTTGTAAGCCATAATTACAAAACGCTACTAAGGCTTTGGCTTTTTCTTTTAAAAAAGTGGGGCTGTTCTCGTTTTGTATAATCTGGTTAATTACATTACTTGCTTTTGCGTAATCACCCTTAGCAGCATAGGCAGTAGCGTACTTTACAGTATAGGGTTCGAAGGCTTCCTTATCTATAGCCAATCCCTTATCAAAATTGGCAATGGCTTCGTTATATTTTTTTTGGTCAAAAGCTTGTAAAAAACTCGCTTGTAGTTTGGGTATTTCTTTGTTTTGAGCAAAGAGTTTTATACTACTAACTAAGCAAAGTAAATACGCAAGAAGAATTTTAAAAAATTGTTTGCGCATAAAATAATTTAAGGTACTTGTATATACTTATGCAACTGAGCACTTATTTCCCAGCGTGGGTTGGCTTTAATATAGTTAATAATAGCAGGTAACATTTGAGCCGATTTTTCCCATTCAGGTTGTAAATATAATTTACAATTTGGACTCACAAGTTGAGCATAGGATTCTGCCCATTCAAAATCGCTCTGATTAAAGATAACAATTTTTAGCTCAGAGGCTAGGGGTAAATTTTCGGCAAGGGGTGCTTTAAATTTTTTAGGTGAAACACATACCCAATCCCATTTTCCCGACATAGGGCTAGAGGCGGAAGTTTCAATATTGGTTTCAAAACCTGCTGCTTGTAATGCTGTGGTTAATTCGTCTAAAGTATATAATAAGGGTTCTCCGCCAGTTATAATGGCTAATCGACCAGGGTGTGCTAGGGCAGCATTTACAATTTCTGCTATTGATAATGTAGGATGTTTTTTTGCATCCCAAGATTCTTTAACATCGCACCAAACACATCCAACATCACATCCTGCTAAACGAATAAAAAACGCGGCGCGTCCTTGATGATATCCTTCGCCTTGCAAAGAATAAAACATTTCCATGACTGGATATTGTATAGCAAGGGCTTCGTTCATATTAGTTATGATAGTAGTGGCCTTTATAGGCTTTCATTGTGTTTTTTAATAATCCAGCAATCGTCATTAAACCCACACCACCAGGCACAGGTGTAATTGCAGAAGCCACTTTAGATACTTCCTCGTAAGTAACATCTCCTTTAATGCGGAATCCTTTCTTGGCAGTTTCATCTGGCACTCTTGTAATACCTACATCAATGATTACAGCACCAGGTTTAATGATATCGGCTTTAATAAATTCAGGAATACCCACTGCCACTACTAAAATATCGGCTTGTTTTACTATAAGATCTAGCGCTGCTTTAGGGGTATGTCGATGACATAAAGTTACATGCGCATTTCCTTGTGGATGCTCACTACTTAACAATATACTCATGGGGCGACCCACTATATTACTACGACCTACCACTACTGCATGTTTTCCTTTTGTAGGGATATTAAAATATTCGAGCATTAATAAAACTCCATAAGGAGTTGCAGGAATAAAAGTATCCAAACCTTGTACCATGCGACCAATATTCATAGGATGAAATCCATCTACATCTTTATTGGGATCGATGGCTTCGATTATTTTTTCGTCGTCAATATGTTTAGGCAAAGGAAGTTGTACTAAAATGCCGTCAATTGTTGGGTTAAGGTTGAGCTCTTTAATTTTTGATAATAATTCAGATTCTGTCACCTGATCGTCGAATCGAATTAAAGAACTATCAAAACCAGTCTCCTCGCAATTTTTAACTTTACTGGCAACATAAGTTTCACTCGCACCGCTGTTTCCCACTAAAATGGCAGCCAAATGGGGTGTTCTTTTTCCGGCAGCTTTAAGCGACTGGTTTTCTTTTAAGAGCTCCGCTTTTACTGCTGCAGAAGCTATTTTACCATCTAATATTAACATGGCGCAAAATTAGTATTTTTTGGTCGTATCTTAGCGGCTCAAAATACTGTATGGAACAAAATCCGAATGCCCCTTTAAATATCGAAATCAGCGAGGAAATTGCTGAGGGTGCTTATGCCAATTTAGCTATAATAACACATAGCAATGCCGAGTTTGTAATTGACTTTGTTAATGTAATGCCTGGCACCCCTAAGAGTAAAGTAAAGTCTAGAGTGATTTTGACCCCCATGCATGCAAAGAGATTTATGAAAGCATTGGTAGAAAACGTGGAGCGTTACGAAGAAGCGAATGGTCCAATTGGTGATATCTCACCAGTAGAAATTCCTTTAAATTTTGGAGGTCCTACTGCACAAGCATAAGCCAATCTGAATGACTTGTTGAAAAGTAGGGGCTTTTTTATTCCTTTTTTGCAACATAGAACAATAACTTTGAATCATATTCAATCATCTCATGAACCCTTCTGTTAAAATATTTGCTGGCACTGGATCAACAGCGTTAGCCGAAAAAATTTCACAACGTTTTGGAGCGCCCATTGGAAAAATTAATATTCAAAAATTTAGTGACGGTGAGTTTCAGCCCATTTTCTTAGAAAGTGTGCGTGGTGACTATGTTTTTTTAGTGCAAAGCACTTATGCACCCACCGAAAATTTATTTGAGTTATTATTAATGATTGATGCGGCCAAAAGAGCCAGTGCGTATAAAATTATTGTAGTAATTCCTTATTATGGTTTTGCCAGACAGGATCGTAAGGACAAGCCTCGTGTTGCCATTGGAGCCAAATTAATTGCTACTTTATTAGAAGCGGCAGGCGCCAATAGAGTTATTACCATGGATTTACATGCGGCACAAATTCAGGGTTTCTTTGACGTTCCTGTGGATCATTTGGATAGTTCGGCCATTTTTATCCCTTATATAGAGTCTTTAAAATTAGAGAACCTTTGTTTTGCTGCACCAGATGTGGGTAGTACCAATCGTGTGCGTGAAGTGGCTAACTACTTTAATGCTGAAATGGTTATTTGCGATAAGCATCGTAAGCGCGCCAATGAGATTGCCAGTATGGTTGTTATTGGAGATGTGGCAGGGAAGGACATTGTACTAGTAGATGATATTTGTGATACTGGGGGTACTTTAGTAAAGGCAGCTGCTTTATTAAAAGAGAAAGGTGCACGCACGGTTCGTGCCTTAATTACCCACCCGGTATTAAGTGGTAAGGCTTACGAGAATATTGAAAACTCTATTTTAGAGGAGCTGGTGGTATGTGATACTATTCCACTGCGTCAAAGTTCGCCTAAAATTAAAGTGGTTACTGTAGCCGATTTATTTGCTATAGCTATACGTAATGCCTATGAAAATAAGAGTATTACCAGCCTTTTTGTACATGCTCAATTAAAGGCAAGAGGTTAATAATCAATAACTTATATTATATTAAGGAGAGACTTTGGTTTCTCCTTTTTTATTTCTTACCTTCGCCGTCCAATTATTTTTTAACAACAATTTCATTAAAATGAAAAAGATTACAATCGAAGGCCACTTGAGGACCGAAGCTGGCAAAAAAGCCGCCCGCCAACTACGCTCTCAGGAAAACGTGCTGGGTGTAATTTACGGGGGTGCTACAGAAGTAAATTTTTATGCTTCTGCAAAGGCATTTAAGCCTTTAGTGTACACAAGTGAATTCCAAATAGCGGAAGTAAAAATTGACGGTAAAACGTACAATTGTATTTTAAAAGATTTACAATTTGACAAAGTAACTGACCTTTTATTACACGTTGACTTATTAGAACTAGTGGACAACAAAAAAGTGGTTGCTACTTTGCCTTTAAAATTAGTAGGATCTTCTGCTGGTGTTAAAGCGGGTGGTAAATTAATCACAAAAATCAAATCTGTTAAAGTAAAAGCTTTACCAAAAGACTTGAGAGAGTTTATTGAGTTAGATGTTACTAATTTAGAGTTGAATGGTAATATCCGTATCGAAGACATCAAAGTTCCAAATATGGAAATCATGAACTCACCTCGTATTCCAGTGGCGTCAGTTGTTATGACACGTCAGTTGAAACAAGAGGAAGCAGCAGCGCCTGCAAAAAAATAAACTTAGTTTATTACTATATAAAATCCCTCCAAGTAATTGGGGGGATTTTTGTTTATGCCCTCCAGCATTTTTATGTACTTTTGAAACGAAATAATTATGTCAAAATTTTTACTTATAGGACTTGGTAATGTGGGCGCCGAATATGCGCACACTAGGCATAATATTGGCTTTGATGTACTGGATGCTTTTGTCATAAAGCATGGTGGTTTTTTTAAAATTGATCGATTGGCCGAAGTAGCCGAGGTAAAATGGAAGGGTAAAACTTTTGTATGTATTAAGCCCACCACTTTTATGAACTTAAGCGGCAAGGCTTTTAAATTTTGGATGGACAAAGAAAAAATTGCCATCGAAAATACTTTAACTATTGTGGATGATTTGGCTTTGCCCATTTCTAAACTTCGTTTACGTGCATCGGGTTCGGATGCGGGCCATAATGGATTAAAAGATATTCAACTTACTTTAGGTACGGATGCGTATCCTAAATTAAGGTTTGGCATTGGCAATGCTTTTGCTAAAGGGCAACAGGTAGAATTTGTGTTGGGCAAGTGGGCATTAGAAGAAAGAAAATTAATTGAATTAAAAATTCAAAAATCGGTAGAGGTGATAGAGTCTTTTGCTGCTATAGGTTTATCAAGAACCATGACCATGGCTAATGCATTAGATATTAAAATAGAAGCTTAAAAATTTACATCATGAGTATATTTTGTATTGGCAGAAACTATGTAGAGCATGCGAAGGAGTTAGGCAATGAAGTGCCCACATCGGCAGTAATATTTATGAAACCAGATGCAGCATTATTGCCAGCAGGTGAAAATTTTACCATTCCTAGTTTTACCAACGACTTACATTTTGAAGGTGAGTTGGTGTTAAGAGTAAGTAATAAAGCCAAAAATTTAACCGAAAAACATCCTGAGGGAATTCATGTATTAGACTATTGCGATGCTATCACCGTTGGGATCGATTTTACAGCTCGAGATGTACAAAATAAGTTAAAAGAAAAAGGCCTGCCCTGGGAAAAAGCAAAAGCCTTTGACAATGCTGCTGTATTAGGTGCATGGCATCCTTTAACCGCAGAAATTTTATCTGGTCCCATTCATTATACATTGGCCAAAAACGGAGTGACGGTTCAAACTGGTGATTCTAGCTTAATGATCTTTTCTTTAGATAAGATATTAGCGGGCATTACTGAGTATTTTACGCTACATCCAGGAGACATAATATACACAGGAACCCCAGCAGGTGTGGGACCTACAGCCAAAGGCGACTTATTCGAAGGCTTTTTTGAAGGACAGCGCGTTTTTAGTGTTAAAGTGAACCCATAAATTCAAAAAAATTAAGTAGTTTTGCCACCCTTTTAAGGGTATAACCAATAGGTATTAGGCGAGGTAGCTCAGTTGGTTAGAGCACAGGATTCATAACCCTGAGGTCACGAGTTCAAATCTCGTTCTCGCTACACTAGAAAGTGTTGTAAATGAACCACTTACATTTGATTGTAAGTGGTTTTTTATTTGTAGACTGTCGTTGCGT
>CANGEP010000009.1 GCA_947452905.1 Bacteroidota bacterium | reverse complement strand
GTATTGCTTCAAAAATTGCAGCTGTTCTACGTGGTAAGAACAAAGCTTATTACACTCCTCACGTTGATTGTGGAGATTATGTAATCATCATTAACGCAGAAAAAGTACAATTGACTGGAAACAAATTCCACGATAAGCAATACTTAAACTACTCTGGTTACCCAGGTGGTAAAAAAGAAGAAGCTGCTGAAGATTTAATCAAGCGTCGTCCAGAAGTAATTATGGAAAGAGCGGTAAAAGGTATGTTACCTAAAAACCGTTTAGGACGTAAGATGGTTAAAAAATTATTTGTGTATGCTGGTCCTAATCACCCACACACTGCACAACAACCAAAAGAATTTAAATTTTAAATCATTCCAAATTAATATAAATGGAAAAGCAAACAAATGCAGTAGGTCGTCGTAAGGAAGCCGTAACGCGTGTCTTCGTTAGCAAGGGTACTGGAAAAATTACCGTTAACGATAAAGATTACAAAGCGTACTTTCCTTTAGTATACTTACAAAATCAAGTTGAAGCTCCTTTAAAAGCTGCTGGTGTTGAAGGTAAATACGATATCGTAATTAACGCAACAGGTGGTGGTATGAAAGGACAAGCAGAAGCAGCCAAATTAGGTATTGCTCGTGTATTAGTTGAATTGAATCCTGAAGTTCGTCCAACATTAAAAGCTGCTGGACAATTGAAGCGTGATCCAAGAAGTGTTGAACGTAAGAAGTTCGGTCACAAGAAGGCACGTAGAAGCTTCCAATTTAGCAAGCGTTAATCGATACAAATTTTTAATTCATTATTACAACTTATACAAATGGAAAATAATACTTCACTTCAACAGCAACTATTGGAAGCTGGCGTACACTTTGGTCACCTTAAAAAGAAGTGGAACCCAAAGATGTTACCTTATATCTTCGCTGAGAAGAAAGGTATCCACATCATTGATTTAAACAAGACTGTAGATCATTTACAAGAAACAGCTGCTGCTTTAAAGCAAATTGCTAAGAGTGGTAAAAAAATCATGTTTGTTGCTACTAAGAAACAAGCAAAAGAAATTGTAAGTGAGTGTGCAAAGAAAGTAAACATGCCTTATGCCACAGAACGTTGGTTAGGTGGTATGTTAACTAACTTTAATACTGTTCGTAAGAGCGTTAAAAAAATGCAAAGCATTGAAAAAATGTTAAACGACGGTAGTGCAGACAGCTTAACTAAAAAAGAGCGTTTAACATTAGCACGTGATAAAGATAAAATGGAAAAAGTATTAGGTGGTATCGCGCAATTGGGCCGTTTACCAGCTGCTTTATTCTTAGTAGATATCGGTCACGAGCATATTGCTTTAGCAGAAGCTAAGCGTTTAGGTATCCAAACATTTGGTATGGTAGATACTAACTGTGATCCTAACAAAGTAGATTTCTCTATTCCAGCAAATGACGATGCTACAAAATCAATTGCTATCATCACTAACTATATCACTGCAGCTATCGCTGAAGGTTTAGCAGAGCGTCAAGCTTCTAAAGATGATGAAGAAACAACTGAAGATGGTAACAACGAATTAGAAGCAAAAGCGAAGAGAATGGAAGCCGAAGCAAATGCTGAAGGCGGAAGAGCTAAGCGTGGTGCTGGTGCAGGAACTACTGCTCCAGGTGCTCCTAAGCGTCGTACTACTACTGGTACACGTCGTCCAGCAGGTAAATAATACTTATCCCAATTGGGTTATTGGTTTCTATGTAAGGTAGACACCAATGACCCAATTGTATTTTTTTGATAGTATTTGAGCAACAACATTTTAAAAAAAAATTTAAAAATATTTTTATGAGCGCTATAACAGCACAAGATATTAATAAGTTACGTCAAGCTACCGGTGCCGGTATGATGGATTGTCGTAAAGCGTTGACTGAAACAAATGGTGATTTTGAAGCAGCAATTGACTGGTTACGTAAGCAAGGTCAAAAAGTGGCCGCTAAGCGTAGCGATCGTGAAGCTAAAGAAGGGGTGATTATTGCTAAAACATCTGCAGATAATAAAACTGGTTTTGTAGTTTGTATTTCTTGTGAAACAGATTTCGTTTCTAAGAATGCCGATTTCGTTGCTTTTGCTCAAAGCATTGCTGATGCTGCTGTTGCGAACAATGTAAAATCAGCTGAAGAATTAAATGAAGTAACCGTAAACGGTGCTAAAGTGGCTGATTTAATTAATGATAAATTAGCTTCTATTGGTGAAAAAATTGGGGTAGCTAAATTTGAAAGAGTAGATGCTCCTTATGTAGCTTCATATATTCATGGTGCTTACAGAATGGGTGTATTAGTTGCCTTAACAAGTGCAAATGCAGAAGTAGGTAAAGATGTGGCAATGCAAATTGCAGCGATGAACCCAGTAGCGGTTGATCCAGAATCTGTACCAGCTGAAACAGTAGCACGTGAAAGAGCTATCATTATTGATACAATGAAAGAAGATCCAAAGATGGCAGGTAAGCCAGAAGAAATGATTGCTAAAATTGCAGAAGGAAAAATTAATGCCTTCTTTAAAGAGCAAACATTATTGGCGCAAGCTTTCGTTAAGGATGGTGGTAAAACCGTAGGTGAATACATTAAGTCGGTTGACGGTGACTTAAAAGTAACTGAATTTAAGCGTGTAGCATTGGGTTAAACCGCAAGTCAACACTGTTTAGTTCAAAAAATACAGATGATTCAAATTCCTAGACAATAAAGTATAGGTAAAGATATAAAGGGGTCCCTCAAAAGGCCCCTTTTTTATGTTCTTACGTTTATATAAAAGGGTTTTAATTGCTACCCAAAATTCTTATCTTGCAAGTATAAATCTAACAAAGTATGCAGCCCAAATACAAACGCGTATTATTAAAATTATCTGGTGAAGCTTTATTGGGAAACGAAAGAACAGGTGACCCCTTTAATCCTAAAATAATTGAGCAATATGCCAATGAAATTAAAGAGGTAGTAGCCTTGGGTGTTGAAGTGGCCATTGTGATTGGAGGAGGTAATATTTACCGTGGCATGAACGAAGCAGATAGTGGTATCGAAAGAGCACATGGTGATTATATGGGTATGTTAGCAACTGTAATAAATGCGATGGCAATTCAGGCGATGTTAGAAAAAATTGGTGTGTACACTCGATTACAATCGGCCATAAATATGGAACAAGTAGCCGAACCTTATATTAGAAGAAAAGCATTAAGACATTTAGAGAAAGGACGTGTGGTTATATTTGGAGCAGGAACGGGTAATCCTTATTTCACTACTGATACGGCAGGATCATTAAGAGCCATTGAAATGAAAGCAGATGTTATTTTAAAAGGCACTCGTGTAGATGGCGTGTATGATGCTGATCCAGAAACAAATCCTGCTGCTAAAAAATTTGAAACCATTAGTTTCCAGGAATGTATTTCCCAAAACTTAAAAGTAATGGACATGACAGCATTTACTTTATGCATGGAAAATAAACTACCTATTATCGTATTTGACATGAATAAACCAGGCAACTTATTACAAGTAGTAAAAGGCGCTTCTGTGGGAACATTAGTTGGATAAGACAAAAATTAATTATGCAAAAATCATTTTCTTTTACTGCGATTTTATTTCTTACTATTATTTCGCTTGCTACTAAAGCTCAACAAAAGTTAAGTTTAAAAGAAGCCATTCAAACAGCGCTTAAAAATAGTTATGATATTAAACTTGTGGAAAACACTGTTGCCATAAGTAAAAACAATAACGATTATGGAGTTGCAGGTGCTTTGCCTTCTGTAACAGCTACTGGCAATGAAAACAAAAACACAAGTACTATTCAACAACAATTTGCAGATCCTTCTCGTAATACCACTAAAACAGCTGTTGATGGAACTACAGTAACTGCAGGGGTTACCGCTTCTGTTATTTTATTTAACGGCTATCGTGTACAAACAACTAAAGAGCGTTTAGCAGCTTTAGAGAATCAATCTAATTCGGTTTTACAAAACCAAATTCAAAATACTACAGCAACGGTGATGCAACAGTATTATAATATTGTTCGTCAACAAGCCTATTTAACAACTATTCAAAAATCTATTGAAGCTTCTCAACAAAGAGTTGATATTATAAAGACCAAACAAAAAGTAGGGGTGGCCAACGATGCAGATTTATTACAATCTAGTTTAGATTTAAATGCTTTAGTACAAGCCAAACAAAATCAGCAATTAATTATTGATCAAGCTAAAGAAGACTTATTAAATAATTTAGTGCTCCCCTCCAATACACAGTTCACTACAGTAGATAGCATTTTTGTTGATACCAAATTATTATTAGCCGACATCGAAAAATTAAGTGTACAAAATCCAAGTATACAATCCACTGAGCAACAAATTAAAATAAGTCAATTAATTGAAAAAGAAACCCGTGCTTTAATGTATCCAACTTTAAGAGCTACAACGGGGTATAATTTTAATAGTAATAAATCGGCTGCTGGTTTTAGTTTATTAAATGAAACTTACGGCCCTTTCTTAGGCGTGAATCTTTCTATTCCTTTGTATGTGGGGGGTGCTTCCAAAAAAGCCTATAAAAATGCACAAATTAATAGTGCATCTGCACAGTTACAATATCAAAATGCGTTAACTGATATATCAACCAATGTGGTTAAAACTTATCAGGCTTATCAAAATAATATCAAGCAATTACCTATCGAAACCGAGAACTATCAAATGTCTCAGGCTTTATTAAATTTAGTAATGCAAAAATTTCAGTTAGGACAAGCTACGATTGTAGATGTAAAGCAAGCACAACAAAGTTTTGAAGCTGCAGGTTTTAGATTAGTAAGTATTGCCTACACAGCTAAAGTAGCGGAGATTGAATTAAAGCGTTTGTCTAATCAGTTAGCTTTCTAAATATTTTTGATTCATGCAATCTAAGCTACCTCATATTGGCACCAGCATCTTTACGGTGATGAGTCAATTAGCAGTAAAGCATGGAGCTATCAATTTAGGGCAGGGTTTTCCCGATTTTCCCATGAGTGCCAAACTTATTGAATCCGTCAACCAGGCTATGAAAGAGGGGCACAATCAGTATGCACATACATTTGGCCTTCCTGCATTAAGACAGGGGTTAGCACAAAAAATGCATGATTTATATGCTGCTACTATTAATGCAGATACCGAAATTACAATTACACCGGGTGGCACTTATGCTATTTACACTGCTTTTTCAACTATTATAGAGCCAGGCGATGAAATAATTATTTTTGAACCCGCCTATGATAGTTATATACCTAATATCACTATCAATGGAGGTATAGTGGTACCTATTGCTTTAGAATTTCCAAATTATACGATACCCTGGGATAAAGTAAAAGCAGCCATTACGAATAAAACAAAAGCTATTTTAGTAAATACACCTCATAATCCCACTGGCAAAGTAATGAGTGCTTCTGATATGTTAGAGTTACAAGAAATAGTAGTTCGTAATCAATTATACCTCATTAGCGATGAAGTATATGAGCATTTAATTTATGATCAAATCCCACATGAATCAGTTTTAAAATACGCCGAGCTTTATCAAAGAACTTTTATTTGTTATTCCTTTGGCAAAACTTATCACTGTACCGGATGGAAATTAGGTTATTGTGTAGCACCCGAGCAGTTAAGCAAGGAGTTTAGAAAAGTACATCAGTTTAATGCCTTTAGTTGTGATACGCCAAAACAAGTAGGCATTGCAAATTATATGTCTAATAAAGAAGCGTATTTATCCTTGGGAAATTTTTACCAAGAAAAAAGAGACTATCTCAGAGTCTTATTAAAAGATACCCCACTTGTAAGAATGGATTCTCATGGTTCTTATTTTGAATCCTATAGTTATGCTGCAATATCGGAAGAGTCGGATAAGTCCTTTGCCGAAAAACTAGTAACTAATTATGGAATAGCAGTTATTCCTATGTCGGCTTTTTATCATGATGCTACCGATCATAAAGTAATCCGTTTGTGTTTTGCCAAACAAAAAGCTACTCTTGACGCCGCTGCAGCTTGCTTACAAAAATTAAATAGTTAAGATGAGATCTATTCGTGTAAGCTCCCCAGGAAGAATTAATTTAATTGGAGAACATACCGATTATAATGATGGATTTGTTTTACCTGCAGCTATTCAAAAAGCAGCCATTGTAAGTTTGGAAACTCGAGATGACAACTTAGTACAAATGATAGCACTAGATATGGGAGATGATTTGATTATACCCATAGATAAAATAGCCAAACAAAATAAAGATTGGGCCAATTACTTAATAGGTGTTATCGCACAGTTTCAAAAAAAATTTAGTTTTCCCACTGGCTTTACGATTCAGCTACAAAGCAATGTACCTATAGGTGCAGGCTTATCTAGTTCTGCTGCTATAGAGTGTGCACTTTCTTTTGCCATCAATGAGATTTTTGAATTTGGTTTAACTAAAATGGAATTGGCTTTATTGGCACAAAAAGCAGAACATGAATTTGCGGGCGTACAATGTGGCATCATGGATCAGTTTGCGAGTTTATTTGGTAAAAAAGATCAAGTAGTTTTATTAGATTGTCAAAACCTATCTTATCAATATTTTCCTTTGTCATTAGGTGAGTATGAAATTGTTTTATTGGATACCCAAGTAAAACATGCTTTAGCGAGCAGTGAGTATAATACCCGAAGAGCCGAGTGTGAAAAAGCAGTAGCAATGATACAAGAGAAATATGCTCATGTAACATCTTTAAGACAAGCTACTATAGCAATGCTAGAGGCATCGGTAGATATATCTGTTTTTCCAAAAGTATACAACAGAGCCAGTTATGTGATTCAAGAAATAGAACGTACCATAGCAGCCACCCAAGATTTACAAGCAAGAAATTTAATGGCTTTTGGTCAAAAAATGTTTGCTACACATGAGGGTCTTTCGAATTTATATGAAGTAAGCTGCGCCGAATTAGATTTACTAATTAAACTGGTAAGTACTAACGAAAAGGTGTTGGGAGCAAGAATGATGGGAGGAGGTTTTGGAGGTTGTACTATTAATTTAGTGCACAAAACCGCCACTGAAAACTTAGTAAAATTGGTAAGTCAACAGTATGAGGAAGCTACGGGTAAAAAATTGCTTCATTACTTAGTGAGCATCGAAGAAGGAGCCCATATTTTATAAAATAATTGAGCCATAAAAAAACCCCTCGATAAATCGAAGGGTTTTGAATTTTTAATAACTAGATACTAGTACCAAGAACCATTGATGGTACTATCTCCTTGAGCATTGTTATTGGCTCTTCTGCGTTTTACATTTCTTTTATGCAAGTATACAGTTACGAATACTAGAGGTAAGAAAATAAAAGTTAATGGAGGTATTCCTAACATACTAATCCATTTGCCACCAAAATGACGACGCATTGGACGCTTTAATCTTTCGGCAATTAAATACATGCCCGGTACAATAAACAAGGTCATAAAAAAAGCAAAGATTAAACCAAATATTAAAGTCCAGCTTAATGGTTTCCAGAAAGCAACGTTATCGCCACCAAAGAATATATGTGGATTTAACTCACTAAATAAAGTTACAAAGTTGATGTTAAAACCAATGGCGATAGGGATAAAACCTAAGATAGCAGCAAGGGCAGTTAACATAACTGGAATAATTCTTGTTTTACCTGCTTGAATAATAGCTTCTTTTGTTTTCATACCGCGCGCCCTTAATTCATCAGCAAACTCAATTACCAAGATACCATTCTTTACTACAATACCTGCTAATCCTACAATACCTAAGCCTGTCATTACTCCCGATACTTTCATACCAAATATAGAGAAGCCTAAGAATACACCTATGATACTAAATAAAATCTCTGTTAATATAATTACTGATTTAGAAACCGAATTAAATTGTAATACTAAAGTGAATAAAATTAACATTAAAGCAATCACTAAAGCTTTACCTAAGAAGGCAACGGTTTCTAGTTGTTGTTCATTTTCACCAGTTTGTTTAACGGTTACACCATCAGCAATACCTTTAAAATTAGATATATACTGAGCAATAGCTGCGTTTACTGTAGTTGGGCTATAACCCTTATCCATTAATACATTCGAGCTTAATTGAATTAATCTTTTTTGATTCTTTCTTTTAATACTTCCTAGTGTACTAGTGGGTTCTACCTTTACTAAACTACTGATAGGTATATTTTTAACCATACCTCCTGCGGCCATATCTCTAAAAGATAAACGCATATTTAATAAGTCAACTAAGTTATTTCTTTGTAACTCCTCGCTTCTTAATTGTATTTTATATTCATCTTTACCATCTTTTATTTTTGATACTTCTTTACCAAATAAAGCGGTTCTAATTTGCATACCTACTTGAGCGCTACTTACACCTTCAATTAAAGCACGATCTCTGTCAATGGTTAAAGTAAGTTCAGGGTTTTGTAAATCCACATCCATCTTTAAAACATTAATACCAGGTATTTGTGCAGCATCTAAATAATTCTTTAAATCCACCGCTGTTTTAATCAATTTATCAAAATCTTCACCTTGTATTTCAATATTTACAGGGGGTTCTGTTGGGGGGCCTGAAGATTCTTGGTCAACCGAAATTTCGGCACCCGGCACTCCTTTTAATTCATTTCTTAAATGCTCTAAATAAGGCTCTGTCGATTTTCCATGACGCTTTTCGAACTCTACAAAGTTTACTTGTATACGACCTAATTCGGAACGAGTACTACGATCACCTCTCATGGGATCGCCAGCACCTACTGCCACATTACTAATGATACTTTCTACCAAAGGATTTTTAGTTTTATCATTTTCTAAAACCTTATTTACTTTGGCTTCTAAAGCTCTTGTTACGGAGTCGGTATAATTAACATTTGTTCCAGAAGGAAGCTTTATATAAACATATACTTGGTTAGGATCGGCTTTAGGGAAAAACTCAATACCCACACGGCCTGTAGCCACACTAATACCTAATAATATAAATGAGAAAATAAGTAATACAAAAGTGCCTATTAATAATTTAACAGGTCTCCATCCACCTAAAGCTCTTCTTAAAGAACGTTCATACCAATTCATTAATCTTGGTAAAGTAGAAGTTTGGAACTTCACAATCATATCATTAATGAAATATTTATTAGCCACTACTGTGATCATAATAAATATTAATAGATTACCTAAGAAGGTAAAACCTGCTACATCTAATAATGCTCCTACAGCAATAGGAATCCAGAAAGACTTCTTTTTAAATATAGCCGATTTAGGTTCTTCTATAATGGCATCTTCCTCATGATTCATAAAATCAACGGCAAATACGGGGTTCATGATAAACGCTACTACCAATGAAGCCGCTAATGTAAATATTAACATCGCTGGTAAATACACCATGAATTTACCAATGATACCAGGCCAAAATAATAAGGGGAAAAAAGGAGCAAGCGTGGTTATTGTTCCTGCTAATACAGGAATAAAAACCTCCCCTGCGGCCATCTTTGCCGAAGTGGTAGCTGTTAGTTTTCCTTTTCCTTGAATAAAAATTCGGTGAGTATTCTCGATTACCACAATAGCATCATCAACAATAATACCTAAGCCAAACAATAAAGCAAATAGTACCATAAAGTTTAAAGTGATATGGGAGCCCACCACTAAATCACCTGCAGGTAAAAATACAAAAGCTACGAACATACTAAGGGGTACCGATAAGGCCACAAAAAAGGCATTGGTTACACCCATAAAGAACATTAATACTACTAATACTAAGATAAATCCAATTACAATTGAGTTTACTAATTCAGTAAAGGAGCTTCTGGTACGAATACTTTGATCGCCAGATATTACCACGCTTAAGTCTTTAGGAAAGCTACTTTGTTTCGCATCTTCTACCATTGCTTTAACAGCATCCGATGTGGCAATTAAATTTTCTCCGTTACGCTTAATAATATTTAAGGTTAATACGTTTTTTCCATTTAAACGTGCAAAGCTTGCTGTGTTTTTAATGGTATCGGTAATCTTAGCAACGTCTTTTAAATAGATAGGTGCGCCGTTGCTATTTCTTACAATGATATTAGCAATATCGTTGGCGTTTTTTAGTTGCCCTTTTAATTGTAAGTTTCTTTGCATATTTCCTACTTCCAATAAACCACCCGATAAATCGAGGTTCTCTCTTTGGATAGCAGCACTAATATCATCAAAAGTGATACCCGCCGTTTGCATGCGGTAATTATCTACATTAATTTGAAACTCTCTTTCGGGAGCTCCTACTAAATCAATTCTATTAATTTGTGGAATACCTTCTAACTTATCTTTTAAATCGTCGGCATATTTTTTAAGTTGTACTGTGTTATAGTTACCACTAATGTTAACAAACATGATAGGCTGGTCACTAATGTTTAACTCCATTACTCTTGGCTCCTGTGTTAAATCATTAGGCAACTCTCCTTTAGCTTTATCTACCGCATCTTTTACTTTTTGTAAAGCAATATCTGTTTTTACGTCGGTACTAAACTCAACGGTGATCAACGAAAAATCTTGTTGAGAAGAAGAGGTAAACTTATTAATTTTTACCCCACTAATACTTTTAATTTGCTTTTCGATAGGGCGAGTAACTAAGTTCTCTATATCTTTTGGTGAATTACCTACATATACTGTTTGTACAAACATAGTAGGAATAATTACTTCAGGAAATTGCTCTTTAGGCAGGGTTAGGAACTGGAAAATACCACCTAAGCTAATAAACAACATAAGTAAGTAAATAGATGTTTTATTAGTAATACTCCAAGAGGTGGGTCCAAATTCCTTAAACTTCTCTTTTATTTTATTTATTGTCGACATGTTATCGAATATATTTATTTGTAATTAATTTTGGATACGCTTATTTGGTAGTTAAATTTTGACCATCAAATAAAGATTGATATCCTTCGGTAACCATTTGCTCACCTGCATTTAAGCCAGAAAGAATTTCTACATTATTACCATAAAACTCACCCACGGTTACAATTCTTTTACGCGCTATTAATTTTCCGTTTTCGGTAACAGCTACATAGATAAATTTACCTTTATCATCGTTTTGAATTAAGTTAATAGGAATACTAATGGCATTTTTCTTGGTGTAATCTTTAATTTTTACTTGTACTAATTGGTTAGGGCGAAAGTTTTTATCTACTGGCAATTTTGTTTCTACATAAAAGCTTCTGCTTAATGGGTCAATAACATTACCCACCACCGATAATTTGGCATCCACTATTTTTTGTAAATCAGGGAAATTTAAACTCACTTCAGTACCTACTTTAATTTTACCTGCATAGTTTTCTGGTACTTGTGAGGTTAATTTTAAATGATCAGTATTTACAATTTTAATTTGTCCAGGTCCTCCAAATAATTCTCCCACTTTCACATTTACTTCTTCGGCAACACCATCCACATCGGATCTAATAGTAGTATAAGCTAATTGATCTTTAGCCATACCCAACTGCTCCATAGCTGCTTTTAATTGACTCGCCGAAGCTTCAGCATTGGTTTTAGCAGTCATTAATTGAATTTCGCTTCCAATATTTTGCTCCCATAAGTTTTTTTGTTTTTCATATACCGCTTTTGCTAAAGCTGCTTGTGCTTTAATTGTTTCAATATTTTGTGCAGCTGCTGCAGCGCTTTGTTTAATTATGCTATTATCTAATTGTAAAATGATCTGACCTTTTGAAACGCGGTCTCCTCTTTTAATAAATAACTCTTTTACTTGTCCACCACCAGCTCTTGGAGTTACAAAAGAAACACTCTCTGATTCTACTTTACCTTGTAGTTCAATAAAGTGATTAAAGTCGGCGCTTGTGATGGGAGCAGTAACTACTAAAACAGCGTTAGCCGATTCTTTGGCCCCCGATTTTTTTAAATCCGCTTCTAGTGTTGCAATTTGTGCATTAATGCTTAATGCTTGTTTCTTTAATTTTTCTAAATTGGCTTGCTTAGCTTCTATGCTGTCTGCTCCACCACCACAGGCGATAAAGGTTACACTCAAAACGGCTAATAATAATGTGGCTATATTTTTCATTTGTATATTTTGTTAAGTTGTTTAATTATAATTTACCCGTGGCTTTTAATAAATCTACTTTAGCAATTAAAGCAGCATATAAAGCATTCATAAAATTGTTTTGTGCACTCACTAAATCGGCTTGGGCAGCAGAGATTTCGGTATTTGAACCAGTACCTGCTTCAAATTTCTTTTTAGTTTGGCTATATACGTTTTCGGCAAGTTGCATATTCTTTTTCTGAAACTGAACCGTTGCCACCGATGACATATAATTAAGCTTGGATTGTGTTACCTCGTTGTCAATATTATTTTTTAAAGCCTCTATTTGATTTTCAGTTTGCTTTAATTCTATTCTTGTTCTTTTAATTCTTGCATCTGTAGCAAATCCATTAAATATTGGCAAGCTTACGTTTAAGCTTATTAAACTTGTAGTAAACCAATTGCCCCCTTCGAAAAAGTCGAACTTGCTTCTTTGTGCATTTTTAGAATAAGCACCCGACATACTAACAGTTGGCAAATTGCTTAATTGATAACGCTTTACATTAAACTCATTTAATTTTTTAATAGTACTTAAGTATTGAAAATCTTTACGCACATTGTACTGAAAATCATTTTCTACTAACACATCGTTGGTTAAATCTTTTTCATTGATTACATCGGTTAACACTAAACTATCTTTAACGGGCATGCCCATTAACATTTTTAAACCCATATAACCAATAGCCACACTGTTGTTGGCTTTTAATTTTTCGGTTTGTAAATTATTTAACTGCACATTTACTTTATCTACATCTAGTTTTTCGGCGAAGCCATTTTTGTACATTATTTCGGCATCATGTGCTAGTGCGTTTAAGCGGGCAATATTTGCATCTAAAATATTGAGCTGTGTTTTACTAGCAGATAATTGATAATAAATTTTATAAATATTGGCTTTAATAGCTTCTTCGGTGAGTGCTGCATTTTTACGTTGCATCTCCATAGATGTTGCTCTTGCTTGTAAGGCTATAAATACTTGTCCATCAAAAATTAATTGTTGAATATTAGCTCCATAGTTGGCATTAAATTTTGTACCAAACTGAACAGGGATAAAGGTTCCAGCGGGTTGTCCAAATATTTGCCCAGGCAATAAAGAGGTAGGAATTTTTGTATAATCGGTACCCCCTACATTGGTATTAATGGTGGGAAATGCCGCTGCTCCAATTTCTCGATTGGTTTGTACCTGTGCCTCAATTGCTAATAATGCATTTTTTACTTGCACATTATTTTTTTGTGCAAATGCTACACATTCCTGTAATGAGAAATTGTATACAGGTTTGTTATCTTGAGCGATCAATTGACTCGTGATAGCTACACTGATAAGGATTAAAAATAGATGTTTCATTTTCATGTTGTTTATATGCTTGCTAATTTTTTATAAATTGATTATCTTCTACTAATTCATTTTTGCTACTTGCCTCATGTTTATATTGATTGAGTAATCTTAATCCTTCGGGAGATACTATACCATATATGTAATGTTCCATAATTTGAACATTCACATTCCCTAGATTAAATTTGCTCAAAGGGAAAAATTGAGTATTAAAAGTGATTAAGCTAGTTTCGATACGGTAAATAGTTAATATTTCAGGATCGATATCCTTTCGATAAACCCCTTGCTCAATACCTTTTAATAAATTTGTCTTAACTACATTGTGCATGAAACGATCTTTATGCTCCTGAATTTTTTTAAAGGCTTCAGGAAAATATTTATGAATTTCCATTACTGTTAATGGATTCATTTTTTTAAACATTTCCTGTATATCCGCCAAGAGCATAAACATTTCATGCAGGGCGTTATCAGCCGTCGCCTGAGATCTTTGGCACATTATTTTTTGTTCATCTAGTTCCAATTCCACGACCGCCAATACCAAGGCTTCTTTATCCTTGTAAAACTGGTAAATGGTTTTTTTGCTAATACCCAATTGGGTAGCAAGGTCGTCCATTGTCACATAACGTACGCCATTGAGTACCATTAAGTCCCTGGCTTTCAATAATATTCTGTTTTCCATACCTTGATTTGAAGGCGCAAAACTATGGAAACTTTTCTCGTTTACAAAGTTTCCAACTGGAATTCTAAGTATTTTATGTTGAATGGTAAAAATGACGGAAATTTGACCCTTAAACCACTCAAAATGCGCACCATTAGGGATAATTTTCGCCGAAAAAAGATATTAGGGGCACTTGCGCAGCTGTTTTTCCAAGGGGTAGTGCTTTTAGCGCCCATTGGGGTAACCATTTGGGTAGTGGTTAGCTTATTTAATTGGGTGGATAATTTCTTACCCAATCTATTAAACAGCTTATTTCCTATTCGTTTTGCCGCAGTCAATGGTCAAATTCCCAAAGTAACGGGATTGGGCTTTGTGGTAGCTATTGGACTTGTACTAGTGGTAGGTTGGTTATCTTCTTTATTTTTTGTCGAAAGATTGGTATCGGTTTTTGATAAAGTATTAGAAAGAACACCTGGTATAAAAATTATCTATTCTTCGGTTAAAGATTTTTTAGAAGCCTTTGCAGGCAACAAGAAAAAGTTTGATCAACCCGTTTTAGTAAATGTAGATGCTGCAAATGTTTGGCGTGTAGGTTTTATTACACAACAAAGCAATGCACATTTTGGATTAGCCGATCATGTAACCGTGTATGTTCCTCACTCCTATGCGATTTCTGGAATTACTTATATAGTTCCAAACACACAAATCAAAAAATTACCACGTGGTATTAGTGCTGCCGAAGCAATGAAGTATGTGGTGTCGGGTGGGGTAACTACCATGGATGATATTAACGAAGAGGCTTAATTATTTAAGCAATCATTTATAGAATATAAAGTTTAAAACGAGCGAATGCAATTACATAATTTTAATTCAGGCCCTGCTATATTACCTCAAGAAGTTTTAGATCAAGCGGCAGCAGCAATTCATAATTTTAACAATACGGGTTTATCTATTTTAGAAATTGGTCATCGAACTTCTCATTTTGTAGAAGTGATAGAAGAAGCCAAGACAATTGTAAAAAGATTAATGAATATTGGAGAGGAGTATGAGGTTCTTTTTTTACAAGGAGGCGCTACGATGCAGTTTATGCAAGTGCCCATGAATTTATTAGATGAAACGGGGATGGCTGCTATTTGTGATAATGGAGTTTGGGGCAATAAAGCAGTTAAAGAAGCTAAATTATTTGGACCGGTAACAGTGGTATCTGATAGTTCAGATAAAAAACATACGTATTTACATAAGCAATTAAACCTACCTGCAGACACTACTTATTTGCATATAACTACCAACAATACAGTAGAGGGAACGCAGTGGCATAGCTATCCTCAGCTGGGGGTGCCTTTGGTGGGCGACATGAGTTCAGATATATTTTGTCGTCCTACCGATTTTTCAAAATTTGATTTAATCTATGCAGGTGCGCAAAAAAATATGGGTGCTGCAGGAGTAACCATGGTAGTAGTTAAAAAATCTTTGCTTGGAAAAGTAAACAGAAAAATTCCAGCAATTTTAGATTATCAAAAACATATCGAAGCAGGCTCATTATTAAATACGCCTCCTGTGTTTTCGATTTATGTGAGCTTACTTACTTTACGTTGGATCGAAAAAGAAGGAGGCTTAGTGGAGATGGAAAAACGCAATCTAGAAAAAGCAAATTTACTATACAAGACCATCGACGAACATCCTTTATTTTATTGCCCCATTGCCCAAGAAGATCGTAGCATTATGAATGCTGTTTTCTTTTTAAATGATAGTAGTAAAGAGGCCGCCTTTTTAGAACTCTGTAAAAAAGAAGGAATGATTGGTGTAAAAGGATATCGCACCGTTGGTGGTATAAGAGTAAGCATGTATAATGCAATGCCATTATCTAGTGTGGTAGCTTTTTGTGATTTAATGAAAAGCTTTGCCTAAAAAAATTATTTCTCAACAATAAGAACGATATTTGCGCCCATGGCAAAAATTAGACCCTTTGAAGCCCTTCGTCCGCAACCACAATTAGCGAAGCAAGTGGCCAGCAAACCTTATGATGTTTTAAATAGTGCAGAAGCAAAAACCGAAGCGGTTGGTAATGCTTTTTCTTTTTTACATATCACCAAAAGTGAAATTGATTTACCAGAAACGGTTGATATTCATGCACAACAAGTGTATGATTTAGCATTAGAAAATTTAAATGCTTTTGTACAAAGAGATGTATTGTTTAAGGAATCAAAACCTTGTTATTATATTTATCAATTAATCATGGATGGCCGTGCCCAAACGGGTTTGGTTTGTGTAAGTAGTATTGATGATTATAATAATGACATAATTAAAAAACACGAATTTACGCGTCCCGAAAAAGAGCAGGATCGTATTAATCATATTAAAACATCGGGTGCTCAAACTGGAAATGTGTTTTTAGCGTATCGCAATCAAACCAGTATTGACGCTATTATTGATAAACATAAGACTACTAAAAACCCGGTTTACGATTTTACCGCCGAAGATGGTATTCAACATACCGTTTGGGCAGTAAGTGATTCAGAAACCATTCAGCAAATAACCGATTTGTTTGAGACACAAGTGCCCTGCACATATATCGCTGATGGTCATCACCGAGCTGCCTCAGCTGCTAAAGTAAAATTAGCCTTAGGCGAAAAAGCTACTCCCGCCGCCGACTATTTTTTAACTACTTTATTTCCTTCCAATCAATTGCACATTATGGATTACAACCGTGTAGTGAAAGATTTGAATGGTCATACCCCCGAAAGTTTTTTAGCAGCTCTTGAAAATGAATTTGAAATACAAAAACAAGAAGCCGCTTTTAAACCAGCAGGCTTACATAGTTTTGGCATGTATTTAAATAATACTTGGTATTCACTAACTAGTAAATTGGGTACTTATAATGACGCTGATCCTATTGGCGTGTTGGATGTCACTATTTTATCTAATAATGTATTAGCCAAATTATTAAATATCCAAGATCAAAGAACCGATAAGCGTATCGACTTTGTAGGAGGCATTAGAGGTTTAGCCGAATTAGAAAAAAGAGTAGAAAGTGGAGAAATGGCTATTGCTTTTAGTTTATATCCAGTCACTATCGATCAGTTATTTAATATTGCCGATGCAGGCGAGGTGATGCCACCTAAAAGCACATGGTTCGAGCCTAAATTAAGAGATGGACTACTCACCCACTTAATTTATTAAACAAAATATTCTCTTTTTTTTCTGCTTCTTTCTTAGTATTTTGTTACACAATATTGCTTGACCATGGAATGTAAACGACTCTTTGATTGTATCGATCATCAATTGAAACATTTTCCTAAAGAGGATATGTTGGCTGCCAAAGAAAATGGCGCATGGAGAAAGTATTCAACACAAGAAATTGCAAGAACCATTAATCAATTAAGTGCAGGTTTGTTAAACCTGGGCTTATCCGGTCATAATTTTACAGCAGAGGGAAGCGATAAAGTAGCTATTATTTCGAGTAACCGACCTGAGTGGTTAATATCAGATATGGCGGCCCAACAAATTGGTTTAATCTGGGTGCCGGTATATCCTACCACCAATCCATTAGAATTGGTTTTTATTTTAAATGACGCTTCGGTTCAATATATGTTTGCAAGTAATCAGGACTTGTATGACAAAGTAATGTCTATCAAAGATCAAGTACCTTGTTTAAAAGAAGTATACACTTTTGATCCAATACAAGGCGCTAAACATTGGACAAGTTTATTAGATAGCAATACCGATACTTTAGCTAAAGTAGAGGAGATTAAAAAAACAATACCCGTTGATCAGGTAGCTACCTTTATTTATACTTCGGGCACCACAGGTACACCCAAGGGGGTGATGTTAACACATAAAAGCATTTACTTTAATTTGCAAATGGGTAAAGAGAGTTTCCCTTTTCCTGATAATCCAACGTATAAAGTTTTAAGTTTTTTACCGCTTAATCATATATTCGAAAAAGTAGCTTCTTATATTTATATGTATAGTGGCATGAGCATTTATTATGCTGAAAGCCTTGATACCATTGGCGATAACTTAAAAGAGATTTCACCAGATGCTTTTTCAACCGTGCCTCGATTGTTAGAAAAAGTATTTGAAAAAATAATGCTCAAAGGAGAAGAACTAACAGGTATTAAACGAAAATTATTTTTCTGGGCAGTTGCCTTAGGCGAGCAATATGATAATTTAATCCCTGGCTCTTTATGGTACCGTCTTCAATTAAAACTTGCGAATAAATTAATCTTTAATAAGTGGCGCGAAGCTTTAGGAGGCAATGTAAAATTTATCGTAACTGGTGGTGCTGCTTGTCAGGTAAAACTATTACGTATTTTTAATGCAGCACAAATCAATGTATACGAAGGATACGGACCTACCGAAAATAGTCCTATAATAAGTATTAATTTAAGAACACCTGGAGGTACTAAGTTTGGTACCGTAGGTCAGGTGATTAAAGGTGTAGAGTATAAACTAGAAGCGGATGGTGAAATTTGTGTGGCAGGGCCAAGCGTAATGCTGGGTTATTATAAGCGTCCCGATTTAACCGCCGAAACCATTATTGATGGTTGGTTGCATACGGGTGATATTGGAGAAATTGTAGATGGTAGATATTTAAAAATCACCGACCGTAAAAAAGAACTCTTTAAAACCAGTGGAGGTAAATATGTAGCCCCTCAACCTATCGAAAACAAAATGAAGGAGAGCCCTTTTATCGAACAAATTGTACTTATTGGTGACAATAAAAAATTTGTGAGTGCTTTAATTGTGCCAGGATTTTCCAAATTAAAAGAGTGGGCAAAGCAGCATGGTATTAAATATACCAGCAACGAAGCGATTGTACAAAACACCATGGTGATAGCTTTAATTGCCGATATTGTAGAGGAGTACAATAAATTATTTAATCAGGTGGAGCAGGTAAAAAAATTCACTTTATTATCTCGTGAGTTTAGCATTGATAAACAGGAGATGACGCCTAAACTGAGTATTCGTCGTAAAAATGTTTTAGCAAATTTTGCTGGCGAGGTAGAGGCGATGTATATCTAATTAAACTTTTCTGTAAACAGAGACTAAGAAGCTGTAAGATTATTTTTTGCCAGAAACTTTTCTTTAATAACTGTTTGTACGTCTTTGTTTTGAATTTTACTTTCTAACCAAGAGATAATATCCAAATACATAAAAGCACGACTCTCTAATTTATTTTTTTCGAGTGGTTGTAAAGTAGCCAATAAATTATCAAAAGCAGGTTTGCCTCCCAATTGAATTGAGCTTCTTAAAAAGTTAAACAATACTTCTTCTACCGCTCCTAAATTTTTCATCTTAGCCATAAAACGGTATACCGATTTCGACAAATAGGCTACCACTTCGTTATTCCCCAACTCATAATGAGCAATTAAATGTAGTAAGCGTGCATAACATTGTAAGTCGTCGCGTAAATTCACTTTCCAATGTATAATTCTATTTAAATAATCAATTGTTTTTTCGGCATTACCTGCTCCAAAATACAAACAAGCAATTTTATAATAAAAAACTAAAACTCGATGTGAATCCATGTATAATTCAATCTCTTTTAGTTTTTGTTCCATAGTAGGAATCATCTTCAAACCCTCGCTAAACGTGCCTTCCAGAAAATGCTGATTTATTTTTGCAATGTATAAATAAACAAATGACTGTATTAAATTATTCTTGTTATTAAGTACAATATTCGTGTTACTATACTGTTCTAAAACGGCGATTGTTTCTTTAAACTTATCAATATTTTTTAAATCAAAATGAGCACTAATTAAATTGTGTAAGCCTTTAATATATTGTGCTGTTTCAATTTGTTTCATGCCCTCTTCCTTATCAAAAAGATCGACCCATTTTTGTGCATATCTATAATGCATTAAAAAATCTTGATTTATAAATCCATACCAACAATAACATTGATAACGGTATAATTTTTCATAAAAACCTTCCGATGATTTTACTTCTTCTAAAACAGGATCTTGCATAAGCGCTTCTAATGTAATTCGGTCTTGTTCGTCTCTTGCATGTCCATGTTGAATATACCAACTATATAATTGAAGTGATAAATTAGAACATTGTGCTATTAAGCGAAGCCGTTTATTAGCTTCATTAATTTCTTCGCTTAATTGTTGTGCACGATCTTGCATGCTTCTAGTTATATGCAAGGCTTCAATTTTTTTTTCTAAAAACAAAACTTGTAATAAATAGGTAACCTGATTATTTTGTTTGGTGAGCGTTTTAATTTTTTCAAGTAAGCGAAGTGATTGTAAGTAGAGTCCCTTATTGTATAAAATTTTAGCATGATCGAGCTGCTCATGAATTTGTAAATCGATATTCTCATTTTGTTTTACAATTCGTAAACTGGCTAAAATTTGGTCGTATAAGTGTGCCTTTAAATTCGACAATTGTTGTTTTTGAAGGGTTTCGTTTTTACGTAATAGTTCCTCCTCGTCATAGTCCTTCATTTTGTCGAGGGCCTCAAAAAGTTGGATAATCTTTAAATCGGCCGACGCAGAGTTACGCTTCACATACAATTTGAAGTTGCGTTTCTCCCCCTTTTCCAGGGATTTTACCAAAATAAATAAAGCGTCGGTGCTTAGATTGGGCATCGTAGCTGATTTTAACTTAAATTATTGATTGTCAATATATTACTTAAATATTAACCCCCTTACAGACTGTAAAATACCGATAAAAATGATGTGAATTACTTGTTAATATAGGGTAAATTTGAACAATAAACGGGCTTAATGCCCGTTTTGTATCTACAACTTGCTTAAAATCAATGACTAATGAGCCAAAAAGTATTCATTTTTGATACCACTTTACGCGACGGAGAACAGGTTCCGGGCTGTAAACTCAATACCAAGGAAAAGCTAGAGCTAGCCGTAAAACTAGAAGCTTTAGGCGTGGATATTTTAGAGGCGGGCTTCCCTGTTTCTAGCCCTGGCGATTTTGAATCGGTAAATCAGATTGCAAAAACTTTACAAAATACGGTGGTATGTGGATTGTCTCGTGCCGTTCCTAATGATATCGAAGTGGCTGCTGCTGCTTTAAAACCTGCTAAGCGTTTTAGAATTCACACTGGTATTGGTACTTCGGATTTGCATATCAAACATAAATTTAATTCTACCAGAGAAGAGATTATCGAGCGTGCAGTTAAAGCCGTTAGCCTAGCCAGAAACTTTACCGATGATGTTGAATTTTATGCCGAAGATGCAGGACGTACCGATAATGAGTATTTAGCAAGAGTGATTGAAGCGGTGGTAAAAGCAGGCGCTACTACATTAAATATTCCAGATACTACTGGTTATTGCTTGCCTCATCAGTATCAAGAAAAAATGGCTTACTTAACTAACCATGTACCCAATATTGATAAAGCAGTTTTGTCTTGTCATTGTCATAATGATTTAGGATTGGCTACGGCTAATTCAATTGCTGGAGTGATAGGGGGTGCTCGTCAAATTGAGTGTACCATTAATGGATTAGGAGAGCGTGCAGGAAATACAGCTTTAGAAGAAGTAGTAATGATTTTACAACAACATAAGGATTTAGGATTTTACACTAGCATCAATCCAAAGCTTTTAAACCCCATTAGCCGTGAGGTTTCAGACATTATGCGAATGATGGTACAACCTAATAAAGCCATTGTGGGTGCAAACGCTTTTTCACATTCCTCAGGAATTCATCAGGATGGATTTTTAAAAGAAGCACAAACCTATGAGATTATAAATCCTGTTGAAGTGGGTGCTGACGAAAGTAAAATTGTATTAACTGCTCGCAGCGGTCGTAGTGCACTTGCACATCGATTACATAAAATTGGCTATCAATTTACCAGAAACGAAATAGACGAATTGTATCCTTTGTTTTTAGAGATAGCGGATAAAAAGAAAGAAGTATTAGAAGCAGATTTACAAGAAATGGCAACTGCTTATAAAAAATAAATTATGGGAAAAACATTATTTGAAAAAATTTGGGATAAGCATGTGGTAAAGCAAATCGAGGATGGACCTTCGGTGGTTTATATCGATAAACATTTTATTCATGAAGTTACCAGCCCACAAGCTTTTAGCGGCATCGAAAAAAGAGGGGCCCAAATTTTTAGACCCCAACAAATTGTTGCTACTGCGGATCATAATGTACCAACGATGCAGCAAGAGCTTCCTATTAAAGATGCACTCTCTAAATTTCAGGTTGATACTTTAATAGAGAATTGTAAAAAGCATGATGTTGAATTGTATGGTCTTGGACATAAGTACCAAGGTATCGTGCACGTGATAGGGCCAGAGTTGGGTATCACACAACCAGGTATGACCATTGTATGTGGCGACTCTCATACTTCCACACATGGTGCATTTGGTTCTATTGCTTTTGGTATTGGTACCAGCGAAGTAGAAATGGTTTTTGCTTCTCAATGTATTATGCAAAGCAAGCCCAAAGTAATGCGCATTAATATTGACGGAACTTTAAAAAATGGGGTGGTTTCAAAAGATATTATCTTATACATTATTGCACAAATTTCGGCGAGTGGTGCTACCGGTTATTTTGTTGAATATGCAGGATCGGCGATTCGTGCTTTAAGTATGGAAGCGCGTATGACCATTTGTAATATGAGTATTGAGATGGGTGCTAGAGGTGGTATGATTGCCCCCGACCAAACTACTTTCGATTATATCAAAGGAAGATTATTTGCACCACAAGGCGCCGACTGGGATAAAAAACTTGCTCAGTGGAAAGAGTTATATACCGATGCTGATGCAAAATTTGATGTAGAGATAAATATTAAAGCGGAGGATATTGATCCCATGATTACTTATGGTACCAATCCGGGCATGGGTTTATCCATTACAGGCAAATTACCTACGGTAGAAAGTTTTACCGATGCCACCGAAAAACAAAACTATGAAAAAGCCTTAGCCTATATGGGTTTAACTGCGGGTCAATCTTTATTAGGCATGCCAGTACAAAATGTATTTATTGGCTCTTGCACCAATTCAAGAATCGAAGATTTTAGATTGGTGGCAGGTGTTATTAAGGGCAAGCAAAAAGACCCGAACATTAAAACTTTAATTGTTCCTGGTTCACAAGAAGTGGCTAAACAAATTAAAGCCGAAGGTTTAGATAAAATATTTGCAGAGGCAGGTGTTGAAATTAGACAAGCAGGTTGTAGTGCTTGCTTAGGCATGAACGAGGATAAAATTCCTGCAGGCGAATATTGCATTAGTACTAGCAACCGAAACTTTGAAGGACGTCAAGGGGCAGGTGCCAGAACATTATTAGCAAGTCCCTTAACAGCAGCCGCTGCATTGTTAACAGGAAAAATTACAGATATCAGAGATATTTTAAATTAATTGTATGCAATCATTACAAAAAATAACCAGTCGATTTATACCCTTGCGTATCGAAAACGTAGATACGGATCAAATTATTCCTGCACGTTTTTTAAAAGCAACTACTAAGGATGGTTTTGGTAAAAATTTGTTTAGAGATTGGCGTTACGAGCAGGATGACGAAACAAAACCCAAAGCCGATTTTGTATTAAATCAATCACAGTATAGTGGAGAGATTTTAGTAGCTGCTAAAAACTTTGGATGTGGCTCTTCCCGTGAACATGCTGCTTGGAGTATTCAGGATTATGGTTTTAAAGTAGTAGTATCTAGTTTTTTCGCCGACATTTTTAAAAACAATGCATTAAACAATGGCGTACTTCCTGTAACCGTGAGCGATGCATTTTTACAACAAATATTTGCACAAGGTGCTAAGGATACTTTAAGTGTGGATTTAGAAGCGCAAACTATTACTATTGATGCTACAGGCGCTTTCGAAAAATTCGACATCAACTCGTATAAAAAAACTTGTTTGTTAAATGGGTATGATGATATCGATTATTTATTAAGTATGAAAACCGAAATTGAAGCTTACGAAAAAGCCAATCAGTAATAAAATTAATGTATGCAAAAGAAAATAGCTGTCATCTTAGGAGATGGAATAGGACCCGAAGTAACCGAGCAATCGATGAAAGTATTAAATACGATTGCCACTCATTTTAACCATACTTTTACCTACGAGCATGCGTTAATGGGCGCTTGCGCTATTGATGCAACAGGTAATCCTTTGCCGGATGAAACCATTAAAATTTGTTTAGCTAGTGATGCTATTTTGTTTGGTGCCATTGGGGATCCTAAATATGATAACGATCCTAGCGCTAAAGTAAGACCCGAGCAAGGCTTGTTAAAATTGCGCAAGGAATTACAATTGTTTGCCAATATTCGCCCTGTTACTACTTATGCGGCATTGCAACATCTAACTCCTTTAAAACCAAAATTATTAGAGAACGTTGATTTTGTTATTTATAGAGAATTAACAGGAGGTATTTATTTTGGTGCCAAATCATTAAGTGAGGATGGTACTATTGCTCGCGACGATTGTTCTTATTCGGTAAACGAAATTGAGCGCATTGCACATTTGGCTTTTAAGCATGCACAAATTAGAAGAAAAAAATTAACGCTGGTGGATAAAGCCAATGTTTTAGAAACCTCTCGTTTGTGGAGAAAAGTAGTGCAAGCTATTGCTAAAGAATATAGTGATGTTGCAGTGGATTATTTATTTGTAGATAATGCTGCTATGCAAATTATTTTAAACCCAGCACAGTTTGATGTTGTGTTAACCGAAAATTTATTTGGCGATATCATTAGCGACGAAGCTTCGGTATTAGCAGGCTCTTTAGGATTATTACCTTCTGCTTCCGTAGGCAACACAGTGGCCTTGTTTGAACCTATTCATGGTTCTTATCCGCAAGCTAAGGGAAAAGATATTGCGAATCCATTGGGTTCTATTTTATCGGCTGCAATGTTATTAGATCATTTTGGTTTAACCCAAGAAGCGAGTTTAGTAAGAGAAGCCGTAAGCTGGTGTTTAAATAATGGTTTTGTGACTAAAGATATTGATCCTATGAATAGTTATACCACCACTGCTATGGGCGATATGATTTCAGAATTTATTGTGAGACATGCCAAAGGCGAGATGCATCCTATTCATGAGCGTTTACATAAATCAACTATCATTTAAATTATGGAATTAAATAAATATTCAAAAACAATCACCCTCGATCCTACGCAACCTGCTGCGCAGGCAATGTTTTATGGGATAGGATTAACCGATGCCGATTTACAAAAAGCACAAGTGGGTGTAGTGAGTATGGGCTATGATGGCAATACTTGTAATATGCATTTAAATGCCTTGGCCGACACGGTTAAAAAAAGTGTTTGGGAAAATGATTTAGTGGGTCTTACTTTTCATACTATTGGTGTAAGTGATGGTATGAGTAATGGTACCGATGGTATGCGTTATTCTTTAGTAAGTCGTGATGTGATTGCAGATAGTATCGAAACAGTTTGTGGTGCTCAATATTATGATGCTTTAATTACGGTTCCTGGTTGTGATAAAAATATGCCGGGTTCTTTAATTGCGATGGGTCGTTTAAATCGTCCTTCCTTAATGTTATATGGTGGTACGATTGCACCTGGTCATTATAAAGGACAGGATTTAAATATTGTTTCTGCTTTCGAAGCCCTAGGTCAAAAAATTGCAGGGCAATTAGACGAAACCGATTTTAAAGGAATTGTACAACATGCTTGTCCGGGGGCAGGTGCATGTGGTGGTATGTATACTGCCAATACCATGGCTTCTGCTATCGAAGCTTTAGGTATGAGTTTGCCTTATTCTTCTTCCAACCCTGCACTCAGTGCCGAAAAACAACAAGAGTGTAAGGATGCGGGTGCTGCTATTCGACTATTATTAGAAAAAGATATTAAGCCTCGCGATATTATGACACGCAAGGCTTTCGAAAATGCAATTGCAGTAATTATGGTTTTAGGAGGTAGCACCAATGCGGTATTACATATGATTGCCATGGCAAAAAGTGTGGGTGTGTCTATCACACAAGACGATTTCCAAACTATTAGTGATAAGATTCCGGTATTGGCCGATTTTAAACCTTCTGGAAAATATTTAATGCAAGACTTGCATCAATATGGTGGTGTGCCAGCTGTAATGAAATATATGTTAGCACAAGGTTGGTTGCATGGAGATTGTTTAACGGTTACAGGAAAAACAATTGCCGAAAATTTAGCAGCTGCACCCGATTTAAATTTTGATCAACAAAAAATAATTCTTCCCAAAGAAAATCCAATAAAAGCTACAGGCCATTTACAAATTATGTATGGCAATTTAGCTACAGGAGGTTCTGTTGCTAAAATTTCGGGTAAGGAAGGTGATATGTTCGAAGGTCCAGCAAGAGTATTTGATGGTGAGCATGCATTAATTGAAGGCATCAATTCCAAGAAAATAAAAGAAGGAGACGTGGTGGTTATAAAAAATGTGGGACCTGTTGGTGCACCAGGTATGCCAGAGATGTTAAAACCTACCTCTGCCATTATTGGTGCTGGATTGGGTAAATCGGTGGCCTTAATTACCGATGGTCGTTTTAGTGGAGGCACACATGGTTTTGTAATTGGACATATCACACCCGAAGCGTATAAAGGAGGATTGATAGGATTGGTAGAAGATGGTGATATCATCGAACTCAATGTACCTAAGCGTACCATGACATTAAAAGTAGACGAAGCCACCATTGCAAAACGAAGAGCAGCGCAACCTACTCCTCAGTTAAAAGTAAGTAATGGTGTTTTGTATAAATATGCAAAGTTGGTAAAGGACGCAAGTGAAGGATGTGTAACGGACGCTGATTAAAAAATTATTTATGGAGCAAAAACAATTAACAGGATCACAGGCAGTATTAGAAGCATGTATTGCCGAAGGAGTGAGTACCATCTTTGGTTATCCAGGGGGTGCAATCATGCCTATTTATGATGCCTTGTATGATTATAAAGAAAAACTCTCGCATATATTAGTGCGTCATGAGCAAGGTGGAATCCATGCTGGGCAAGGTTATGCGCGTAGCTCTGGAAAAGTAGGTGTAGTATTTGCCACCAGTGGTCCAGGGGCTACCAATTTAGTGACAGGGCTTGCCGATGCAATGATTGATAGTACACCTTTAGTGTGTATTACTGGACAAGTGTTTGCTCATTTATTAGGAACCGATGCTTTTCAGGAAACAGATGTGATTAATATTACCATGCCTGTTACAAAATGGAATTATCAAATTACAGATGCCGAAGAAATTCCATCGGTATTAGCCAAAGCTTTTTATTTAGCAAGAAGTGGTCGTCCAGGTCCAGTGTTAATTGATATTTCTAAAAACGCACAATTACAAAAATTTAATTACGAAGGGTATACACCTTGTCAACATATCAGATCTTACCGTCCAAAACCAGTTATTCGAAAAGGATATATCGACGAAGCGGTGAGTTTAATTAATAATGCTAAAAAGCCTTTAGTGATTTTTGGTCAGGGGGTTATTTTAGGAAAGGCCGAAAAAGAATTTAAAAAGTTTATCGAAAAATCGGGAATGCCTGCTGCATGGACCATTTTAGGTTTAAGTGCACTTCCTACCGATCATCCACAAAATGTGGGTATGCTTGGCATGCATGGTAATTATGGTCCTAATGTATTAACCAACGAGTGCGATGTATTAATTGCAGTGGGTATGCGTTTTGATGATCGTGTTACAGGCCGATTAGATAAATATGCGAAGCAAGCAAAAATTATTCATTTAGATATTGATCCTTCAGAGATTGATAAAAATGTAAAAGCGACTGTAGGTGTTTGGGGAGATTGTAAAGAAACCTTACCCCTACTTACTTTAGGTATTGAACAAAAAGACAGAAGCGAGTGGTTAGCTGTTTTTGCAGATTATGCTAAACAAGAATATGAGCAGTGCATCCAACCCGAAATGTATCCTAGCTCTGAAGAAATGACCATGGCCGAAGTGATTCGAAATATTAATGAAATTACTGAGGGTAATGCAATTATGGTTACCGATGTGGGCCAGCATCAAATGGTTACCTGTCGTTATGCAAAATTTAATGAATCTCGTAGTAATGTTACTTCGGGAGGCTTAGGTACCATGGGCTTTGGATTACCAGCCGCTATTGGAGCTAAGTTTGGAGCACAAGATAGAACCGTGATAGCCGTAATTGGAGATGGTGGTTTTCAAATGACTTTACAAGAGTTGGGTACTATCATGCAAACTGGAGTGGATGTAAAAATTGTTATTTTAAATAATCAGTTTTTAGGCATGGTTCGTCAATGGCAGGATTTATTTCATGATAAGAGATATTCTTTTGTAGATATTCAAAGTCCCGACTATATTATGTTGGCAAAATCTTATGGAGTAGCAGGCGAGAAAGTAGAACACCGTAAGGATTTAGTAGCGGCGGTACAAAGAATGTTATCACATAAAGGATCTTTTTTATTAGAAGTAATGGTGGGTAAAGAAAACAATGTATTTCCAATGGTGCCACAGGGTTGTTCGGTATCTGAAATACGACTTAAATAATTTTATATGAATCACAATACCGAAAAACAAGAATACACGATTACGGTGTACACCGAAAACCAAGTGGGTTTGTTAAATCGTATTGCCATTATTTTTTCTCGTCGAAAAATTAATGTAGAGAGTTTAAACACATCGCCTTCCGAAGTACAAGGTATTCACCGTTTTACCATTGTAGTAATGGAATCGCGTGATGTGGTTTTAAAAGTGGTGCGTCAAATTGAAAAACAAGTAGAGGTATTAAAGGCTTACTTTAATACCAATGAGGAAATTGTTTGGCAGGAGTTGGCTTTGTATAAAGTATTAAGTGAAGAGATTACCGAAAAAGTAAAAGTAGAGCGTTTGCTTAGAGAGTTTGGGGCACGTGCGGTAGCTATTCGAAAAGATTTTATCGTTTTTGAAACTACGGGTCATAGAGAGGAAACCAATAAGTTAATGAAAGCCTTGGAGCCTTATGGATTAGTAGAATTTGTAAGAAGCGCTAGAGTGGCTATTATTAAAGAGAGTGCGGGCTTTCATGAAAAACTAAAAGATTTTGAAAAGCGTGAGCCAGGCGAAGAAGTTATCGAAAATGAATATTTAGGAAAAAGAGAAACTGTATTTACCATGTAAAATAAGCGTATCCCTACGCATCAATAAAATAAACAAATAAAAATCAATTAAATCAAAGTAAAATGGCAAAGTTAAATTTCGGAGGTACCGAAGAAAACGTGGTTACTCGTGAAGAGTTTCCATTAGCAAAAGCACAGGAAGTTTTAAAGAACGAAGTAGTAGCTGTTATTGGTTACGGCGTTCAAGGTCCTGGTCAAGCATTAAACCAAAAAGAAAATGGAGTTAATGTAATTGTGGGTCAAAGAAAAAATTCAAAGTCTTGGGATAAAGCAGTAGCTGATGGTTTTGTACCTGGTCAAACTTTATTTGAAATAGAAGAAGCTTTAGAAAAAGGTACTATTATTTGTTATTTATTAAGTGATGCTGCACAAATCGCAATGTGGCCAACAGTAAAAAAACATTTAACGCCTGGTAAAGCTTTATATTTCTCTCATGGTTTTGGTATTACTTATAAAGAGCAAACTGGTATCGTGCCTCCAGCCGATGTGGATGTTATTTTAGTAGCGCCTAAAGGTTCTGGTACTTCTTTAAGAAGAATGTTTTTACAAGGCCGTGGCTTAAACTCTAGTTTCGCCATTTTCCAAGATGCTACAGGTAAAGCACATGACAGAGTTATTGCCTTAGGTATTGCAGTAGGTTCGGGTTATTTATTTGAGACCGATTTCAAAAAAGAAGTGTATTCCGATTTAACAGGTGAGCGCGGTACTTTAATGGGCGCTATTCAAGGTATATTTGCAGCCCAATATGAAGTGTTACGTAACAACGGTCACTCTCCTTCTGAAGCTTTCAATGAAACAGTAGAAGAGTTAACACAATCATTAATGCCTTTAGTAGCAGAAAATGGTATGGACTGGATGTACGCAAACTGTTCTACTACAGCGCAAAGAGGTGCTTTAGATTGGTGGAAAAAATTCCGTGATGCTACATTGCCTGTATTCTCTGACTTATACAATAGTGTAGCAACAGGTGCCGAAGCTGCAAGATCTATCGATTTAAACAGCAAGGCCGACTACCGTGAAAAATTAGAAGTAGAGTTAGCGGAATTACATAATAGTGAAATGTGGCAAGCTGGTCGTACAGTAAGAAGTTTACGTCCAGAGAATCAACCCGCAAAATAATATACTCGAATGAGTGATGTTACAAAAATAAATAAGCCTGCACTTGATATTGAGAGTGCGTATGCAAGACTAAAGCCGGTGGTTAACCATACCCCGCTGCAGTTTAATGCCAACCTATCTCGAAAGTATCAGTGCAGGGTTTATTTAAAAAGAGAGGACTTACAAATTGTACGTTCTTATAAATTAAGAGGTGCTTATAATATGATGAGCCAACTGAGTGCCGACCAATTATCGAAAGGGGTGGTTTGTGCGAGTGCGGGTAATCATGCGCAAGGCTTTGCGTATAGTTGTAAAAAACTAAACGTTAAAGGGGTTGTATTTATGCCTATACCTTCGCCTCAACAAAAAGTAAACCAAACTAAAATGTTTGGAGAAAGTTTTGTAGAAGTGATTTTAGTAGGCGATACTTTTGATGATTGCGCCATTGCTGCCAAGGCCTATACAGCCGAGCATGGTATGACTTTTATTCCTCCTTTTGATCATCCTTCTATTATTGAGGGACAAGCAACAGTAGGTGTAGAAATTCTCGAAGACTATCACAAACTCGATCAAGGACCCATCGATTATTTATTTATTCCGGTTGGCGGCGGTGGATTAAGTGCTGGCGTGGGTACGTATTTTAAACAGCATTCACCTAGTACTAAAATTATTGGATTAGAACCAGAAGGGGCACCTAGTATGTTTTGGGCATTAAAATCGGGTGCACCTGTGGAGCTAGAAAATATTGACAAGTTTGTTGATGGCGCTGCTGTAAAAAGAGTAGGGGATATAACTTTTTCTTTTTGCAAAGACGCCTTAGATGATATGCATTTAGTAGCAGAGGGCAAAATATGTTCTACTATTTTACAAATGTATAACGAAGAAGCCATTGTGGTAGAACCCGCAGGGGCATTGAGTATTGCAGCATTAGATGCTTATGCCGATCAAATAAAAGACAAGACCATTGTGTGTATTGTTAGCGGTAGCAATAATGATATAGCTCGTATGCAAGAGATAAAAGAAAGATCTCTTATTTATGAAGGACTTAAATATTATTTCTTAATACGCTTTGCACAAAGACCAGGTGCTTTAAAAGAATTTGTAAACAAAGTTTTGGGGCCTAGTGATGATATCACCAGATTCGAATACATACAAAAACATAATAAAGAAGCGGGTCCAGCTTTGGTGGGTTTAGAATTAAAAACGAAAAAAGATTATGATACTTTAATTGTTAATATGAAAAAGTATCAGATTAATTATAATGAAATAAACAAAGACGATAATATGTACGGATATCTTATCTAGTATCGTCATAAATTAATGGGTTATGCAGGTTTTAAAATTTGGAGGTAGTTCAGTGGGTAGTGCCGATGCAATTTCGAAAGTGATTGCAATAGTTACAGATACGATTAAAAAAGAGCCTACCATTGTAGTGGTATCTGCGATGAGTGGAGTAACGGATCAATTATTAATGTTGGCACAAACAGCGGCCACGGGTAATGAAGCCTATAAAACCATTATCGAAAACATCGAGCAAAAGCATCTCGAAGCGGTTCGTGCTTTACTTCCTATACAAGCACAATCGGCTACTTTAAGTATGGTTAAACAAATTATCAATGAGCTGGAAGCAAATTGCGAGGGTTTGTTTATGCTTAAAGAGTTATCGAATCGTATGCAAGATAAAATTGTGAGCTATGGTGAAATTTTATCTTCTAAAATAATAGCGGCTACATTTGATTCCAAAGGAATTAAACAACAATGGGTAGATTCTCGTTTACTTATTAAAACCAATGCTAATTTTTTAAATGCAGTGGTAGATAAAGAACTTACTGCCAAAACTATTCAAGCTTATTTTACCTTACCTGAAAATAAAGGCTTTGATGTGTTTATGGCACCTGGTTTTATTGCCTCAGATGCCGACAATAACACCACTACCTTAGGTAGAGGAGGTTCCGATTATACGGGAGCAATTTATGCTGCTGCTTTAAAAGCAAGTGCTTTAGAAATATGGACCGATGTAAGTGGTATGATGACAGCCGATCCTCGTATGGTTCAAAATGCCAAAGAGATTCCACAAATTTCTTATCAAGAAGCAATGGAACTTTCTCATTTTGGCGCTAAAGTTATTTATCCTCCAACCATTCAACCAGTAATGCAGGAAAATATTCCTGTTTGGATTAAAAATACTTTCGAAGCCAATCATCCAGGTACAATTATTCAAAACGAATCTCCTAGGGATACTAATTTTATCAGAGGTATTTCAAGTATTAAAGATATTTGTTTGCTTAGTTTGGAAGGAAGTGGAATGGTAGGTATTCCTGGTTTTTCGAAAAGATTATTTGACGCTTTAGCCAAAAAGCAAATCAATATTATTTTAATCACGCAATCCTCATCGGAGCATTCTATTTGTGTAGGTGTAAATGCACAGGACGCGCATGTGGCTAAGATAGCGGTGGATGCTGAGTTTGCGCAGGAAATTGCTACTCAAAAAGTAGATCCTTTAATTGTTGAAAAAGACGTTGCCATTTTAGCCTTGGTGGGAGAACAAATGAAAAACCACCCAGGGGTAAGCGGTAAAATGTTTGGGGTATTAGGACGCAATGGTATAAATGTTCGCGCTATTGCTCAAGGATCCTCCGAAAAAAATATTACGGCTGTTATTGCTACTGCAGACGTTAAAAAAGCGATTAACGTTTTACACGAAGAGTTTTTTGAAACTTCTTACAAACAAGTAAACGTATATATGGCAGGTGCAGGTAATGTAGGAGGAAAATTAATTGAACAAATTAAAAAGCAAATTCCTTATTTACAAAAAACTTTACGCTTACAAATTAATATTGTAGGTATCGCCAATAGTAAAAAGCAATTAATTAATATAGATGGCATCGATCTAGCAAGTTGGCGCGAGCAATTAGCAGTTGCGCCTGCTGGAGGCATTAGCGATTACGTTCAAAAAATAGTAGACAACAATTTACGTAATAGCATTTTTGTTGATGTAACCGCACATGATACCGTAGCCAATGTGTATGCAGGTTTGCTTGGCAAAGCAGTATCGGTAGTAGCTTGTAATAAAATTGCTTGTTCTTCCCCTTATGAGAATTATGCAAAATTAAAATCGTTAGCACGTCAGTTTAATGCTTCGTTTTTATTTGAAACAAATGTAGGTGCTAGTTTACCCATTATTGGTACTTTAAATGATTTAATTCGTAGCGGCGATAGTATTCATAAAATTGAAGCGGTTTTATCTGGCACTTTAAATTTTGTATTTAATAATTATGCAGGCGGTACCGATGGTAAATCATTTGCTCAAGTGGTTCGACAAGCTCAAAACGAAGGTTATACCGAACCCGATCCACGCTTGGATTTAGGAGGCACCGATGTAATGCGAAAAATTATGATACTAGCTCGTGAAGCGGGTACTAAATTAGAAATGTCCGATATCGAGAATGAAGGATTTTTACCTGCTAGTTGTTTTGATGGATCGGTTGATGATTTTTACGCCGAGATGGAAAAACAGGAAGCTCATTTCAAAAAAATATTTGAAGCAGCAGCTGCTAAGGGATGCAAATTAAAATTTGTAGCCAAGTATGAAATTGAGGAGGATGGTAAAACAAGCGCCAGAGTGGGCTTACAACATATACAGCCAAGTTCCGATTTTTATCATTTATATGGCAAGGATAATTTAGTGTTGTTTTATAGTATGCGTTATCCTGAATTACCATTGGTGATTAAAGGTGCAGGAGCAGGTGCCGACGTAACAGCTTCGGGTGTATTTGCAGATATTATTAGAGCAGCAAGAGTATAAAATAAAAACATGATCCCTATTAATCAATGGATAAAAATTAAAGCCCCTGCTACCGTAGCCAATATGGTATGTGGTTTTGATATTTTAGGTTTTGCTGTAAATAGTCCATACGACGAAATGGAAATGCGTTTGGTGCCTCGTTCTGCAGGTAGCACTGCTGTTGAGGCCATTACTATTATAAATATGGATACCTATGGTTTGCCAACCGAACCCGAAAAAAATGTAGCAGGCGCAGCCCTAATTGCACTCATAGAAGAATATGAAATGAGTCATCCCAATAGTTCAATTGCTTTTGAAGTAAAAATTAATAAATTGATCAAACCTGGTTCGGGTGTGGGTTCTAGCGCTGCGAGTTCGGCGGGTGCTGTGGTGGGAGCGAATTATTTATTAGGTAAAATTTTTAGTAACGACGATTTGGTACGTTTTGCCATGAATGGTGAAAAAGTAGCTTCGGGTGTAAAGCATGCCGATAATATTGCGCCTTGTATTTTTGGAGGCGTCACCTTAGTGCGTTCTATTTTTCCACTCGAAATTATAGCACTGCCTTCGCCCACTTTATATGTAACCATTGTGCATCCACAAATTGAAGTACGTACGTCGGATGCAAGAAGCATTTTAAAACAAAATGTAAAATTAAAAGATGCGATTAAGCAATGGGGTAATATCGCAGGTTTGGTAGCGGGCCTTATGAAAAGTGATTACGATTTAATTGGTCGATCTTTAGAAGATGTTATTATTGAACCTGTTCGTTCTATTTTAATACCAGGTTTTGATGCCCTAAAATTAGCTTGTAAAAATGCGGGTGCTTTAGGTGGGGGTATATCTGGTTCGGGCCCTTCTATATTTATGTTGAGTAAAGAAAAAGAAACTGCTTTAGCTGTGGAGCAAGAAATGAAAAATTTATATGAGGGTTTGGGCTTAGCGCATCATACCTATGTAACAACAATTAACCAGCAAGGTGTTCAGATAGAAGCTTAATAAAAAATGGAGATGCAATATTATAGTTTAGCAAAACAATCCCCTCAAGTAGATTTTAAAACTGCTGCCATTACTGGACAAGCGCCCGATAAAGGATTGTATTTTCCCACGCAAATTCCGGTATTTACTGCCCAACAAATAGAACGTTTTAAAACTTTAGATAAAGCGAGTTTAGCTTTTGAAGTCATGAAACCTTATGTGGGCGGATGTATCGATGATGCAAGTTTGCAACAAATATGTGCCGAGACCATTCATTTTGACTTTCCTTTAGTGCCCATTACAGATACTATTTTATCACTCGAATTATTCCATGGTCCTACCTTAGCATTTAAAGATGTGGGCGCCAGATTTATGAGTAGATGTTTGGGTTATTTTTCTAAACAAGCGCGCGCCGAAAAACCAAGTACTGTGTTAGTGGCTACTAGTGGCGACACCGGCGGCGCCGTAGCGAATGGGTTTTTAGGTGTGCAGGGGGTAGATGTTATTATTTTATACCCCAAAGGAAAAGTGAGCCCTATTCAAGAATTGCAATTAACTACTTGCGGACAAAATATAACAGCACTCGAAGTGGAAGGAAGTTTTGACGATTGTCAGGCGATGGTAAAAGATGCTTTTATGGATGCCGATTTAAATGCATCTTATAATTTAACTTCTGCAAATTCTATCAATGTTGCAAGATGGTTGCCACAGCAATTATATTATTTTTTTGCATGGCAGCAGTGGATAAAACTTTATGGCGATACAACACCTATGCATATCGTGGTACCTAGTGGTAATTTCGGAAATATTTGTGCAGGGATGATGGCTAAGGCCAGTGGATTACCCCTGGGTCATTTTGTAGCTGCATGTAATGCCAATGATGTGGTAACGCGTTATTTGGCGAGTGAAAAATATGAAGTTCGAAAAGCGGTAGCTACTGTATCCAATGCCATGGATGTAGGTAATCCAAGTAATTTTGTACGTATCCTAGAAATCATGCAAAACAATTTCGCTTCTTTAACAAAAGTCTTATCTAGTTATAGTTTTGATGATGCCCATACAGCATCTACCATTCATAGTGTATATAAAACGCATAACTATATATTAGATCCGCACGGGGCTGTTGCTTTTTTAGCGGCCGAAAAATACTTGGCCGAAAATTCAAACAGTACTGGCAATATTGCGCGTGCTATTATTTTAGAGACTGCCCATCCCGTAAAGTTCCCCGAAGTAGTCGAGCAATCTATCGAGCAAAAAATAGAGATACCAGCTAGTGTTGCTTTTTTATTAGATAAGCAAAAAGTATCTATTCCTATGCAGCCTAGTTTTGACGCTTTTAAATCTTGGATGTTGGGTAAAGCCTAGGTTAATTCATAAAGCTTGCTTCATTTTTAATATATTTAGGATACAAACTTGCCCTATGAAAAGAGGAATCCTGTTTTTATTTTTAGTGATGACTGTGCAAATGAGTAGCGCACAAACAAATACTTCATCAATTGTTACAAACAACAGACAAGCTACTTATTGCAATCCAATTAATATAGATTATGGTTATTGTCCTATTCCTAATTTTGTGCAAAATGGAAAACATAGAGCTACAGCCGATCCAGTAATGGCAGTGATGGGCGGAAAATATTTTATGTTTAGCACAAATCAGTGGGGTTATTGGTGGAGTGAGGATATGAAGGATTGGCATTTTGTGGCGCGTAAATTTTTAAGACCCTGGAATAATGTGTATGATGAATTATGTGCTCCTGCTACATTGGTAAAAGGAGATAGTTTATTTGTCATAGGCTCTACCTACGAGAAAAATTTTACACTTTGGTACAGTACTAATCCTACCCATGACGATTGGCATATTGCCGTAGATAGTTTTAAAATGGGTGCATGGGATCCGGGTTTGTTTTTAGACGATGATAAGCGTTTTTATATATATCATGGCTCGAGTAATTTATATCCTATTTATGGACAAGAGTTAGATGCTAAAACTTTCGAACCCATTGGTGAGCATGTTCCTTTGATTCATTTGGTGGATAGCATTCATGGATGGGAACGTTTTGGTGAGCATCAAGACAATACTTTTTTAAAACCTTTTATGGAAGGGGCTTGGATGAATAAGCATAACGGTAAATATTATTTGCAATATGGTGCACCCGGTACGGAGTTTAGTGGCTATGGTGATGGTGTGTATACCAGCGATAAACCTTTGGGCCCTTTTACGTATCAAAAGCATAATCCATTTTCATATAAGCCGGGAGGCTTTGCACGTGGAGCAGGACATGGGGCCACGTATAAAGATGTGTATAATGAATGGTGGCATATTTCAACCATTGCAATTAGTGTAAAAAATAATTTTGAAAGACGTTTAGGTATTTGGCCAGCAGCTATTGATAAAGAAGGCGTTTTATATTCCAATACCTCTTATGGCGATTATCCTCATTATCTACCCAATAAAAATGCAAACCATAACAATTCCTTGTTTACAGGATGGATGCTACTTAATTATAATAAACCTGTGCAAGTATCTTCTACCTTAAGTGCATTTACGGCGAATAATGCAGTGGATGAAAATTTAAAAACTTATTGGTCGGCTGTTACTGGCAATAAAGGAGAGTGGATACAATCCGATTTAGGTAAAATAAGTACCATTGAAGCAATTCAAATTAATTACGCCGATGAAGGAGCTGAACTTATGGGTAAGTACACTAATATTTATCATCAATACCAATTGTATGCGTCTAATGATGCTTTAACATGGAAACTAATCATTGATAAATCTAAAAACAATACCGACGTACCTCATGATTATGTAGTTCTCCCAAAACCAGTACAGGCACGTTATGTAAAGCTGGTAAATATTCATGTACCCGATGGTAAATTTGCGATTAGTGGTTTACGTGTTTTTGGAAAAGGCCAAGGTGCTCATCCAGGAGCAGTTCAAAATTTTGTACCATTAAGAGGGGATAGTGAAAGGCGCAATGTTTGGTTAAAGTGGGCGGTTAATCCTAATGCCACTGGCTATCATATTTATTTTGGCAGCGACCCTCATAAATTATACAATAGCATTTTAGTTTATGGGGTAAGTGAATATTATGTAACTGCTATCGAAAAAGATCAGCCTTATTATTTTCAGATTGAAGCCTTTAATGAAAATGGTATAGGACCAAGATCAGAGATCAAGAAGGCAGATTAACATTCGCTTTTTGCGTATTTATACTTAGCATTTCAGCTTCTATCTTTAATAACTAGCACTCGACCAGTATATTAACTGGTCTTCAATAAATTCACATATTTGTGAATTTATTGAAGTATCTTTATAAAATAAGGAAGGTGAACATAGTATTTAAGAATCAAATGTTAGCTGATTTATATGATGGAAAAAGAATAAATAATAAGCAATTTAGGTCGAATCCGGTTTTAATTAAAAAGTATCAGATAGTGCTATTGCTTATTAAGTCAATTGAAAAAGTAAGTCAAATTAATACTTATCCTGGTTTTCATTATGAAAAATTAAAAGGTAACCTTGCTATGTATAGTTCTATTAGATTAAATAAAAAGTACCGTTTAATTTTTAGAGAAGTTTATAGTAGAGTTGATTTTGTAGATACCTTAGAAATAATTGAAATTAGCAACCATTACAGTTAAAAAAATTACAATGAAAAAAAGTGAATATTTGGAAGTGGGCATTAATATTAATGATTTAGTTCCCGCAGTTGCAGTTCATCCTGGAGAACTGCTTAGAGAGGCTTTAAAAAAAAGGGGATTTACACAAAAATATTTTGCAGAATTAACAAATATTCTTCCTTCACAACTAAATGAGGTGATCAATAAAAAAAGAGGAATTAATGCTGAGATGGCTTTAAAAATAGGACCTGCATTAAATATGGATGCTATCATTTGGGCTAGAGCTCAAATGATTTATGAATTTGACTTAGCAAGAATCAAACAAAAAAATGAGAAACAATCTCAAAATAAAAAAAGGAAATTAAGTAAAGCTTTAAAAAAAGTGTAAATAAAAAGGGCGACTCTTTGAGTCGCCCTTTTTATAAAATCAAATCTGTATACTTGCTATACGATTTAAACAATTATTTTTTAATAATTAATTTATCAGCAGTACGTCTAACTTTTAAAGCACCAGATAAATAATCATTTGCAGCATCTCTATAACCTAATGTTAAAGCTACTGTAGCATGTAAACCTTGAGCAGCTAATCCTAATTCAGCATCCACTGCTGCAGGATCAAAACCTTCCATAGGTGTACCATCCACTTGTTCACTAGCAGCTGCCACTAAGGCAAAGCCTAAAGCGATATAAGTTTGTTTAGCAGCCCATATTTGTAATTGCTCTGCAGACTGATGCGCGATAGCTCCTTTTACATATCCTGCAAAATCTTTTAAAGCATCCACAGGTACGCCTCTTTGTTCAGCAATTTCTTGCATGTAGGCATCCACACTAGCTTCATTAATGGTGGTGTGTGCTGCAAAAATAACTACGGCACTTGATTCACCAATTTGAGGTTGGTTATAAAAATGTGGTTGTAATTTTTTTCTTGTTTCTTCGTCTTCAATTACCAAAATACTATAGGGAGTTAAACCAAATGAGCTTGGTGCTAAACGAGTAGCTTCCAAAATGTTATCCAAAGTTTGTGCGGGTATTTTAGCGCCATTCATTCTTTTAACAGCATAACGCCATTTTAATGCATCTAATAAATTCATAATTATTGTTTTATAGTTTAATTAATGTTTGAACATCAAAATTACATACTTATTTGATTCTCACCAAATAATGTTCCTTCAAAGTCCTATTCTTATAACCAATTATGGCTTAAAAGGTTCAAAATCAATAGATAAATTACTATTTAGTACATTTCCTAATAGTATTAATACATAAATCTGGTTTCTTCTGGCTGTTAATTTCATTATTCATTAAAACCATTTTTATGAAATATCAATTTTTTCGTGTTTTTGCATTTTGTGCAATTTTAGGCAGTTGTTCAAAGACCTCTGTTGAACCAATGGCCATAAAAACAAATAAACTTTCACAGGATACAAATTTTATTAATGTTGTAAATCAAGAAAGAGATTTATTAAAATTTATTTCGCATTTAGCTATCACTAAAGGGATGACTTTAGTCGAATTAAAAAATAAAATTGAATCTTTAAACGACAAAGACTTAAATTCAAGTAATGCAAGCTATTTGGTAGATGAGTTTATAGGGAATGAAAATGTAAGCTTTCTAAAAGATTATGCAAAAAAATATAGTAATAATTGGAATCAAATAAATAGAAAATTTAATTATGTTTCAATGCAGCAAATAGATACAGCATGTAATCAGGTTTTATCTCAAGAAATAAATTCACAACTATTAAAGTCTGTAATTATTGACCGTATTGCAACAAATTCATTAATAGAAATAAATATGCTTAATGATTGTGGTTGGAAATATTCATTATGCACGTCAGCAGCACTTGCAACTGGAATTTTGTGTCATGCCAATTGTATTGGCTTAACAGCTGGACTTGGAACACCAGTTTGTGTGTTGCTATGTGGAACAATTGAAGCAGCAGCAGGGGTTGCATGCATAGATAATTATTGCCCATTACCTTAAATTCACTTATATGAAAAACACACTAAAGTTTTTGACAATTATTTATCTTATTATTTTCGGTGTGTTTTTTACTAAATTAAGTAAAACCGACTTTGGTTTAATTGGCTTTTTTTTGATTAGTATTATTCTCGTGATATTAAATTTCAGATATGGTAATCAAAAAAAAGCTAATTAAGCTAAAATTAATCTCTATTGTTGTGTAAGTCTTTTGAACTAACTTTATGGTATGTTCAAAAAGATACCGATACTAGTGTTGGGGTGGATTTGTTTGATGTCGTTTTTATCACCCATTTTTGCTCAAAATACAAAGCAGGTTTCGAGCACTAAATCAAGGTATATTTTACAAGGAAGGGTAACCGATCAGGCAACAGGACAGGTTTTGCAGGGGGCCAATATTTATTTTCCCGATCTAAAAAAAGGGGTGGTTACCAATGATAAAGGAGTTTATCAAATCGAACTGCCAACAGCTAATTATTTAGTAGAAGCCAGTTATATAGGTTATGCTATTAGCACTAAGACCATCGAATTAAAATCGAATCAAGAACAAAATTTTACTTTAAACCATACGGCTGTCGAAAGCACAAATGTTACGGTTACCAGTTTTTTAAGAGCCACTTCAGCTAAGCGTACGCCTACTCCTATAACCATTTTAAAGAAAGAGGACTTATTTAAAGGGGCCAGCACCAATTTTATAGATGCCTTATCCAAAACACCAGGAGTTACTCAATTAAGCACTGGGCCTGCCATTTCAAAACCTGTTATCAGAGGCTTGGGTTATAATAGAGTAGTGATGTTAAATGATGGAGTAAGACAAGAGGGGCAACAATGGGGCGATGAGCATGGTATTGAAATTGATGAATACAATGTAGCACGTACCGAAGTTTTAAAAGTACCTGCTTCTATTATTTATGGTAGTGAGGCTTTATCGGGAGTGATTAATGTAGTGTCTAATGTACCTGTTGCAGAGGGTGCAATAAGAGGGAATGTTTTTAGTAACTATCAAACTAATAATAATTTATTAGGTACCCACTTTGATCTTGCTGGTAATAAAAATGGTATTGTTTGGGGCATAAATGCTTCTACTAAAAAAGCTAGTGATTATAAAAATAAATATGATGGCTATGTGTTTAATTCAAAGTTTAATGAATTAAATGGGGGTGGATTTTTAGGTATTGAAAAGCAATGGGGCTATTCTCATTTAATTATTAATCAGTTTTCCCAAAAATTAGGAATGATCGAAGGAGAGCGCAATGCCAGTGGTGCATTTATTAAACAAGTAGCTGGACAGTCATCTGTAGAAGCTACTACTAGCGACTTTAGCAGCACAACCCCTACTGTTCCCTATCAATATATTCGACACACAAAATATATTTTAGACAATAGTATTAACTGGGGAACGGGACGCTTAAAAGCCAATATCGCTTATCAAAGAAATCAGCGACAAGAGTTTGGTAATATCGACTTGCCCTCCGAAAAAAGTTTATACTTTGATTTAGGCACACTTAATTATTCCTTTCAATATTTATTACCCGAAAAAAATAATTGGAAACATACTATTGGCGTAAATGGTATGCAACAAGAAAATAAAAATAGAGGAGTAGAGGCTTTAATCCCCGAATATAAATCGGTGGAATTAGGCTTGTTTTTTTATACGCAAAAAAGAGCTGGGGCTTTAACCATGAGTGGTGGTGCAAGAATTGATAAAAAAGGCATTGAGTTTAATCAACTATTGAGTAATAATCATGTGTCCAAGGATTATGGTGCTATGGCAGGATCTTTTGGCCTTACCTATGAAGCTGGTAAGGATTTAGTTATTAAGTTTAATGTTGCGCGCGGATACCGCGCTCCCAATCTCTCCGAACTAGGAAGCAATGGTGCGCATGAAGGCACTAATCGTTATGAATATGGCAATGCAAATTTAGCATCCGAAAAAAGTTTACAATTTGATGTAGGCGCCGAGTGGAGCGACGAGCATGTTTCTTTTGCAGGTAGTGTTTTTTACAATCAAGTAACCGATTATATTTTTTATCAAAAATTGGAAGCTAAAAAAGGAGGCGACTCTGTTATAATAGATGCCAACCATAATCCCTTTTTTGCTTTTGCTTATCGTCAACAAAACGCTCATTTAGTTGGCGCCGAATTCAATGTAGATATTCATCCACATCCTATTGATGGCTTACATATCGAAAATACTTTTTCTTATGTGAGAGGTCAATTTGCAAAGGCAATTGATGGCAGTAATAACTTGCCTAATATTCCTTCACTTAGATGGATTTCTGAATTAAGATATGAGCTTGATAATAATGCCGATCATTTAAAAAATACTTATCTAAGTGTACAAATCGATAATGTATCGGCACAAGACAATCCATTTACAGGATATAATACCGAAACTGTGACACCCGCTTATCATTTAATAAATTTGGGTGTGGGCACTCAGGTTACCAAAAAGGGCAAACAATTATGCAGCCTTTCCTTAGTTGCTCAAAACTTAGGCGATGTGGCTTATCAAAATCATTTAAGTCGTTTAAAGTACACCGCCGAAAACCTTGCTACCGGCCGTATGGGCGTATATAATATGGGCCGTAATTTTAGTCTTAAATTGAATGTGCCTTTACAGTTTGATTAAAAATAATAGATGGGATACATAGTGCACCCCATCTAATTTACATTTTTGTATATAACCAAGTTCCAATTATTATTAATAAATTAATTATTAGTGTAGCAATAGCGCCAATTTTGAGTATTTTTTTACTTTTCTTAATGGAGGAGGATAGTTTAGAGTCATCATAAATCCATATCATGATATTAAAAATTACTAACCAAATAAAAATCATAATAAAAAATACTAGCATACAATAAGTTTAATTGTTAAACAATGTAATCACTTTGATTAGTAATAATTTAAAATTTAGCATAGCTTCTACACATTTATTTTTTGTATCTTGTAAATATTATTAGAAAACATTCAAATTTTTTATATGAAAAGTTTTTCACTTGTATTATTCCTGGGTGTAGTCTTAAGTTTTTCTCCTCAAATTGCAAAAGCACAAAATGCGAAAACGAGTGGTTTAATAAGTAATGGATTAAATAAAGAAGAGCAAGCGATACTTGCTTATATTGATGCGAATATGCCAAGGGCAATTGAATTATTAAAAGAGTCGGTGAATATTAATAGCGGTAATTTAAATGTAGAAGGGGTTAAAAAAGTAGGCGCTTTATTTGCAAAAGAGTTAGCAGCAGCAGGATTACAAACGCATTGGGTAGCCATGCCCGATTCTATTAAGCGTGCGGGGCATTTAGTGGCCAGTAGTTTAAGCAACAAAAAACCAAAAGGTAAAAAGCTTTTTTTAATTGGTCATCTTGATACTGTTTTTGAACCCGATATGCCAGCCAATCCTTTTACCATCTTAAACGATTCAACCGCCACAGGGCAAGGAGCGAATGATATGAAAGGAGGCGATGTTGTTATGATAATTGCTTTGCAAGCTTTGCATGAACAAGGATTATTAAATGACGCAGCTATTACTGCTTATTTCACTGGCGATGAAGAGAACGCGGGTTATCCAAGAAAAATTACTAGAGGTGATTTTATAGAAACGGCTAAACAACATGATATTGCTTTGGCATTTGAGGGTGCGAATGGTTTACACTCAGTGGCTACTGCTCGCAGAGGTGCTAGTGGATGGAGTTTAGAGGTAACAGCTAAAACAGGGCATAGTAGTGGTGTGTTTACACAAAGTGCTGGCTATGGTGCTATTTATGAAGCAGCTCGTATTGTAAATGAATTTAGAGAGCAATTGAGCAGCGAAAAATATTTAACTTTTAATCCAGGTATTTTTATAGGAGGATCTGATATGCAGTTTAGCGATGCTAAAGGCACTGGCTCAGCGATTGGTAAAACCAATATTATTTCACCATCAGCTAAAGTGGTGGGTGATTTACGTTTTTTAACCGAAGCGCAAAAAGATAAAGCAAGAGCTACCATGCAAAAAATAGTGAGCCATAATTTGGCTGGCACAAAAGCGACTATTCATTTTCAGGACGGTATTCCAAGTATGGCACCCACAGCAGGCAATGAAAAACTAGTAACTATTATTAATGGAGTAAGCACCGATATGGGCCTAGGTGAAACTGTTGCAGGCGATCCAGGATCCAGAGGGGCAGGTGATATCTCTTATGTAGCTCAATATTTAGACTGTATTGATGGCCTTGGGGCATCAGGTAAAGGGGCGCATGCACCTGGCGAAACCATTAATTTAAAGGAGTTCCCTATATTAATTAAACGTGCTGCACTTACAATGTATAGGCTTACCAGATAAAGGCACTCCTTATCTGGGGGTAATCCCGTATTTATCATTTATTTAGGTGTTTTTTAAGCCATGGTCTAGATTATTTTAAATAATTTTGTTTCCATATAAATAAACCTTTGTTTTTTAGTCACTTGTGTATCAAAAATGGGACTAAGAGCGGCGAAGCATTTTAAAAAATCACCTATGTTAGAGCGCAAATTTTTTCATTCCAAACTGCAGTTTTTTGTCCTTTTTATGGGGATGACGATGTTGTTCGGGTGTGTGAAATCGGGATATAACGAGTCGGTAGTATATAATAATAATTTTAAGTCGGGATCGTCCGAAAAATTAACAGGTGCTATTTTATATAAAAACAATGGTGATACCTATTTAGGAAGATATAATAATGGAGGTTTTACACTTAACTTAGATAATCTGCCAGCACATAAAGCTATTCAGATTATTGTTGAACCTCATATGCATGATACCTGGGATGGTAATAATAATTTTGGTGGGATTGATGGTCCAGATATTTGGGAGGTTACTTTAGATGGCAATAGAATTATTCATTCTACTTTTTCAAACTCTCCTTGTAATGCACTTTATTGTTTATATCAATCCTATCCCGCCGATTATGTAGGCATTATTAATAATCCACCTCGCACTGGCGCATTTGGAGATATGCCTAGTATTTGTAGTGGTGGTAATGATTTTAGAACCTCGGTGTATAAAATCGAAAAAACAATTCAACACACTGGATCAAAAGCAACTATCTCATTAAGAGATTATTTAGTGCAAACCAATGTACCCGATCCAAAATGCGATGAATCCTGGTCATTGGGTGGCTTAGTAGTTAAAGTAATCAATACTCCTTAGTAAGCTTTCATGAAATTGCATATACCCACTATAAGTCAATTTGCCTCTCTATTGATGTTAAACATTAGCAATGCTGTTTTTCAGTTGTTGCTTATACCTATACTAATTCATAATACAGCCACCGAAAAATTGGGTAGTTACTTTTTAGCTTTGTCTTTTTCGGTGCTAGCTTCGATACTAGTAAACTTTGGTACTTCTCAAACCGCTGTAGTTGAAATTAGAAAAGCCAATAGTGAAAAAGAAAAAAAAATAATTTTAGCCGAAACTTTATCAATTCGTTTTATCCCATTGCTTTTAGCAATTGTTGTTTCTTGCATATTGCCTATACTTACCAATAATGGAATCTATTATTTATTGGTACTTCCTATTATTATTGCCGAGTGCATTAATCCTCAATTTTATTTAATTGCTACTTATAAAATAAATCTTTACTCTGTATTTAATTTATTAATACGTATTAGCCTTTTAGTAATTATTTATTTAGTACGAAGCCAATCTTTACTTATCGAAATTACTTTGTTCTTAATGAGCATGTCTATTTTGATATTGCATTTATTGTATTTACCTAGTACTTTTTTCCAAAAAGGAGTAACCGAACATATCCCCAGCCTTGATCGCTTACAAACACTTTTAAAAACCAATATATTAGTAACAGGTAATGGTCTTACCGTGCATTTACAACAATTTATGTTTTTATTTGCGCTTCCTAGTTTTGTGAGCCCTCTGTTTTTATCCGCTTATGGCCTTATCGATAAATTAATTTCTAGTTTTAGAATGTTAGTAAATGCATATAGTGCAGCGGTAATGCCCCATGCGGCTGGCACGCACAACGAGGGTTTTGCAGCTTGGAAAAAACTAAAAGCACAACAAAATAAAATAATGGCGCTACTTTGTATAGCAGCAGGTGCTATTATGTATCTATTTCCAGAGCAATTACTTACTGTTTTATTTTTAGGAAAAAACAATAATGCTGTCTTTTTTAATGAGGCGGCACATTTGGTAAAACTTATTAGCCCAGTACCTTTATTAATTGCACTTAACGTATTAAATGTAGCAGAGCTTATTTTAGAAAAAAAATTCATGGCCTATTTTGGTGCAGGGGTAATAGTATTATTAATTTCTTTATTGTGCATTGATGCATTAAAATTGGGGCTACCTGCTTATTACGCCGGATATTATCCTGTACTTATCGAAGGCTTTTGTTTATGTTTATATTATTTGATTGTCCAAAAATTTAGAAATGCGCAGTAGCAAAAATTTATTTTATATTGCTAATCTGGCATTGTTTCTTCTTATATTAGTAGCATCCAGTAAGCTAAGAGCGCAAGCCGATTTTAAATCTGATAATTATATATTTACCGATAATTATTGGAAGGATAGCACTAAAAAAAATATTTCTCTTTTACCTACTGTTAAACTTTATGCATTACCTCTAACAACTAAAGTTCAGTGGGTACAAAATCATCCCTACAATTGGAATGATGGTGCAATGGTGCCTGCTAAGGGATGGCAACAATATGCACGAGTTGGCATTAATGCGCAATGGAAATTTATAGAATTACAATTCGCACCCGAAATGGTGAATGCACAAAATCAACAATTTGAATCATTTCCACTAGATGCCGATCCTGTTATTTGGCGAGACTATTACCGATTTTATAATTTTATTGAACTACCCGAACGCATGGGCGATAAACAATACAGTCAATTGTTGTTGGGGCAATCGTTTATAAAACTGCATTATAAAAAATGGTCTTTGGGAGTATCTACTGCAAATCAGTGGTGGGGTCCTGCACAGCGTAATGCATTATTATTATCTAGTACTGCTGCAGGTTTCCCACATATCAATATTGCTACCGATCAACCTTTAGTAACTAAAGTAGGAAAATTAAGCATTGATATTATGGCGGGTAAGGTCACTAATGGGGGATGGGAACCACCTGGTAGTTTTATGAGTTATAGAGGGAATCCTTTGTACGTTCCCAAAAGTCAGGTATGGAAAAGCATAAGTTATTTAGGTAAGAATGCGCTTGGGCAACCTATCACCATTTATGAAACCTATAAAGCTATTGAAAATAAAGCTAGAGTTATAAGTGGAATTAATATAAGTTATCAACCTAAATGGATAAATAATTTAACCTTGGGTTTCGAACAAACCTATATGCAGTATCAAAAAGATATGAATCAATGGCAGGATTATTTACCCATCAAAAATATTGTAACAAGTATACCTAATAATAAAATTGAACAACCTATAATTTTAACTGGTTTTTATTTTAATTATGAAATGCCAGCGGCACAAACTAGTTTTTATGGCGAGGTGGGCTGGAATTTAAATAATACAAGTTTTAGAAATTGGCTATTGCAGCCAGATAAAGGATATGCTAGTACCTGGGGTTTTAAAAAGATATTTACAACAGCACATAATTATTATTGGGAATTATTAGGAGAGCTAACACAAACTCAATTATTAACAAGGGCCGAACAGTTTTCGGCTAATGTACCACCTAGTTGGTATTTAGGTTCCAATATTCGTCAAGGCTATACGCATGATGGACAATTGATTGGTGCTGGAGTGGGCCCTGGTGGCTCGTCTCAAACACTTGAGTTTAATTGGCGTCAAAATAAAAATCGAATTGGATTTAGTTTTGAACGTAGAGAGCATAATTCCGATTTTTTAGAATTTGCATTTTATAATTCACAAGATTTTAGACGTTTTTATGTAGACTTTGTTAGTACCCTAAAAGTCGATTGGACATATAAAAACATAACTGTAGGACCAAGAATTTCATATATGCAAACCAATAATTACGAATGGAATTTGTATCAAACAGTGAATACTTATTTTATTCCTGGGCGAGATGTTCAACAGTGGATGGGGCAATTAAATATTCAGTATCATTTTTAGTGTATTGTTAAGTGAGTAAAAAATTAGCCATTATATTAGTGAATTGGAATAGTTACGAACTAACTAGAGACAGTTTACTTTCACTAGCAGCTACTACTTATACTAATTATGATATTATAGTTGTAGATAATGCTTCCACGGATGAATCTGTTACACAATTAAAGAATGAATTTACTTCTATTATATTTTTAAGTTCTGACACTAATAGGGGTTTTACTGGTGGTAATAATATTGGTATGCAATATGCGCTCGAGAAAGGCTATGAATTACAACTGCTTTTAAATAATGATGTTGCTGTAGAACCCGATTTTTTAGCGCCATTAGTAAGTGTATTTGAAAACAAAAATATTGGGGCTGCACAACCGCTCATTTATTTTCATCACAATCACGAACTTATTTGGAATGCAGGCAGTAAATACAATGCTTTATTAGGTATTAGTAGTACCCCGGGATACAATACATTAGATAAGGGGCAAACGCAAAAAAAAATTCAAAAATCTATTGATTGGATTACGGGTTGCGCTTTTATGGTACGTTCTGCTGTATTACAAGAAGTGGGTCTTTTAACGGAGGCTTTCTTTATTTATTACGAGGATGTAGATTTATCCTTTAAAATAAAAAAAGCTGGCTACCAGTTGGCCTATGTGCCAAGCTCGGTTATTTATCATATTGCGGGTATGTCGCATAAATCCAAGCAAAAAACCAAGGAAGGTTATATTAGCGCCAAAGTTCATTATTTAAATGCACGTAACCGTATATGGGTCTTAAAAAAGTACAGTCCTGTATGGGCTTGGCCTTTTGTTTTGGGGTATCAGACATTTTATTTTTTTGGCATCAGTTTCTATTTTATTTTTAGGCGCCGATGGCAAAAGCTAAAAGCTTGGAATAAAGGTATTAAGGATGGTTTACTAGCTTCGGTATAAGTGTATTAAAAAGTATAAAAATTAGTATTTTGAAAAAAATAGTTATTACAGGGGTAGCAGGTTTGTTGGGTTCAAGAATGGCCGAATGGATTTTAGCGAATCATCCCGAATATAGTATTGTTGGTATTGATGATTTATCTGGTGGTTATTTAGATCAGGTGCCTAAGGGGGTAAATTTTCATCAAATTGATATTAGCACAGGAGATATTAGTGAACTTTTCAAAGACGCTCAAATCGTCTATCATTTTGCTGCTTATGCGGCCGAAGGTTTAAGTCCTTTTATTCGAAAATTTAATTACAACTGTAATTTAGTAGCTACCGCCAATGTGGTAAATGCTTGTATACAACATAGTGTGGGCCGATTGGTATTTACTTCTAGCATGGCTGTTTATGGAGTAGGTAAACCCCCTTTTAAAGAGTCGGATGCGCCTGCACCTATCGATCCATATGGAGTAGCCAAATATGCTTGTGAGATGGATATTCAAATTGCAGGAGAACAACATGGTTTAGATTGGTGTATAATTCGTCCACATAATGTGTACGGACGTAATCAAAATATTTGGGATCGTTATCGCAATGTGTTAGGTATTTGGATGTATCAAAATATTAATGGTTTACCGTTTACTATTTTTGGAGATGGCTCTCAACAAAGAGCTTTTTCATGTATCGATGATTGTTTATTGCCTTTATGGAAAGCAGGCACGGATGCTCGCGCTTCTAAACAAATTATCAATATTGGTTCTTGGAAATATTATACTATTAAAGAAGCTTCTGAGGTATTAAAAAAAGTAATTGGCTCGGGCCAAACTAAACACGAAGAGGCAAGACACGAAGTTAAAGACGCTTTACCCTCACATGAATTAAGTGTAAGCTTATTAGATTACGAAGATACAACCAGTCTTCAAGCTGGTTTAACAGATATGTGGAACTGGGCACAACAACAGCCCAAGCGTGCTCAACAATCCTGGAAAACTTATGAGCTTGAAAAAGGCATCTATAGTTTTTGGAAAAACAAATAGCATTACTCTACAAATTAATTTTACGAAAAAACTTTTATTCATTATTGGCCTTTTGTCGGCAACTCTTTTGCATGCACAAACTATTAGCATGGATCAGCAGCCTGTCGAAGATGCAATGCGTCGTGCTCAATTATTAGGTAGGTACGACTCTTCGGTATCTTTTATGTTACGTCCTTTGCAGGCCAATGATAGTTTTGGTTTCAAAAAAATAGACAAACATTTTTTAGGGAAATGGGGCTATGCAACCTTATTACCAGTGCAGCTTACGCAGCAAATGGTTACTGCACAACCTTTTCAGGAATTAGATGGGCCCATGTTAGCAAGTAGTGGTTATCAATTAATGGCGAGCGCTGGCTTGTATGCAAGATTGGGTCCTTTAAGTATTCAGTTGCAACCTCAGTATGTATATGCAGCCAATCAAAATTTTAGAGGCAGTATACAAACCCCCAATTATACAAAAACTTATTGGGGCAATTCAAGCATTCGACTTAATGCAGGTGCATTTAGCGTAGGTGTAAGTTCCGAAAATATTACCTGGGGGCCGAGCATTCTAAATCCACTTTTAATGAGTGCGCATGCACCAGGCTTTGAACATATAAGTTTTAATAGCCGCCGCCCCTTAAAAACTTTTATTGGAAATTTTGAATGGCAATGGGTAGCAGGTTACTTGGATGATGTTGATCCTAAATTTAATAATGCTGTTGAACTTTCTGCATCTGGTTATCTGAATCAAAGAAGAAGATACGTAAATGGAATGGCAGCTGCTTATCAACCCAAGTGGATTAAGGGATTAAGTGTTGGTCTTGTTAGAATCGTTCAAGAGCCAGAAGTATTATTACAAGATAATAAAGAGTGGAATTTACTTTTTAGAAATGTTGCCAGGGCTACAGATAAACCCGAATTTGTAAATTCATTAGTGGGATCTGTGGAAGATAATCGTGATCAGTATGCAAGTTTATTTTTAAGATATGTTTTTGCACCAGCGCACGCCGAGTTTTATACCGAGTGGGGGCGTAATGATGCTTTTTTTAATATGCGTGATTTTATACAGCAACCCGAACACTCCAGGGCTTATACCTACGGTTTTAAAAAAATATTTAAGCAAAAAAATAATCAGGAGTATTGGCAGTTTATGTCGGAGTATACCAGGCTACAACAAGCTTCTACTTTCCCCGTAAGAACTGCAGGTACATGGTATGTGCATGGTGGATTATCTGGTTATGATCAACAAGGTCAAATATTGGGAGCCCCTAGTGGTATGGGTGGTAATTTTGGAATGATTCGAGTAAGTAAATTTAAAGGATGGCAACAGCTAGGCGCTCAATTAGAATCTACCACACATAATGCAGATGATTTTGAAGGATCTGGTTTAGCTTTTTCCAATCCAAGCCTTACAAAGTGGGTGGATTATGGTTGTAGAATATTTATGGATTATCCTTTTCAAAATTTTTTAATTTCAGCAACACTTGCTTACAAAAGATCGTTTAATTATAATTTCTCCCAACCCTTAAATGCTTCAGGCTTAGGTATTGCCAATCCTAATGATGTAGATAGTTATTTAATTAAGCTTACGATTCGCTATCGATAAATTATCCAAAACGGTTCCTAACATTCCATTCAAAAACCAGAGCATATAACTCACATAAATATAGGAATCTAGGTTGGAGGTAAACATAGGTAAAAATAAGCCCACCCTAAGTAGTAAAACTATCAAAGCAATTTTCTGTTCTTTCCCATATAATTTATAATACGCTTTATAAGCTTGCACCATCGAATAAAAATAGATGGTTAAATACAGTAGCAATCCTGCTACCCCAATTTGTACCCCTACAATTATAAATTGGTTTTCTCCACCCACTGCCTCTCCTTCGTTAGCGGTTACCCTTCCCGAAGCGCCTAAACCCATCCCCCAGGGTTTCTCCGTCATGGCATCTACCCCATTTACCCATTCTATTACATGACCCAAAGAGGAATTATTTGAAAACTGAATACTATCCATTACAAAGTCTTGCACTTCTTTATTACTAAAACTAAATAAGTAAATAATTGCACTTACCACTGATAAATAAAATATTGATAAGATTTCCTTTCGCTTAGTTAAAAAACTATAAATTAATATCATTAAAAAATAACTTAGTAAAGCGGCGCGGGATAGGGAAACTGTTATAGAAATAATAGACGCTATAAGTGCAATCCATCCTAATTTTTGTAAATAAATTTTATTATTTTTTTCGGTATACAAACCTGCAATTAGAGCCACTGCTAAAATAGTGGCCGAAGCGTGTTCTAGCGGTGTAGAAAAAAAACTTGCAAAACGTTTTACTCTATTTTCAATTTCAAATGTCCAACTAAGCCCATAAGAGCCACTTACTTCTTGTTTATATATTTGATAATTAAACTCCGCATATCCAGTATAGGTTTGTAAATGGGTTTGTAAAATATATTCTCCTAAGGATAGTGCAGCCGCTAAAATGGTAAGTACTAAAACAAAACTAAAGTATTTGTGTAAATGTGTTTTATGCAAAGGAAATAACCTGCCACAAAAATAAACTAATGCAAAAAAGCTAATACTTTTAAAGGCAATTAATTTTTGAGTAATTCCTAAGTCGCCTAATGGCAGGGGTACAAAAACAAAAGAAAATATAAAAAAAGCCAAAACCATTTTATCCAAAATGCTAAACCTAAAATGTTCTCTTTGCCACCATAAAGTAATAAGTGTGGCAATAATGACTATCTCTTTAGTAAATTGTAATAAAGGTATCCAAGTTTTTCCCACCACCATAAATAGTAGTGATAAGCTAATGGCATAAAAGGGTAAGCCTCCAATTAAGAAGATAAAAACCCCATTGGCATCCCCTTTTGTTATCTTATATAAGGAGAGTATAAAGCTGCCTAGGAACAATAAGGGGAATAAGTATAATAAAAACTGCATGACGCTAACAAATATATCTATTTTTATTCACTATGTTTTTATCTTCGTGGTATGTCGGTAAAAATTGGAATTGATATTAGAGATCTTAAAATTGCTCAAACGGGGGCTAAAACCTATTTAGTATCTCTTATCGAAGCCTGGCAACAAATACCAGATGCCTCCATTTGTTTACTGGATAATAATAAAAAGGTATATAGAGGTACGAATCCGGTATTTAAAATAATTGAACATATTCGTTTTATTTGGTGGAAGCAGATTCAATTACCATTTAAAGCAAAACAGGACGGATGTACGCATCTTTTTTGTTCCGATTTTTTTGTGCCCTTTTTTAAACAAGGATTAAAAACCATCGCCGTTTTACATGATGCTTTTTTTTGGGAGAACCCCGAGCATTATCATGTATTATGGTTACAACTTTTTCATATCATTGGTGTGCCCGCTGCAAAAAAAGCCGATTTAATTATTGTACCCAGTGAATATGCTAAAAACCGCATCTTACATTTTGAAAAATTAGATGTGCATAAAATGCTTGTAGTGCATGAGGCAGCAAAATCATTTGCGCCCTCTAAATCACAGGATGCATCTACCAATAACCCTAGCGCTACTCCTTACTTTTTACATATGGGAGTATTAGAAAAAAGAAAAAATTTACCTCAGCTTATTAAAGCATTTGCTCAAGTGGTACAAAAGCATCCCGAGTACCATTTGTATTTAGCTGGCAATACACCTGTTAAAAAGCAATTAAATGATGCGCCATTAATACAAGCCACCATACAAGATTTAGGCCTTAATGCCCATGTTCATTTATTAGGCTATGTTACCGATGTGCAAGCAGCACACTTGTATGAGCAGGCATTTGCTTATATACTTCCTTCAAAAAACGAAGGCTTTGGGCTCCCCCTTTTAGAGGCTTTTAGCTACGGCTTACCCGTAATTTGTAGTAATGCAGGGGCTTTACCCGAAATTGCAGCTGATGCTGCCCTAGTTTTTGATTTACAAGAGGCCAATAGTACGCAAAATTTGGCTAATGCTATAGTTACTATAATTGAGAATGAACCCCTCAGAAATAAATATGCTCAAAAAGGAATCGAGCGCAATAAAGCCTTTAGTTGGCATCAAACTGCGCTGCAAATTAATGAACATATAAAAAATATTTAAGTTATTTTTGACTTGCTATGAGCAGTTCGCAAAACGAAAAATTTAAACAAGGCTATTCTTTTTTTTCTAAAATTAGCACCTACTATTATGTAAGCTTCTTTTTTTTGAGAGGCTTATGTAAACGTTTTTTTATCGGATCGGTAAAAGGAAAATTATTGATTGGTAAAAACGTGTCTATTTTATATGCAAGCAAATTATTTGTAGGTGCTGATACCATTATTGAGGATGGCGCCGAAATAAATTGTTTGGCCACTCATGGCATTGTTTTAGGCGATAGAGTTTCCATAGGAAAATATGCCATTATTAGACCCTCCAATATTTATGGAGGTCCTGTTGGAGATGGATTAATAATAGGGAATCATTCTAATATTGGACCTTATAATTATATAGGTTGTTCTGGAAAAATTACTATTGGCAATAATGTTATGTTAGCGCCAAGGGTAAGTATATATGCAGAAAACCATGTGTTTGCCAATACCGATATAACTATTAAATCGCAAGGTGTGGTTAAAAAAGAAGTGGTCATTGAGGATGATTGTTGGATAGCTGCCAACTCCGTAATTCTTGCAGGTGTTACTATTGGCAGAGGTTCGGTGATTGCCGCAGGATCGGTGGTGAATGAAGATGTGGCTCCTTATTCTGTAATGGCTGGGGTACCTGCAAAATTTATTAAATCAAGAAAAGGGTAATGCGTATTTTATTATTACATGGTTCCTCAGACATGTATGGGGCTAGTAAAATATTTTTACAAACTGTACAATTACTCCATCAAAAAGGACATCATTGCACTGTAGTACTTTCGGCTGCAGGTCCACTTTCAGAGGCTTTAACACAAAATAATATTTCGGTTCATATTGTTAATTTGGGTATTCTTAGGCGTAAATATTTTACCCCGCTTGGCATAATTAATAGAATTCAAAAATGGAGTATAGCAAGTAAGCAATTACAATTCATACTCCAAAATGAAAATATTGATTGTATCTATTCCAATACGGCTGCAGTTTTAATAGGCGGTTATTTGGCTAAAAAAAATAAGATCAAACATATTTGGCATATTCATGAAATAATCGAAAAGCCCTTTTTTTTACATGCCCTCATAAAATGGTGTATGCGCAATTGGGCTCAAAAAATTATTGTGGTATCCAAGTCAGTGCAAACACATTGGGGTATGGGAATATTAGTATATAATGGCATTGAGCCTTTAGCGATAAGTAATAAACAAAATTATAGAGCGCAATATGCTATTGCTGATAATGCTATTATTATTGGAATGGCTGCAAGAATACATTATTGGAAGGGCCAACAATATTTTTTGCAAATAGCAAAAACTTTAATTGCCAATGAAAACCAAAATGCACCTCTTTATTTTATCATAAGTGGTGATCCATTTTCGGGCTATGAATATTTATTGGAGGAGATGAAAGCGTTTATAAATGAACATCATTTACATACACGTGTATTTTATATTGGTTTTGAAAAGGAAATGGATATTTTTTATAGGTCTATCGACCTGTTAATTTTGCCTTCGCAATTACCCGATCCACTCCCCACTGTAGTGCTAGAAGCTATGATGTATGGGCTTCCTGTGGCTGCCACTGCACAAGGAGGCGCACTTGAAATGATTAGCGATAATGGTATTTTTTTACCTTTATCCAATGTGGAGGAAGCTGCTACAAAAATTGGTAGTATCTTGCCTTTAGAAACCAGAAAAAAATTAGGGCAAGCGGGACAAAAAAGAGTACAAGCGTTTTTTAGTGCTGCTGCTTTTGAAAATAATATTTTACATGTCTTCGAAAACTGAAGCTACTCCCTTTAAAATTGCCATTATAGGATCCAGGGGTTATCCCTATGTGTATAGTGGTTATGAAACATTGGTAAAAGCTTTGGCCGAAAAACTCTCCGCCCAGGGCGTTCAGGTAACGGTATATTGTCATGCTTATTTGTTTGCGCAAAAACCTGCCATCATAAATGGTATTCGTTTGGTGTATATACCCACTATAAAATCAAAAGTATTAAGCCAGCCCATACACTCTTTTATGGCTTTTTGGCATGTAGTTTTTTCAAAAGCTGATGCTGTATTAGTATTAAATGTTTCTAATGGTCCTTTTGGCCTTATTACTAAAATATTCGGTAAGCCAACCTTAATGAATGTGGATGGGCTAGAATGGTTAAGACCCAAATGGAAAGGATTGGGTGCCCGTTATTTTAAATGGGCAGCAAAGATGGCGGTAAAATTTAATGATGTCTTAGTTACCGACGCTGATGCCATGCAAGCCATTTATTTACAAGAATTTGGGGCCAAGTCGGTGGTCATTACCTATGGTGCTGATAGTAATGAGGGTGCGCAAATTTCGTATTTGCAAGATTGGCATTTACAAGAAAGGGATTATTATTTAATTGTGGGCAGAATGATTCCCGATAATAATGCCGATATTTTAATAGAAGGATTTATACAATCCCATAGTACTAAAAAATTAGTCATTGTGGGCGATGTACCTTATGCTGACGCCTATGCCGATAAAATTAGGGCCATGTCCGACCCCCGTTTAATTTTTACAGGTTATGTACGTAACGCTCATACACTAGCAAGTTTATATAAATATTGTTATGCTTATTTACATGGGCATGAGTTTGGGGGTACCAATCCTACTTTATTAAAAGCTATGGCCAATGGCTGTGCGATTGCCGCTTTAGACACCGTTTTTAGTAGGGAGGTTTTACAAAACGACCAATTGGGGTATTATTTTCAAAAAAATGGACCAAGTATAACCCAATGGTTTAACTGGGCCGAACTAAATACAGAAGCCATTAGCCATAGAAGAGCACTCATTACCAATGGAATAACCGAAAAATACACTTGGGATACGGTCACCAATTTATATCTTTATCATCTGAAAGAAATAGCCCGTAAAAGGAGTAAAAATTAGGTGAATGAATTGGAATCAACGTTATTATAAAAAAACCCAAATAAGCATCGATGCCTTTAGTTTGCTTTTTTCGCTTATGTTGGCGGTTTTTGTAAAGCACAATGCATTTGTTTTTCCTAGAACACTTACCGATTTTTTATTTATTGTATTAGTATTAGGGGTTTGGTTTTTATCGGCTCATGAATGTCGTTTATATCGAAATCGTATTTATAAAAAATTTCCCGAGGAAATTTTATTTAATATTTATACCAATGCACTTTTTGTTATTTTATTAAGTGCTTTTTTGTTTTTAACTAAGTCGGGGTATAGTGATTTATTTAGGTTTAGTTATTTTATCAGCTTCAATTTTGGCTTATCTATTGCTTTAAAATATATTATTCGTAAAAGACAACATTTGGCTTTTGCAGGGGGTGTATTAAATGACACTATAATAATTGTGGGCTATAATAAAACTTCGATAGAGTTTTTCAAAACTTTAAATGAACATGTTTATTATGGTTATAAATGTGTAGGTTTTATACATGAAGTAAGCATCGAGGATACGGCTATTCATTGGTTGGGTACTATTCTTGATTTAGAGGGGGCATTAAAAAAGCAACCTATCGACGAAGTAATTATTTCTTTACCTAGTGAGCAAAATTTTGAAATTAGACAATGCATTGATATATGTGATCAACTTAATGTGCGTGTGCGATTAATGCCTGCCTTACAAGATTTAACTACAAAAACAGAGGAGATAGATAATTTAGGTTTGGTATCGGTTATTAATTTAAATGAACTTCCATTAGATAAATGGGAGAACAAATTATTCAAAACATTTTTTGATGTTTTATTTTCTTTATTATTTTTTGTACTTATAGGTTGGTGGTTATTTCCCATAATTGCCTTACTTATTAAATTAGATTCCAGAGGTTCGGTCATTTATACACAAGAAAGATGGGGCGTAAATAACAAACCCATAATTTGTTATAAGTTTAGAACCATGCAATTGGCAAAAGCATCGGAGCAGTTCGAGCAAACTTCCCGCAACGATCCAAGGGTTACCAGATTAGGTAAGTTTTTAAGAAAATTTAGTATCGACGAATTACCTCAATTTTGGAATGTATTAAAGGGTGAAATGTCGGTGGTAGGACCAAGACCCCATCCTACGCCCATGAATTTAGCATCTATGAAGAGTGTAGATAATTATTTAAAACGTCATATGGTTAAGCCTGGTATTACAGGCTGGGCACAAATTAACGGCTGCAGAGGCGAAGTGCGCACACATGAAGAGATGGAGCAAAGAGTGCATTTTGATTTATACTATATACATCGCTGGTCCTTTACACTCGACTTACAAATTATTTTACAGACCATTGTTAAAATGTTAAGAGATCAGGGTGCTTACTAAAATTAAAATATCTTTTTTTACTATTGCTTTACTGGCAAGCCTAGGATTATTTGCACAAAATTATGCTCATCAGCAAAATGTGGTAGAGTTTTTAAATAGAATGGCGCAAAAAGGTAATATTGAGATTTTTGATTTGGTAAAGCCACTCGAACGTTCCAAAGTTTATTCCTTACTTACTCAATTACAATCGCAACAAAAACTAAGTAGTCTCGAAAAAAAGGAGGTCGAATTTTATATTCAACTTTATACTTTTGATGATTTACAATCTACAGTAACAGCGCCTGGTTTTTCTTACCCCGGCCATTTACCAAAATACGGAGCACCAGTTTTTGCTTATGTAGATAAAGACTTTAGAGTCATGGCCGACCCGCAAATAGAAATTACTAAAAGTGTGTACGATAAAAAAAGTACTTTACTCTCATCTGGTTTTCAATTAATGGGATATGCTGGAAAACGATTGGGTTTTGCAATTGATTATCGCGATGTTAATGAAACAGGTGCTTACGATTCATTGCGACAGGATAATATTTTGCCTGGCATTAATCGTAAACAAACTACAAGTAATAATTTACTAAATTATGCACAGTTTAATGCAACACTACATTATAAACTTAATAAAGGCATGGTGAGTGTGGGTCAGGATCAACATGTTATAGGATATGGGAAAATGGGTGATATTGTATTAAGTAATAAAGCACCTAGTTATCCGTTTGTAAAATTAATGTATGAACCTACTAGGTGGTTGCAATTTAATTATATGCATGCTTGGTTACAAAGTGGAGTTTTAGATTCTACTCAAACTTATTCTTTAGGCAATACGGTTTATGGAGGTAAAAGGCAACAATATATACCTAAGTTTTTAGCCACTCATTTTGTGCAAATAAAAATTATGAAGGGCTTAGTAGTAAATGCTGGGGAATCAATTGTGTATACCGATAAGTTGGAACTGCCTTATTTAATTCCTATAAGTTTTTTTAAAGCTTTTGACAATAGCAAGTTTGGCGATAATATTTCATCGGGAGCCAATGGCCAAATATTTATGGGTTTTAGTAGCCGTAATCAATTACCCAAAACCCATTTGTATGGACAGGTTTTTATAGACGAAATAAGGGTAGGGTCTATTTTTAATGAAAGTAAATCCAGAAATCAATGGGCGTATCAATTGGGAGCTAGTATTACCGATGTTTATTTTCCTAGTTTAACGCTAAGTGCAGAGTATACTCGAATAAATCCTTTCGTTTACCGCAATTTTATTCCAGCTCAAAATTATTTAAGTGCTAATTATAGTTTAGGCGATTGGATGGGAGCTAACGCCGATCGCTTATATATTGGCGCTAGCTATAAACCCAATGTTAAAACAGGGATAAAAGCCTATTATGTAAATCAATTTAAAGGGGGGCAACGCAGTGTTGAATATCAATATTTTGCCGAACCTCAACCTAGTTTTGGTATCGATCCACTATACAAAAACAGTCAAATGGGGCTGGAAGCGTATTATCAGTTGTATAATAATGTAAGTTTTAAGTTTATTCATAGTAGAACGGCTCAGTTACCCTATTTACAAAAAGGAAGCTCTTATTCAACCACCAGCCTTGGTTTTTGTTGGTCGGCCTTTTAGCCAATTAGCCTATTTGAGTCAATTATTGTATTTTTACTATGTATAAGTATATTACAATGATCAAATTTATAGGAAAAATAATAGGCATTTTAATTGTGTTTTTAATCATGGGTGCTCCTTTGCGCGCTCAAAACATGAATAATGCTAAAATTAATCAGTATTCCGATCAGCAGATTATGCAATTATGGCAACAAGCTGCCGAATCTGGGCTTTCTGAATCTGATGCGATGAAATTATTGGTTAAAAAAGGACTTAAACCCAGCGAAGTAGGCCAATTTAAGAAGCGATTGGTAGGATTACAAACAGCCAATAAATCAAAATTTTCTAAATCGAGTTTAATACAGGATACTACTGGTTTTATGAGAGATAGCACTTGGGTTTTGGAAGTACCCGAGCTAAAAAAATTAAGTAATCGATACGGCTATGATTTTTTTAGTAGTCCTAATATAAGTTTTGAACCCAATTTAAGAATAGCAACTCCTAAAACTTATGTTTTAGGTCCGGACGATCAATTAAATATTACACTCACAGGATTAAATGAAACCGAAATACTCGCAAGAGTGAGTCCAGATGGAAACATCAATATTCCCTATGTTGGTTTAGTAAATATAAATGGGTTGACTATCGAAAAAGCTAGAGAAAGGATTTTTTCTAAAATGGCAAAATCTTATCCTGCACTCAAAACTAATCAAACTCATTTAAGCATCACTTTAAACTCATATCGAACTGTTCGAGTTACTATTATTGGTGAGGCGGAGCGCCCTGGTGCTTATCAGATTTCTGCATTATCTTCTATTTTTAACGCCTTATATACATCCGGAGGGCCAACCGAAAATGGATCTTTGAGAGATATTAGATTAATGCGCAATAACAAACAAATTGCGAGTATCGACTTGTATGAATTTTTACAAACTGGCAAAATGCCCGAGGATATTCGATTAGAGGATCAGGATGTAATTGTGTATCCACCATATTTTAAAAGAGTTGAATTTTCGGGACAAGTTAAAAGACCAGCAATTTATGAACTAAAACAAAATGAAACCTTAGCACAGGCGCTAGCATTTGCTGGAGGTTTCAATGATTTAGCCTTTACAGATCGTTTAAAAGTGGTTCAAAGAAATGGACGTGAAAAAACATACAAAGATATAGAGTCCAATGTTTTTGCGAATTATTTACCAATGCAAGCGGATTCAATTTATGCCGAAAAGCAATTGCCTTTATTTGAAAATAAGGTAAGTATTAATGGGGCTGTATATCGTCCTGGAGATTATGGATTTACCAAAGGTTTAAGCTTAGCTGCAGTTATCAAAAAAGCGGATGGATTAAGAATTGATGCTTTTATGGCAAGGGCAACAGTAAAAAGATTAACTGCAAATAGAGAAAGACAAATGTTGTCGGTGGATTTAAATAAAGTAATGGCAGGAAATGATTTTATTTTAGAAAGAGAAGATTCTGTTCAAATATATGCCAAGCAAGACTTAGAAGAGGTACAGTATATTAATATCGAAGGACATGTGCGTACACCAGGTAGAATGGTATTTAGAGAAGGTATGCAAATTCAAGATGTAATTGCCATGAGTGGTGGTTTTATGAAAGACGCTGCTTATCATAGAGTAGAGCTTTCGAGAATCAAAAAAAGCAGAACCGACTCCTTAGAAAATCAATTGGTAGATATTATTAAACTTGAATTAGATTCTAACTTAAGTTCTAACGATAATCAATTTAAACTACAAGCACAGGATTATATTTATGTGCCACGTTTGTTAAACTCTGTTTTTTTAGGGGATATCAAAGTATCGGGTGAGGTTTTGTTTCCAGGTAATTATGCCATCGAAAAAAGAAACGAAACCATCGAAAATATTTTACAAAGAGCTGGAGGGCTTACTAAATTTGGCTCTTTAAAGGATTTACAAGTTTATCGTAAAGGCGTTTTGATTGGTGTTAATTTAAATGAAAATAATTCACGTGATTTATCCCTTCCTTTATTACCTGGGGATAGTTTATTTATTTCAAGAAACGACCCATTTGTGGAAATCACTGGTGCCGTATATAGTCCTCAAATTACTAGATACGAGTCGAGTAGCTTTAAATCTTATATCTCAGCTGCCGGTGGTTTAAAAAATAGAGCTAGCTTGGCTAAAGCCTATATACAGTATGGGAATGGTATTAATAAAAAACAAAAACGCTTTTTATTTTTACGTTTTTATCCAACGGTAACACCCGGTAGTAAAATTATTGTACCCGAAGTGCCAGAGGGACAAAAAGGGTTGTCGATTGCCGAACTATCTGCAATTACAACCATCGTATCTGCATTAGTAAGTATGGCAGCTATTTTAAAATTATAATAAAGAAAACTTTAGCATGCAAAGCGATAACTCTTCCTATCCTTACGAAGCTCCTTTTTCGTTTACGAATTGGATACGCGATTGGGCAATAAAAATTTTTGCTATTGCCAAAGCAAAGCAAAAAATATTAATTTTAGTAGCTGTTGTTGGCGCATTATTAGGTTTAAGTTATAGTTATTTAAAACCAGTTCGTTATAAATCCGAAATTACTTTTATTGTAGAGGAAGGAAAAGGAATGAGTGGTGGTGGCGCTTTATCTTCACTTGGCGGCTCTTTGGGTATTGATATTGCTAGTATTACAGGTGCAGGTAATACTGTGTTATCGGGCGATAATGTACTTGCTTTGTTAAAGAGCAATAACTTTATGTCCATTTGTTTAAAATCCCCTTATGGTGCAGATAGTAATTATTCTTTAGCCGATAAGTATGCCGATGTGTATAAATTAAGAACTAGTTGGGAAGGGAATTCAAAAATTGGACGACTTGTATATTTTGCTAAGCCCGATAAAGACCTTCGATTACAAGATAGTTTGCTTAAAGTGATTATAAAACGCATCGAAGAAAAAGAACTTGGTGTAGATAAGCCAGATAAAAAATTAGGCTTCTTTAAAGTGAATATTAATACCAAGGACGAATTATTAAGCAAATTAATTACTGAGCGCATTTTAAAAATTGCTACCGACTTTTATGTGAAAGCAAAAACAAGTCGCTTACAAAAAAATGTAGATCGTTTACAAAAGAGAACCGATAGCATCTCATTTATCTTAAATAAGCGTACTTATAGTGCCACCGAAGATGCTCGAATGTTGTTAAATGTAAATCCGGCCGATATTAATGCGCCTGTTTACTCTGAAATTTCACAACGCGACAAGATGGTGTTAAGCACTATATATGCCGAGCTTATGAAAAACCTTGAGGTATCAAAAGCCTCCTTAATTCAAGAAACCCCCACGGTGCAAATAGTGGATAGTCCGGTTTTCCCCCTCGAAAGAGAGGAGGTAAAATGGTATACTGGGTTACTAATGGGCATAATATTGTCATTAATTATTGCTATTCTATACTTTATGTATAAATAAAATAATTAATATTTTGATCAAAAAAATTGCTTTCCATTATTTAGTTAAACTTAGATCTCATCCCATTTAATAAATGCTAATCTATTGTAAATTAGATAAGTATAATTTTGAATTTGTGCTAGGTAAATGCTAATTTTGTAGCCATAACTTACCCCCCTGAAGTTTATATTTTAATGACCATTTTATAGCTATTTGTTGATTGAAAAATTAACAAATAGTAATTTAAAATAACTTATTTAAGTAGTTCATTTTTAGTACACTAGGGTAATGCCTGGGACTAAGAAAAGCGAAGCTTTTTCTTTATTATTTCCTTACACCTATACATTTTAATTTTACTTTATGAGATATTTAAAAACGCTCTTTTTATTTGCGTTTCTTTTTGTGGGTAGTTTCTCATTGCAAGCTCAAAACTTATTAAGTGCTAAAGATTTATCTAGTATTAAAGTGGATGCATTAACCGAAACCGAAATTGCACAAATTAATGCGCAGTTAAAACAAGCGGGCCTGAGTATCGACCAGGTAGAGCAACAGGCCATAGCTAAAGGGATGAGCCCTAGTGAATTTGCTAAACTAAAAGCAAAATTACAAAATCCAACTATTGGGAAAACCAATCAAAAATCACCCCTTAAAAAAATTACCGGATCTAAGGCTGGATATACCGAGGCAGATACTACTGCTAAAAAAGTTAGACCCAAAAACAATATCAACCCATTAATTTATGGGTCCGAACTTTTTACCGATAACGGGGATGGTTTTAGCTCCAACCCTAATATAGCTACTCCTTTAAATTATGAAATTGGTCCTAACGATATTTTAAAATTAGATGTATATGGGGTGCAAGAATATAGCGACGATTTAACAGTAAGTAAAGAAGGTTTTATTCAAGTAAAAAATGTAGGTCCCATAAAAGTAGCAGGTTTAAGTATCGAAGCTGCTACCGATCGCATTAAAAATCAAATGACAAAAACGGCTTACTCAAGTATTGGCCGTGGTGAATCTAAAATATCTTTAACCTTAGGAGATATCAGAACCATTCAAGTATCTATTATTGGCGCTGCTCGCAGTGGCAATTACAATATAAGTTCTTTATCAACATTACTCAGTGCTTTAACCGAAGCTGGTGGCCCTAACGAAATTGGATCATATCGTAACATCGAACTTATCCGAAACAATAAACTGTATAAAACAATCGACTTATACCGTTTTATGCAAAATGGAGATCAATCTCAAAATATGGGTTTAAAAGATCATGATGTAATTCGGGTACCTGCCTATAAAAATAGAATTGAGCTTAAAGGCCAAGTGAAACGACCTGGTATTTTTGAATTAGTAGGAAAAGAAAACTTTAGTCAGTTTTTGCAATACGCAGGTGGCTTTGATGATACTGCATATACAGCACTGGTTAAAGTAGTTCAAAAAAATGATAAGGAAAGAGCCGTTAAGGATTTAGTAAAATCCGACTATGCAAATTATGAACCACAAGGTGGAGATGTTTTTGTGGTATCAAAAATTATAGATCGTTTTAGCAACCGCGTAAAATTAACGGGCGCTGTGTACCGCCCCGATGTATATGAATTAAAAGAAAGTATGCGTGTTGCCGACTTAATACAAAAAGCGGATGGAGTAAAGGAAGATGCTTTTGTAGGTAGAGCGCAATTAATTCGTTTAAAGCCTAATTTATTAAAAGAGCTTATAAGTATTAATTTAGGTAAAGCCTTAAAAAAAGATCCTGCCGAAAATATTTTATTACAAAGAGAGGATGAACTATATGTGAGCTCGGTTTTAGAATTACGTGATTCCTTATCGGTGGATATTGTAGGCGAAACTCGTAATCAGGGTAGGTACGCTTATATTGATAGTATGACAGTAAAGGATTTAATTTTAATGTCGGGTGGTTTTACTTATGCCGCCAATAAAAATATCGAAGTAGCTCGATTAGTGAAGTTTGAAAATAAAGTAGATAATAATAATGTTACTCATGTTTTTAAAACCGAAATTAATGGCGATTTAAGTTTCAATCCTGGCCAAGAAAATATAGTATTACAACCTTACGATGTAGTTACTATTACTAAAAAAGTGGGTTATACCACTCCCGAGATTGTGGCTATCAACGGACAGGTGCAAAATGCAGGCAGGTATACCTTACAAACAAGGGTAGAGCGTGTGAGTGATTTAATTAAACGTGCGGGTGGATTAATTGGGGATGCTTATGGAGAGGGATCCTATATTAAAAGAAGCAAAAATTTAATTGATACTTTAAAATCGGACGAAACCAAGGAGTCCATTGAGAAAGCTTATGTGCGTAAATTTAAAGCACAACAAATGGCAGCTAAAACCGATTTAACCAATCAGTTTGGTAATAACAATGCCGGACCCAACGAAACAAAAAAATATTTAAGCGATACTTTAAATACCATCCTTAACGAAATACAAAACGATTATTATCAAATTGCGATCGATATCAATTACATAATAGCACATCCCGGCTCGGAGGATGATTTAATTTTAAAAGACAAGGACGAATTAGTGATACCTAAGATAGATAACAGAGTTAAAATTAGTGGTGGGGTATTAAGACCAACTAATATTGTGTATCGTGAGGGCTTAAGTACTAAGGATGCTATTTCGGCAGCAGGAGGTGTATCCGAATACGCACAAAGAGGCAGAGTTTATATTATTTACGCGAATGGTAAAAGTAGTAGAACCAAACATTTTGGATTTTTTAGAATTAATCCCTCGGTAAAGCCAGGTTGTGAAGTGGTAATACCTGAGACCAACGAAAAAATTGAAAAGCCTTTAACAACGGTTCTTACATTTACTACCGTTTTAGCTCAAATATTTACAGCCCTAGCCACAGCTAAATTATTATCAAAATAATTGTATGAACAATACTACCAACGAAATTAATAACGACGAAATTTCCTTAAAGGAATTAATTCAAAAAATAAAGGAATGGGTGGCTTATTTAAAAACACAATGGAAACTCATTATTGCCATAAGTGCTATTGGGGGTATTATTGGTTTTACCTATGCTTATTTTCAAAAACCCACTTACAAAGCGGTACTTACTTTTGCTTTGGAGGAAGATAAAGGCGGTGGTGGAGGTTTAGGGGGTGCTTTAGGCTTAGCTAGTAGTTTTGGCATCGATTTAGGTAGTAGTGGTGGCGGCGCTTTTGCTGGAACTAATTTAATGGAGTTAATGAAGAGCCGTTTACTTGTCGAAAAAACTTTATTAAATCCAGTTGTTGTAAATAAAGAAACTATTAGTATTGCCGAACTTTATATTCGTAATAATAATTTAAGAGAAGTCTGGGATACAAAACCTGAACTTAAAAATATTCAGTTTTTACCCAATGCCGATAGAGCTAATTATAGTTTGCAACAGGATTCCTTATTACAAGTGTTGTATAAAGCTGTAACGGCCCCTAAGGTTTTATCCATCCAACAAAAGGATAAAAAAGTATCTATTACGAATATCGAAGTAATAAGCAAAAACGAAGCATTTGCTAAATTGTTTTGCGAAAATTTAGCCAAAGAAACTTCGGAGTTTTATATCGAAACCAAAAGCAAAAAAGCAAAACTAAATCTCGAAATTTTACAAAAGCAAACCGATAGTATCCGTGCCGAACTTAATGGTGCCATTACAGGCGTTGCTGCCGCTAGCGATAATGTATATAATTTAAATCCTGCTTATAATGTTAAACGTAGCCCAAGCACCCGCCGCCAAGTGGATGTGCAAGCAAACACCGCAATTTTAACTCAATTAGTAGCACAGTTAGAACTATCAAAAGTAACTTTACGCAAAGAGACTCCTTTAATACAAGTAATTGATAAACCCATTTTGCCATTAGAGAAGGAAAAGTTGGGGAAATTAAAATCGCTTATTTTAGGTGGTTTTTTAGCAGGCTTTTTAACTGTTTTATATTTAGTATTTTCTGAATTATATAAAAAACTAGTAGCCTAGTTTATTCATATTTATATTCAATCCCCCCCGTTGAATGAATCTAAACCAATCTTTTATGTTTAAAAAATTAAGTATTGTTCCTCGTTGGATCATATTTTTATTAGACATTGGGGGTACTCTATTTTCTATTTTAATAGCCATTATTATTATGCAAAACTTAACGCTTTCGGGCTTAAGTTTTAATGCCATGATAAATACTGCTATCTTAGTTTTAATGGTAAACAGTTTGGTGTTTACTTCCATTAAAACTTATTCGGGTATAGTAAGATATACAGGTTTACAAGATGCAGTTCGTATTAGCGTTTCTATAATCGCCTCTGCTGCCATTTTGTGGGTAGTAAATACTGTATCCAATAAATACAATCAAGATTTTAGTTTAAGCTCGGCTATTATAATTATATATGCAGGTTTTAGCTTTTTAATTTTAGTAAGCTATAGAGTACTTGTAAAGTTTTTGTTTTCTTATGCCAAAAACTACAAGATGAAAAAAAAGAACGTAGTTATTTTTGGTGCAGCCGATACTGGGGTAGCCACCAAGCGCGTATTAGAAAACGAGGGTACCACTAATATTAATTTATTGGCTTTTATTGATGACGATAAAAAGAAAATTAAAAAAGTATTGGATGGGGTTGCAGTAATTAGTTTTTTTGAATTTATGAAAACGGTGGAAACCCAAAATATCGATGAATTAGTTATCGCAAGTTTTACCCTACCTACTAAGCGTAAAAACGAAATTGTTGATTTTTGTTTGGATCATGATATTAAAGTATTAAGTGTACCTGCTTATAATCGATGGGCTGAGGGTAAATTTAATAGCAATCAATTACAGAGTATTAAAATTGAGGATTTATTAGAGCGCGATCCTATCGTTATTAATAATAATCAAATACGTTCTCAAATTAAAGGCAAGAGAGTGTTAGTGACGGGCGCAGCTGGATCCATTGGTTCCGAAATTGTTCGTCAATTAATACCCTATGCCCCCGAAATAATTATTTTATGCGATCAGGCCGAAACCCCTTTACATAATATAGAGCTCGAATTACATGAATTGGGAACACGTATAAACTGTGTTTCTTATTTAGCCGATATTACCTACGAAAAACGCATGGAGGGTTTATTTGAAAATTTTAAACCTCATTATGTATATCACGCCGCTGCCTATAAGCATGTACCTATGATGGAGTTATGCCCAACTGAGGCAGTGCGTAATAATGTAATTGGCACTAAAATAGTAGCCGACTTGGCTATTAAATATCATGCAGAGCGTTTTGTAATGATAAGTACCGATAAAGCGGTTAACCCTACCAATGTGATGGGTGCGAGTAAAAGAATGGCAGAGATGTATGTACAAGGGTTATCTAAGGAACTTAATATTCATACTAAATTTATTACTACACGTTTTGGAAATGTATTAGGATCAAATGGCTCGGTTATTAACCGATTTAAAGAACAAATCGAAAAAGGAGGACCTTTAACTGTTACCCATCCTAATATTACTCGTTATTTTATGACTATTCCAGAGGCTTGTCAATTGGTATTAGAGGCCGGCAGTATGGGTAATGGCGGTGAGATATTTGTATTTGATATGGGACAGCCAGTAGCTATTGCCGACTTGGCTAAAAAAATGATTCGTTTATATGGTATGATACCCAATATCGATATTAATATTACCTATAGTGGTCTCCGACCTGGTGAAAAATTATACGAAGAGCTTTTAAACGATGCCGAAAATACTTTAGCTACCTATCACGATAAAATATTAATTGCAAAGGTAAGAGAGGTGGAAATTGAATTTATTAAAAATAGTTTTACTCAGCTTACACAATTGGTGTTTAATTCGGCCAATGAAATGCAGATTGTAGGTAAAATGAAGGAATTGGTGCCAGAGTTTTTGAGTAATAATAGTGTGTTTGAGAAACTTGATAATGTGAGCGCTAAGGTGGTGGGTTTGGATTAGTGTGGTCCACACTAATTTGGAGTGTTCGCAGATATTTATAAATCATTAATAACATGAAAATCAATAACTTTATATGTTTTGATTTTTATTTATGGGTTACTAGAAAAGGTTGAAAAATAGGTTAAATGTGCGCAGTTTTGTGCGTTATTTTTGAGAATAATATATGAAAAAAAACATATTAATTACTGGAGGAGCAGGATTTATTGGCTCTAGTTTGGCTTTTGAAATACAACATAGATTTCCAGAAAATAACATTACAATATTTGATAAATTTAATAGTCGAGAGAAACGTGAAAACGGTAATTACGTATGTTTCGGAGATTATAAAAATCTTATTGGATTAAAAGCAGAAATTATAATTGGGGATTTAGGTAATGAATTAGATATTAGCAATTTGCTAAAAAAAAAATTTGACATAATATTTCATCAAGGTGCAATTAGTGATACAACAGTATTGAATCAAAACGAAGTACTAAAAACAAATAGCGGTTCTTTTAAATACTTTGTAAGTTACTGCTTAGCCAATAATTGCAAATTAATTTATGCATCCTCTGCAGGCACTTATGGTAACTCTGTATCACCTAATAGAGTAGAATTTGGTGAAATTCCTGAAAATGTTTATGGGTATAGTAAATTGCAAATGGATGAAATGACAAGAGCGTGTTTGCAATCTAAAGAGGAACTACATATTGTGGGCTTGAGGTATTTTAATGTTTATGGTCCAAGAGAAGTATACAAACGAAGCACTAGTTCTATGATTCTTCAATTAGCAAAACAAGCCATTGAAAATAATTCGGTTAGATTATTTAAATATGGAGAACAAAGTAGAGATTTTGTATATATTAAAGATGTAGTTGAAGCTAACATTTTGGCAATTCAAGGTAAGAGCGGAATTTATAATATTGGATCGGGAGTTAGCAGGTCTTTTAATGATATTATAAATATTTTAGAAATAAACTTAAATCAAAAAATTCAAATTGAATATTTTGAAAATCCATATTCATTCTATCAAAATAACACGTGCGCAGATTTAAACAATAGTAAAGTTGGTTTAGGCTATGTTCCCAAATATACTTTAGAAAAAGGAATACGAGAATATGTGAATGAAATCAAAAATTATTCAACTAACATTTGGAAATCTTATAATGAGTAAAAGCACACCTGAAATTTTAGTAGTCGGAGACATAATTCTAGATCATTATTTATACGGTACAACAAATAGAATCTCTCCTGAAGCTCCTGTTCCAATTGTTGAATGTAATGAAGAAACGTGGGTTTTAGGTGGAGCTGCAAATGTTGCAAATAATTTGGTGGCAATTAGATCTAAGGCTACATTAGCCGGAATTGTAGGTGAAGATGAAAATGGAGCTTTAGTTAAAAATTTAGTAAACGCTAAAGGCATCAATGATTTGATATTTACTTCAAAAAACAGAAAAACAACAACTAAAACTCGAATAATTTCAAGTTGCCACCAATTATTAAGAATAGATAAGGAGGATAGGTATCCAATTTTGAATACCGAGGAATCCGAATTATTTAACAAAATCAGCTTGAATATTGATAATTTCGACTGTGTGATAATTTCAGACTATAGTAAAGGTTTATTAACTGATACTTTAATAAAGAGTATAATTGAATTGTCTAATCAAAAAAAAATAAAAGTTCTAGTAGATCCCAAGTCCCCCCCGTTTATTAAATATGAAGGCGCATATTTAATAAAACCAAATAAAAAAGAAGCGACATTGGAAACAGGAGTAAATATTATTGACGAAAATACATTTTCTCTTGCAGCGCAAAAAATCCAAACGACAACCTCTTGTGAAGTGGTTGTAATTACATTGTCAGAAGACGGAGTAGGGTTGTATAATAAAAATATAACTAAAGTTCTTCCAACTAAAGCGAAGGATATTTTTGATGTGACTGGCGCAGGTGATACATTTATTGCTACACTTTCTTTAGCAATAGCAAAAGGGAAATCTATAATTGAATCTTGTGAAATTGCAAATTATGCATCAGGGATAGTAATTGGCAAACATGGGTGCGTTCCAGTAGAATATAAAGAACTTGAATCAATTTTATAAATAATGGAAAATATAATATTAAATAGTTTTGAAGAACATATAATAGTTGCTAATAAAACAAAAATAGAGCTTCAAACTGCAATAAAAGGGGCTTGCGATAAAATAAACTCTGCTATACAAGGCGGTAAAAAAATAATTCTTTGCGGCAATGGGGGTAGTGCTGCTGATGCACAACATATAGCAGCTGAATTTACTGGGAGGTTTGTAAAGGAAAGAAAACCGCTAGCGGCAATCGCACTAACAACCGATACGTCTGCATTAACAGCAATTGGCAATGATTATGGATTCGATAAAATTTTCGAAAGACAAGTTGAAGCAATTGCTATGCGTGGAGATATTTTAATTGGTATTTCAACAAGTGGTAATAGTAAAAATGTGATTAATGCTTTTAAAAAAGCAAATGATATTGGATGTATGACAATTGCCTTAACAGGAAATGATGGAGGAATTATGTCTGAATATTGTAATATTAATATTATTATTCCTAGCTCTATCACGGCTAGAATTCAAGAAATGCATATATTAATAGGTCATATTTTCTGCTCATATGTAGATAATTACTTTTAATAATTATCAATGAAAATAGCAGTAGTAGGCACAGGTTACGTAGGATTGGTGACAGGAACTTGTTTCGCAGAGACGGGTAACAAAGTAACTTGTGTGGACATTGATAAATCAAAGGTTGAGAAATTAAGCGGGGGTCAAATTACTATATACGAACCAGGCTTAGAGAAAATCTTTTTAAGAAATATCAAAGAGGAGCGTTTAAAATTCACCACGCAATTAGAAGAAGCGGTGGAAGATGCCGAGATTATATTTTTAGCATTACCAACACCACCGGGTGCGGATGGCAGTGCGGATTTAAAATATGTATTGGGCGTAGCGGATGGTTTAGGAAAGATATTAAAGGGCTATAAAGTCATTGTCAATAAGAGCACCGTGCCAGTAGGTACTGCAGATAAAGTCAATGCTGCGATTGCAAAAAATTATAGCGGCGAATATGACGTAGTGAGCAACCCTGAGTTTTTAAGAGAGGGTGTGGCGGTGGATGATTTTATGAAGCCAGACAGAGTAGTCGTTGGAACAAGATCGGATAGAGCGAAAAAATTAATGAGCGATTTATACGCGCCATTTGTAAGACAGGGTAACCCAGTGATTTTTATGGATGAGCGTAGTTCAGAGTTAACCAAGTATGCAGCGAACTCATTTTTAGCAACCAAGATTTCATTCATGAATGAAATTGCACAATTATGTGAGCGCATGGGTGCGGACGTGGATATGGTTAGAAGAGGGATTGGATCAGATGACAGAATCGGCAAACGATTTTTATTTCCAGGTATTGGTTATGGTGGATCTTGTTTCCCTAAAGATGTACAAGCATTAATCATGTCATCGCAAGAAGTAGGTTATGATTTTGAGATATTAAAAGCAGTTGAAATGGTAAACGCTAATCAAAAGCTTCATTTAGTAGCAAAGATTAAGACGCATTACAATAATAATTTACACGGCAAACACTTTGCATTATGGGGACTTGCCTTTAAGCCAAATACCGATGATATTAGAGAAGCGCCAGCATTAAGCATAATTGATGCATTAACTAAAGCAGGCGCTACTGTTACAGCTTTTGACCCAGAAGCCATGCCGAATATAAAAGCACAGATAGGAGATACTATTCAATATGCGTACAATCAATACCAAGCTTTAGAAAATGCAGATGCATTGATTATTGCTACAGAGTGGAGTGAGTTTAGAACACCTGATTTTGAGCGTATGGAAAAAGAGATCAAGCACAAAATCATCTTTGATGGCAGGAACTTATTTGATGTAAAAAATATTGCAGACCTCGGCTATACATATATTAGTGTAGGCCGCTCAATAAACTAATATAATGAAAAAAGCAATTATTACTGGAATAACAGGTCAAGACGGCGCTTATTTGGCTGAATTTTTATTAAAGAAAGGATATGAAGTTCATGGCATTAAAAGAAGGTCTTCCTTATTTAATACTCAAAGAATAGATCATATATACGAAGATCCACATACACCGCATAGACATTTGCATTTACACTATGGAGATTTAACAGATAGCACTAACTTAATTCGTATTATTCAAGAAGTACAACCTGACGAAATTTATAACCTAGCTGCAATGAGTCATGTGCATGTAAGTTTTGAAGAACCAGAATACACAGCTAATGCAGATGGTATTGGAACATTAAGAATTTTAGAAGCGGTTCGTCTATTAGGCTTAACTAAAAAAACAAAAATATACCAAGCATCTACTTCGGAATTGTATGGATTAGTTCAAGCAGTACCTCAATCAGAAACTACTCCATTCTATCCTCGTTCTCCGTATGCTGTTGCAAAACTATATGCTTATTGGATAACTGTGAATTATAGAGAAGCCTATAACATGTATGCTTGCAATGGTATCTTGTTTAACCACGAATCACCACAAAGAGGAGAAACCTTTGTAACTAGAAAAATTACAAGAGCAACAGCAAAGATTGCTTTAGGTATGGACAATTGTTTGTACTTAGGAAACTTAGATGCAAAAAGAGACTGGGGGCATGCAAAGGATTATATAGAAGGAATGTACTTGATATTGCAACAAGAAAAACCAGAGGACTTTGTTTTAGCAACTGGAATTACAACTACTATTCGTGATTTTGTAAAAATGAGTTTTGCTGAATTAGGAATTGAATTAGGATTTAGAGGTAAGGATGAAGTAGAAGAAGGGTATGTTGTAAAAAATACTAGTGAATACAAATTGGAAGAAGGAACTGTGGTTTTAAAAGTTGATCCTAAATATTATAGACCAACAGAAGTTGATTTATTAATTGGAGATCCGACTAAAGCAATGACTAAATTAGGTTGGAAACCTAAATACGATTTATCCGCGTTAGTTAAAGAAATGGTAGCGAGTGATGTATCCTTATTTAAAAAGGAATTGTATATTAAACAAAGCGGAATATAATCATGGAGCAAACTGCTAAAATATATATTGCTGGACACAGAGGAATGGTCGGTTCTGGATTAGAACGTAAATTAAGAAGAGAAGGATATAACAATATTGTTACAAGAACTTCAAGTGAATTAGATTTAAGAACTCAGCAAGCTGTCAATGATTTTTTTGAAAAAGAAAAACCTGAATACGTAATCCTTGCTGCAGCAAGAGTGGGAGGTATACACGCTAATAATACTTATAGAGCAGAATTTATTTACGATAACTTAATGATTGAGGCTAACATTATTCATGCGGCTTATTTGAATAAAGTTACTAAATTATTGTTTTTAGGGTCATCTTGTATATACCCTAAAATGGCACAACAACCGTTGAAAGAAGAATACTTGTTAAGTGGATATCTAGAGCCAACCAATCAACCATATGCCATTGCGAAAATTGCAGGCATTGAAATGTGTGATAGTTATAGAGCACAGTATGGTTGTAATTTTATTTCTGCGATGCCTACAAATTTATATGGCACCAATGATAATTACCATCCTGAAAATTCACATGTACTTCCGGCATTAATTAGAAGAATTGTTTTGGCAAAAAAGAATAATGAGCCATCTGTTACTATTTGGGGAACAGGAACACCAAGAAGAGAATTTTTACATGTTGACGATTTGGCAGACGCCTGTTATTTTTTGTTACAAAACTATAATGAACAGGGATTAGTGAATATTGGTTGTGGTACAGATATTTCTATAAAAGAATTAGCAGAATTGATAGTTGCAGAGGTTGGATATGAAGGGCAACTTGTGTTTGATAAAACCAAGCCGGATGGAACGCCAAGAAAATTAATGGATACTTCCAGAATTAATAAATTAGGATGGAAAACTAAGATCGAACTAGAAATGGGCATAAAGAAAACAGTTCAGGAATATTCAAATTTATTGTATTAAATATAGTAATCTTGAAAGTGGATTATACAAATCCAATAGAATTACAAAATCAAGTTAGGGGCTAATTGTTTAAAATATTGCTTAATTGCTGTTCTTTAATAAAACCAGTGCATAAATATCCGGATTTAAAAATTTATCATTTTCAAATATTTCCATATTATGCAAATTATTAGTCATAGAGGTTACTGGCAAGTACCAGATGAAAAGAACAAGAGTATATCATTTCAAAGAAGTTTTGGGTTAGAACTTGGTACAGAGACCGATATCCGTGATTATTTGGGTGAGATTGTAATATCTCATGATATTGCTGATGCTACTGCAATTACCTTGCAGGATATGTTTACCATATATAATGAATCAGTTAAAAAGCCAATACTCGCTTTAAATATAAAATCTGATGGATTACAACAAAAATTAAAAATTGCATTGCAACAATTTGAGATAAAAAACTATTTTGTTTTTGACATGTCGGTTCCTGATACACTTGGCTATATTGCTGAAGGGATAGATTTCTTTAGTAGACAAAGTGAATTTGAGCCTAAACCAGTCTTTTATAAAGAATGCAAGGGAGTTTGGTTAGATGCATTTATGGCTGATTGGTATGATACTCAAATAATAATTGATCATTTAAGAAATAAAAAAAAGGTGGCAATTGTATCTTCTGATTTACATAAAAGAGATGTAATGCCTATGTGGGAAAGATTGAAAAAAGATGAGATACATAAGATGGATGGAGTTGTATTATGTACAGATGTTCCTGAATATGCACTAAATTATTTTAATCTAACATATGAAAATTAAAGCAATAATATTTGACATGGATGGCGTTTTGATAGATGCTAAAGATTGGCATTATGAATCATTAAACAAAGCTTTAGGATTGTTTGGATGTGAAATTAGCCGCTATGATCACTTAGTAACATTTGATGGATTACCTACTAAAATGAAGTTAGAAATGTTGAGTTTAGAGGGTGGTTTTCCAAGAGGTTTACATAGGTTCGTAAACGAGTTAAAACAGCAATATACTATGGATATAGTATATGCAAAATGCAAGCCTGTATTTCAACATCAATATGCATTATCCAAATTAAAAAAAGAAGGATATCATTTAGCTGTATGTTCTAATTCTATTCGTAATTCTGTTGAAGTCATGATGGATAAGGCCGGTTTGTCTCCATATCTTGATTTTATAATTTCTAATCAGGACGTAAAAAATGGCAAACCAGATCCGGAGATGTATAATACAGCTATTAGCCGATTATCCTTGGATCCAAAAGAATGTATCATTGTAGAAGATAATGAGAATGGAGTAAAAGCAGCAATAGCCTCAGGGGGTAATTTACTTAAAGTAGAGAATCCAGATGATGTACATTATTATAATATAATAAATAGAATAAAGGAGGTAGAAAATGCTTAAAATAATCATTCCCTTAGCAGGTTCATCTGATCTTTTTATAAATGCAGGCTATCATTATCCAAAACCGTTAATTGAGCTAAATGGAAAAACGATGATAGAAAATGTTATCGAGAACCCATCTAAGTTACAAAGAGAATATCAGTTTGTTTTTATAATCAAAGAAGAAGATGTTATTAAGTTTCATTTAGACAATACTCTTAAGCTGCTAAGTCCAGGTTGTGAGATAGTAAAGTTGAAGAAATCAACTAGGGGAAGTTTGTGCAGTGTATTAATGGCGATTGATAAGATTAATGAAGAAGATAGCATGCTGATAATAAATGGAGACCAAATAATTGATATTGATTTTAATGAAGTAGATGATTTTTGGCAAAAAGAAAAAGTAGATGCAGGCATATTAACTTTTACTTCAGTACATCCAAGATGGTCTTATGCACGAATAGAAAATAACGAAGTAGTGCAAACTGCAGAAAAGAATCCGATTAGTAATCAGTCAATCGCAGGTTATTATTATTTTGATAATGCAGCAACTTTTTTTGAATTATCGTATGAGAGTATTAAAAACGAAGTTCAGCATGAGGGTAATTATTATGTATCCCCTGTTATTAATCAATATGTACTTAATAGTAGAAAAGTTAAAAATTTTGCTTTCAATAAAGATTCTTATCATTCATTCTATTCTCCACAAATGCTAAGTGAATATGAACGTAACAATAAAGCCGGATAATTTAAGTAAGATGATTGAAAATTACAAAATTGAGGAAATGGTCAAAGGTTGGTTTATTGGCAATTTTGATCCATCACTGTATCAAACTCATAATGTGGAGGTGGGAATAAAAAAGTATAAAGCAGGTGATTATGAAGTATCACATCATCACAAAATTGCAACAGAATTTACTGTAATATTATATGGTGAAGTTGAAATGAGTGGTAAGAGATACAAAGATGGCGATATTGTTAAAATTAATCCGGGAATATCTACTGACTTCAAAGCAATAACAGATGTCACTACTGTAATTGTAAAAATACCAGGCGCTAGTAACGATAAATATGTTGATTAATTTTACTTACAATTAATGAATTAAATTTATATATAAGTTAAAAATAAAAAAATGATCAATATTGTAATTCCAATGGCAGGTGAAGGTAGCAGATTTGTAAAAGCTGGATATAAATCCCCAAAACCTTTTATAAATGTTGCAGGTAAACCGATGATTGAAAGAGTGATGGAAAATCTACAATGTAAGGATGCGCGATATATTTTAATCGGACGTAAAGACCACTTAGAACAAGAGCAGAAACTTGTTAGGCAGCTTGAACAAAAATATAATGCTGTCTTTATTGGAGTTGATAAATTAACAGAAGGCACAGCATGCACTGTATTGTATGCGAGAGAATACATTAATAATAATTCACCATTACTAATTGCAAATTCAGATCAGATTGTTGATATCAATATTCAAGAATTTGTGGATCAATGTAAAATAAAAAAAATGGACGGATCTATATTAACTTTTACTGACATTGAATTAAATCCGAAATGGTCATTTGCTAAGATTGATGAAAATGGATTAGTAGTAAAAGTAGAAGAAAAAAAAGTAATATCTCAATATGCGACAGTTGGCATTTACCTGTTTAGCAAGGGTAGTAATTTTGTTAATGCTGCAATTGATATGATTATAAATAATGACAGAGTGAACAATGAATTTTATACTTGTCCAGTATACAATTACTCAATAGTTAATAAAGAATCTATTAGTATTTATAATATAGAATTTGAAAAAATGCATGGAATTGGCACACCTGAAGATTTAAATAACTATGTAAAATTAATTTAGAAATTTGGTTTAATAATTTTAAATTATCCAACCAATCAAGTATATGAAATCACACAAAACTAATGCTCTTTATGCATTATTTTCAGATATCGGAGGTCAAATTTTTCTAATTTCTTTATCTTTTATAAGTGTTCCTATTTTTGTAAAACAGCTTTCCAATCAGGATTACGGGATTTGGATAATTGCAACAAACATAATTTCATGGCTTACTTTATCAGATTTTGGCCTTAGCTTATCAATCACAAGATCCTTTATAAAAATATTTAATGACCAAAAAAACACCAACTCAATTAGGAATGATTTAATAAAAACTGCCTTTGTAATTTCATTATTTATTGGAATATGTTTAATTATATTGGGAATTGTTTTTTACAACTTATTTTCGATTTATTCTAAAATTAATGTTGAAAATCTACATAAATTATCAGTCCTTCTATTTATTATAATACCATCTTTATTTATAGCAGTTGTCACATCAATTTTCACTGGTGTTCTCGAAGCATATCAAAAGTTAACATTAAACCGAAACATTTCGACTATTTGTAACGTCATTAATTCGCTATTTGCTATATTATTTGTAATTATATTTAAAAATGTAAGTGCGATGGCATTTAGTTTACTCTTGACAAATTGTATAAAATTCCTGGTTACATATAAATTTGTAACTAAATTATTAGTAATTAAAATTAGACAGAGTAATTTTTCGAATACTTTAGCAAGAGATTTATTATCTTTTGGAGGGTACTTTCAATTAGCTAAACTTGCAGATACAATGGCTACAAACACCGATAATTTTTTCATTTCAAGGTATAGTAGTATCAATTTTATTCAACCATATTCAATTACGTCTAAAATTTATAGTCTTTTCTCAATTACCCTAATTAGCAAAATTCCAGGATCAATTTTTCCTGGAATTTATGAAGCATATACTCAAGGGAAAATTGAACAGATTAGGGTTGTGTTAAATAATTTATTTAACCTTTTACTAAGAATTTCAATTCTTGCTGCAAGTTTGATATATTTTTTCAATGAAAGCTTTATAAAATTGTGGGTTGGTGCGCAAAATTATGCTGGTGATCATGTCAACATATTAATAGTTTTATTTACAATTTATGAAACTATATTTAGGGGCATGGCATTCATAATATATATACAAGACAATATGAAGAATTATTCATTAGTTTGTTTTTTAGAGTTTTTAACAAATTTAATATTGTCGGTTATATTAGGATACAAATATGGAATAATAGGAATAGTTGCTGCCACTGGGGTTAGTAGATTTCTAACAACTGGAATGTATTTGTTTTTTGTACTTTATAAAATGAGAGTGATGAATATTTTCACATCAATCAAGATACTATTTTTAAGTATTCCAACAATTATTTTTCTTTTTATTATTAAAAAACTAATTGTGGTAAATTCTTTTTTTGATCTTTTTTACATAATTTTATTTGCAATTTTACTTCATCTATTATTTTTTGACTTAAAAAGAATAATCTTATTAAAAGATAAGTCAATTAAAAACGTTTTATATTCTTTAATTTATAGCAATTAAGTTACGCATGACATTAATTAATTATTTAAGATTATTAAAGAGTAATTTACAAATCATTTTGTTTAATAAAAAAATATCATTAGGAAGTAAATATATTTTGTGTAGAACAGCTTGTTTAGTAAACGATTCTATCCCTCATTTAAATTTCAAAATACCAGTGTATAATATACAAAAAATGCGAATAGATGGTTTTTTTACCATTTTAACAAATGGTAAAAAAAATCTGTTGCCTATTTTACACATAAATTTTTTTCATAGAGCTGATATTGCTAAACTCTTTTTACAACAACGAAATATCTGCTTTTTTAATAAAGCGCCAGAAATTTTTCTTATTGATTCATTTGCAGAATTAGTTGATCAAAAGTTTATTTCACTAAATGATAATTCATTTTTTTTTTCGAATTATTCGGATGTTAAAAATGAAATACAGTCTAAATATAAATGTATTGGACTACTTGACAGCAACTGTTTTTTTAGCGAATATCTTCTTTTTTTTAAAAAATTCAGACAATTGTATCCTCAAACACCAGTTGTTTATTTCTTATTTCCAAAAAAATTAGAAACTAGAGAATTATTCTTAAAAAGGCATAATTATTTGAGAGATATTTTACCTCTTTTACAGAATGAAATTGAGGATTTTTATTTTTATGATATACCAGAGAAAATAGTCAATCATGCACAACAAGATGATTTCCCATATCATTATTGTGATGATGTTTATAAATATGTTTCGTCAAAGATTAAGAACGTGATAGATGCTAAAAAATTAAATTTAACAAAACCCCATCAATTTAATAATGATTAAGACACTAAAAAAAACTCTTACTTTTTTAAAACTTTTTCAATCAGTGAAGAGTTTTAGATTTTATGATAGTTTATTACAAATTGCACTTTATGGTATGAATAAAGGAAGTGGAAGTCATGTGGAGTCGAGTGGCGAACTTTATAATTTAAAAAAAATTCAACTAAAACATAAAACAGAAAGTAGTATAATAATTTTTGATGTAGGGGCAAATATAGGAAATTACACCAAAATGATTCTTGATGTATTTAAAAATGTAGATGTATCAATACATTGTTTTGAACCTTCATTTAAAACATTTCAGGCGTTGTGTAGTAATATTATCGACGAAAGAGTTATAAAAAATAATTTCGGATTAAGCAGCAATGAAGAAATCAAAGAGTTGTTCATGAATAAAGATCTTTCGGGAATAGCTAGCGTGTACAATAGAAATTTGACACACTTTAATATAGACATGACCCAAGCAGAAAAATCCAGATTTACATCTCTCGATCAATACTGTAAAAAAAATCTAGTGAATAATATATTTTTTTTAAAAATTGATGTTGAAGGTCATGAATTAGAGGTATTTAAAGGAGCAAATAGTATGCTTCCTAAAATAAAATATATTCAATTCGAGTTTGGAGGAAGTAATATTGATTCGAGAACGTATTTTCAAGACTTTTTTTATTTACTTAAGGAGAAAGAGTTTGATATTTTTCTTATAATGAAAGATGGTCTAATATTAATTGATAAATACTCAGAAAGACTAGAAATATTTACAACTACCAATTTTATGGCTATTAATAAAAAAATAAATTAGTTCATAGTGAAAAGATTACATAAAACCTTAGTTAATTTCGGCATTAACTTAAAACAGACTTATATTGCTGTAACAGGGCTATTTTGGTTCGTACCATCTTACTTTGAATTAATTCGATCAAGAAAAAAAAGTAGCCAATATTTTGAAATTAAACTACTTCCTATATTTCATGATAGGCTTGAAACCTCAGGTGTAATGAGTGGACATTATTTTCATCAGGATCTTTTAGTAGCGCAAAAAATATTTAAAAACAACCCTTTAAACCATTTAGATATTGGGTCATCAATTTATGGTTTTGTTTCTCATGTCGCTTCTTTTCGACAAATTGATATTTTGGATATTAGAGATAATAAATCTCAAGTCAGCAATATAAAATTTAAAAAAGTTGATTTGATGGATATTTCTCAGGTTGAGTCTATTGAAAAATACGATTCAATTAGTTGTTTGCATGTAATTGAGCATTTCGGTTTAGGAAGATATGGAGATAAAATAGATTTTGATGGTTATATTTTAGGTTTAGAAAATATCGCTAAGCTCCAAACAAAAGGGGGGATTTTTTATTTTGGAACTCCAATTGGAAAACCTCGTATTTATTTTAATGCACATAGAGTTTTTGATCCCCAATATATACTAGCAATACTTGAACAATATTATACTCTCCAAGAATTTCATTATGTGGATGATAATGGCAATCTAAATACAAACATACAACTAAAAGAATTTAATAGTGACTCACTAGATTATGGGTGTGGAATTTTTATTTTTAAAAGAAAATAAATAAATGAAGATTTTGCTTAAACGGATTAAAGTTTTTAATTACTTATTTATTAATTGTATTTTTTAATGGATCAGACTTGTGTAACTATTGTAATACCTACTTTCAATATGGCTAATTTTATTGGAATAGCTATAAGTAGTTGTCTAAAACAAACATATAAAAATATTAAAATTATTGTTTGCGACAATGCTTCGAATGATAATACTAGGGCCGTAATTAGTCAATTCAATGATGAAAGAATCACATACTATAGACATGAATTAAATATAGGAGCAATTGCAAATTTCAATTTTGCAATTGAAAAAACATCCAGTAATTATTTGAAGTTTCTTGAAGCAGACGACTTTCTACATATTAATGCAATTGAAAGGCAAATGTTAGCGTTAAAGCAAAACGATAATGTAGGATTAGTATCTTGCGGTAAATATTTTATTGATGGCGATAATTCAATTATTGGAGAACATGTAATTAAGCATTCTAGACTTATTAAATCTCCTTATTCATTTTTTCGTTTTTTTCTTATGGGTAATGAGTTTGGAACTCCATCTGATGTTTTGATAAATTTAGAAGTTTTTGAAAAAAAGCTTTTAAATTTTGATTCTCTTTATGAATCATATTTGAATGATTGGGATCTATGGTTTAGAATTAGTCAAAAATGCAATACGATAATATTAAATGAGAAACTTACTTATGTAAGAAGACATTTGGGTCAAATTGGAAATTCACAAAGTTTAAATAATAAAGATATTTTCGTTAATTTTAAAATGATAGATAAGTTGCATACCTCAAATTTCGCTTATTTTGTATCAATTTTACACATATCAAGTGCGTTCTTAGTTCGAGCTATAAAAAAATGTATCAAGCACAAATTTAAACAAAATACAATTCTATACTTTGTCTCGACTAGTAGAATCATTGTCCAAAACAGTACTGGTTTGCATTATATCCTATCTTTTTTTTATATGTTATTTTTATATCCATTTATACTTTTATTTCAAAAAATTGCGGATAAATTTTCAATACTTTAGAAATGGTAAAATTTATAATTGGACAAAAATGACTGTAAAAAATTTCATAAGGCCATTTTACTATTTTTATCTATTTCTAAATCACAATTTTCAAATTTTTACTAAAGAATTAATTTACAAATTATTAACCTTAAATGTAAAAACTTCATATTTACTAGACGAAGAGAGGATTTTCAAAAAAGTTAAACTTAATCTTAATAATCGTGGAATAAATTGGCCTTTTCAGCCTGGATATAAGCCACATATTGTATATGCCTCTATTCCAAGTCATTGGGAAATGATTAATATTCCTCATGAATTAAAAAAAATTGGCAATCTCTCTACTTACTTCACTAACGAAAGAGGAATAGATGTTAGTAATAGAAAAATAGCAAGAAAAAAGATTGATGAAGATTTTTTAAATTGGATTGATGATTTACATAAAATAAGTAAAATTGACATTGTTATAACATATTTTTCTGGTGCCGAGATATCTTCTAAAACAATTGAAAAAATAAAAATAAAAAAAATTCCGATTTTTACTTTTCATCTCGATGACAGATTACATTTTTTCGGACATTTAGTAGGTAATATTTGGAGTGGTCCCTATTCAGTTTGCAAGGCTTATGATTTAAATTTAACTAATTCTACTAATTCTTTAAGACAGTATTTTTTTCATAAATCTTTGGCATTATTTTGGCCAGAGGCTGCAAATCCTGATTACTTTAAACCACAAAATTCAAAGAAGGAAATTGATGTTCTTTTTATTGGGGCTAATTATGGTAAAAGAAAAAAATTAATCTCTTTTCTTAAAGAAAATAATATAAATGTTCAAGCATATGGTTACAATTGGCCGAATGGATCAGTTACGTCAAACGAAATGATTCAATTAATATCAAAATCTAAAATTACAATCGGTTTTGGTTTTGTTGGTTTCAGTAATTATCAGTGTTTGAAAGGGAGAGATTTTGAATTCCCATCTTGCGGTACAGTCTATTTAACGAGTCACAATAAAGAATTGGAATATTGTTATAAAATTGGAACTGAAATCATGACTTATAAGAATAATTATGACTGTCTGAAAAAGATCAAAGAAATTCTCAATAATGATGATTTACTAAGTGAAATTTCTAAATCATCTCGTGAATCAGTGTTGAAAAATCATACATGGGAAAAACGATTCAAAAAGATAATTTATAATAATTTTTGACAATCTTCGACTTATTTAAATTTACTCACTTTATTATTATGTCTAGTTTTAATAACTTTAAAAACAAAAAAGTATTATATATTGGCCCTTTACAATTTGGAGGCACTTGTTTACAAAGAATGAATGCATTGATTGAGTTGGGTTTTTATGTTTTTACAATTGATACATCTTTATCTAGCACTAGGACAATATTCGCAAAAGCATATGATAAACTAATATCTACTATTTTTAACAACAAGGATATCGCTTCTGCTAATAAAAAAATTTGCGAGTCAATAATTGCTGAAAACTATGATATCGTATGGATTGACAAAGGATTAACAATAAAGCCAGAGACGATTCAAAAAATTAAAAATTCTCCATATAAAACGATTGTTATTTCATTTTCACCAGATGATATGTTAAATCCGAATAATCAATCCAAATTTTATTTGCAATGCTTGCCTTTATATGATTTTCACATTACTACAAAGTCATTTCATCTTCACGAGTTATCATCCATGGGAGCTAAAAATGTTTTAATGATGAATAATGCATTTTGCCCAAATTCTCACAGGCCAATTCAAATAGATTTAGATGAGAAAGCTAAAATAGGAGGATCGGTTGGTTTTATTGGTTTTTGGGAAAAAGAACGCGAAGAGTATATTGAATATCTCGCCCAAAATAATATTCTTGTAAGAGTTTGGGGTCCGTGGCCTAAATATAGAAAATATCATAAGAACATTAAAGTTGAAGGAAAATTGGTTTTGGGAGACGATTATGCAAAAACTATTTGTTCATTTGATATTAACCTATGTTTTTTAAGAAAAATTAATCGAGATCTTCAAACTACTCGAAGTATTGAAATACCTGCATGCGGAGCTTTTATGCTTGCAGAGCGAAGTAATGAACATCAAAATTTATTTGAAGAGGGAATTGAGGCTGATTATTTTGATTCTAAAGAAGAGCTATTAAAAAAAGTAAAATACTATCTTAAAAATAAAGTAGATAGAGACAGGATAGCTAATGCAGGCTTCAATAAGTGTTTGTCAAGCGGATATAGTTACAAAGAAAGACTAGGACTTATAATTGATAATATATTAAACAAAAATTTATAATGAACTATTCATCATATAATACATCTCGATATTTACCATCATTATCGGAGTCTAGTGAGCTCGGAAAAAGAACATTAGATGCAATTTCATGTTTTTTTAATACTTCTGATAAAACTTTGAAAGTATTAGAAGTCGGATGTGCATCTGGTAGTTTTTTAAAAACTCTACAAAACAAGCAATTTGAAAATGTACAAGGAATTGATCTAGATAGAGAGCTAGTTTCACATGGAAAAACAGTTTTGGGTGTAAATGTTGTTGTAGCTGATTGGAATACTTTTATGTTGGAAGATGGAGAAAAATTTGATTTAATTGTTGCTTTAGATGTTTTAGAGCACATTGCTCCTAGTGATCTACCTGAATTATTAAAAAATACACATAAACGATTAAGTTCACGAGGTAAATTAATTTTACGAACTCCTAATCCTGACTGTCCTTTTGTTTTACCAACATTTTGTGGTGATCTAACACATAAAACACTCATCACTTCTGAGCTTATTACATTTTTATTAAGAGAAGCTAATTTCAATGGAGCTATAAAAATTAAAGAAACAGTACCTCACAATAAATTTAAACGATATATATATAACATTATGCATTATATCATAATCAAACCTATTATAAGTATATTCCATTTTCATTTTTATGGTGAATTCCCTAAATGCATTACACGGAATATATATGTTTCTGCAGAATTCTGATGCTTACAATTTCGGCAATTTTATTCAAAATTGTAGCTTAATACTAGTTAAGTTCAGTTATCATGAAACATCATTTCAACTAAATGATAGTAAGTATGGAAAAAAGTAACATCCTTATTTTTCGATCAGGTTTAATAGGAGATACGCTTGTGTCTGTTCCCGTATTATCTTTATTGAGAAATATTGAACCTTTTTCTTCAATAAGCTTAATCTCAGTTATAAAAAATAAAGATCACGTTACTCCCCAAAGTATTCTTGTTAACTCGGGTTTAATTGATCAATTTTTTGAATTAAGAATTTACAATTATAAAATAGTTTATGATTTTCTGAAACTTATATTTTTTTTATTAAAAAATAATATAAAAGTTGTATTTAATTTGGAAAGTTTTGAATATCGAATAAAAATTAAAAAATTATTTTTTAATTTTTTTGGGGTCAAACTTTTCATTTATGGTGATAATTATTTTTCGGATAAATTATCAGAATATTTGATCAGAATTTTACATAAGTATTATGACTTTAAAATTCCAAAAGAGAATGAATCCGAATTGAAATTTGATTTTAGTTTTGAAGATTCCAGCTTCGTTGAAAAATGGATTGAAGAAAATGTCGACCCTAAACATTTTAATAAATTAATTGCTTTTGGAATAAATGCAAATTTTAAATCAAAAGTATGGGATATTGAAAACTATGTATACATAGCAAATGAAATTATAGAAAATGAAGGATTGATACCTGTTTTGTTTGGTGGGGCAAATGATTCTAGTCTCCATGTTGAATTTATCGAAAGAGTTGGTGTTGGATATAATTTAGCGGGTGTTTTTACAGTGAGACAAAGTCTCTATTTTATGAAGTATATACAATTTTATATTGGTAATGATACAGGTGTGATGCATATGGCAGCAGTTCAAAAGAAGAAGTGTTTTGCAGTTTTTTCAAGTTTTGATGTTCCATATAAATGGGAACCTTATGGAAGCAATCATCATGTGTATAGGTCAGATATACCATGTTCTAGATGCTTTCTTAGAACTTGTATTGATAATGATAATTTATGCTTAAAGATGATAGAGAAAGAGACAGTCTATTTTGATATAAAGAAATTTTTATCAATTGCTATTGATATATGAAAGAAGTAAAGAAAATTGCAATTTTGGCGGCAGCGGATAATCCACATACTGTAAAGTGGGTAAATGGTTTGTCAAAAATTGGAGTTGAGGTACATCTAATCAGTCAGCATTATAAGTCCACTGAGATTAGTGAAGCTGTTTTATTTTATTCACTACCCATAAAAGGAAATATGGGTTATTTTTTAAATATTTTTGTAATTAGAAGAATTCTTAAAAAGATAGAACCTCAAATATTAAATACTCATTATGCGTCAGGATATGGTTTTTTGAGCATGCTTTCAAGATTTAAACCTTCATTACTTTCTGTTTGGGGTTCAGATATATTCGAATTCCCTAGAAGAGGTATTATACAAAAATTAATTATACAAAAGATTTTGCAAAATGCAACTGAACTAGCTTCTACAAGTTTTTGCATGAGGGATGAGATAAGAAAATATAATAAAATTAAGCGGATACATATTACTCCATTTGGGATTGATCAAAATATTTTCAAGCCCATTTTTACCCCTAAAAAAAATTATTTGCTTATTGGTACAATAAAGACTTTAGAAATTAACTATGGGATTGATGTGTTGATTGAAAGTTTTCATTTACTTAAGAAAAATATTGACCCATCTATTAATTTAAAATTGCAAATTATTGGAGGTGGAAGTCAATTGTTTTTTTTAAAGGAAAAAGCTAATTCCTTGGGACTAGGAACTGATGTTGAATTCATCGGTAGAATTGAACATTCTGATGTACCGAAATTTCTGAATGAATTTGATATTTTTGTTGCCTTGAGTAGGCATGAAAGTTTTGGCGTTTCCGTGTTGGAGGCTAGTTCTGTTGGACTTCCAGTAGTAGTTTCAGATGCATTCGGGTTTAAAGAAGTAGTTATTGATTGTAAAACTGGTTTTATAGTTAAGCGCGAAAATTGTATAGAGGCAGCAAATGCGATTGCCAATTTGGTAAATGATGATTCTTTAAGATCTCAAATGGGAAAAAATGGAATTAAGTTCGTAGAGCAGAATTTTACATGGGAAAAGTCTTTGGAAGCAATGTTAGACGCATATACAAATGTTATCGCAAATAATAAACCTTAGATAGTAATAAATGACAAAAAACAAGCAAATTGCTATAATTTTATTTATCATTTCGTTATTTTCATTATTTTGTTATAAGCAAAACTATTTTTATTATAATATTATTGCATTGCTATCTTGTCTTTTTGCATTGTACCTTACTCAATTTTCTTTTTTTTCTTTCAATGCAATTTTAATACTAGGCCATTTAGTTCAATATCCATTAGCTTCTTTTTTGGTTGATAGCTTGGAAACTAAAAGCGATTCCATATTAGAATCTGAATTTTCATTAACTGTTGGTGGTATGATTTGTTTAACGATCGCAATGATGGGTTTAAGCATTGGGATTATGGGATATAAGTCTTTTTTTAAAAAAAATAAAATTTTTGATAACAAACACTATTTCAAAAAGACTAGAGTGAGTTTATATTTAATATTATCTCTTCTTAGTTGTTTTGTTCTTTATATAATTATTGCTATAAAAACAAATACATATTATCATAGTGTTGCTGGAGATTATGATAATAAATTTGCTAATAGTTACGGAATTATTGGTTATCTACTATACTTTGGTTATGTAGGGCTAGGTCTCCAATGCTACAATTATTTTATATTTAAACGAAAAAGAGATGGTATAGTGTTATTAATTTATATTTCTATAATTATTTTATTAATGTTACCAAGTGGGTCAAGAAGATTTATTCTATTGCCTATAGTGTTAGTTTTTGTTTTGTATATAAATACTATAAAATTTAGTATACCTAAATTATTATGGGTTTCATTTATAATTATCATTTTGACAATTTCGCTTCCATTACTTGAATATCTAAGAAATGAGGTTAATTCACATGGAAGCATTTTTGACAGAATGACAGATGCGTTTTCTTTGCCTAAGTTTTTAAAAGATACTGAAAACACAAAAACACTCGCATTGTTAGGCAGAAGATTATCAGATTACACTTCTGTAGGATATATTTATGAGTATCTTCAATATCCAAATGGCCAATTGATTGGTTTTACAGATCTATTGATGTCTCCCGTTTTTTTAGTTCCAACATTGATCAGGCCTGAAACTATGCTAAGTTTTAATTACGATGCTATAATAATGGAAGGTATTGGATTTAGGCCCGAAATTGGAGGTAGTTCTCCAACTATGTTAATCGGAGATTTTTTAATTAGAGGTGGTCTAGTGGCTGTGTTTTTTGGGTTCATATTTTTGGGATTTATTCTTGAATACATGTCTAATAAATTAAATCCATTTAAAAGTATTAAAGGGATGGTGATATGGATCATGATGTTTGATACGATTACAAGTCTTCACACTATGACAATACTTAAATTATTTGTACTATTCACAAAACAGTTTTTTTTATTTTTAATATTTGCAGAGCTTATCAATTATATAAATAAAAGGTTAAAAAAAGATGACAAATCAAACGAACATTATCTCAGTAGTGATTCCGTGTAGGAATGAAGAACTATATATTCAACAATGTGTGAATTCAGTTCGGAGGTTTATAATTCCTGAAAATTATCAAATTGAGATTTTATTATTAGACGGTAATTCGTTTGATAAAACAATTGAAATAATTAAAAAACTTCAAGAAGAAGATTCTTCAATAAAGTTGATAAGTAATAATGAAATTTATCAATCTTTTGCAATTAATAAAGCTCTTCAGTTTGCCAAAGGAGAATGGATAATGAGATTAGATGCTCATTCAATTTATCCCAAAAACTATCTTAAATTATGCTTAGAAACAGCTTTGAGAACAAAAGCAGATAATGTTGGAGGGTTATTTATCACTTTGCCAGGAGGTGATTCCATTCAGGCCAAGCTAGTACAGGCACTTACAACTCATAAATTTGGAGTTGGAGATGCAGGATTTAGAACTGGGGAGAAAGAAGAAAGTATTGTCGATACGGTACCTTATGGTTTTTTTAAAAGATCACTTTTTGAAAAGATCGGTTTATTAGATGAAAGGCTTATACGTGCTCAAGATTATGAATTTAATAGAAGGATATCATCAAACGGAGGAAAAGTATGGAGAAATTCAGAAATACTTGTTTATTATCATAATCAACCTGACCTGATTAGTTTTTATAAAAAACAATTTTATAAAGAAGCTCCTTATAATGCATATCTGTGGTATGTTGCTCCATATGCATTTGCAATAAGACATGCAATTACAGGGGTTTTTGCCGGCGGAATTATCATAGGAGGATTCTTAGCAATATTCTTTACCGCTATAAAGTTTCTTTATTTTAGTATACTTGGATTATATTTTTTACTTTCTTTTTTATCTGCTATTCAGCAAGCAGTTAGATATAAGCAGATAAAATACATTTTAATGCTACCGCCTTGTTTTTTTCTTTATCACTTTATTCATGGTATAGGGGTTATTGTTGGCGTATTCAAATTGTTAACTAAAACTGCACCTGTACAAAAGGATAAAATTCCATGGAAGGGTGCTGAAAATTTTTATCAAGATAAAGCAAAAAACTTAGTCTTACCTAGAATTTAGTATAATATATTTATCAAATCATCAAATAATACTTTAAATTATTTTTAAGACATACTAAAGTATAATTTGGCGCGAACATTTAAATTTATTTAATAATTTATTTTTAGTTAAATACAATAATCTTCATTTTACAGTGTAAAATTAGAACTGGTTTGTAATATTATTCAAATACTTAAATTGTATTCAGAAAGTGTAGTAATATTTTTTTTAAATGAATTTAAAGCAGCTTTTATAGAAAAAATATTTATCAAACGTAAAAATTCAAATTAAAACGATTAGCTTTAAATAATTATAAATTTTCATAATATACAAAAAATAAATTTTAAAAACATGAAAAACGTACCATTTTTTAATTATCCGTATTTGTTTAAATCTAGAGAAGAGGACTTTGTAAATATTTTTAGAGAAGTGGGTCATAGAGGCGCCTATATATTACAAAGAGATCTCAAGGAATTTGAAGATAATTTAGCAAAATTTGCAGGAACAAAATATGCTGTAGGACTTGCAAATGGTACAGATGCAATTTGGCTTGCTCTAATGGCAGCTGGAATTGGTAAAGGAGATGAAGTAATATTTGCATCACACACTTATATTGCAACAGCAGCATCTATTCATTTTGTTGGTGCTATACCAGTACCAGCGGATTGTAGAAAAGATCATATGATTGATCCTGAATCAATAAAAAAATTAATAACACCTAGGACAAAAGCAATTTTACCAACACAGTTAAATGGTAGATGTTGTGATATGGAAGAAATTATGAAAATAGCTAAAGAGCATAATTTGATTGTACTTGAAGATGCAGCACAAGGACTAGGCGCTAAGCACAAAGGAAAGGGAGTTGGTACATTTGATAAAGGAGGTACAATAAGTTTTTATCCAGCTAAAAATTTAGGAAGCTTTGGAGATGCTGGAGGGTTTGTTACAAATGATAAAGAAATGTTTGAAAAAGTAATGTTATTACGTGATCATGGACGAAATGACGATGGTGTATTTGTAATGTGGGGTTTTAATTCTAGATTAGATAATTTGCAAGCTGCGTTTTTGAATTATAAACTTAGCTATTATGAAGATGAAATTATTCGTAGGCGTGAAATAGCAGGAATTTATCAATCAAAACTAGGTCATATTAAAGAGCTTCTATTGCCCCCTTCGCCAGACGATGATGCAGATTATTTCGATGTATACCAAAATTATGAAATTGAAGCAGAGCGTCGTGATGAATTAAAAAACTTTTTGAAAGAAAATGGAGTTGGCACTTTGATTCAATGGGGCGGACAACCGGTTCATTCAATTACTAGTTTAGGATTTACCGGAAAGGGGCTTCCATATACTGAGGAAATGTTTACAAAATGTTTAATGATCCCAATGAATACCGCATTAACAAATGAAGATGTTGACTACGTTTGTGATCAAATTATTAAATTTTATAACTAATGAATCAAGAAGTTAAAGAGTTAATAGATCCTTTAAATTTCAGGAATAGTATTAATATAGATGGTGTTGAAAAATCTATGTTAATTGATATGCTTCGAAAAATGATTTTAATCCGGAAAGCTGAAGAAAAACTTTCCGAACATGTTGAATCAGGAAAAATTAAATGTCCCTGTCACTTAGGCATTGGTCAAGAGGCAATAGGTGTAGCAGTAGCTTTAGTTATGAGAAAAACAGATAGAGCTTTTGGTGCACATAGATCACATGCGCATTTCTTAGCTTTAAATGAAAACACATACTCTCTTTTTGCAGAAGTTTTAGGAAAATATGATGGATGTTCCCATGGAATGGGTGGATCAATGCATATAGTTGATAATGAGAATGGTTTTAAAGGCTCAGTTCCAATTGTAGGTGCGACAATTCCTATTGCTACTGGTGCAGGTTTAGCTGCTAAAATGGACAAAACTGGAGATATTGCAATTAGTTATTTTGGTGATGGATCATGTGAAGAAGGTGTGTTGCATGAATCATTAAATATGGCTTCAATTATGAATTTACCTGTTTTGTATGTATGTGAAAATAATTTGTTTGCAAGTCACTTGCATATAGACTTAAGGCAACCATCAAATTCTACATCCCGATTTGCTAAAGCTCATCAAATTTCAAATGCAACTGTAGATGGTAACGATGTAGTAGGAATGTATAAATTACTTATTTCTGAAATTTTAGAAATTCGTAATAATAAGCCATTCTATATGGAGGCATATACATACAGATGGAAAGGTCATGTAGGACACCGTGATGATATTGATGTTGGTGTCAAAAGGGGAGATCAATTAACTGCATGGAAAGAAAGAGATCCTATTAAAAGATTATTTGTTGCGATGAAAGACAATGGAATCTATACTGAACAAGAGTATGAATCGCTATTATCGGAAATAGATCAAAAAATAAATAATGATTGGAATAGAGCAGAAATGGCCGCCTTTCCTCAAGAAGAATTTTTATTAAATCCTGTTTATTCTAATTAGTTATGAAAAAAACAACTAACTATGCCGCAGGCATATTGGAAGCATATGAGTATTTACTTTCCAACCACAAGGAATTTTTTATAATAGGCCAAGGATTATGGAGTCCATGGTATGTAGGTGCTACTATGACTGATTTAGATAAGAAATTTGGTACAGAAAGAGTTATTGACTGTCCGATTTCAGAATTAGCAACTACTGGAGCTACTGTTGGTGCTGCAGTTTGTGGCTATAGACCTATGATAGTACATCCAAGAGTTGACTTTATGTTACTTGCTGTTGATCAAATAGTAACACAAGCAGCAAAATGGCGACATATGTTTGGAGGAAATTCTTCAGCACCAGCTACATTTAGAGCTATTATTAATCGAGGTGGTGAACAAGGTGCACAACATTCTCAATCTTTACATAGTTGGTTTGCACATATTCCAGGCCTTAAGGTTGTAATGCCCTATACAGCAAAGGATGCAAGAGACTTAATGATTTCAAGTGTATTATCTGACGATCCAGTTATGTTTATTGATGATAGATGGCTTTATGAAAAGGAAGAGGAATATACTGAAATTGAAATTATTGATTTAAATGATGTTAAACCACAAAAGCTTCGTAACGGGAATGATGTAACTATTGTGGGTTTAAGTTATACTTCACTTCTTTGTGAAAAAGCGTGTCAGTCAATTGAAATTTCACACAAAATCACATGTGATTTTTTTGATATTAGAGTATTGAATCCTTTAAAAATTGATGATATATTGGAGTCTGTTAAAAAAACCGGCAGGCTACTAGTTGTTGATGGAGATTGGGAATCTTGCGGAATGGCTTCGGAAATAATTACAAGTGTTTTAGAGAAAATTGATGTTAAAATACTAAATAATTCTCCCAAAAGAATAACATTACCCAATGCTCCAGCACCTACAAGTAAAGTATTAGAACAGCAATATTATATAAAGGAATCTGAAATTATGGATGCATTAATTCAAATTACAAAATAAATTATGAAAAGAACATTCGATTTTATTCTAGCTTTTACTGGCTTAATTTTAAGTTCGCCGATATTGCTGCCTGTAATATTTTTAGTTTGGATACAAGACTGGCATTCGCCATTTTATATAGCCCAAAGAGTTGGGAAGGGTGAAAAACCATTTAAAATGCTTAAATTAAGATCAATGATCGTGAATGCAGATAAGTCAGGTGTTGATTCAACTTCTTCAAATGATAAACGTATTACAGGTGTTGGTAGGTTTATTAGAAAATATAAATTAGATGAATTATCTCAGCTTTGGAATGTATTAATTGGTGATATGAGTCTTGTTGGACCTCGACCAAATGTTAAAAGGGAAACTGATTTATATACAATTGAAGAAAAGAAATTACTAACTGTTAGACCCGGCATAACAGACTTTTCTTCAATTGTTTTTTCAGATGAAGGTGATATTTTAAAGGATCAAATCGATCCAGATATTGCATATAACCAGTTGATACGACCAGGTAAAAGTATGCTAGGTATATTCTATATTGAAAACAGAAACTTTATAATCGATATCCAATTGATTTATCTGACCGTCATTGCAATTATTTCTAAACAAAAGGCGTTGAATTCACTAGTGGTTATTTTGAAAAAATTAGGTGCAAATGAGTTATTGATAGGTATATCTTCAAGAAAAATTCAATTAGTTCCGATGCCTCCTCCTGGAGCTGAGAATATTGTTACAAATAGAGAAGGGCGAGTTAGTTAGTAATAAACTATTTTTATATTTGCACTTTAAATAAAATTATATGCCTTACTTATTTACCTCTGAAAGCGTTTCTGAAGGACATCCGGACAAAGTAGCCGATCAAATTTCTGACGCATTAATTGACAACTTTTTAGCATTTGACCCACAGTCAAAAGTAGCTTGTGAAACTTTAGTAACAACTGGTCAAGTAGTATTGGCTGGTGAAGTAAAATCTAAAGCGTATTTAGATGTACAAGAAATTGCACGTGGTGTAATTAAGAAAATTGGATACACTAAGAGTGAATACATGTTCGAAGCAAATAGCTGTGGTATTTTAAGTGCTATTCACGAGCAATCTGCTGATATTAACCAAGGTGTTGATAGAAAGAAGAAAGAAGAACAAGGTGCTGGTGACCAAGGGATGATGTTTGGTTATGCAACCAATGAAACAGAAGACTTAATGCCATTGGCTTTGGACTTAGCGCACAAAATTTTAATTGAATTAGCTGCATTAAGAAGAGAGAACAAGGCTATTAAATATTTACGTCCTGATGCAAAATCTCAGGTGACTTTGGAATACAACGACAAAAACGAGCCTGTAAGAATTGACGCGATTGTAGTATCTACTCAACATGATGATTTTGATAACGAAGGTAAGATGTTGGAGAAGATCAAAAAGGATATCATCCAAATTTTGATCCCAAGAGTGCAAGCGAAATATAAGAAATACGCAAAATTATTTAACAAGGATATCAAGTACCATATTAACCCAACAGGTAAGTTTGTAATTGGTGGTCCTCATGGTGACACTGGATTAACTGGTCGTAAGATCATTGTTGATACTTACGGTGGTAAAGGTGCGCACGGTGGTGGTGCATTCTCTGGTAAAGATCCAAGTAAGGTAGACCGTTCTGCTGCTTATGCAACACGTCATATTGCTAAGAACTTAGTAGCTGCTGGTGTAGCTTCTGAAGTGCTGGTACAAGTTTCTTACGCGATTGGTGTGGCGAAGCCAACATCTATCAACGTAAATACATACGGTACTGCTAAAGTAAAAATGACAGATGGTCAAATTGGTAAGTTAGTTGAAGGTATCTTCGATATGCGTCCTTTCTTTATCGAGCAAAGATTAAAGTTAAGAACACCAATGTACAGTGAGACTGCTGCTTATGGCCATATGGGTCGTAAGAATGAAACAGTGACTAAAACATTCACAACTCCAGATGGTAAAACAAAGACGATGAAAGTAGAATTGTTTACTTGGGAGAAATTAGATTATGTCTCCAAAGTCAAAAAGACTTTTGGATTATAATAAATAAACAAAGCGAGCCCTGTTTCTACAGGGCTTTTTTATGCCCTTACTTTACTGTATTAAAATACATTTTTACAAACATCTCTAACCACCTTTGGCTTTCCTAAGGTATAGTAGTGTAAAACCTGTACACCAGATGCTTTTAGCTCCTTGCTTTGTTGAATTAACCACTCTGTTCCAACCCGCTCACAAGCCTCGTCGGTGGTAGCAGCTTCCATTGCGCTTCTTAAATCGGCAGGTATATCTACATAAAAAATATTAGGTAAAATAGTCAACTGCTTTTTGTTTGTAATTGGTTTTAATCCTGGAATAATTGGAACGTTAATTCCCATACTTCTACAAGCATCTACATATTCAAAATATTTTTTATTGTCAAAAAACATCTGTGTCATAATATATTGTGCACCTGCGTCTACTTTATCTTTTGCTCTTTGTAAATCAAACTCCATGCTTGGCGCTTCAAAATGTTTTTCGGGATAACCTGCAACTCCCATGCAAAAATTACTCTTACTACCATTAATAATATCCTTATCCAAATAGATACCATTATTTAATCCAACAACTTGCTTTAATAATTCAATGGCTTGCTTATTGCCATTGTGTTCTGGCACAAAAGTTTTTTGTCCTTTTTCAGCATCCCCTCT
>CANGEP010000008.1 GCA_947452905.1 Bacteroidota bacterium | reverse complement strand
CATTATTTACAGGAATATTTTTGGATCCCTTAATATTACCTCTATCAAATTCTTGAGGAGAACGAACGTCTAAAATAATAGCACCTGCCTCTTTGAGTGCTTTAAAATCAGTTCCAGGGCCAAATAGTTTTTTGAAAAAGCTAAACATATTAATTATTGTTTATGATGTTATTTAAGCTAAAAATTCCGCCTCCATTATAAATGTCTTGTATACCATTTTGTTGCAAGATGCCAGTAGCCATTGAGCTACGGCCTCCACTTAAGCAATAGACAATAATTGGCTTTTGCATTTCCGATATTTGTTTAATATTGGATTCAACCATATCTAAAGGGATATTGATAGCGCCTGAGATATGGTTCTCTTCAAATTCCATAGGGCTTCTAACGTCTAATAAAGTGCCCTTTTTATCCTTAATGGATTTAATAATATTTTGCATTTTGATATATTTAACTTGTACAAAAGTACAGAACCCCAATATTTAATTGGGTGACATATATCACACTAAAATGTATTATTTTTTGATCCAGTCAAAAGAGTTTCGGTTCATTATAATCCAGCCGTTATGCTCCATTTTCTTTAAGAGGCGACTAATTACTTCTCTGGAGGTGTTTAAATCCTTGGCAATATCCTGGTGGGTTAAATTCACAATAGTACCGAATTGTTTCACATATTTTAGAATATAAAATTCTAAACGCTCATCCATATTTTTAAATGCAATTTCATTAATTGTTTTTAAAAGTTCTTCATACCTACTACGGTAGGTTTTAATTACAAAATAATGCCAGCTTTTAAATTCGTTTAACCACTTTTCCATAAATTCTATAGGGATAGCCAAGTATTGTATATCAGTCACTGCCTTGGCTAATACCTGGCTTTGCTCATGATGATAGTTGCATACCAAAGTAACAGCACATGCTTCACCTGGATTTAAATGATACATAAAATATTCACCACCGTTTTCGTCTTCCTGATAAAGTTTAATGGTTCCTTCTACTACCAACATGGCAGATTTGATATTCTGTCCCATTTTTAATAATGTAGTACCTGCTTTTGCTTCTTTCAATTCTGCCTCATTAAGTATGGCATCGTATAAACCGACCTCCCAGTCGGGGAATAGTTTTGTAAGCGTTTCTTTTGATAACATATAAAGTTAAATTCTACTGTGAATATACACTATTTGAAGGAATGTAATAATTGTCACAAACTGGTAGTATTCATTGGTGTAATTTTGTAAAAATACTGAACATGAGAAAATTAATTTCCAAAATTGATTATACGCTAACATTTAGATTACTGCTGAGTATAGCAATGTGTTATACAGGATACATTCAAAATGATTACATGTCTGGTATATTTGGAATATTCTTAGCTATATATGCAATAATAGGGGCAAAGTATAAAATTGGTTGTGGATACAATGGATGCGCTTATACGCCAAATTATAAGTCTAAAGAGGTATTGGTGGAAGATGTTAAACATATTGATTTTACAGAAATAAAATAAAGATTATGTCCAATCCAGAAACATTTGCAACAATAATTAATGGTGATTTACCAGTCTTAGTGGATTTTTTTGCTGAGTGGTGTGGCCCCTGTAAAATGATGCCTCCTATTTTGGAACAAGTTATAGACAAGTTAGGGGGGAAAGTTCGTATTATAAAAATTGATGTAGATAAAAATCAAAAACTAGCATCAGCCTTAAATGTATCTAGTGTGCCAACACTTGCCATTTTTTCAAAGGGAGAAATTAAATGGAGACAACCTGGTGTTCAACAAGCCAATTCATTGGTTCAATTATTAAATAAGTATATTGTTTTATAATCTAACTCTGTGTGAGGAAAACACCCCCTGAATTCGGTCTAAATCGGTTGATTTCGGTTTTCTGAAAACATAATGCATTACAAATCAACGCCTTCATTTTATCAAAAAATCTTCATAATACTGTTTTCTATGAGTATCTGTGTGAAATCCTATTTTTCTGAAATTCCAATGTACTTTTTTAATTCAGTTTGGTTTTCTGCCTGTTTTATTAAAAAGTCTGCTACGTCAGCTCTATTAATGGCACCTATATTGATGCCTTTAAATAATTTGTTTTCAACTCGGTATTTTTCTGTCAATTCTTTATCTAAAAGCCTCCCTGGCCTTACTACAGTCCATTTCAAATCTGAATTTGTGATAATTTCTTCCATCTTGGTTTTATCGGAATACACATCTTTTAATAAATAGTTTAAAAACAATTTTATTAACCAAGAAACATAATTTTTACTTTCCCCTGCTCCAAATCCAGTAACAAAAATAAAGGGTACATCAATTTTATTTTCCCTATGTATTTCCACTATCAATTTTGCAAAATCTGAAAACAAGGTAGTGGCTTTCATATTCTTACCAGTTCCTAATGTTACAATAATAGCCTCTGCATTTTGAATTGATTTTAATAAATCTACTTTATTAGTTGCATCCCCAAGTAACATTTTTAAGGATACATTTTCTTCTAATTTAATCTCAGATCGAGATAGGGTAGTTATTGTATGGTTTCTGTTTAATCCTCTTTTTACTGCTTCTAGTCCTATTCCAGCAGAAGCTCCAATGATTGTTATATTCATTTTTATTTTTTTACTTAACATTATCTTTTAAAAAAGTCCAACTCCCTTCTTTCAACTCTCCTTCTAATTCTCCTGCATCCCAACCGCAATAGCCAATAAAAAGTTTAATTTCCTGTTGACCGTCGCTTAGGTTATTTATGGCTTCAATTACTTGCTCCATATTACCACCCAAGTAAAGTTCGTTGGTTATTTTTTCGCCCCCTTGAATAAGATCGGGACGCTTATGTAAGACAAAAAGGTGTTCTCTATCCACAGGGCCGCCATCTAATAATGGGTATGGTTTGCTGTAACTAAATTCAATTAGTTCATGCAACGATTTTTCAAAGGTTTTATTGGTTACAAAGCCTATACTCCCTTCTTCATTATGTTTAACAATCAGAATGCTTGTATGCTCAAAGAAACTGCCAACTAAGCTGTCAGTGCTTTTAATAGTTAATCCGGCTTTTAGATCACTCATAAGCTTGTATCTCATTTTTTTTAACCCTTAATCCTTAACATTATTATACTTCAATAAATTTAACATATTATTCCGATCAATTTTTTAAATTAAGTCATCTAATAGGTATATTTAACTAAATACAACCCACAATGAAGTTTATCAAAATGGTTTCATTTTTTAGTTTTATCGTATTTTTTATGAATTGTAGTAAAACCGATACAACAACTACTACTACTATTGTTACCCCTTCTAGTAATCTCGCCGTTCCCACCGTTTATTTAAAAATTTATGGTGCTTCAAGTATTACCAACGATGGTAATTATATTACAATAAAAACAAAAAATTTACCTGATCATAAAAGCCCCTATTACCCAACAACAAATTCCTTATATGAAGCGTATTCAGGCCCAACATTTACAGGCGTAAATTTTATGAAAAATCCTAATTCAATTGTAGAACAATCGGCAACTTATAAAATACCAGTTAATGCGCAAGTAAATACTGCACATGCTGCTACACCATTGGGGGCCATAGGAATTGCTTTAAACGGGGTCGCTTTTTTTAATCAGTATGCTGGGCCAAGTCAACCTTTAAGTGGCGAGATAGTTAGTTTTGATAAATACTATGGCCATCCCCAACAAAGCGGCGTTTATCACTATCATGTCGAACCCTTGTATTTAACTACCGTAAAATCAACAAAATCTGGGCTCTTAGGCTTTTTATTAGATGGTTTCCCCGTGTATGGGCCGCAGGAGGAGGATGGAACACTTGTTTATAATACCTTACTTGATGTTTACCATGGGCATTCACATAAAACGGTTGATTATCCTAATGGCACTTACCATTATCATTTTACCAACGAAGCGCCCTATTTAAATGGAAGCGGATTTTATGGTACACCCGGCACTATAACCCAATAATGAAATTACAATTACTAAGTACAGCACTATTTATTTTAACCGCCTGTTCAAGTAAAATGGAGCAGGAAAAGGGAGTGCTTGTAATTCAAAAAAAATATTATCCAAATAAGCAGTTAATGGAATATAGGGAATTTAGAAACGATATGAAAAATGGTAAACAGATTGCTTATTGGGAGAATGGTTATAAAAGGTTTGAATTTACAGCCCTTAACGACGTTTATGAGGGAGAGTTAAAAGAGTGGGATTACAATGGCAAATTGTTTCATTTGGCTCATTATAAAAATGGACAAGAAGAGGGTGTACAAAAGCTTTGGTATGAGAATGGTAAAATAAGAGCCAACTATATTATAAAAAACGGTCAGAGATATGGTTTATTGGGCACTAAAAATTGTAAAAATGTTTCGGATAGTATTTTTGTTGTTAAGTAGTGTGTTGTTTTTTTCATGTCAGGAAAAAAAGTCCGATGACATTGTTATGCCCTATTATAACGAACCCGATTTTAATCCCCTTTTTATTACTAGCAAAGATCAAATTACCCAAAAAATTACTCATACGATAGACTCGTTTTCTTTTTTGAATCAGGATAGTAGTGTAATAACGCAGGCTGTTGTTGAAAACAAAATTCATGTTGCCAATTTTATTTTTACCACTTGTGGTAGTATCTGCCCCATAATCACGAGCAATTTTAAAATGGTGGGGGATGCGTTTCAAAATGATACAAACTTGGTGATGTTGTCTTATTCTGTTACCCCTTGGATAGATAAGCCATATGTATTAAAAAAGTATAAGCAAAAAAATGGTATTCAAAAATCCAATTGGCATTTTTTAACTGGAGATCGTTCTCAAATATACCAGTTAGCCCGAAAGTCATATTTTGCCGAAGAAGATATTGGCTTTAGCAAAGACAGTAGCCAGTTTTTACATACCGAACATATACTATTGGTAGATAAATCCAAAAGAATCAGAGGTGTTTATAATGGCACTTTAGCATTAGAAATGCAACATCTTATTGAGGATATTCGAAAACTGAAAGCTGAATAATAAGCTATTTTTTTATAATAACATTTTTGTATATTGAAAAATAAAAAACAGTAATATGCTATTAAAGAATAAATTAAAACAAGTCAAATTTGTCACAATTTTTTGTTTATCATTTTTAACTTTTCAATTATTGGCTCAAAATAAAGTTATTCGTTTAACACCAAGTTCTTTTAAACAAGTGGGTACTATCGATGCACGATTTCAATCCTATAATGTGGAAATGGCTGAAGTGATAGGAGGTAATTTCTGGAGACCGTATGATAAAAATGAACTTTCTAAATCTTCACAAATTGAGCAAACATCGAATCCTGCAATAGCCATTGATCATAATAATACATCGCTTTTTCAAGCCATACCTCCTATCGATTTATATGACAAAAGATTACGCATTTTGGCAAAGGCTTTAGGTCCTCTTTATGTGAGAGTAAGTGGTACTTGGGCCAACACTGTTTATTTTAAAGATAATGACACCGATACCTCATTGCCTGCAGGTTTTAATGGGGTATTAAATAAACAACAATGGAAGGGAGTTGTGGACTATATTAAAGCAGTTGATGCAAAATTAGTGACCTCATTTTCGGTAAGTGAAGGAGTTAGAGATGCCCAAGGAATTTGGACGCCCGTGGAAGCTAAAAAATTAATCAACTACACTAAATCAATTGGTGGGGAGATTGCTGCAGCCGAATTATTCAATGAACCAAATTTTGGATCTTCAGGTGGAGTAAAAGGCTATACCGAAGAAAAATTTGCTAAAGACATTGCAATTTTTTCAAAATTTATGAAAAATACTCTACCCACAATGTCCATTGTAGGTCCAGGTTCAGTGAGTGTAGGTGCGCCATTAAAAAATATAAAGTCGGCTCAAATGCTGGACAATGATAAAATGTTAAGTGTACAACCCAAGGCAAATTTTGATATTTTCTCCTACCATTTTTATGGAGCAGTATCTCAAAGATGCGCATCTTTTGGAAAAGCATTAACAACTTCTAAAGAAGATGCTTTATCTGAAAACTGGCTTGCGAGAACCGATTCCATATTTTCACAATACGATGTGTTGTATAAAAAATATGCAGCAGGTAAACCTTTTTGGTTAACCGAAACAGCTGATGCTGCCTGTGGTGGAAACCCTTGGGCAATTACCTATTTAGATTGTTTTAGATATTTAGATCAAATGGGGCGTTTGGCTAAAAATGGGGTAGATGTAATATTCCACAACACTTTTGCAACAAGCGAATATGGGATGGTTGATCAGAAAACACATTTACCAAGACCAAAATATTGGGCAGCTTTATTATGGCATCAACTAATGGGCACTAAGGTTTTAGATGCAGGAATTAAAATGGAAGAGGGGGCTCATATATATGCACATAGTACTGCTGGAAAAAATAAAGGAGTTACTTTACTTATTATAAACACCATCGAAAAAGACCTACTTTATGTAAATATTCCATCTTCGGCTCAAAGGTTTACACTTAGTTCTGATGAATTAATAGGAATGAATGTAAAATTAAATGGTAAAGTATTAGCATTAAATGAGAAAGATGAGTTACCTATTTTAAAGGGCGAGCCCGTAAAACCAGGCCTAATGAGTTTTGCACCATCTTCTATTACTTTTTTAGTACTTCCTTAGTGCTTTTATAAGGAGATTAAAAAAAATAAAAGAGTTTACTTGTTTAATTTCTTCTTTAACAATTCAAGGTGATGCAGTGTATGAAAAGAAGTGAATAATGCCAACTCTCTTAAACTTACTTTACCTAAAATGGGGTGAGGGAGTCTATAGTTGTCTAACACATCATCGGAATGTTTATTGATTTTTTGAATAAATGCCTCATTCAATGATTCGTTCTTTTGCAGTAACTCAGTCTTATTTTTAAACAACACTGGTTTTGGTATATATAAGTTGGGCGATTTTGCACCCCCCTCCAAAGATTTTTTATATAAAGTTTGAAGCTCATCGAAAGATCTTGATTCTCTTTTGTTTTTACCAAATAGTACAAGTAATATTGGCGCAGGAATTTTAAAAGCAATATTCACTATTTGCAACACTTTAATTAAGTGAACCAAATCCTGCCCCGCCGACCATTTGTTTTGGGGGTTATTTTCAAATTCGGTTTCATTTAAATTTATTACTAATTCATTAAATTGAGTAACATAATCCTTGAGTGAATTTGTGATGCTTAATGTACTATTCATAATTGGTATTTATAAAATAATTTTGTCCCCTTTTAATAAAATTTTTATAACCGACACTTTATCGTTAGGCGCTTTTTGAGGAACAGCAATTTTCATTTTAGAATCTTCATTTGTTACTGAACAATCCGCTCCTGTTTCAAGTACACTCACATTTTTAATTTGATTACGAATTAATGGGATTGTTAATTCCCCGTTATTGGGCCAATTAAAAACTAATAAATAGATAGCTAAACCATTTTTTGTTAAACGAGTGGTAGATCGTCCCCAATCAAAACTGCCAATAACACTGGGGGAGCTTCCATAAATGGCTTCATTATTTTTTTCCATCCACAATCCCATTTCCTTTAATCTATCTATACTTTGAATAGGGAAAGTGCCATCTGCTTTTGGGCCAACATTTAATAAATAATTACCCCCTTTAGATGCTATATCACATAGGTTTTGAATAAGTGTGTTGGATGATTTCCAATTGTTGTCCGAAACTCTAAAACCCCAGGTACCATTCATGGTCATACAGGTTTCCCAATCATTGTCATCTAAATCTTTGGTGCCAGGAATTTTTTGTTCTGGAGTTCTGGTATCCCCTAAAAAATTAGGTTTTTTTAATCGATCATTGGTAATAATTTGAGGCTGAAGCTTTAATAAATCGTTTAATTTTTGCGCTGCTTCATCGGTCATATTCACAGGCGTATCCCACCATAAAACCGAGACATCTCCATAATTGGTTAAAAGTTCTCTTACCTGAGGAACCGCAACTTCATTAATATATTCATTAAATGTTTTTGTTTCTTGTAGTGGATCCCAATGTCCGTTATGCTCTTTGGTATAAGTATCAATAATAGAAGAGTCTGGGTTCGCCCAACCCTCGTTCATTAGCTTACGGGATGCGGCACCTCCAGGGTTAATCCAGTCTTGTGCTTGAGAATAATAAAATCCCAGTTTAATATTATACTTTTTACAGGCAATAGCTAAATCCTTTAAAACATCTTTGCCATAGGGGGTAGCGTCTACAATATTCCATTTACTGGCAGCCGACTTAAATAAGGCAAACCCATCATGATGTTTAGCCGTAATCACAATATACTTCATACCCGCTTGCTTGGCGTATCTTACCCACTCATCGGCTTTAAATAGGGTTGGATTAAATTGATTGGCAATGGTTTTGTATTCTTTATAGGGGATTTTACTTCGATTCATGATCCATTCCGCACCCCCTTTGGCTTGTTCGTGTCCATTATAAGTACCTGCATATTGTGCATACACACCCCAATGTATAAACATGCCAAATTTTGCTTCTCTCCACCATTGCATTCTAAGGTCTTTGCTTATAGTTTGTGCATGAACAACATTAAAACTAAATCCAATGAAAAGAAGCAGCAAGCAGTGTTTTTTCATAACAAATATTTTAATCTAACTAAATAGAATGAATGCAATATTAGTTCCATTGTATAGCAAAATACAAGCAGGGGGTGGTTCCTACATTAGTAAGATTATGTAAAACCATAGATCCTAACATTACAACATCACCTGCATTTGCTTTTTGATGACTATTGCCAATTTGCATTTCGGCGTTACCGTCTAGCATTAAAATAATTTCTTCATTCACATGGGTATGAGGATCATGACTTTTAAATCCAACATTTAGTTGAGTAACATGAATATCAAATCTATTTAACATAGCAGTGGGTCGGTCAAAAAATTGTCTTACACCCCCTTTATCTGTTGGTTTAAAAGCAACTTCGTCCCAATGGGTGATAAATGAACCACCTGCTTTTTGACCTCTTTCTATATTCACATGCTCTTTTGCTTGATAACTCATTTCGTATATTTCTAAGGGACTATTTTCATTGTTTTTAATTTCAATAAGGTCGCCAGGTAATACGCTTACCACAGATCCTCTATTTAAAATTGTGTTTTGGTGGTTTAAGGTAATAGTGGCTAATCCGCTTTTAACAATATAGAATCTTTCCAACTCCTTAGATTTAGTAACCTTTAATTTTTGCTTACTACCTATAATAATTCCTTTCATTTGATGTTTGCTTAAAACACCTCCTTTGCCATCAAATATAATTGAAGACTCCATTTTCGAACCCATGGGATTTGATTTATTCCACGTGAAAACCTGTGAGGGTAGAATGTTTTCTTGTGCCATTAAAACACCACAAAAAAGCAAAGTCAACAAAGTGAGTATTGATTTCATAATTTTATCTTTAATAGTTGACTTAATAAATTTTCTTTAATTGAATTGCATTTAAAATAGGTTCTCCTTTAATGGGCACAAAATCTAAAGTAATTCCAGTATTGTTATTAACAATAATTTTATGTTTGCTTGAAATGGCATGTAGGGGTTCTAAATATGCACTTGTACTTAAATTACTGATCAATTCTTGACCATTCATATTAACACTAAAGCTTCTTTCTTTAAATTCTTCGGTGGCTACCGCAGCTCCTAAATTATAAACTAAGTCATTATTTTTAGCAGGCGATAACAACTCGGCAAAATTTAATATAAGTTCATATTCGCCATTGGGTACATCAAATTTAAATTGCTGTATACCGGTTCTTTGCGTTTGAAAAATAGGGTCATTCTCTGTACCTAAAATATCCTTTGTGGCGCCATAGCCAGTTCTGGTACTTCCTTTAATCACAAAAATTTGGCCTCCCGTATAACCCCAAGTTCCTGGCGTATATGCTTGTTCGGGAATCCAAGTTTGTCCTGTTTTTTCGTCAAAAAAGAATCTTTTATCCCCCAAAATAATATTCATAGCAGTAAAGGGTATTTTTTCACTTTGTAAATTTTGAGAGAGTAGGGCAAAATTTATAATTGTATGATCTGTAATCTCTTTTCCATTTTCAATGGTAGTGGCCAAAATTTCATTAACACCATTTATGAATGGAACATCAAAACTTACCACTCCTTGCGCTGTTTCTTTAGATCCAATTTCTTTGCCGTTTAATTTAAGCGTTATCTTTTTTTGATTGCTAAAAATGGTGATAGGTTGTATACAAACTAGTTCCGACTCTGATAGAGCAAAGCCTGTGCGTTTGTTCCATTCTTTAGATCCAATTTGTAAGTAAGGAGCTTTTAATAAATTAGCTTGATAAAAACGATAACCATCTTTTGGTTTTCTATCCCAAGTAAGTAAACCTTTAGCATTTATATGAGGGGTGGTTTCGGCTCTTTGCTCAGAATTAAACTCTGCTAAATTCCAAATAATACCCGCATTTATAAATGGACGACTCATAATATCTTTTAAATAAGATTGATGCAGTATAGTGGTGTATTCAATGGATTTATCAAATCTTTCTGGTTTAAAATTATGAATACGAACATCAGCATCAGAACCATATTCGGTCACTAAAACAGGTTTGTTGGGAAGTTCTTTATGATGATTGTCTAAGAACTTTCCAAAATCAGATAGGGTGCCACTATACCAACCTTGATACAAATTCCAACCCACAAGTTTTGGAATTTTTGTGAGACCCACTTTATTGTATAATTCCCAAGCACCATGATTAGGTATCATGGTATATCGTAAACTATCTTCCTGATGAGTAATGTCCTCTAGCTCTTGAGCCAATTTCCCTATTGCTTTAAAATAGGTTTCTTGTTGCTCAGATCCTTTTGCATAACGTGGTTGTAAGAGCACTTCATTCATATAAGTCCACATAATAAGACTAGGATGGTTATAATATTGTCTTATCATTTCTACATGCATTTCTTTTGCATTATTAGAGAATGCTTCCGACTCAGTGATTCTATTTACAATAGGCGTTTCAACAGAAGTTAATATACCCAAACGGTCGCAAGCTTCTATCACGGCTGGATCTTGAGGGTAGTGGGCTATACGTAAAAAATTACCCCCCATTTGTTTAAGCAATTCAACATCTTGCACATGCATGGCATCAGGCAAAGCGTTTCCTAAACCCTTATAATCTTGATGACGGCTGGCACCTATTAATTTAACATAGTTTCCATTTAAGGAAAAACCTTTATCTGCATCAAAACTAAACCAACGAAAACCCAATGGATTTACTACTTCATCAATTTTTTCATTGTTTGCTGCATCATATAAAGTAGATACCACTCGGTATAAATAAGGATCTTCGATAGACCATAAATGAGGTGCTTTTAAATTTTTAAAAGCTTGTACAAAGTCGGTTCTTTGCCCAGGGTTTAAAACTAGTTGGCTGTTTTGTTCGCTAAATAATTTACCCTCTGCATCATAAATTTTATTACTTAAGATTATTTTTCTTTTATTATTGGTGCCATTTATCAATGCCCCTTTGATGTTTACAGTGGCTATTGAATTATTAACTACAGGGGTACTTATAAATACTCCCGTAGAAGCGTAATTATCTGCATCAAAATGAGTTTTACTTATGGCTTTTACATATACATCGCGGTATATTCCTCCGTAAAATGTAAAGTCGGCCGCTAAAGGGGGAATATTTTCATTGTGGCTATTGTCCACTTTAACTATTACTTCATTTGCTGTATTTTCTGATGAGGTAAAGTTTACAAAATTTGTGATTGGAAAAGAGAAGGCATTATAACTTCCTATATGTTTGCCTACCAATTTTCCATTTACAAACACTTCTGCTACCTGACCCACACCTTCAAAATATAAATACACTTCTTTGTCTTTCCAGCTTATAGGAATATAGATTGTTTTTTTATACCATCCCTCACCTCTATAATAACCTGGTTCTTCGTCATTTACATCTTCGGCATTCCAAGTATGTGGAACCGAAACAGAAGTCCATTTTTTAACGGCTAACGCTTTGGAAGTATCCCCTTTGCAAAATTGCCAATTGGAATTTAGGGTGCTTGAGATTCTGTCTTGAGAAAAGACTGAAAAACATATAACTATTAGAAGGGTGCTAAAAAATACTTTTATTTTCATAAGGCAGGTTTTCAATATTTAGAATTTTTAAAGTTAGGTGTTGTTTAGGTAAAAAACCGCTAAAATATTCCCCTTTTTTCCTACATTTAGGACTATGAGAAAAATCCAAATATTGCACTTTAGTTATACGGGATGTATGGCTAAGTTGATGTTAATAGGCTGTTTATTTTCAGCCAATATTTTATCTGCACAAACAGTGATTGAAAAAATTGTTCAGGAAGAAGACACTCATTCGCAATTGCAAACCCTTTCGCACGAATTATTTGATAAAATTGGACCTAGATTGGTGGGTACACCCCAAATGCAAAAAGCCAATGATTGGGCGGTTGAAAAATATACTAGTTGGGGTATAAATGCAAGAAATGAAAAATGGGGTGAATGGAAGGGCTGGGAACGTGGCATTACACATATTGATATGCTTTCTCCAAGAGTAAAAAGTTTAGAAGGAACACAATTATCATGGTCTCCCTCTACGAACGGGAAATCGGTGAAAGCTGAATTAATTATTCTACCCGATTTAGCAGATTCAATGGCGTACATTCAATGGCTGCCTAATGTAAAAGGAAAATTTGTGATGATCTCTATGAATCAACCCACTGGAAGGCCTGATGACAATTGGCAACAGTTTGCAACAGCAGCTTCATTTGATAAAATGAAAAAAGAACGTGCCGAACAAACCGATGCTTGGCGTAAAAGATTATCCAAAACTGGGTACTCTGCTAAAATGCTACCTATTGTTTTAGAAAAAGCAGGTGCAGTAGGAATTGTAACTAATAACTGGTCTAGTGGTTTTGGTGTTGATAAAATATTTTCCACCTCCACTTCAAAAATTCCTACCGTAGATATTGCTTTAGAAGATTATGGTACTTTGTATCGATTGGTGGAAGCAGGAGATAATCCTGTAATTAGTATTCAAACCGATTCTAAAGATTTAGGCACCGTGCCTAATTTTAACACCATTGCCGAAATCAAAGGAACAGAGAAGCCCGATGAATACGTAATGTTATCGGCGCATTTTGATTCTTGGGATGCTGGACAAGGGGCTACCGATAATGGAACGGGAACTTTAACCATGATGGAAGCGATGCGTATTTTAAAATTAGTATATCCTAACCCAAAGCGTACTATTTTAGTGGGTCATTGGGGAAGCGAAGAACAAGGTTTAAATGGCTCTAGAGCTTTTGTAGAAGATCATCCCGAAATAGTTAACAAATTACAAGCTTTATTTAATCAAGATAATGGAACTGGCAGAATTGTAAACATTTCGGGTCAAGGATTTAAATATGCAGGCGATTTTATAAGCAGATGGTTAGCTGCCGTACCTGGCAATATTAAAGATTCTATAAAAACAAATTTTCCAGGTGTCCCCGGCGGTGGAGGTAGCGACTTTGCCTCATTTGTAGCAGTAGGAGCTCCAGGTTTTTCATTTGGTGCTTTAAACTGGTCTTATTTTAATTATACTTGGCATACGAATAGAGATACCTATGATAAAATTGTGTTTGATGATTTAAAAAACAATGCCATGTTAACTGCTATACTAGTATACATGGCTTGCGAAGACAGTGAAACTTTTCCAAGAGATAAAGCAGAATTAGGAACCGATAAAAGAACAGGACAACCCGTTCAATGGCCGGTGCAAGTAAAAGCTATGCGTAAAGGGCCTCTTGCTCCTACGAATTAATAATTGTATCAAAAAATAAAAAATGCATAAAAAAATTTTTCTAATAGTGCTTACATTTTTGTCACTTATTACAAATGCTCAATTTAATGATCCAGAGCAAAAAATAATGAATGCAGAAGCCAGAAAAGGAGTAAGCGGATCTTTTATAAAATTAAGCGATGGTATTACTCATTATGAAAAAGCGGGTATTGCTAAAAATGGGGTAGTTATACTAGTACATGGGTTTAGTGTACCTTATTTTATTTGGAATGGCTTTTTTGAAAACCTTGTAAAAGAAGGTTATGAAGTTATAAGATATGACGAATATGGCAGAGGTTATTCTGATAGACTGAATAAAGAGTACACTTCAAAAGTATATTCACAACAGCTATATGATTTAATTAAAGCACTTGCCATTAAAACCCCAGTAAATTTAATGGGGGTTTCGTTTGGAGGAATTGTAAGTACTAATTTTACACTCACTTATCCCAACCTGGTTAAAAAGCTTGTTTTAATTGATCCAGCATCAGCAGGTAATAATATGACTATGTCTGAATCTGCATTAGATAAGATGATGGGGGAGAATTCTGAAAAAAGAGCAATTGGCCAATTAGACGATTTTAAATATCCTACTAATTTTCCTAACTGGGTAAATAATTACAAAGTACAAATGCAGTATAAAGGAACAAGAAAGGCTTTAGTATCTACACTTTTTCATTATGACTCTATTGCTAATTTAGTAAGATATAAAAGTTTGCAAAATTTACACAAACCAACTTTATTGATTTGGGGCACCGAAGATCATACTGTACCATACAAATATAGCGACTCCATAAGATCGGTATTAAATGTAGATTTTTTATCTGTTTCAGATGCAGGTCATTTGCCTTATCTGGAAAAACCAGATTTAGTAAATAAGAAAGTAGTTGATTTTCTTAAGAAAAATGGTAACTAGTTTTATTTCTTTTGAATTTGTCTAAGAATTTTCTTTTTTATCATTGCTACTATCTCTACTTTAGGATCAACGATTTCTGTAATTTTATATTCTATAGAAGAGCCCATAACTTGTGTGGCTTCTTCTATAGTTAATTTATAATCCTCCTGTAGCCATTCTAGCATTCCTTTAGTGGCAATTTTTAATGAATTGTCTAAGGTAGCGTCCATGCCTACTGTCATTATATATTCTGCATCCTCCACTCTTGGGTAGGAAATTTGCTTCTTAGGTTTTTTTATAATCTCCACCACAAAGGAATAATCCAAAGAAGTTTCTAGCGCACTCAAATTAATTTCTCCATCGGCTTGCGCAGCATGACCATCTCCAATATATAAAAGCCCTCCCTTATTGTATACTGGTAAAAATACAGAGGCATTTTTTCTTACCCTGCTAAAGTCCATATTCCCACCAGAAGGGCCAGAGTCGGCGGTGCTTAATTTCTCACCTCTAGGTGCTGCCAAACCAACACAACCAAAAAAGGGATTTAAAGCCACTTCAAAGTTTTTCAAATGCTCGGTTTTATTATGAAGAGATGCTGTATTTTTTTTGAAATTCAAATCCCATACAAGTGGGATGGAATCGTTTTGTGCTAAACGGGTGATGCTCTTCTCCATACTTCTTGGATGAAAATAGGGCAAACAAATTGCTGTATTTCTGCTAAATTTTATATCGGTAAATGTAATTTTTAAAACATCACCTTCTTCCGCCCCATTTATGTAAAAAGGCCCGGTTAAAGGATTTACAGCAGGTCCAACAGTTACTTTTTTATTTTTTTTATCATAACCTTCGCAATCAATAGAACTGGTAACAATGGTATCCCCCGCCTCAATTTTCAAAGCAGGTTTTGTATCAGCTGCAAAAAAAGAGTAGTAATTAGTAGGGGTAAAGTTTATTTTTTTAGGCGACTGTGCTTTAACGGTAATAGCCCAAAAGCAAACGGAGGCGAAAAGTATATTTTTCATATTGTTTATTAAGACATTAAATTAGTTCATTTGTTTTAATAACACTAATCAACCAGCCAAATAAGTGGATTTCGAATAGGAAGATTTCTAATTACTTCTTCATTTTTTGGAAAATGATTAAGTTGCTCCCATGTAGCCAGCCAATTATTTTCTTTAAAAATTTGATACCCAAATAGTAAAAAAGGAGCTGCTATAGGCCACTCTTCCCAATACATAACATCTTTAGGATAAGGCCAGCTTTTTTTATCCTTTACATAGGGGTATATAAAATCGATACTCTTTTTTATCGAAGTATCTGTGATTTTATAAATATGGGCTATTGTAAAAATCGCATCCAGGTTAAATAATGAATAGCCATAGGGCTTCGTTCTTTTTAACTCTAAAGGGAATGATCCATTTGCAGCCATTTGATTAGGCAAAATAAGATGTAGATACCTATCCTTGCAAAATTTTAACAGGGTAGTATCATTTATTAAATGAGCGAAAGCGCCAACTTGCATTACCCAGCAAGTACCATGATTGTTTTTAGCTTCACGTTCTTCGATGCCATAAGGGTGAGTTGTTACCCAGTTTAAATATTGTTTAAACCAACCATGAATTATAAGTTGATCGGTTTGCTTTATTAAATGATGCTTTTCTAAAATCTCAATACTTTTGGCTACCTCTATCATCTGAATCATATCAATGATTCCAACTCCTCTTCCTGTTACTTTTCTTGTTATGGCTTGTGCGTACAATAAGCTTGGATTCATCATTGTTGCTGTATCTATAAACCACGCCCTAATATGTTTTAAGGCTTGTTTGGCATATAAAGTATTACCTGTAATTATAAAAGCAGAAGTTTGGTTGGCGACAATTTTGCTAAAGCGAATCATTGCTTTTCGGTGGGCAGTAAAATTATCAGGATTCGTTAAGCCATCTTTTTGAATATAAGGCCCATTGGGATGGGCTGAGTCGGGCCACCAATAATCACCCTCTGAAAAAAAATCATGCTTGCCGCCTGCCGATCTCTCACTTGAGAAGTAAGTTACAGTAATGGGCTTTTCGTTTAAGTTATTTTTAGCTTCAATTAAAATATCTTTCTTTAATACTGTACTTACTTTTTCAAATAAATGGGATTGCCCAAAATTTTGAATGGAGATAAATGCGAAAAGAAGAGTTAATGCCTTTTTCAATTTTTTCTATTTATTGATTACGTATTCATTTTTAATGACGTCACCACTATTTTGCATCTTATTTTTCGATATTGTATGTGCGGCTCTTACTTCGTCTTTATATTCTATAGTTTTAGCCATAGAGTTACAGTTAGTGAAAGTGTTATTTACAATAGATGATTGTTGAACACCATATAAAAATAGGAGTGATGTTTTGTTGCTATTTACATCTGTAAACTTATTATTGTTAATTTCAACTAAGGGGCCCAAGGTACTTTCGTCAACGCCACTTCTTTGAATTGCTAAAACAGGACCATTGAAATTGCTAATCATGTTATTTGCTAAAACCATCTTTTCGACATTGTAATAGCCTTTTTTATCCGTTTCGTTATTAAGGTTAAAAAGTATTCCTTTTCCATTAGTCCAGGAGCAATTAGTTACAATAATACTATCTAATAAACTAGATTTAGCTGCTTTAAAAAACTCACCGTTATATTCTGTAATGGAGCAATTTTGCATTACAAAATTTGAATGGTTAGATGTTCCTGAAGTATCACTTGTAATAAATGTGGATGTATTTAATGAAGATAAATTCAAGTTCAAGTTTTTAATGGAAAGTTTATGATTTCCTTTTATTTCAAATAAATATGACAATGGTTTAGTAGACTCTATTTTAATTAAAGATTTTGAATCATTTACAATTTCAATGTCTTTATTTAATGCAATGCTAGAATTAAATGAGTACGTATCGTTAGTAAGGTGTATTATAAGTTTATTATTGCTATTTTCTTCTAATGCTTTTATAATTTCCTGTGAAGTAGAACAATTTACATTTACAAATTTTTGATTGTCTAATATACTTGTATACCATGTGGCGCCACATTTAGTTTTGGCATTTTGTAATACCGAATTGTAATTAAATTTTGATATATAACCTATACCAAGTTTTGAAGTAATTGTTAAAGCTGAACCGATTATTCTTTGAATAGAATCTGATATATTGCTTGTTTCAATTGTTTTTGGAATAGCTACTTTGCCGATATTTTCTAGTTGAATAGTTGACTTACTAAAACCATTAATTAATTTACTATTCACTTCTTTACTCACCACATTATTGGCAAATTTTATACCACTTATATCATCATAAATATGGTAAAAACTGGTGTCTTTTTTGTTATAGAAAAGGTTGTTAATAAATTGTACATTTTTAGGCTGTAAACTTCGTTCAGCATTGCTTCCTTCACAAAAACTGATGGGGGAGCACTCATAAAAACTATTATTCGCAATAATCGCGTCTGATACACCCACATACCTTTTTGCTGGTGAGTTAGGTACGCCATTCATTATAGCTAAGGGAGATCTAAAATCAACTCCCACGCATTTATAAAAATAGTTATTTACAATTATATGCCCCTTATTAATTACTCTAACACCGCCTGTTCCTTTTTTCCCATTTCCTAAAAACACATTGTTTGTTACAATATTATAGTTGCCATGTCTTAATACTACTGCCCCTTGACACTCTTTAAATAAGTTATTCTTAACTATGTTTTTACCTGATTTTACAGAAATCACTTCGGCTTCGCCATCACATTTCTCAAAGTAGTTGTCGGCAACTATTGTATTTGAATTAAATTCACAATGATCTGCTATTCCAATTCTTATAATCTCACCAGCATTGGATGCTAGAGGGGTTCTAAATCCAAAATAGTTATGATCTATTGAATGAAAATTTTCCCTACTTCTATCATCTTCTAATATAACAGCTACTAAAACACCTAAATTTTTTTTGTTTAAAAAAGTACAGTGATCAATTCTATTATTTTTACCATAAAACGCTACCCAATAACTTTCATCCAAACGACTTGGGTTGTTAAAGTCGTTAATAACGGTATTGGTAACTCTGCAATTATTAGCAATTTCATTTTTGTTAATGCTAAATTGAATAGCTGCTTTATCTCCCGAAAAGCCTTTAGTAAAGTACAGCCCATCTACGATTATATATTCACCTCCAAATAACAGTTTTGAGTTCCCGGTAATTATTACTTTCCCTTTTGTTTCTGCTTTAAATACAATAGGGTTTTCTTTACTGCCTTTACAATTTAATAGTAAAGTAATATTATTCCATATACCATTTTTGAGTATTATAGTATCTCCAGGTTTAGCATTTAAATTGGCTAATGCAATTTCCTTTTTATTTATTACTATTTTATTGTTTGCAAACGATGTAATACTTATTGCAATACATAAGTTTAAAAAAATAAATTTTAGCATAAGGCAAAGATTTTTTATATCAATATTAATTTAAAGACTTTGGATGTTTTAAATTCCATAACCTCCTTTACGCTTACTAGACTCCCTAATTATAAGCCTAGGTTTAAGTACTTCTGTTGTTATATTTGTATGATCATCACTATGCAATCGTTCAATAAAAATTTTAGCAGCCATTTTACCCATTTCAAACATTGGTTGCTCTACGCTAGAAATAGTAGGCGTTAATAACGAAAGCATAGGTTCATTGTTAAATCCTACTAAGCCTATGTCCGAAGGCATTTTTAAGCCTCTTTCTTTTATGGCAATCATAGCCCCTATGGCCATCCTATCGCTGATAGTAAAAATGGCATCAGGTCTATTTTTAGATTTTAATAAATCTTTTGTAGCAAAATAGGCATAGTCCTGGTTAAAGTCGCAATGAATAATATTTTTAATGTCTACTTTTATTTTATTTTCCTTAAGTGCTTTTTTATATCCATCCATTCGTGCATTACTAATACCTAAGTTTTTTGGTCCTGCTAAAATGGCAATATTTTTATATCCCTGTTCAATTAAATGCATGGTAGCTAAATAACCACCATATTCATTATCTAAAATTACATTAGGGGCAATAATCTCAGGTATAATTCTATCAAAGGCGACAATAGGCAAATCTCTTTCTTGAAACTTTTTAATATGATCAAATGATTTTGTTTCACTTGATACGGATATAATAAGACCATCCACTAAGCTTTGCAACATTCTAGAAGTATTTAATACTTCTCTTCCAAACGATTCATTACTCTGACAAACCATTACTGTATAACCTGCTTCTAATGCCACTTCGTCAATCCCTTTTACCATGGTGGATAATACATAATCTAAATTGGGAACAATGACTCCTATCGTATTGGTTTGTTTAACTCTAAAACTTACTGCTAATCTATTGGGTTGATAATGAAGTTCTTCCGATACTGCAATAACTGCTTTTTTAGTTTCACTACTAACATCGGGTGCGTTTTTTAAAGCCCTTGATACAGTAGAAATTGAAATATTTAAACGTTTCGCAATATCCTTTATGGTTGCTTGTTTTTTCATTATTCCTTTTAATACCACAAATTAGGGCTTATTTTATTACGGAAATACCGGTACCGTTACCGGTAACGTATCGGTATGCATAGAATTATAAATATTGCACCATTTTTATTAATTATTTAGAAAAAATCTAAATTACCTACCTTAAAAATTGAAAAAAATCAATAGTTTAATAAATTCTACTTTTCAATTGCAGATTAATATTACCTCACGATTGCTTTTGCTATTAAAAAAACATCCCCTTTTAATACCTCTAGCTGTTTAATAAATTATTTATTTATTCTATTCAAAATGATGAAAGAAAATCAAAAAAAGCTCTTTGTTACTGAAGAGTCTGTTTCGTGGGAGATTCTTGATGAAAAAGTAAAAAGAAAAATAATGTCTTTTGAATCAAGCTTAATGATGGTTAAAGTTTCATTTGCAACTGGTGGTGTTGGTGAATTGCATAAACACTTGCATGTTCAAATGTCATTTGTTGAATCGGGCGTTTTTGAAGTTGAAATTGACAATGTAAAAAAGATACTTAAAAAAGGAGATGTATTTCATATTCCTTCAAATATTTTACATGGTGCTGTATGTATTGAGGAAGGTATCTTAATTGATGTATTCAGTCCTATGAGAGAGGATTTTATTAATATAAAATAAATAATGATTTTTAAATTTAAATAGTCAAATATGAAAAATTTTCGATTGCTGTTGTTCATTATGCCACTTTTACTATGTACTTTCTTAGTACGTGCACAAAAAACATCAATAACAGGTAAGGTTATTGATAAATTAACAGGCACGCCCTTAGAAGGTGTTACCATTCTAGTTCAAAATTCTAGAAAAGGAGTGACTACGAAAAGTGACGGTACCTTTACATTACCTATTACTTCTTCTGTAAAAAACGTAACTTTTTCTTATGTTGGTTATTTAGAACAAAAAATTACTTTAGGACAAGAAACTAATTATGTTATTTCCTTAGTTCAAGATAATTCGGTTCAAAGTGAAGTTGTAGTTATTGGTTATGGTACGCAAAAAAAATCTAGTTTAACTGGAGCTATATCAAAGTTTAAAAATGAAAATTTAGACGAAGCGCCTGTTGCTAGAATTGATCAAGCATTACAAGGTAAAATTGCTGGTTTGACCATTCAAAATACATCCTCTGAAGCTGGCGCAGCACCTAAAATTAGTATAAGAGGTATTAGTTCATTATATGCAGGGGCCAGTCCATTGATTGTTGTAGATGGGTTACCTGTTCCAGATGCCTTATCGTTTTTGAATCCTGCGGATATTGAATCAATTGAAGTTTTAAAAGATGCTGCATCTGCAGCTATTTACGGATCGAGAGGAGCAAGTGGTGTTATTATCGTTACCACAAAAAAAGGATCTGTAAGCAAACCTAAATACAACTTTAAATATTCAGCAGGTCAAAAAAAGGATTACAAGCGATATGATATTATGACCACACAGGAATATGTTAAAATGTTATTTAATGAAGTTTTATTTAGAGCTAATGATCCAACTGTTGTTCAATCAACCAATATAGTAGCAGATGCGGATAAAGCTTCGTATATTATTGAAACTGCACTTAGAGGTAATAAATCAACGGATTGGCAATCCGAAAGCTTAAGACCCGGAGGATTTAAAAACATTCAATTAAGCGCTTCTGGTGGTTCTAAAGATTTGAGATATTTTCTTTCTGGAGGATATCAGAATGACGAGGGTATGCAATACAAAAGCAATTATGAGAAATTTAATATCAGAACTAGAGTTGACGTTGAATTAAGTAGTAAGGTAAAACTATCAGTAAATCTTAATCCTTCCTATACAAAGAAAATTTCACCTTCTCAAAACTTTACAAACTTTTGGAGAGCTCCAACATGGCTTCCAGTATATCATAATGATTTAACAGCTGCATTAGTAAATACCAATTCTCAATATGCTAGCATATTGCCTGGTGACTTTGCCCATCCACGTCACTTTTCAAATTTAAAATATACAGGTTTAATGCCAGATGGCACCACATGGACATCGCCAACTACGGCTAACCCAAGTGGCTCTGCTCAACAGAATCCTCGCTCAGATGTTATGCGATCTGATATTACAAGTAACGAATATCGTTTACAATCTTCTGCCGAATTAAGTGTTGAAATTGCGAAAGGCTTAATTTTTAAAACAATAGGATCTAACTTAATGTATTATACGAATGGATTGAGTTTTTATGAAAGAGAGTACAATAGTGAAGGTTCTATCAATAAAGGAGTTTTTATTAATAATAAATATGTTGATTTATTATCAGAAAACACTTTAAACTATACTAAACAAACAAACAAAAGCAACTTAAATATTCTTGCAGGTTTTACTTCCCAAACTACAAAAGTACAAAACCAACAAACAACAGGAATTGATTTCCCAAGTGATGATATAAGAACTTTAAATAGTGCTGCTCAAATTGACAAGTCTGGAACTACTGGAACCAATAATCAAATAGGACTTATTTCCTATTTGGGACGTATTAATTATGCTTATGCCGATAAATATTTAATTTCGGCGAGTTATAGAACAGATGGTAGTTCTTATTTTGCTCAAGGAAACAAATGGGGTCAATTCCCTTCCATTTCTGCAGGTTGGATTCTAAGTAAAGAAAAGTTATTTAGTAATATAGCTTGGTTAAGTAATTTAAAATTACGTAAAAGCTATGGTGTTTCTGGAAATAATAGAATTGTAGACTTTGCCTTTTTAGATTTATTATATGGTGCTAACTATACCTATGGTTCAGGTACAGGGGTAACTACACCAGGTCTTGTGAGCTCTAGCTCTTATTTATCAAATCCAAATATCACTTGGGAAAGCACTAAGCAAGATAACTTTGGTGTTGATTTAGCTTTATTTTCAAATAGAGTGAGCTTCACTTTAGATATTTATAAGTCTGTAACAGATAGATTATTGTTACAACAATCTGCTATGGCATTTACAGGTGTCCCACAATTTTGGAATAACTTAGGTAAATTAGAAAATAAAGGTTTTGAATTAGAAGTTAATACAAGAAATATTCAAACAAAAGATTTCACTTGGACAACTTCTGCTAACATTTCACAAAATCGAAATAAAATTCTTGAACTTGGTACAGAAGCATTTTTGTTAAATCAAGGAGAGCGTACCGAAGTATATAGAAATAAAGTTGGCGACCCATTGGTTAAATATTATGGATTTAAAACTGATGGTGTTTGGTTATCACAAGATCAAATTAATCAATCTGGTTTAACGTCTACTTTAACAGCTATGTTTGTTCCAGGAGGATTGAAGGTTGTAGATATGAATAAGGACGGAAAGATTGACAATAATGATAGAACAGATTTAGGAAATCCTTATCCTGATTTTAACTGGGGTATTACTAATAATTTTAAGTTTAAAGGTTTTGATTTCAGTTTCTTAGTGCAAGGGGTACAAGGTGGCAAGTTAATTAACGGTGACCCTAATTATAATGAATCTAGAAGAACAATTCGTACATATAATCAAAATAGATGGATTAGTGCACAATATCCTGGAGACGGGAAAACACCTTATTCTACCAATGGCTTTAACTGGATGTTAACTGATTATGTTATTGAAGATGCGTCATATTTTGCTTTAAGAGAAGTTAATTTAGGATATACCATTCCAACAGCTGCCATTAAAAGATTTAATGTAAGCTCGGTAAGATTATATTTTTCTGCACAGAATTTATATTTCCATACTGCAGATGGATATAGAGGATTAAATCCAGAAGGTAGATTTAATAATGGACCTTATTCATCTGTATTGATTGATGGATATCAAAGAGGTTCTTTCCCAATACCACAAACAATTACCGCTGGTATTGATATAAATTTTTAATTTTCTAAAAGAAAAAATATAAAATATTTTAATTATGAAAAAGATTTTAAACCTATTTATACTTTCCTCTATATTTCTTGCTTCTTGTGAGAAAAATATTGATTTGTATCCACAATCCAATATAACAACTGAAAACTTTTATCAAAATGCAAATGATATTCAAATTGCCCTAAATGGTTGTTATAATGCACTAAGAGCTCCTTTGTTAGAAGAATGGAAATTAACAGAGTTGAGAAGTGATAATACCATTATGTACAGCTCGGCAAGTAAGTCGGTGCCTAACAGAGACTTGAGTGACTTAGATTTGTTTATCCCAAGTACCTCGCATGCTGCCATTTATAACTATTGGATTGCTAATTATTTTAACATTAGAAATGTAAATAACATATTAAATAGTTTGAATGTGAATTACGATCCAGCTTCGGGTGTAGTAGCTGCTGGTGCAACTAAGGTGCAAATTACAGATGCGCAAAAAAAGGTGGCAAGTGCCGAAGCCTCATTTATTAGAGCCTATCACTATTTTAATCTTGTGAGATTATATGGAGGAGTTATGTTAATTGATGAACCAGTGGATCCTTTTGAAGCTACCAAAATTAACAGATCTACTACAGATGATATGTACAAATTCATCATAGCTGATCTTAAATACTCAATTGATAATGGTACAAATTTAAAATACGCTTCTATTCCTACTGCTAATTTAGGTAAAGTAAATATTTGGGCAGCTAAAGCTTTATTAGCAAAAGTTTATTTAACATTAAACCGTAAATCAGATGCTATTCCATTATTAACCGACATAATTGCTAATAGTGGTTATGGATTAGTTGCTAGTTATGCAGACGTTTTCTCTATCACTAATGAAATGAACAAGGAGATAATGTTTGCAGTGAGATACAAGGCAGGGGGTATTGGACAGGGTTCACCATTTCCTAATTTATTTGCACCAGAATTAAGTGGAGTAGCGGTAATTAATGGCGATGGATCGGGACAAAATGCACCATGTTTGGAATTGAGCAATGCTTATAATGCTTTAGATACTAGAAAGGCAGTAAGTATAGCTACTTACGGTACAGCTTTAAATAATTTATATCCTAAAAAAATGATTTCACAAGTATCTCTTTTAGGAGATGCGGAAAATGATTGGATTGTTATTAGATATGCGGATGTTTTATTGATGTTAGCGGAAGCACAAGGAAACACTCCTGCTAGTTTAGCTCTAATTAATCAAACAAGAGCCCGTGCAGCTTTGCCAGCTTTAACCGCTGCAACAGTAACTACTACTGCTATATTCGAAAAAGAATTAGCCAATGAAAGAAGGTTAGAATTTACATTCGAAAATATGAGATGGTTTGATATTTTAAGGTATAATACTACCATGCCTAGTCAAGATGCCATCACTACCATTAAGGGAAATTATGCTGCAATGTGGGCTACACATTATAGCAAATATCCCACACCTCCATCCTTGGCTACGATTCAATCATATGTAACTTCTAATAAATTATTATTGCCAATACCACAGCGTGAAATTGATAATAACACTAAAATTACCATTCCACAAAATCCGGGGTATTAATGAATATCTAGGTTAAACTTTAAACGAATACTACTGTCTAAAAAAGCAGTAGTATTCGTTTTTAGCTTACCATAAATTATTCAATCGCACAATTACAATATAGATAAGTATGAAAAATAAATTAGTATTTGCAACTTTGCTTTTATTTTCTTTAAACAGCAAGAGTATAGCTCAAAAAAGCAAACCCAATATTTTATTTATTGCGGTAGATGATCTTAAGCCCGAACTTGGAGCTTATGGAAATAAGTTAATCAAAACTCCAAATATTGATAGACTTGCAAAAATGTCAACCGTGTTTTTAAATAATTATTGTCAACAAGCAGTATGTGGACCAACACGTGCAAGTTTAATGACAGGGATGCGTCCTGATTATACAAAAGTCTGGGATCTAAAAACGCAAATGCGTGATATGAATCCTGATATTGTAACACTACCTCAATATCTAATTACACAAGGATATAAAACTGTTGGAACAGGCAAGATTTATCATCCTAGTAGCGCTATCAACAGAATTGATCCTGCAAGTTGGAACCTGCCTTACTTAGACCCTAAAGAGTCTGACTATGCAAATAACTTAGGTAAGCCAGCAAACTCTCAATATCAAAAACCAGAAAACAAAGCTCTTTTTTTAGTTAAAAAAGAAAGAGAAAAAAGAGATAATGATGACGAAGAGCCTACCACCATTAAAGGCCCTTCGTCGGAGTGTATTGATGTGCCAGATAATGCTTATGACGATGGAGTGATTGCTTTACTAGCAAAAAATAAAATTATTGAGTTGACTAAGAAAAGTAGTCCTTATTTTATGGCTGTAGGTTTTCATAAACCGCATTTACCTTTTGTAGCACCTAAAAAATACTGGGATTTATATAATAGGGCAGATATGCCTTTAGCAACTTTTACAGAACATGCAAAAGATGCTCCTGAGGTTGCTTATCATAAGTCGGGTGAGTTAAGGAATTATTTAGACATCCCTGCATTTGCCACTTATAACCAACCAGGGAATCATGTTTATTTGAAGGAAGAAAAACAAAAGGAATTAATACATGGTTATTTTGCGGCCGTTTCTTATATGGATGCGCAAGTGGGGATATTATTAAATACTTTAGATTCTTTAGGCACTTTAAATAATACCATCATTGTTTTATGGGGTGACCATGGTTGGCATTTAGGGGATCATGATTTATGGGAGAAGCATACTAATTTGGAAAATGCAACTCGCGCCCCATTAATTGTAGCTGCACCTGGAATGAAGCCAGGTAAATCTACTTCCTTGTCAGAACATCTTGACATATTTCCTACTATATGCGATTTAGCTGGATTAAGTATACCAAAGCATTTACAAGGGAAAAGTTTAAAACCAATAATGCAAAATAATAGAAGTTCAGTAAAAGAATTCTCGGTGAGTCAGTATCCAAGAAAGTTAAATAAGGAAGAAGCTAAAAAAGCAGGGTATGAGTCAAATAAAATTATGGGGTATAGTTTAAGAACTGGCAAATATCGTTTTACTATTTGGATGAATGACTTTACTACTAGTCAACCTTTTGAGTCTAAAAAGATTTATGCCACAGAAATGTATGATTATTCTGCAGATCCTTTAGAGAAAGTTAATATTTATAATTCAGCAAATTATAAAGAAGCTGCAAAAGATATGTATGCTAAGATGATTAATTTTTTCAAATCTCAAGAAACTAGATAATACGCTCTAGTACAAGTATTAAAATCTATAAAACGTTATAAATGAAAAAGATAATTTTATTTTGTTTATTCATTGGGTTAATCCAAAGCCATTCAGTTGCCCAAACAAAATCAAAGCCAAATATATTATTTATAGCAGTAGATGATCTAAAACCCATACTTGGGGCTTATGGAAATACTTTTATAAAAACACCCAATATTGATAGATTGGCTAAAATGGGTACCACCTTTTTAAATAATTATTGTCAGCAAGCGGTTTGTGGACCAACACGCGCAAGTTTATTAACTGGTATGCGACCAGACATGACCAAAATTTGGGATTTAAAAACACAAATTCGTGATGTAAGTCCGGATATAGTTACAATGCCTCAGTATTTAATTACACAAGGATATACTACGCAAGGTATTGGTAAAGTATTTGATGTTAGAAATGTGGATGAAAATATAGATAAAGTTTCTTGGAGTGTTCCCTATTATAAAACAGATAAAAAATATTATGTTCCTGAATTAGGGGAGCCAGCAGAAGGAAGGTATCAACTAAAAGAAACAAAATTAGCGGCAGAAAAAGTAATTAAGGAAGCACTCGCAAAGGGGATGACAAAAGCAGAAGCAAACAATGAAGCAACTGCTAAAGTTCGCCCTTCAACAGAATCTATTGATGTACCAGATAATGCCTACAATGATGGTGCTAATATTTTACAAGCAAAAGATATTTTAGTTCAATTGAGTCGTAAAAACGAACCTTTCTTTTTTGCAGTGGGGATTGCCAAACCACACTTACCCTTTGTGGCACCTAAAAAATATTGGGATTTATATAAAAGAGAAGATATTGTTTTAGCGCCTTTTCAGGAAATTAATAAAAATCCAATCGATGTTGCTTATCATAATGCAGGTGAATTAAGAGCTTATACCGATATTCCTTCTATTATAGCAACTACTCCTCAAAAAGAACTTGGTTTAACATTATCAGTAGATAAACAGAAGGAATTATTACATGGCTATTATGCTGCTATATCTTATACCGATGCATTGGTAGGTAAACTTTTAAATACACTAGATTCATTAGGATTAACTAAAAACACAATTATAGTTTTATGGGGCGATCATGGTTGGCATTTGGGAGACCATAATTTGTGGTGTAAGCATAGTAATTTTGAACAAGCAACTCATGCGCCTTTAATTATTAGTGCACCAGGTTATGTTTCTAATAAAACAAAATCATTTTCGGAGCATTTAGATATTTTTCCAACTCTTTGTGATTTAGCTGGAATTGCTATACCCACTCAGTTACAAGGTAAAAGTTTACAACCTATCATGAAAAAACCATTGGTTAAGGTCAAAGAGTATTCAATAAGCCAATATCCAAGAAGTGGTGTGGACGAGGAGAATGATCGTTTAGGATATGGTCCTGCAAATGTAATGGGATACTCTATTCGAAATAGTCAATACAGATATACCATTTGGATGAAAAATGGTTTTAGATCTACACAACCCTTTAAAAAAGAATCTGTAATAGGGGATGAATTATATGATTACACAGCGGATCCACTAGAAAAAGTAAATGTTGCGAAGGAACTAAAATATGAGGCGGTTACGAAAAAATTAAAGGCACAAATGTTAGCTTATTTTGCATCTCAAGTAAAAACTAAATAAGTCATGAATAAATGTTTTAAATATTTTACTTTATTTACAGCATTATCATTTACTTCTGTTTTTGTTTTAAACGCCCAAGTGACATCTAAAAATGCTAAAAGTAAAAAACCTAATATCATTGTTATATTAACCGATGATATGGGATTCTCAGATATAGGTTGCTATGGTTCCGAAATAAACACCCCCAATATTGATAAGTTAGCGAACAAAGGGGTAAGATTTAGCCATTTTTATAATACAGCTAGATGTAGTCCTTCTAGGGCTTCCTTGTTAACAGGGCTCTATCCTCATCAAGCTGGGATGGGTCATTTATCTACCGAAAATTATAACGAAGAGGGTTATGTGGATGATTTAAGTAAGAATGCTGTTACGATGGCAGAAGTATTTAAATCATCTGGCTATGCAACCTATATGACTGGTAAATGGCATATTGCTAAAGATATTCTGGATAAAAAAGATATTAGTAATTGGCCGGTGCAAAGAGGGTTTCAAAGATATTTCGGAACCTTAAACGGATCGGGAAGTTATTATGACCCGGGTACTTTAGTAAGCAACAATACATACATCACTCCTGGAGATAATTTTTATTATACTAATGCCATTACAGATACAGCAGTTAAATTTATTAACGAACATAAAACTGCTAATCCTTTCTTCTTTTATATTGCTTATACGGCTGCACATTGGCCTTTACATGCACCAGAAAAAGAAATACAAAAATATAAGGGTGTATATGATAAAGGATGGGATGCGATTAGAGTAGCAAGGTTTAATAAATTGCAAAAATTGGGTATCATAAGTAAAGAAGCTACCTTAACCGAAAGAGGAGTGAGTATTCCAGCTTGGGAAAATGCTCCAATGAAAGATTGGCAAATACGAAAAATGCAAGTGTATGCTGCCATGATTGACATCATGGATCAGGGAATAGGTAAAATTATCACGACTTTAGAAAATAAGGGAATACTTGACAATACCGTTATTTTTTACATGCATGATAATGGAGGTTGTGCTGAACCTTTAGATTCAGATCAACCCGAAATTGCAATGACATCCGATCAGCAAAAAATTCATCCTTTTGCAAAGGATTCTATTTTTGTTGGTAAAAAACCCAATTATACAAGAGAGGGTAATTTTATAAGAAGTGGCATGGGCGTGATGCCTGGGAAGGCTAATACTTGGTTAACATATGGTATTGAGTGGGCTAATGTAAGTAATACTCCTTTTAAAATGTATAAGCATTGGACCCACCAAGGAGGGATAGCCTCACCTTTAATTGTTTATTGGCCAAAAGCTATTAAACAAAAAGGAGCTATTCTAAATGAAGATGCTCATTTAATTGATATCATGGCTACCTGCGTTGATATTGCTGGAATAAAATACCCTACAAATTACAATGGTCATTCTATTCAACCCATGGAAGGTAAAAGTTTAGTGGGCGCCATTCATAATAAACCAATAAAGCGTGATTTTATTTTTTGGGAACATGAAGGCAATCGCGCTATAAAAGCGGGACCATGGAAATTAGTTTCCAAAACTGAAAAAAATAAAGTTTTTACCGATAAGGATCAAAATGCCTGGGAGTTATATAATTTAGATAAAGATCCAAGTGAAACCAAAGATCTAGCTGGTCAATATACTTCTAAAGTGAAAGAATTAGCTTTACTATGGGAGCAGGAAGCAATACGAACTAAAGCTTTGCCTTGGCCTTGGGATAAAAAAGCAAAAAAATAAAAATATATTTTAAACCTATTAATATAATCTATGAAAGTCCCTTTATTTCTTTTTAGCTTAACACTTTTAACTTTTAGTGTTTCTGCACAAAATAAAAAACCCAATATTATTTTTGTATTAGCAGATGATTTAGGTATTGATGGGGTTAGTTGCTACGGAGCCGACTTATATAAAACTCCCGAAATAGATAAGCTTGCTAAAAATGGCATAAGATATACAAATGCATACACAGCTCCATTATGCGGACCATCAAGAGCTATGATATTAACAGGTAGATATGCTTTTAGAACAGGTGCTGTTAATCAAGATCAAACTGGCGAGTTTAAACCATCTGACGAAACAATGATGTCTAAAATTTTAAAGACTGCTGGTTATACTACTTCAATGATAGGCAAGTGGGGTCAATTACCATTAGGTCCTGCAGAATTTGGTTTTGATGATTATATGCGTTTTTTTGGAAGTGGTGTTTATTTGAATTCAGATGTTAAGAAAGAAAAGTATATTTTAAATGGCAAGGATTTAGTTTTAAAAGACAATGAATATATGCCCGATTTAATGCATAATCATATGGTAGAGTTTTTATCCAATCACACCAAAGATCCTTTTTACTTATATTATTCATTAGTACAAGTGCATGGTGAAATTAAGCCTACGCCCGATACTAATCCAGGCACTACTGATTTTAAAGACTTATATACCGATAACATAAACTATATGGATAAATTGGTTGGGAAATTGATACATACATTAGATAGCCTTAAGTTAAGAGATAACACTTTAATCGTATTTTTTGGAGATAATGGTACTGCAGGTCAAGCGGCAGCTATAGGCACTGTTAACGGCAAAAAAATTATTGGTAAAAAAGGCACTATGCAAGAAGGGGGAAGTTTAGTTCCTTTAATTATAAATTGGCCTGGAGTTATTAAAAAACAAACTGTGACAAATCAGTTAGTAGATGCTTCCGATTTCGTACCCACTTTTGCAGAAATTGCAGGGGCAACTTTGCCTGTAGATAAAAAAATAGATGGTACAAGTTTTGCAAATCAAATTAAAACCGGAAAGGCTAATTCAAGAAATTGGATTTTTACCGAACTAGGAAACGATTGGTACGTTAGAGAAGCCAATTGGAAATTAAATCGAGCTGGCGAACTTTTCGACATGCACAATGCACCTTTCGAAGAAAAATTAACCACTGAAACCGAGCATACAAAAAGTATAAAAGAAAATCTTCAAAAAGTATTAGATCAGTTAGATCCAGCCTCGGGTTATATAGATCATGGTGATGGAAGTGGTAGACACGCTACAAAGGTAAAAAAGAAACAAAATAAAAATTAAAATGAAAAAATATATATTTTCTATAGGATTCTCCTTGTTTGTCGTAGTTGCTTTTCCTCAAGGAAAATTATCTAGGGCCGATATTGTTACTATGGATTTTAAATCTTTACTAGTGAGTAAAGTTAAAGTAAAAGAAAAGGCTGCCGATGTAATGCCTGCTTATAATAATTTAATTAGCCTCTGTAATAAAAATTTATCTTTTGGCCCTTATTCTGTGATGGATAAAACAGATTTTCCGCCAAGTGGCAACAAGCATGATTATATGAGTCTTGCACCTTATTGGTGGCCAGATCCTACCAAAAAAGGGGGACTGCCATATATAAGAAAAGATGGCGATGTTAATCCTGAAGTAAATAACTATCCTGACAAAGAAAATATGCCTAGGGTTTGTGAAAAAGTATACGAATTATCTTTAGGGTTTTATTTTTCAGACAATGAAGTGTATGCCAAAAAAGCTAGTGAATTAATTAGAGTTTGGTTTTTAGATAGTAATACTAAAATGAATCCTAATGTAAATTATGGCCAAGCGGTTAAAGGAATTTTTGAGGGAAGGGGCGAGGGTTTAATTGATACGAGACATTTTATCTATTTGTTAGATGGAGTTAATATTTTAAATGCTTCTAAAAGTTGGACTCAAAAAGACAACGATGCTTTAAAAACTTGGTTTCGTGCCTATTATCATTGGATGAATAATAGCAAAAATGGAGTAGATGAGAAAAATGCACCAAATAATCATGGTATTTGGTATGATGCTCAATCTTTAGCGATCACTAATTACTTAGATAGCCTTGAAGAGTCTAAAAAAATTATCAATCGAGCTTTAGGAAGACTAAAAGAAGAGATGGATACTAAAGGCGCTTTCCCCCAGGAATTAGCTCGAACTAATTCATTACATTATTCCGTATTTATTTTAAATGCCTTTGAGTCAATTGCACAATCGGCCCATAATATTAATGTTGATTTTAGAAATACAAAGCTCAGTAATGGCATGTCTTTAAAAAATGCTTATGATTTTTTAACTCCTTATTTATTAGGGAAAAAACAATGGACTTGGCCTATTTTAAAACATTTTGATGCAGAAAATGCTTATCCACTTTTATTAAGTGCGAGTAAACACAATGCTTGTAATGAATGCTTACCATTTATCTACAATCAATCTCCAGAATCAAAAAAATTACTTTTAAGAATTTTATAATTAAGTTAAACCAAAAATAGAATGCAAGTAAGATTTCAAAACAGTCCAAAAGAGACTGCTGCAATGTCAACTAAAGAAACTAGAGATAATTTTTTAATCCAAGATTTAATGGTGGCAGGGAAAATTAAACTTACCTATTCTCATTATGATAGAGTCATAGTAGGTGGCGTGGTGCCAACTTCAAATCCTATTGCACTTCCCAACGAAACCGAATTAAAAGCTAATTATTTTCTAGAGCGTAGAGAAATGGGGATTATTAATGTTGGCGGTAAAGGGAAAGTGATAGCAGATGGGATAATTTATGAATTAGATAAATTAGAATGCACTTACTTAGGAAAAGGCACCAAAGAAGTTTCTTTTGTTAGTGATTTAAATACTACACCAGCTTTATTTTATTTATTATCAACACCTGCACATGCTGGTTATCCTAATAAATTAATAACTAAAGCGGAGGCTTCTCCAGTTCATTTAGGCGATTTTAGCACTTCCAATAAAAGAACTATTTACAAATACATCCATAATGATGGCATTCAAAGCTGTCAATTAGTAATGGGGTTAACCACATTAGAAGAAGGCTGTGTTTGGAATTCAGTCCCACCACATACACACACAAGAAGAATGGAAGCTTATTTTTATTTTGATATAAATGAGGCACATCGTGTGATGCATTTTATGGGAGAGCCGCAAGATACAAGACATATAGTTGTAGCCAATAACGAAGCTGTTTTATCTGCTCCTTGGAGTATGCATTTTGGTGTAGGTACTTCTAATTATGGTTTTATATGGGGCATGGCAGGTGAAAATAAAGAGTTCACTGACATGGATCCAGTAGCGATAGCAAGTATTAGATAGACTTACATTTTATAGTGCTATATAATTCAAAAAATTATACTAATTTGAATCCTATCTTGTTCCTGTAAATTCCTATACATTTATGAATCTAAAATTTTTCTTATCATTCTATTTAGTAGTATTTTTAATAATATTTTCTGCTTGTCAATCAGCCACCGAAAAAGCAGAAGCCGCCAAAAAAGACAGTCTTTTGCATTGTACAACAAATTTACCTTCTCGATTTGGAAATGGGGGTGCTCTAAATAATGCTGATTCCAGTGTAACAGAAATGGACACAAATGTTTCCCATGAGGGTATGGTGCTTATAAAGGCACAAACATTTTTAATGGGGGCTAATGATAAAGAAGGAAGAGTAGATGAATATCCTCAACACAAAGTGCAACTAGCGAATTTTTGGATAGATGTAACAGAAGTAACCAATGCTCAGTTTAAAAAATTTATTGAGGCTACTGGCTATGTAACAACAGCAGAAAAAAAACCAGATTGGGAATTAATAAAACAGCAATTACCTCCAGGTACGCCAAAGCCTTCGGAAGATGTCTTGGTAGCGGCCTCACTTGTATTTGTGCCACAACCTATTGGAACAAGTTTAGATAATCCAGGCGCTTGGTGGTCATGGAAAAAAGGAGCTAATTGGAAACATCCAAAAGGGCCTGAATCTTCAATTAAAGGCAAAGATAATTATCCGGTGGTGCATATTTCCTGGGATGATGCACAAGCCTATTGCAAATGGGCAGGAAAAAAATTACCAACCGAAGCACAATGGGAGGCCGCCGCAAGGGGTGGACTTAGTTCAAAATATACTTGGGGTGAGGAGGATATTGAAAAAGGTAAACCAAAAGCAAATACTTGGCAAGGTAGTTTTCCTAGCACTAATACAGATTGGGATCATTTTGAAGGATTATCGCCCGTAAAATCTTTTGCACCTAATGCAGTAGGTTTATATGATATGGCTGGAAATGTATGGGAGTGGTGCTCCGATTGGTATAGAGAAGATACCTACAAAAGTCAATTACAAAATAACAATGCTCAAGTAATTGTAAATCCGATAGGACCAAAAGATAGTTATGACCCACAAGAGCCTAATGCACCCAAGCGAGTGGTGAGAGGGGGTTCTTTTTTATGCAACGCCTCTTATTGTAAAGGCTATAGAGTTACTGCAAGAATGAAAACATCCCCTGACACTGGATTGGAGCATACAGGATTTAGATGTGTTGCCAATTAACTTACTTAAGTTTCATATTTACCGGATCCCATCCAATAATTTTCTTTGTCAAATAACTTTCGTTACAAGATAAGGCAGGAGCTGCTGCTCTAAAACCAAATTCAGCATCTTCAACTACTGGCTTACCTGTTCTAATGGAGTCAAAGAAATTAGTGAAGTGATCTAAATGGTCGTCGTATCCTGCTGGTGCCTTAAAAATGATATCGCTTTTGGTTTTTCTTTTTTGTTGCTCTGCCGTCCATTTAGCGTTATAGTCTTTTTGCATCTCTTCTTGCATACTTTTAGAGAAAGTAAATAAGGAATCATAACCTCCGAAACCAGGTGCCTCAGGCATTAAGCTGTGTTTTACTGAAATGTTATTACCGTTTACTTCGATCACCCCTTCAGAACCTATCAATCGAATAATTTCTTGACCACCTGTTCCGCTAATAAAATTAACTTGAAGGGTCATTAAGAAGGCAGCATGCTCTTTTGTTTTTGGATATTGCAAAACACCCGACATTACATCAGGTAAGTTTCTACCATCTTTCCAATAACTAAATTGACCAGTGCTAAAAATACTTTCAGGGCCTTTAGAGCCTGTGATTAAATGGGTGCCACTTAATAAATGAATAAATAAATCACCCGCCACACCAGTGCCCACTTCTTTAAAAGCTCTCCACCAGAAAAACTTTTTTGCATCAAATTCCATTTTTTCGGTGGCTTCGATAAATTTATCCCAGTTGGTTGTAAGGGCATTTGCATCTTTAGGAATGGTATATTCCCAAGCACCTATAGAACTTTGTCTGTCATATACGGCGTTCACCATATTTAATTCTCCAATTTCACCAGCGGCTAATAGTTCTTTTGCTTTTAAATAGCCAATACTACTTACTCTTTGACTACCCACCTGTACTACTTTGCCCGATTTTTTAGCAGCTTCTATTACCGGGTAGCCTTCATTAATTTTAAATACCATGGGTTTTTCGCAATACACATGTTTGCCTTTAGCTAAAGCATCCAAGGTAATGCGCGCGTGCCAAACATCGGTAGTGCAAATTAGTACAGCATCAATATCGCTTCTATTTAAAAGATCTTTGTAATTATTTGTGGTAAATAATTGTTCTCCAAATTGCTCTTTCGCATTCACTAATCTACCTTGGTATAAATCACATATACCAGCAAGTTCAACTCCGGGTACTTTTAATGCGGTTCTTAAATCAAAATGCCCTTGCACGCCATAACCAATTACGCCAATTCTAATTCTATCATTAGCGGTAATCTTTCTGTCATAAATTAATAAACGTTCTTCGGCTTTGGCATTGCTCGCCATAGAAGCAAAAGGCGTAGCAGCGGCTAATAAACTTGTGGCACCAATTTGTTGAAGAAATTTTCTTCGAGAGTTAGCATCGTTATTTTTCATATTGAATGATTTACCCTTCAATTTAGTTAAAATTCAAGAACTTATTATTTAAATAATCAACCTTTTGTGTGTAAACTTGTTAATAGAGAACAATCAATCATTATGGGTAATTTCTTAATTATTGGCGCTTCCTCAGGAATAGGTAGTGCTGTTGCAACACAATTGCAAAACGAAGGTCACCAGGTATTTGCTACTTACAATACCCATCCTATTGTGTCCAGTAATCATTTATCAGCCCATTTTTTAAATGTTCAAGCTGATACAATTGATCTAAGTTTTTTACCTGCTAGTTTGGATGGATTAGTATACTGTCCTGGATCGATAAATTTAAGACCTTTTGCCAGAATTCAGGGGGCCGATTTTACCAATGATTTTAATTTACAAGTAGTGGGAGCTATTAAAATTATACAAGCCGCATTGCCAGCTTTAAAAGCATCAGGTAATGCCTCTATTATTTTATATTCTACAGTGGCAGCTCAATTGGGGCTTAATTTTCATACTCAAGTAGCTGTAAGTAAAGGTGCTATTGAAGGACTGACTAAAGCCTTATCTGCCGAATTAGCACCCACAATAAGAGTAAATTGTATTGCGCCCTCTTTAACCGATACCCCTTTAGCTGCCAGTTTATTGAACAGCGAACAAAAACTAGAGGCCAATGCCCAAAGGCATCCATTAAAAAGAGTAGGGAAAGCCGAAGACATTGCCGAGATGACTTGCTTTTTATTATCTAATAAATCGGGTTGGATAACAGGCCAGGTTTTACATGTAGATGGTGGCATGAGCACTATTAAGTTATAGATTTGCAGGCAATGATGGATACCATTCATATTCAATCAATTGATGAAAAGCAAGCCAATGAATTAAGTGAATTGGCTAAAAAAATTTATCCCCCACATTATCCTTATTTATGGAATGAAGGGGGCATAGATTGGTATATTAATGAATATGCATATCCTGTAGAAAAGATCACCCAAGAGCTTCAAGATCCCAATAACTTACACTATATCGTGTATGATCATGAAAAAGCGGTAGCGTATTTAAAAATAAATATTTGCACTAGTATCAAGGATTTTGATCCTGTCAACACCATGGAACTCGAAAGAATTTATATAGATGTAAATGCTATTCAAAAGGGCATAGGTAGTTTACTTATGAACTTTACCATGAAATTAGCAAAGCAATATCATAAAAAGCATATTGTTTTAAAAGCCATGGACAGTGCCCATAAAGCATTGGCTTTTTATGAAAAACATGGCTACAAAATTGTAGGGGAATATAGATTACCCGATAAAGTATTTACGCTTATGAAACCCGAATACAGAGGAATGTATATTTTAAAGACGATTGTAAGCTTGTAATAATTTTACAATATCACCCTCTTTTTTTAAGTTTAATTTTTGATCGGCAATAATTCCGTTAACGGCTTCTTCTTTGTCTTGTAAAAAAGGAACAACCTCTTCCTTTGCCAGTTTTATTAATTTATATTGGTCACCTTTTTTAATATAATATCTGCTGGTATTGGCAAATGTTTTTACCATACCTGCATTAATTTCACTCATCTCAGATAATTGTTTAATATCGGAACGATAAAACTGAATAGCTCCTGAGCCTACTAATATTTGTACATATTGTTCGGGCTTAATTCCGTTTTGATTAATTCCTCTCATAAAAGAAATTGCGGCACTGGTATCGGGCCATTTGGGATATAATTTTAATCCAACAATGGGATCTAATAACTCAAAAGGATCCTCGTTTTTATTAAAATATACTTTACTATCAAATAGGTCTATTTTTAATTCCAAGTCGTTGTACACGCCATTATTAGTAATGACTATTCCACGATTCCATTTGTCTTGTAAAAAAGGGGTACCTCTTATGCCAGCATACTTATCTGAATTAAAGTTTTTACTTGATACAGGATCTTGTAATTGTAATATTTGAGCCTGTGCATTTTGTAAAGCAAGTGTAAGTAATAGAGCAATAAAAACTTTTTTCATACCATTTTTTTAGAACCTAAAACTAAATGCTTTAATCGATTTTATAAAATAAATAATCGTTAAAAAAATAAAGGCTGCCTTAGGGCAGCCTTTATGTAAAAGTAACAGTTGGATACTAGTTCCAGCCTGGATTTTGTTGAGATCTAATATTAGGATTAGCATCTAATTCCACTTGTGGAATAGGCATTATTCTTCTGAAATTAGCAAAGTCAATTGCTCTAGCAGAGGCTGGGTAGTCAGTGCTACGAGTAATGTTTCTCTTTAATCTTTGCATATCTAAATAACGCTCACCTTCGAAAGCTAATTCTCTTCTTCTTTCAGCAATGATATCTTCTAATAAAGCAGCACCTGAAGAAGCGATCGCTGGAGCACCTCTACGGCTTGTAACTTCATTGATATATTTTAAAGCATCTGCAGAGTTAGAAGGATAAGAAGCTTCGGCAGCAATTAAATACATTTCTGATAATCTAACCACTTTAGTATCTGTATGGTCACCACTATAGGAAGAAAACTTGTTTACAAATACGGAAGCTAAACCACCTCTTGTACCTGTTGCATATAAAGCTTTTCTTACGTCTGCAGCGTCAAATGTTTTATAAAAGTCGGTGTTACATAACATATCACCATAGTTACCTGATTGTAAGTAAATATAAGCTAAGGCATCAAAACCGTTGTTAGAAACTGCATCAAATGAAACTTCAAATAAAGTTTCCACTTTATCAGTCCTAGGTGCAACAGCTGACCAATAACCTGCGTGCGCTGCAGCAGTTACTGCAGTAAAACCACTATTAGCAATAACATCTAAAGCTACAGCCTTAGCATTTGTCATATCGCCCATAGCTAATAATACTTTAGCTTGTAAAGCTTTTGCAGCATATTTACTAAACTGAGAAGAGTTCGTAAACTTAGTCATCATAGTAGCTGCCATTGTTAAGTCCTTATTAATAAGGTCATATACTTCAGACACTTTTGCTCTTGATGGTTTTAAATCTGCTTTGTAAGTAGTTACAATAGGAACCCCTAATGCAGTTGGATCTTGAGTATAAGGAGTTGCAAAATAACGTACTAAATTAAAGTAAGCTAATGCGCGAATAGCATATGCTTCACCCTTATATTGTAATACGTTAGCATTATCAGCAACACTAGAGTTAATGATATTGTTGGCACGTAAAATTACGGTGTAAGCATTAGTCCATAAAGCTTGCACATCACCATCTAAAACTGTGTAGTTATACAAGTTAAACGCTGTATAACGGTTAGTATTAGATACAGATTGGTAAGTATTGTCGGCCATGATATCGCCTAAAACAGGTAAAGATCTACCGTATAAGCCGGTAGTTTTTAAACCTGCATAAGCACCACGTAAAGCCACTTGTAAATCGGCTTCCGTAGCTAATGCATATTCTGGTGTTAAAGAGGTTGGAGGTTGTAATTCCAAGAAGCTCTTTTCACAAGAAGCAAATGATAGCATCAACACTGTTGCTACTATCATATTTTTTATTGTAAATCGTTTCATAATCTTTTTCTATTTGAATTTAACTTTATTAGAAAGTTAGGCTAAGCCCAACAGTGACTGTTTTAGGGATGAATACATTCAAGTTGGTTGCACTAGAAGTACCTTGCTCTGGATCAAATGGTAAGTTCTTATCCTTAACCCATGTAAACAAGTTAGTACCTCTTACATAGAAATTAGCAGTTCCAATTTTTAATTTTTCAGTTACCGCTTTTGGTAAGTTATAACCTAATTGAATATCTCTAACACGTACAAAACTACCGTCATTTAAGTTAAATGTTGAAGCACTATTAAAGCTCTTATTACCATTGTATACATACTTAGGTATATCAGTAATATCACCTGGTTTTTTCCAAGCATCTAACTGACGTTTAACTTTGTTGAAAGAAGCACCAAAACCAGAACCTAAGTAGTAGCCTCTCCATGTATCAAATACTTGGTTGCCAAAGTTGTAATACAATTGAGCGCTTAATGTAAAGCCTTTATAAGTAAGTGCATTGGTTAAAGAACCAAAAAACTTAGGTAAAGCTTGACCTGCTAAGATACGTGCACTAGCACCTGGGTAAATATTGGTAGAACCAGCGTGTTTATCGCTATCGTACCACATTGGATCACCAGTACCTGGGTTAACACCTGCCCACTCACGTAGGAAGAAAGTATTTAAACTTTGACCTTCGCGAATAATAAAGTTTCCAGAAAGGATATCAGCGTGGTTAGGTAAGCTAGTAATTTTGTTATTGTTGTTCGCAAAATTGAAATCTAAATCCCAACGGAAATCTTTGGTTTGTACTGGAACAGTATTAATAGAAAGTTCAATACCTCTATTTTCCATAGCACCAATATTACGAGTCGCAGATGAAAAACCAGAAGTGGTTGACAAAGGCACACTCAATAATAAGTTTTCAGATTTTCTAACATAGTAATCAAATGTTACATTGATACGATTTTTTAATACACTAAAATCGATACCCACGTTCATTGGTTTGTTTAATTCCCAAGTTAAATTAGGGTCACCTACGTTGGTTGGAGCCGAACCTGGTAATTGGTTATAGTTATATCCAAAACCATATAAAGCAGGAGCATCGTAGTTACCAATACCTGCGTTACCGTTCACACCATAAGAAGCACGTAGTTTTAATTGATCGAAAATTCTTTGATTGCTCATGAATTTTTCTTTCTCCATATTCCATGTACCACCCACAGACCAGAAATTACCGTATCTGTTATTAGGGCTAAAACGAGATGATCCATCACGACGGAAACTAGCAGAAAGAACAAATCTATTTTGATAGTTTAAGTTGGTAGAAGCAAATTGAGATTCAAATGAATAATCAGAAATACTTGCACTTGCAGTAGTTGGACTAGCACCAGATGCAGGCCAAACTAAAGATAATGATGGAGGAAATTGTTGAGATTGTAAAGAGGAGAAATAACCCATAGATTTTTGTGCTTCATAGCCAATTTGAGTAGAGCTAGAAAGGTCACCATTACGAGTAATGTTTTGTTGGAAATCTAAAGTATTTGTCCAAACATAGTTAAAGTAACGTGTGTAGTATGCAAAAGCACGACCATTTGTTGCAGCACCATCACCATGAATTGGGTTATTGTACTGATCTTCCTCTAAGTTGTTATAGTCGATACCGTATACTGATTTAAATTTAAGATTATCTAAAATTTTATAATCAGCAGTTAAGCTACCTCTTGCACTTGTTTGACGTAAAAAACGCTTATCTAATTCTGATAAGGCAACTGTATTATGTAAACCACCGTTTAATACATAGTTATATGAGCCATCTGCATTGTAAGCAGAATAGGTAGGTAATAAGAAGTAAGAACTTAATAATGGGTTACCAAATGCACCACCTGATAAAGGCGCTCTTTGACTCACATTACCCACATTCATATTAAAACCAAGGTTTAATCTATCAGTAGCTTTGTTGTTAATTCTAACATTCAAGTTGTTTCTCTCTAATTGAGAGTTGATAGAAGTACCTTCTTGGAAGAAACGACCACCTGATAAGAAGAAAGTTGTTTTATCGTTACCACCTTCGGCACTTAAGTTATATTGCTTTTGTTGACCCGTTCTCATTACATGATCATACCAGTTAAAGTTATTGCCATTACCTTCTCCTAATGCAATTGCTTGAGCATTTACAGTAGCAGTTGGGTAACCAGCATTCACTAAACCTTCACGTGTAATGTTAATGTACTCATTGGCATCCAATGGTAAGTATTTAGGGTTTTGATAAGCAACATTAGAGTTACCTACTTCAGTATCAAATCTAAATTTAGTTTTACCGCTTTTACCTTTTTTAGTGGTTACCACGATTACACCATTTGCCGCACGGCTACCATAGATAGATTGAGAAGCAGCGTCTTTTAAGACAGAGATGCTCTCGATATCATTTGGATTTAATGTACTTAACAAGTTTCCAGTAGTTTGTAAACGAGAAGCGTCACCAGCATTCACTGGAACCCCATCAATTACCCACAATGGTGAAGTACTTGCATTGATAGAACTAGCACCACGAATTAAGATAGATTGGCTAGCACCTGGTTGACCAGAAGCAGCAACAGATTGTAAACCTGCTACTTTACCTTGTAAAGCTTTATCAACTGAGCTGAAAGGTAAACTTTCAATATCTGCAGCTTTAACAATAGCGATTGAACCAGTGTTAGTTGCCTTTTTAGTGGTACCATAACCAGTAACAATTACTTGTTGTAACTCAGAAACAGTTGTAGCTAATACTACATTAATTTCAGTTTTAGAACCAATGCTAGTTTCTTGTGCTTCATAATTTAAGGCACTAAAAACTAATACTTTTGCATTTGCTGGAACAGCTAATGTATAATTACCTTGGTCGTCAGTTTTGGTTCCAGTTGTAGAACCTTTAATAACGACAGAGGCATTTGCGACAGGTTTTTTCCCGTCTTCTGTAACCTTACCTCTTATGGTTTTGTTTTGAGCCATAACCTGAGTTACTGTCAAAACTGCGCATAAAAGGATTGCGACAAATTTTCTCATAATTTTTATATTTTTCGAACGACTAAATTAACTAAAGTTTTGTTAATATATATTGATATCGGCCTGTAATTTGGCCATTATTTACATAGAATTTACCAATATAATAAGAGTATATCACATGTTAAATACATATATATTGATTAGTAGTAACTAATATATATGTATTATAAATAATATAAAGAAGGCAATTTAGGAACTTATTTTTTACTTAAACTGAAAAAGGAGGGGAAGCAGGAAACTCACAAAGACAATCCAAACGATGTAAACGGGTAAGTACTTGGCAATGGTTGTTTCAACTGCGTCTAAATTCTCATTGTTGCGTATAATTTGAAAAAATTTTACTCCCACTATAACCAAATTGAAGAAAATAAACAAGTTACTTCCTAGTACGGCCAATCTATTAGGGGTCATGCCTAAATTGAGCAATCTGTGAATAATAGCATAAAGAGCAATACTATTGATGAGAATGGTAATAAAAGAAAGTGTAAGTAATAAAAACAACTTGAAATTAGTTAGTTTATTTTTTTCCATTTCGGCAACAGAAAATAGTATTAGCGCCATGACTAAAATTAAGAGTGCATTAAATACAATTAATAAATTACGATCGGAGTAGGGGCTTTTGCCCGTATATAAAACTGCTACTAAATAAACCAACAACAATAAAGTTACTAAAGGGGTAAAAATTTTCGCAATAGTGGGAGATATTTTGTTAATGAGCGATGGATTATTATGAATTAAATAATTAGCGATAATTGGAATGGCAGCCAAACCCCAGGAGGCAATATTTTTTATATAAAATGTTTCAATTTTTAGATTGATTAATTCGAACAAACCAAAAGTGATCATCGTAAAAACAACCCCTGCTAAAAACATAATTCCTATAGTAACAATAAGGTCCCCATTGAATCTCAAAAACTGAATTCTTTTTTGGGTGTCATATGTTTGATTGCCTAAAAATGCATAACCCAATATAGCCCATAGTAATAGGGGAATGTGAATTAAGATTAGAAAAATAGAATCTGTTTTTTGATGGGGTATTAGATTAATATAGGTGGCTGAAACGATTATTAGTAAGGTAACAAGGAGAATTTTGAATAAAGATTTTTCTTGTTTCCATAAATAATAGGCGCTAAGAAAGGGGAAAACGATAAACGCAATATTTCTGGAGAAAAATGTTTCCTCATTAATGCCAGTATAATTAGGAATATTAGCTACTAAACCTGCCAACAAAGAGCATATAATGATAAAAACAATCTCTTGTTTACTGCCAAGTTGAAGGCTATTTGATTTATAATGTATACGTGCGTGCCAAAACTGAAAAACTTTATTTTCTTTGTGTAAAGGGTATTGAATTTCAAATTCTTTCTCAAAAGCCGATTTGTTTTGTTGATACATGGCTTCCAATATTTCTGGTTGCTCTAAATGGTCCATTATAGAAGTAAGCATAGTATCAAGTATTAAGGTTAACTTTAAGTAGTCATACAAGTTACAAAAATGGTATTATTATTAAATAACAAGAAGCAAATAGTTTGAAAGGTATATTTACAATTTTAAGTGGTTTGTTTTTTTTATTACAGGCTCCTGAGGTTCTTGCCCAGTCCAATACAGATACTGCCAATAAATTTACGCTTCAAGAAGCTAAAGTAAATAAAAAACTTCCTTCAAATGTAGCCATTGTTAATGACCGATATATTATTCGCGGCATGTTTAGAAGTATGGTGAATGTTAAAACTTTAGACTTTATTGACAACCCTCCACCAGATGTATTAATGCCTATCATGGAATACTTAAGAGGTAAAATAAATGGTTTATATATTAACAAGGGAATGAATGGGAATTATGTTTTGTCTACCATGCGCGTGAATTCTTTTACTGATGATGGTGGGGTAAAATTATATGTGGATGAACAAATGTCCGATCCCGAATTTTTATATGACTTATATCCTAGGGATGTGGCTTTAGTAAAATATTTTCCCCCTGGCGGTTCTTTAACTACTGGAGGCTCTGCCTCTTCGGCTACATTGGCAATTTATACAAGAAAAGGGGAGGATTTAAATTACTATGCCGATAAAAATCAGATGAAAAAGTCGGACATTACTAAGATGGTGGATTCTTTAAAGAAAGATCATTAAGTAAAAAGGAACCCCTTATTTTTGCGTATTAAATAATCTCTCCTTGAGCGAATCTGTTTTTTTAATTACCCCTCCTTTTACACAGTTAAATACGCCCTATCCAGCAACGGCCTATTTAAAAGGTTTTTTTAATACACAGCAAATAAAATCGTTTCAGGCCGATTTAGGCATTGAAGTTATTATCGAACTTTTTACTAAAAAAGGACTCACCGATTTATTTACTACCATTGAAAAATTCGAAAACGAACTTTCGGATAATGGCAAAAGAATGGTAGCCCTTAAAGAGCATTATATCAAAACTATCGATGAAGTTGTTTTGTTTTTACAAGGAAAGCAAAATACATTGGCCCATTTAATAAGTGCACGACAATTTTTACCTGAAGCGAGTAGATTTGAGCAAATTGATAATTTAGATTGGGCATTTGGCAGTATGGGTAAACAAGATAAAGCCAAACATATAGCCACTCTATATTTAGAAGATTTAAGCGATTTAATTAAACAAACAGTTGACCCCTATTTTGGGTTTAGTAGATATGCCGAAAGTTTGGCAAGATCGGCCAATAGTTTTGATGAGTTATACGAAGCTTTACAAAAGCCACTTACTTATATTGATGAAATTTTAATTCAAATATTTTCAAAAAAAATAATTGAAATAAATCCTAAACTAGTTTGCATATCGGTTCCTTTCCCGGGCAATTTATATACTTCCTTACGATGTGGTCAATGGGTTAAAAATAACTTTCCATCCGCTAAAGTGGCCATGGGTGGAGGTTTTGCAAACACTGAGCTTAGGTCACTCTCCGATAAAAGGGTTTTTGAATTTTATGATTTTATTACTTTGGATGATGGGGAAGCACCTTTAAAAATTTTAATAGATCATATCGATGGTAAAGTAGAACAAGAAGCTTTAAAACGTTGTTTTACATTGGTAGAAGGCGAAGTAAAATACATTAACAATACCTCATGTGCCGATTATAAACAAGGGCAAGTGGGTACACCCGATTATGAGGGTTTATTATTAGATAAATATATTTCAGCTATTGAAGTGGTTAATCCCATGCATAGTTTATGGAGCGATGGAAGATGGAATAAATTAACCATGGCACATGGATGTTATTGGGCCAAATGTACTTTTTGTGATATCTCTTTAGATTATATAAAATCTTATGAACCCATTTCGGCCTCCTTAATTGTGGACCGAATGCAAGAGCTCATCGAAAAAACTGGTGAAACAGGTTTTCATTTTGTAGATGAAGCGGCTCCTCCTTCTTTAATGAAAGCTATTTCAATTGAAATCATTAAAAGAAAATTAGTGGTAAGTTGGTGGGCCAATGTAAGGTTTGATAAAAGTTTTACAGCAGACCTGTGTTTACTTTTAAAAGCTGCTGGTTGTATTGCGGTAAGTGGTGGTTTGGAAGTAGCATCGGACCGTTTATTAACTTTAATAAACAAAGGAGTTACAGTAGCACAAGTGGCTAAAGTAAGTAAACATTTTACCGAAGCAGGTATTATGGTACATGCTTATTTAATGTATGGGTTTCCTACACAAACAGTGCAAGAAACAGTGGACTCTTTGGAGATGGTTAGACAAATGTTTGCCAAAGGTGTTTTACAATCTGCCTTTTGGCATTTATTTACTATGACGGCACATAGTCCAGTGGGTTTAGCACCAGCCGATTTTAAAGTTAAAAAAAGAACAGATCAAATAGGAACCTTTGCCAACAATGATATTGAACATACCGACCCTACTGGGGCAAATCATGAAATATTTGGTTTTGGATTAAAGAAGGCCTTATTTAATTATATGCATGGCAGCTGTTTTGATTGGCCTTTGCAAAAATGGTTCGACTTTCCTATACCTGCGGTGAGTGTACCTAAAGACTACCTACAAAAATTACTCGAAGAACCCGAAATTGATGATCGAACTGCATATAAAGTTTTATTTATTGGTAGCTTACCACAAAAAACAATTCTTCAAAAATCTAAGAAAGGTAGCAAGTGGGAGGAGTTGCAACTGCACTTTATTGGCGCCCAGAAGGAAGTAAAAATTGCGGTAGATCTTACAAAGGGTGAATGGTTATTTAACCTACTAGTGCAATTAAAAAATCAAAAAAATAATGGCTGGACCTTATCTGAAATAAAATCTTCTTATAAGGAAGCAGGATTAGAGGGATTTGAATTATTTTGGGATAATAAACCAGTATCCACTTTGATGAAAGTGGGATTGCTAAAAGTTTAGTAGATTCATTTATTACATAAGTTGTTACTATGATAAAAAAAATTATAGCCATTGATATGGACAATGTGATGGCTGATATTGAAACACATTTAATAAACTCTTATGAGCGTGATTTTGGTATTCGTGTGGATAGGGCTGCTATGCAAGGGATTCCAGAGTCAGAAGCCTTTCCCGATAAAAAAGCAGTTTGGAATTATGTATTAACACCGGGTTTTTTTAGAACAGTACCGGTAATGGATGGTGCGGTGGAAGCGGTTAAAAAATTATCCGAAAAATATGAAGTGTATGTGGTTTCTGCTGCGATGGAATTTCCACAATCACTCATCGAAAAACATGATTGGTTGCAAGAACATTTCCCTTTTATAAGTTGGAAAAATATTATTTTATGTGGCGACAAATCGGTAATTGCCAGTGATTACTTAATTGATGATCATTGTAAAAATTTAGATTTTTGTAAAGGAGTGCCTTTATTATTTTCGGCTTCTCATAATGCCAATATTACCAAGCATATAAGACTCAATAATTGGTCCGAGGTTTTGTCTTATTTTTCCCAAAAGGATTCATAAAACTACAGCAGTATTCTGCATATATTTAATTACTTTTATAACCTAAACTACATTCTATGGGATTTGCCATTAATAAAAAAGTAGCCGATAAAAAAGCAGCTACACAAAATAAAACCACTCCACAAGCGGGGGGTGCGTCTAAATTCATAGCCAAAGCGAGTACAAAATCCTCAGGCGGGGCCAATAAGAAGCCTATAAAGACTGGTGGATCTAGAGGAAGTTGATCTTTTTCTACTTTATAAATACTTGTTTTTCAATATTTTAAAGCCATAAATTTATAATTTATGGCTTTTTTGTTAGTTTTTGCTCTAAATCGTTAACGTTCTATTAACAATTACGAGAAAATTTTCTTAATTTAGAGGCTTAAGTAAAACAAAAGCAAATGAAGAAAATTGTAACCTCGCTCTTCTTAGCTGTGTTCGTATTAGTAACAGCTAACGCCCAGGTTCGTTCTGTAGCCGGTTCGGTTAAAGACGACAAAGGAACAGCTGTCCCTTACGCAACAGTTAAAGTAAAGGGTCAAAATTCAGCTATCGTAGCTGACGAAAAAGGTAACTTCAAAATTAATGCTGCTGCAAACGCAACTTTGCAAGTAAGTGCCACTGGTTTCGCTTCAACAGAAGTAAAAGCTAGTGCAACTACCATCAGCGTGGTTTTGAACCGTCAAGTGGATGAACTTGATAATGTAGTTGTTACCGCTCAAGGTATCCGTAAAAAATCTAAAGAGATTGGATATTCTTATGCAAAAGTATCTAGTGATGAACTTACAGTAGGTCACTCGCCTCAGTTAACACAAGCCCTTGCGGGTAAGGTTTCTGGTTTAGCGGTGTACACTGTAAACAATAGCGTTGATCCTGCTGTAAAAGTGGTATTACGTGGTTACCGTTCATTAACTGGTAATAACGAAGCCTTAGTAGTAATTGATGGTATGCAAACTACCTCTACTGCTTTAGCTTTAATTAATCCAAATGATGTAGAAAACGTGTCTATCCTTAAGGGTGGTCAAGCGGCTACATTGTATGGTTCTGCCGGTGTAAACGGTGCTTTAGTAATCACTACCAAACAAGGTAATAAAGGAAAATTAAAAGTTCAGTATTCAAATACAACCAACTTTGAACAAGTAAGTTTCTTACCTGCTTTCCAAAATAAATATGGTTCTGGTTCTCAATACTATCCTTTAGTATATGGTCAAGCTGGCTATAATGCTGATGCGGTAGCTCGTTCTAAAGAAAACTGGAGACCTTATGAAAACCAACAATATGGTGATGCTTACGATGGTAGCTTACGTATTGCGGGTCGTGTTTTACAAGATGGTAGCAAATTAGTTATCCCTTATGCAGACGTTGCAAATGTTCGTCTAAAAAGCTTTGATGTGGGTGTTTCTACAAACAACCAAGCTAGCTTCCAAGGTGGTGATGATAATGGTAGCTATTATTTATCAGTTGAAAATCAAAAAATCAACGGTATCGTACCTGGTGATTTAAGTGATAGAACTGGTGTGCGTGTAAAATCTACAAGAGAGTATGGTAAAGTTTCTACCAGCTTTAATGCTTCTTACACACAAGCTATGTATGACAGAACTACTTCGGATTTCCAAAATGATATCATTAACACAGCTTCTTGGGTAGATTTAACTACCATGAGAAACTGGAGAACAAATCCTTTTGCGAATCCTAATGGTTACTATAATGACTATTATAATAACCCTTATTTTAACAAGGATATTAACCGTGCTCGTTATAAAGATGCTAACCTTTCTGGTAATTTCGATATCACTTATCGTGCTTTACCTTGGTTACAATTATATAACCGTTTAGGTATTATGAATAATTCTCGTACTCAAAAAAATACGCAAGAGAAATTCCAATATTCTGATTGGGCAAAAAACAGTGCGTATATTCCAAGTCCTTGGACACATGATGATGATTATCCTGGTATTTACCGTGCGATTTCTGATATCTTAGGTTCTGTAAGTGATTACTCTTCTACAGAGAACGTTCTAAACAATGAATTCCAAGTTCGTTTACAAAAAGATTTAGGTATCACTCAAAATAAATTAAACTTAGGTTATTCTTTGTATCAACGTTATACTAAAGCCATTTCTGTAAGCTCAAGCTCTATCGTGGTTCCTGATGTTTATAACATCGCGAACAGACAAGGTAACTTAGCAGGATCAGAAGCTAACACAACTGAGCGTAAGTATGGTTACTATGCGGATTTAAACACAAACATAAAGAACTTAGAGTGGATCAATTTAAACTTGACTGGTCGTTACGACGCCACTTCTCGTTTCTATAAATCTACCAGAGCTACCGATCAATATTCTTACTTGTATTATGGTGCGGCCTTATCATTAATTTTAACAGACGCGATTCCTAAATTGAAAAGCGATGTGTTAAACTATGCTAAATTGCGTACTTCATACAACAAGAACGGTAACGACAATATTCCTTTATATGGTTTAGACCTTGCTTATGCTAACGGTACTAACTTCCCTTATGGTAACAACGTAGGTTTAACAGTAGGTAATACTTTACCTGATGCTAATTTAAAGCCTGAGTTTGTAACAGCTATGGAAGTGGGTGGTGAGTTTAGCATGTTCAAAAACAGAGTAAACTTAGACGTTTCTTGGTATACTCAAAAATCTGAAGGTCAAGTATTAACAGTTAAAGTTCCTAACTCAACTGGTTTCTCTAACTTGTTAATTAACGTGGGTGAAGTAAATAACTTTGGTTATGAAGCAGATTTAAAAGTTCAAATTTTACGTGACACGAAAGTGAAATGGGATGTGAACATTAAATACTCTAATAACGATAACAAAGTGGTTAGCTTGTATCCTGGCATTACTGCATTCGCTTATGGTGGATACTCTTATGCTACTTCAAACGTTATCTTAGGCCAACGCTTCCCTATCTTAAAAACCAACGGTTATTATTATGATGAAGCGGGCAGAAGAAGAGTAAACGCGACTACTGGTTATCCAGTGTTAGATCCAACTTTAAAAGAGCGTGGTGGTACATTACCTCGTGATATGGTAGGTTTAGGATCAACAGTGTCTTACAAAGATTTCCGTTTAGCCTTTAACTTTGAATACCGTGGTGGAAACTACATGTTCTCTGACTTAGGTCGTCAAATGACCTTTACTGGATCTGGTGCATGGACTTCAAACAGAACAGATCAAGTTTTTGCTAACTCTTATTATATCGATCCAGTATCTGGAGCGAATGTACCTAACACTACTATCAAAGTACGTGAACCAGAGTACGCTTTATGGGTTAACAACTACCGTTTGATTTCTGAGAATTTCGTAGCACCAGCCTGGTTTATTAAATTAAGAGACATTAACTTGTCTTATAATTTACCAAGCGCATTGGTTAAAAAGTCTAAGATTTTCTCTGCTGCTAACGTAGCAATTTATGGTAGAAACTTATTTACAATAGTTGATGCTAAGAATCAGTTTACTGATCCTGAGTTCAGCTATACAGCAGGTAACGGTAGTGGTATTAGTAATACTGCTCAAACGCCTCCTGTACGTCAAATTGGTTTCAACGTAAACTTTGTTTTTTAATCACCACTAACTTAAAACAACAGATATGAAACTAAATAAATTATATATCGCCGCGTTTTTGGTCATTGTGGGAACAGGTTGTAAAAAAGACTATCTAGATGTCAATACCAACCCGAATTCACTTCCAACCGCAACGCCTGCGTTTGTTCTTGCCAACGCCTTGAACCAATCAGCCATCAATATGGTTTCTCCAAATGAAACTGGTATGTTCTGGGGTGGCCAATGGACACAGTCTAATGGTTATATCATTAGTACTACATTATTCTCTTACAGCTTTACCAATGGTGATTTTAACTATTGGGATAATACTTATGATAACCTTTTTGATTATCAATATGTAATTGACAATGCTGTAACAGCTGGTCAACCTTACTTAAAAGGACCTGCAAAAGTTATGCAAGCTATGGCATTCCAAAAACTTGTAGACCTTTACGGTAACATTCCATTTACAGAAGCCTTACAAGGTGTTAAAAAATTAGCACCTAAGTTTGACGATCAAAAAACTGTATATGAAGGTTTAATTACTTTATTAGATGGTGCGATTGTTGACTTAAAAGCAAATGCATTTGCAAGTGCTTATACAGGTTCTGATATCATCTTCAAAGGAAACACAACCAACTGGATCAAATTTGCTAACTCTTTGAAATTGCGTATTTTAATGCGTCAAGCAAGAGTAAGCGGAAGAGATGCTTACATTACTGCAGAGGTAAATAAAATCAATGCAGAAGGTACGGGTGTTTTATCTGGAGCTGATGCAGGTGTTAACCCTGGTTATGTGGCTTCTGCTGGTCAAATTAATCCTTTCTATGATAATTATGGTTATAGTGAGACAAATGCTAGAAGAGCAAACAATAACTGGCCTAGAGGTACTGAATTCTTTATCAATAACTTAAAATCAACTGGTGATACAGTTCGTTTAAAGCGCATTTTTTATGCAATTGGTAATGAAGATGGTGCTAATCCTGGTGTAAGTGCTAAAGCAGAAATTGCTGCCAACTATGTAGGTGTTCCTTTCGGATCTAGCGCTGGTTTCTTACCAGCTGTTACTTCTGCTCCTGGTCCATCTGTATTAGTGAAAGGTGCTTTTAACAAGTCTTTTATTTTAATGACAGCTGCTGAAGCTCAATTCAATTTAGCAGAAGCCAAGCAACGTTATGGTGCGTCAGTTACTTTAACAGGTACTGCACAATCATACTACGAAGCGGGTGTTAAAGAATCTTATAGAACATTAGGCGCATCTGCTGCCGATGCTACAAGATTATTAGCAAGTGGTGTTCAAGATGTTGACTTCGTAGCTTCTACTAACAAGTTACAAGCGATTGGTTATCAAAAATGGTTATGCTATGCCAACTACAATGGATTAGAAGCATGGTCTGAATACCGTAAAAATAACTATCCTGTAACGCCTCAGTCTAAGAACTATGTAGGTACTTCACGTCCATTACGTTTATACTACCCTGGAACTGAATTAGGTTCTAATGGTGCTAACGTAACTGCTCAAGGAACAATCGATCCTTTAGCTACTAAGATCTTCTGGGATGTTGACTAATATTTAGTTTAACTATCTATACTAAAGGCCTCCGACTTGTCGGGGGCCTTTTTGTTGAGGGAATGTTGGTATCCAAAAGGTAGGGGCGTAAAAAAGCCCATTGTAGAAACAACGGGCGTTTACGATTGCTTGCTATAGAGTTAAAATCAAACCCACACTATAACAACACAAAATTACTAAGGTTGTTTAATTTTCAAAACAACTTTATGTTAAATTAGTAGGAGTGGTGGCTTAATTGTGATGATTGGTAAGCTTACTATTTACGCAAACGATAGGCGTAAGATAATAATGCGGCTTCTAAACAATCCATGGCATTATGAATCTCTGTTTCATTTAATACATAGGCCAATCTAACCTCGTTTTTTCCAAGTCCTGGTGTGGTATAAAATCCACTAGCGGGTGCGAGCATTACAGTGGCATTATTAAATCTAAATTCACTTAATAACCAAGCGCAAAAATGATCGGTATCTTCCACAGGAAGTTTTGCCATGGCATAAAAAGCACCTTGAGGAGCAGGGCAGTATACCCCTTCCATTTCGGATAATCTTTTTATTAAAACCGCTCTTCTGTTTTTATACGCCAAACGGGTAGCTTCAAAATAATCGGAGGGTAAGCTTAAGGCGGCTTCGGCAGCAATTTGCTCGAGAGTGGGTGGGCTTAATCTTGCCTGAGAGAACTTCATCACCGCTTCAATCACTGCTTTATTTTTTGTCACTAATGCACCTATACGTGCACCACATGCAGAGTATTTTTTGGAGAAAGTATCAATCATGATTACTCTATCTTCTACACCCTCAAGTGTTAAAGTGCTCTTTACTTTATTTTCATAACTAAACTCGGTATAAGCTTCGTCCGAAAACAAATACAAATCTTTTTCTTTTATTAAATCTCTAATTTGCAATAATTCGTTTTCGCTATATACATAACCCGTAGGATTATTTGGATTGCAAATAAATATCCCTTTTGTTTTAGAGGTAATTTTTTTTCTAAAGAAGTCGATGGGTGGAAGTGCAAATCCAGATTCAATAGTGGATGTAATAGGAATAATTTTAATGCCAGCTGCCATCGCAAATCCAATATAATTGGCATAAAAAGGTTCTGGCACAATAATTTCATCTCCTGCATCAAGGCAGGCCATAAAAGCAAATAAAATTCCCTCACTACCACCAATGGTAATTAAAATATCCGTGTAATCCACAGCGATGCCTTTTGATATATAGTAGTCGGCTAATTTTTTTCTAAAACTTAAAATACCAGCACTATCCGTATACTCTAAAACTTTTACATCTGCATTTTTTACCGCTTCCATCATAATGGAGGGTGTTTCAATATCAGGTTGTCCAATATTTAAATGGTATACTTTTACCCCTTCTTTTTTAGCAGCTTCTGCAAGTGGCGCTAGCTTTCTAATAGGAGAAGAAGGCATTTGTAATCCTCTATCGCTAATGGTAATCATTCGCGCAAAGATAGGCGCCACCTAGGTATAAAAAAAGCGATACTGAATTTGTATCGCTTTTTATTTTTGAAAAGTAACTAGTGTAAGTTATTTAATAACTTCTCCTTCGATTACTAATTCAGAAAGTTCTTTATCTCCTGCAAATTTTACCGTCACTCTTTTTTTGAATTGTCCTTCATTAGGTGCGGTATAGGTAACTTTAATAGTTCCTTTTTGTCCTTTTAAAATCGGGTTTTGATTATATTCTGGTTGGGTACATCCACATTCTGCATTGGCGAATTCTATAACTGCTGGTTTTGCACCTTGGTTGGTGTAAGAAAAAATGACGGATTTGTGTACTGCTTTTTTAATCTTGCCAAAATTATGGCTTAACTGATCAAATTTAATATTGCCTTGTGCGTAGCTTTTGGCTCCTATTAAAAGAGCAACCATTAAGAAGGTAAATAAAAGGGTCTTTTTCATACGATAGAGTTAATTATTTATACCCAAAAATGGGTTATTTATCAAGCTAAATTATTGAAAAATCGGTAATTGACTGATTTTATCTACATCTTGATTTTTATTGCATTTTGACCCCTACTTTTGTATCATGGAATCCACCCTTGAAGCGGTATCTTCTGCGGACATGCTCTCTTTTGAGGCTTTTAGAAATTCTGTAATTGCAGATTATAAAATTGCCTTAACTAGTAGAGAAGTGAGTTTATTGGGAAGGCGAGAAGTGCTAACAGGAAAAGCAAAATTTGGCATTTTTGGAGATGGCAAAGAAATTGCCCAAGTGGCACTTGCTAAATTTTTCCAGAAAGGTGATTTTAGAAGTGGCTATTATCGTGACCAAACTTTTATGTTTGCCCTGGGTGTGGCCAATGTGGAAGATTATTTCTCTCAATTATATGCCGATATTTTTAACGATCCTTATAGTGGCGGGAAAAATATGAATGCGCATTTTTCTACCGAATTTGTGAATAAAGAGGGCCAATGGAATAATTTGGTAAATCAATTTAACATCTCAGCTGATATTGCACCTACTGCTGGACAGATGGTGAGAGGTTTGGGACTAGCTTTTGCTTCCAATTGTTTTAGAACATCAAAGCACAAAGATCAATTTAAACATTTAAGTAATAATGGTTCAGAGGTTTGCTTTTGTACCATTGGAGATGCGAGCACATCTGAAGGTCATTTTTGGGAAGTAGTGAATGCGGCAGGAGTATTGCAAGTTCCCTTAGCTATATTTGTTTATGACGATGGGTATGGAATTTCGGTTCCTACTAAATTACAAACTACTAAAGGATCCATCTCTGAAGCATTAAGAGGGATGCAAAAAAAAGAAGGCACCAATGGTATTAAAATATTTACAGTAAAAGGGTGGGATTATGCTTCTTTATGTGAAACCTTTGAAGAAGGCATCGCTTATACTAGAGAAACCCATACCCCAGTTTTATTTCATATACAAGAAATGACACAACCACAAGGTCATTCTACCAGCGGTTCACATGAAAGATATAAACCAGCCGAAAGATTAGAATGGGAGCGTGAGTGGGATTGTAATAAAAAAATGCGCGAGTGGTTAATTTTAAATGAACTCACTAACGAAGAAGCACTTCAGCAATTAGAAACGGATATTAAAAAAGAAGTACGCCTAGCTAAACAAGCTGCTTGGGATAAATATATAAATCCTATCAAAGAAAAAGTAAAAGAAGCCATTAGTATTTGTTCGCATGGTTTACCTGCTGCTGAATTAGCAAAAGCGCAGTTCCTTTTACAAGATTTAGCCAATAATATCGAGCCTTTAAAAAGAGATATTTTCAGAACTGTTCATACTGTAATGGAAAGCTTACCAACTCATCCAAATTTATTGGCTATCCGTAATTTTATAGAAACCTATAATAAAGAACAAGCACCATATTATAGTCAACATTTATATAATGAAGGACCAATGAGTGCTTTAAATGTTTCTATAGTAGATCCAATTTATAATGAGGACTCAAAAATCATCAATGGGTACGAAGTACTCAATCATTATTTTGATCAATTAATGGAAAGTAATCCCTTAGTGTATGCATTTGGGGAAGACTTGGGAAATATAGGAGATGTGAATCAAGGCTTTGCGGGTTTACAGGCCAAGCATGGGGAAGATCGTATTTTTGACACAGGTATTCGTGAGCAGTCCATTATGGGACAGGCGCACGGAATGGCATTAAGGGGTTTAAGACCTATTGCTGAAATACAATATTTAGATTATTTATTGTACGGTTTACAAACATTAAGTGATGATGTAGCAACCATGCATTATCGTACCAATGGTGCTCAAAGTAGTCCTGTAATTATTCGCACAAGAGGCCATCGACTAGAAGGTATTTTTCATAGCGGATCACCCATGGGACTTATTATAAATTCATTGAGAGGAATGTATGTTTGTGTGCCACGCAATATGGTTCAAGCAGCAGGTATGTATAATACTTTACTCAAAGGAAATGACCCAGCATTGTTGATAGAATGTTTAAACGGGTATCGATTAAAAGAAAAAATGCCTTCCAATATTGGCGAGTTCACAGTAGCTTTAGGTAAGCCAGAAATAATCCGTGAAGGGTTGGATGTAACTATTGTTTCTTATGGCTCTACTTTGCGTATTATAGAGGATGCGGCCATTCGTTTAGCAGCTATGGGCATTGATTGTGAAATCATGGACATACAAACTTTACTGCCCTTTGATATTAACCATATGATTGTAGCTTCACTACAAAAAACGAATCGAATTTTATTTGTAGATGAAGATGTACCAGGTGGCGCTTCTGCTTTTATGTATCAACAAGTGATAGAAGAACAAGGTGGCTATAAATATTTAGATGTTGCTGCACGCACCCTTAGCAGTAAAGCACATCGTCCAGCCTTTGGAAGTGATGGTGATTATTTCTCCAAGCCTAATACAGAAGATATCATCAAAGTAGTTAGTGAGATGATGGCAGAGTAGATAAATTATACCCTTCTAGTTTTTGTGTATGCTCTAAAGAGCCTAGTCTAAATTTAACTTGTACCTGAGTTTGCTTTTGTATTGCCCTTTCAGTATTACAAAAAAATCCGGTTTTAGTAGTATAGTAATTGGGGGGCACTTTAGTTTGCGCACTTATCGCATAAATATTGAACACAGGTTTTACAGTGTCTTTAATTTTAGGCGACAAAGATCCTGCCAATAATAGTATGTTTAATAAATTCATTGATTTTGAAATTGGGCTATCCCATGTTGTGAAACACTTTGTTCACGTCTTCGTCTTCTTCTAATCGATCAATTAATTTACTTATATCTTCGGCTTGCTCATCGGTTACAGGAACAGTCGTAGAAGGAATCCATTCAAATTCTGCACTAATAACGTTTAATTTTTTCGCTTCTAACTCTTTTTGTAAGTTACCAAAATCGGTAAAGGCACATCTTAATACTAAAATAGGATTGCCATTGTCATCATTACTTTCTCCTAATTCATCTAAACCATGATCAATTAATTCTAATTCTAGATCATCCATTATTAGTCCCTCAGGGTTTAATTTAAAAACCCCCATTTTTTTAAACTGAAAACTTACACTTCCACTATTTCCCATAGCGCCACCGCCTTTATTAAAATGAGATTTTACATTCGCTACTGTACGAACATGATTGTCTGTAGCTGTTTCTACTAATATAGCTACACCATGAGGGGCGTATCCTTCGTATAAAATTTCCTCGTAATTACTTGTATCCTTACCCATCGCACGCTTAATAGCTGCTTCCACTCTATCCTTTGGCATACCTACACTACGGGCATTCTGGTAACATCTTCTTAAAGCTGGGTTATCATCAGGATTGGGCCCACCTGCTTTTACGGCAATTACAATTTCTTTACCTATACGTGTAAACTGCTTGGCCATACGGTCAAAACGTTTAAACATCGTGGCTTTTCTAACTTCAAATATCCTTCCCATAGTAATGTATTTAAGGTCTGCAAAAGTAATACAAAAAAAATAGTCCCGAAAATCGGGACTATTTAATTATAGAACATTTATAAGCTTAGTTGAGCTTACTGTGTTTGCGTGAATAAGCAAAGTAAACCACTAATCCTAAAGCCATCCAAGCAAAAGCTACTTTAAGGGTTTGGGCATCTAGAGCACAAATCATAGCTAAGCAAATAACAGCCCCTAAAATAGGAACCAATGGTACTAAAGGTGTTTTAAATGGACGCTCCATACCTGGCGATTTAACACGTAAAATCCAAACCCCTGCACTTACTAATACGAAGGCAAATAAGGTTCCGAAAGAGGTTAAATCTCCGGCCACACTTCCTGGTACAAAAGCCGCAAAAGCACCTACAAATACAAATAGTATCCAGTTAGATTTATAAGGTGTTCTGTATTTAGGATGCAAGTCAGAGAATACTTTAGGTAATAATCCGTCATTGGCCATTGAATAGAACACACGTGATTGGCCCATTAACATTACTAATATTACAGAACTAAATCCAGCTAAGATAGCTACTGTAACTGCAGTGGCTAACCAACCATAGCCAGTCATATAAGTTGAAATAGCATAGGCTACTGATGCTTCACGACCTTTTAAAGGATCTACAAAGTCTTTCCAGTTAGCTACACCAGTTAAAACGTGTCCAAATAAAATATACAAAATTGTACAAACTACTAATGAGCCTAAGATACCAATGGGCATATCTCTTTTTGGATTTTTTGCTTCTTGAGCCGCAGTTGAAACAGCGTCAAAACCAATAAAGGCAAAGAACACAATGGCAGCACCGCCTAAAACACCACCCCAGCCATGTTTAAAGGCGCCAGAGTAATCGGCTACAACTTTACCAGCTCCATCTAATAATGGAGGTTGGTTAGCAGGAATAAAATAAGGTGTATGATTTTCGGGGCGAATAAATTGCCATCCTAAAATGATAAATATAATTACAATGGCTACTTTAATAAATACGATAATCGCATTTACAATTGCAGACTCTTGTGTTCCCTTAATTAATAATAAAGTAAGGGCTAAAAGAATAATTAATGCAGGAGCATTCATGATTCCATGATGTAAAACACCTGCCGAATCGGTAATGCTCTCAAAAGGGGAGTGACTCCATTCATAAGGGATGCTTCCTCCGAGCAGCTTATTTAAATACTCACTCCATGCAATAGATACGGTTGCTGCACCTAAGGCATACTCCATTATTAATGCCCAGCCAATAATCCAAGCAACTGTTTCACCCATTGTTACATAAGAATAAGCGTAAGCACTACCCGAAATAGGGATCATGGCAGCAAATTCGGCATAACATAAACCTGCAAAAGCACAACCTATAGCAGCAACAATAAAAGAAAGTGTAACGGCTGGTCCCGCAGCTTGACCTGCTGCAGCGGCAGTTCTCACAAATAAACCAGCACCAATAATGGCACCCACACCTAAGGCCACAAGGTTACCAGCACCTAAAGTGCGTTTTAAACCTTTACCACCATCTTCAGCTTGTGCTAACATGGCAGCTAAATCCTTTTTTCTAAATAAACTCATAATTTTTAGTTTGATTTTTAATCAATTTATGTTGAAAAATAGCACTTTTTTCTCAAAAACACAGCCCTTTTTTATGAAAATCTAGTCTTATATTGCAGTACTTACATGCCTATGAAAAAGTCTAATAAACTCACCTTGTATATTGTTGTTGCCATGGTGGCAGGAGCCATTTTGGGATATTTTATTCATGAAAATTACGAGGCCGCTACTATCGAGGTCTTCTCCAAAAATATAAAGCTTTTAACTACCATTTTCTTAAGATTGGTGCAAATGATTATCGCGCCATTAGTTTTCTCAACCTTAGTGGTTGGTATTGCTAAATTGGGTGATTTAAAAACAGTGGGTCGAGTCGGAGGTAAGGCCTTACTTTGGTTTGTGACTGCCTCTTTAGTGAGTTTGTTAATTGGACTAGTGCTCGTAAATATTTTTAAGCCTGGCGAAGGCATTGCCTTATCAAATGCTGATATGAGTGGAGCAAAAGATGTGATGGGCAAATCGCAAGCATTTAGTTTATTGAATTTTGTGGAGCATGTTTTTCCAAAAAGCATGTTTGAGTCTATGGCGAATAATGAAATTCTACAAATAGTTATTTTTAGTATTTTCTTTGGTGTGGCAGCCGCTGCAATGGGTGATCATGCAAAAGGGTTAATAAAAGCATTAGATACATTTTCGCATATTATTTTAAAAATGGTAGGCTATGTAATGAATTTTGCCCCCTTGGGAGTTTTTGGCGCTATTGCCGCTGTGATTGCCACCAAAGGGTTGGCTGTATTTATTTTTTATGGCAAATATCTTTTATACTTTTTAATAGGAATAGGCACGCTTTGGATTTTCTTGTTAGCAGTGGGTGTTTTGGTGCTTAAGAAAAGATTGCCCTCCTTGGTAAAACATATCACAAGTCCTTTAGTAATTGCTTTTAGTACCACTAGTAGCGAAGCAGTATTTCCAAAATTAACGGAAGAGTTAGAGCGTTTTGGATGTAAGGATAAAATTGTTTCTTTTATTTTGCCATTGGGTTATTCTTTTAACTTAGATGGTAGCATGATGTATATGACTTTTGCGAGTATGGCTATTGCGCAAGCATACGGGATACATCTAGATATTGGTACACAGTTAACCATGTTGATTGTTTTAATGTTAACTAGTAAGGGAATTGCAGGTGTGCCAAGAGCCTCGCTAGTGGTGGTGACGGCTACCTGTGCGATGTTTCATATTCCTCCAGAAGGGATTGCCTTAATATTACCGATTGACCATTTTTGTGATATGTTCCGAACGGCTACCAATGTTTTAGGAAATAGTTTAGCTACTACAGTAGTAAGTAAATGGGAAGGCGCTTTAGAGCATCCATCACAAGCTTAAAATATTTTTAATGATAACCTTATTAGACGCTTTTCATTGGAGTCAATTATTGCAACCTCAATATTATATCGAAAATGGAGGGTTGTGGTTATTGTTATTAGTAGTGTTTGCCGAAACAGGTTTATTTTTTGGTTTCTTTTTACCAGGTGATAGTTTATTATTTGTGGCGGGCATTTATAGTGCACCTTTGGCAGCACAAATTTTTGAAACGCAAAATGAGTGGCTCAACTTGGGCATTATTTTTTCATTTATAACAGTGGCTGGTATCTTAGGAAATTATGTTGGCTATAGTATTGGCAAAAACGTAGGACCTGCCATGTACGATTGGGAAGAGAACATTTTTTTTAAGAAAAAGTATTTAGTACAAGCACAAGAATTTTATGAAAAACATGGTGGACGTGCTATTGTGATTGCTCGTTTTATACCTATCGTTCGAACATTTGCACCCATCATTGCAGGTATCGTTCGCATGGATAAAAATAAATTTATGTATTTTAATATTGTAGGAAGTGTGGCATGGGTGGCAAGTATGTTATGCGCCGGTCATTTCTTACAATCATGGATACTAAATCATTTTCAATTTGATTTAAAAAAGCATTTAGAAGTAATTGTTTTGGGAATAGTTTTTGTAACCACAGTTCCTGTTCTTATTAAAGTATTGACTCACAAATCAAAATAATTTGTATGACGACCAATAAGCAAATAGGTTTATTGTCTTTGCCTGTTTTTGTTGCAGCTTTAGGCTATTTTGTTGACGTATATGATCTATTATTATTTACTATAGTTCGCCAGCCAAGTGTAATGGCTGTAGGGGCTACTGCAGAATCTATTATTGTTGATAGTGCCCATATTATTAACTGGCAAATGTCGGGATTGTTAATTGGTGGCATTTTATGGGGCGTAGTGGGTGATAAGCAAGGACGATTAAAAGTATTATTTGGATCTATTGTTTTATATTCTGTTGCCAATATTCTTACCTCTTTTGTTCAAACCGTTGATCAATATGCTTATTGTCGTTTTATAGGAGGTATTGGACTTGCGGGTGAACTTGGTGCTGGCATAACTTTAGTGTCTGAGATGCTACCTAAAAATAAACGTGGCATTGGCACTTCGATGGTTGCGGGTATTGGGTTGTTTGGCGCTGTATTTGCATACTTTACTTACCAATATACCAAGGACTGGAGATTATGTTATCAAATTGGCGGAGGCCTAGGTGTGTTTTTATTAATACTTCGTGTGCGTGTGGCAGAATCATTTATGTTTGAGTCGGTAAAGCTAGCCAATGTTCAAAAAGGAAATTTCTTACAATTTTTTAAGAGCTACGCACGCTTTTCAAAATACATAAAAGCAATACTTATTGGATTACCCACATGGTTTGTAATTGGGGTGATGGTTAACTATAGTAATAAATTTGCTACACATTTATATGGAGATAATTTAATTGACTCGGGTCGTTCTGTTATGTTTGCCTATATAGGCATTGCTTTTGGTGATTTATTAATTGGTTACGTAAGTCAATATTTTAAGAGTCGAAAAAAAGCTTTATTAGTATTTTATAGTTTGAGTGTAGTGGGTATGGTATTATTTTTTAGTTCGGTGAATGCTAACGATACACGCATGTATGCCATCTGTTGCTTTTTAGGTTTTAGTACTGGCTATTGGGCCATATTTAACACTATGGCAGCCGAGCAATTTGGCACTAATTTAAGAGCTACTGCTGCTACCACTATTCCTAATATGGTGAGAGGCGCTTTACCCTTAATTAATTTTTTATTCTTGGATATTTTACAAAAGTCATTGGGTTGGACCATTGTGCAAAGTGGAATACTTACTGCTGTGATAGTAATGTCGGTAACGATGATTGCTTTTGTATTTACCGAAGAAACTTATCATAAAGATTTAGATTATTTGGAATTGGATCAACCTCTTCCATAATATAATACCATGCGTTTATTATTTATACGTTTTTCTTCGATTGGTGATATAGTACTCACAAGCCCTGCTATACGTTGTGCTAAAAAACAAATCCCCGGAGTGGAGATTCATTTTTTAACCAAAGCATCCATGAAGGACTTGGTAATTGCCAACCCTTACATTGATCAAGTACATTATTTAAAAGATTCTATAGCTGATACAGTAGCTCCGCTACAGCAAATCGGGTTTGATTACGTAATTGATTTACACCATAACCAAAGAAGCTGGCGTATAAAAAAAGCATTGGGTGTAAAAGCTTTTTCATATCAAAAACTAAGCATTCAAAAATGGCTATTGGCGGTAACTAAAATAAATTGGTTGCCCAAGTCTCATGTATGCGAGCGTTATTTAAATACATTATTAAATTTTGGTGTAATAAATGATGGGGCAGGGCTAGATTATTTTATTCCCTCAAATATAAGGCCAGTATATACCGATTTACCACCCAAATTTGATCAGGGGTACACGGCTTGTGTGATAGGTGCCTCTTATGAAACCAAAAAGATGCCAATTGCAAAATGGAAAGAGCTTTTTGAAAAAACGAATACACCCATAGTGATTATTGGAGATAATGCGGATGCTGAAAATGCCGAACAATTAGCTTCTGCTTTTCCGCATAAAATTTTTAACGCTTGTGGTAAATATACATTGAGCGAATCAGCTTTACTTATTCAACATGCGCATAAAGTAGTTTCACACGACACAGGCTTTTTACATATTGCAGCAGCTTTTAATAAACCCACTGTCACTATTTGGGGAGCCACTAGTCCTGTTTTGCAATTTGAGGCTTATTATGCCTCCAATTCGATGGTTCAAAGAACCAATGCCATTGTACCTAATTTGAGCTGCCAGCCCTGTTCTAAACAAGGTGGGCATCGTTGTCCAAAAGGACATTTTAAATGTATGATGGATCAGGATACAAACATAATCGCCCAAGCGGTAAACAATTAATTAATTATCTCTAATAAAAAAAGCCTCACTGCAAAGTGAGGCTTTTTTTATTTAATAAAGTGTATTATAATGTTTTTAACACATCGTTCATGCTTCTTACAGCTTCTGCACTTTTGTTAAAGGCAGCTTGTTCATCAGCAGATAAATCCATCTCCACAATTTTCTCCCATCCATTTTTGCCAATAACAACAGGTACGCCCAAGCAAATATCATTTTGACCATATTCGCCGTTCAAGCTTACGCAACAAGTAAATAATTTCTTTTCATCTCTTACAATACTTTCAACCAAAGCTGCTCCTGCAGCACCTGGAGCATACCAAGCCGAAGTGCCTAATAATTTTGTTAAAGTGGCACCACCTACCATGGTGTCAGCAATAATTTTTTCTTGTTGTGCTTCGTCTAAAAATTTAGTTACGGGGATGCTATTCCAAGTAGCATGTTTAATTAAAGGAATCATAGTGGTATCACCATGACCACCAACTACTAAAGCATTTAAATCGGCAGGGCTACAATTTAAGGTAGTGCTTAATTGATATTTAAAACGAGCGCTGTCTAAAGTGCCACCCATTCCAATGATTCTGTTTTTAGGTAAACCAGTTGACTGTAAAGCTAAATAAGTCATTGTATCCATAGGATTACTAATAACAATGATAATAGCATTTGGAGAAAACTTTAAAATATTTTCACACACACCTTTTACAATTCCTGCATTGGTGCCAATTAATTCTTCGCGCGTCATCCCTGGTTTACGAGGTAAGCCAGAGGTAATTACTACCACATCCGAATTCGCTGTTTTGCTATAATCATTAGTGCTACCAGAAATGCGAGTATCAAAACCTAATAAAGCAGCTGTCTGCATCATGTCTTGCGCTTTACCTTCTGCAAAACCTTCTTTAATGTCTAATAAAACAAGCTCAGTGGCTAATTCTTTACGAGCAATATTATCGGCACAAGTAGCGCCAACAGCACCTGCTCCAACTACAGTAATTTTCATGTGGTGTAATTTATAAGTAAATGATTGTTTTTTTACGGGGCAAAGTTAGGCAATTCCTTAATTGCCTTGCACAATTTTAAGTAAATCTCCTACTTCAGCACCTTGTTCAAATATCTTAACCAATAACCCGTTTTTATAGATAGCCATAAAAGGGGTCATACGAGGTCTGAAAAAGACGGGCAGGGTAAAGCCAGGATCACGGCCTATAATAATATTAGGCTTGCCCGCAAGGTTATATTTTGTAGCAAATTTCTTGATAGCCTCCATATCTCTATAGCTATCCCAAATAAATAAGACATCTTTAAACTTATCCATATTCTTATTTAGCTCCTCGGCCTCATGTTCGCAATGTGAACAGTCGGGGCTAAAAATGAGTATAAAAGTATACTTGTATTTGGTAGGCATTTGTTTGTTAGTCACTTCTTTGCCATCCACAGAGATCAAGCTAAAATTGGGTAAATTTTTATCTTTTTGATAAGGGGCATTGGGATCGGATTGGGCCCAAAGGCTACTTGATAATCCAACACACAATAGGCATAATACAAGGTACTTCATAGTTTCACTTTTATAAATTATAATTTAGTATCCATCATTCTTTTTTCCTTCGCGTCTTGTAAAAAGTCGGAAGCGAAAATAAAATTATTTAAAAGTTCGTTTTGGCAGTAGATGATGTCTTTCTTAGATCCTTCCCATTCTTTCTTGCCTTGGTGTAAATAAATAATTTTATCTCCAATTTCCATAACACTATTCATGTCGTGGGTAACCACAATGGTTGTAATATTGTATTCGATGGTAAGTTCATGAATTAACTTATCTATCACCATGGATGTTTGAGGATCTAAGCCCGAGTTAGGCTCGTCACAAAATAAATACTTAGGATTAAGTACCAAAGCTCTTGCCAAGCCTACTCTTTTTTTCATTCCTCCACTTATCTCAGCCGGATATTTGTCATTGGCGCCAGTTAAATTAACACGCGCCAACATTTTATTTACTTTATCTAATTTTTCGGTTTCTAGTAAATTCGAAAACATGTCTAAAGGAAATTTTACATTTTCCTCTACTGTCATTGAGTCAAATAAGGCATTACCCTGAAAAAGCATGCCAATATTATGTCGTAAATCTTTTCTTTCCTCCTTGTTCATCGAGCCCAGGTTAATATTTTCAAACAATATTTTTCCTTTATCGGCCTGAATTAAATCCACCATGCATTTAATAAGTACCGTTTTGCCACTACCGCTAGCACCGATAATTAAATTACACTTACCCTGAACAAAATGCGCAGAAATATCATCAAGAACAATCTTGTCCCCAAATTTTTTACTGATATTTTCGATTTTAATCATGCGCTATTTATAAAGGCATTTGTAAATGCAGTAAGTCTTCAAAATTATCTCTACGGCTAATTAATTTATGTTGGTCGTTTTCATATAATACCTGTGCAGGCTTATATCTGGCATTATAGTTACTAGCCATCTCATAGCCATAAGCACCTGCGTTATAAAATACTAAAATATCTTGTTCCTTAATTTCAGGAATTTCTCTATCCCATGCAAAAGTATCGGTCTCGCAAATGTTTCCTACCACTGCATAGTTTTGTTTTTCTTTTAGCGGGCTACTAATATTGTCGATATAATGATAAGCATCGTAAAACATAGGACGAATTAAATGATTGAGCCCTGTGTTTATACCTGCAAATTGGATGTCGCCAGATTTTTTTAACACATTTACTTGTGCTAAAAAATAACCTGCTTCACTCACCATATACTTTCCAGGTTCAAACCAAGCAATGAGCGGACGACCATATTTGGCAGATAATTTTTCTATTACTTTATTAACCTCCGCACCTAATAAAGCAATGTCCGTCCCTTTCTCATCGGGCTTGTAGGGAACTTTAAAGCCTCCGCCAAAATCTAATACATTTACGCTAGGGAAGTAGCTTAGTAAAGCATCAAACACATCGGCTGATAGCATAAATACTTGTACGTCTTTAATTTCACTACCCGTATGTATATGAAGTGTTGCAATATTTATAGCATATTTTTCTTGAATCGCTTTAAGTTCGTCAATTTGTGTAACTGGGATACCAAATTTACTTTTATCATGCCCTGTAGAAATTTTTAAGTTCCCGCCAGCCATAATATTAGGTCTAATACGAACCCCCACTGGATAATTACTACCAAACTTGGCGCCAAATTTTTCGAGATTAGATAAACTGTCAATATTTACATGAATACCTAAGCCCACTGCTTCACAAATTTCTTCAAAGCTTACACTATTGCTTGTGTATAAAACATTTTTAGGATTAAAGCCTACATGTAAGGCTAGTTTAGCTTCATTAATTGAACTACAATCTACATTGCAACCTATTCTTTTTATAAGGTCTAAAATATGAATATTAGTAAGTGCCTTGCAAGCGTAAAAAAAGCGTGCATGGTTGTTTCCAAAATGAGTTAAAAGATTTTGATATTGAGATTGTATCTTCTCTGCATGATACACATACAAAGGTGTCCCATACTGGTTAGCAGCTGCTTTTAATTGTTCGTAGGATAAACTGGATTTCATACTACGAAGATACAATATTAAGAAATGCGGGGCTTAGTCTTGAGCGCCAATCTCGTAGTTGTCATCCCCATTTTCTGCTTCCCCATTTTCTTCGTCGGTGTTGGGGGTTTCGGTTTGTTCAAAAACGCTATTATCGGTAAAATCTTCGGGTTTAATAACAGTTGCTTCTACAATTTGCTCAGCTAATACTTCTTTGATTTTAGGTAAATCGTCGGTAGAGTTAATGCCAAAATAATCCATGAAGTTTTTAGAAGTAGAGTATACCAATGGCTTACCAGGTAAGGTTTCATTTCGGCCTGATATTACTATCAGTTCTTTTTCTAATAATTTTTGAATAGAATAATCGCTATTCACGCCTCTGATGGCTTCCACTTCACCTTTGGTGATAGGTTGTTTGTAAGCAATAATCGCTAAAGATTCTAAAGCAGCGTTGGATAAACGCTTTAAGAATTTGTCGCCATTTAATTGAGCAATGGTTTTATGAAAATCGGGCTTGGTTAAAAATTGCCAGCCACCACCACTTTGTTTTAACTCAAAGGGATAAAATTCGGTCGCATACTTCTCTTGAATACCATTTAGGGCACTATCCACTTGATCGGGTGTAATGCGCTCTTCTAAAAATGCAAATGCATTATTAATTAATTCGGTAATGTCGTTGGCGTTTAATGCTTTGTCACTGGCAAAGATTAATGCTTCGATATGAGGAATGATTTGACTAATTTCCATATAATAGTTTCTTAACCGTTTAAGGCAGCAGCACCACTTACAATCTCCGTTAATTCGGTAGTAATAGCAGCTTGACGTGCTCGGTTATAAGATATTTTCAATGATTTTAATAATTCGTTGGCATTCTCAGAAGCCTTATCCATTGCGGTCATTCTAGCACCATGCTCACTTGCATTAGCGTCTAATATGGCTTTGAATAATTGTGTATTTAAAATCTTTGGCATTAATTCAGCTACCAAAGTTTCTTTTTGTGGTTCAAAAATAAAATCAGTTTTTTTCTGATTATCTTTCTTGGCTATCTTAGGGATAGGTAAAAACGCTTCTGCTTTAAACTCTTGTGTAGCAGCGTTTTTAAATTCACTATAAATAATATCGATAGCATCAAACTCTTTATTAGCAAATGCATCCATCGCAGCTTTCGCAGCTTTTTGAACATTGCTAAAAGTTAATTGTAAAAAGATATCTTTAAAATCGGCATTGGTATTAAAACCAGATTTGGATAAACTTTCAAATCCTTTTTTACCAATATTCCAAATAGTTACTTTTTGGGTAGGGTATTTTTCTGCAATGGTTGCTTTGGCTAATTTTACCACATTGGCGTTATAACCACCACACAATCCACGATCCGAAGTAATCACTATCAACAATACGTTTTTCACTGGACGATTTTCGGCTAAAGCCAAATTCATATCTCCCTCTAAACTACCTATGATATTACTAAGCATATCTTGTAGTTTACGAGAATAAGGACGCATTTGGGTAATGGCATCCTGCGCACGACGTAATTTAGCAGCACTCACCATTTTCATGGCTTTTGTTATTTGCTGAGTACTTTGGGTACTTTTTATCCTATTTCTTACTTCTTTTAATTGACCAGCCATAGCTTTATTGTTTCCGTTGTTTTAGGCGAGCAAAGGTATAATTTTTTCCCCCATTTTCCTCTTTTCAGCCGCTTCAACTTAATTTTTATATTGGGGGGGCTTTAAAAGGGTCAAACTGCCCTCAATTGCTTACCTTTGAGACCCTATAAAGTGAAGGATTATGTTGCAAATTATCAGTAAACTGTTTGGCGGATCGAAAAGTGAGAAAGACGTCAAAAAAATACAGCATTTAGTGGCCGTTATAAACGGGCATTTTGCGTCTTATAAAACGCTCTCAAACGATGAATTAAGAGCAAAAACTAGCGAGTTTCAAGCTAGAATTAAAGCACATGTTGCCCCCCTGGATGCAGAAATTGAATCTCAACAAGCAGCAGCCGAAGCATTAGAATTAAGCGATTTAATGGGTCGCGATACCATCTATGAAAACATAGATAAAATTAAAAAGGATCGTGATCAGGAATTAGAGAAAATATTATGGGAAATTTTACCTGAGGCTTTTGCGGTGGTAAAAGAAACAGCACGTCGATTTACAGATAACGAAGAATTAGTGTCGGCGGCAACCGATTTAGACCGTGAGCTTTCAGTAAAAAAAGAATATATCAGTATAAAAGGCAATGATGCCGTTTTCCAAACAACCTGGAAAGCTGCAGGCACCCCCATTACTTGGAACATGGTGCACTATGATGTGCAGTTATTAGGAGGTATCGTTTTACATCAAGGTAAGATCGCTGAGATGTCTACCGGTGAGGGTAAAACTTTGGTATCAACCTTACCTGCTTATTTAAATGCACTTGCAGGCGAAGGAGTACACATCGTAACTGTGAATGATTATTTAGCCAAACGTGATAGTGAGTGGAATGGAACTATTTTTGAATGGTTAGGTATTACAGTGGATTGTATCGATAAGCATCAGCCCAATTCTGAAGAGCGTCGTAACGCTTATCGTGCAGGTATTACTTATGGAACTAATAATGAATTTGGTTTTGATTACCTAAGAGATAATATGGTGCATACACCAGAGGAGATGGTGCAACGCAAACATCATTATGCCATGGTGGATGAGGTGGATAGTGTTTTAATTGATGATGCCCGTACCCCTTTAATTATTTCTGGTCCCATTGGCCATCAAACGGGAGAGCAACAATTTTTTGAGTTAAAACCAAGAATCGAAAAATTGGTAGAAGCACAAAAGAAAGTAGTGAGTCAATTTTTAATAGAAGCCAAAAAGAAAATTGGAGAAAACAATGACGATCCTAAAGATGGTGGATTGGCATTATATCGTGCCTTTAGAGGTTTGCCTAAAAATGGCGCCTTAATTAAATATTTAAGTGAACCTGGCGTAAGAGTTAAATTACAAAAATCAGAGAACTACTATTTGGCCGATCAACAAAGAGAAATGCCCATAGTAGATGAAGAATTATTTTTTCATATCGACGAAAAAAATAACTCAGTTGAATTAACTGAAAAGGGGTTAAGCTTAATTACAAAATCGGGAGAAGATCCAAACTTTTTCTTGTTGCCAGATATCAGTATAACGCTTAATGCAATCGATCAAAACCTAGCATTAAGTGCGGACGAAAAATTAAAACAAAAAGAAGAAATTATTTCTGAATATAGTATCAAGGCCGATCGCATTCACACCGTGAATCAATTATTAAAAGCTTATACTTTATTTGACAATGATGTAGAGTATGTAGTGATCGAAGGCCAAGTAAAAATTGTAGATGAGCAAACTGGCCGTATCATGGAAGGTCGTCGTTACTCCGATGGTTTACACCAAGCGATTGAAGCCAAAGAAAATGTAAAAATTGAAGCAGCTACACAAACCTACGCCACCATTACTTTACAAAACTTCTTTAGAATGTATCACAAATTAGGTGGTATGACAGGAACTGCCGAAACAGAGGCAGCAGAGTTTTGGAGCATTTACAAATTAGATGTGGTTACGATACCCACTAATATTCCTGCAGTTCGTTTTGATGAGCAGGACATGGTGTTTAAAACCAAGCGTGAAAAATTTGGTGCTGTGATTGATGCTATTGTAGACTTGCGTGAAAAAGGCCGTCCCGTTTTAGTGGGAACTACGAGTGTAGAAGTAAGTGAATTATTATCAAGAATGCTACGTCAAAAAAATATTCCTCATAATGTACTTAATGCCAAGCAACATGCACGTGAAGCACAAGTAGTTGCCGAAGCAGGTTTAACCGGCGCAGTAACCATTGCTACCAATATGGCGGGTCGTGGTACAGATATTAAATTAAGCCCCGAAGTAAAAGCTGCTGGTGGTTTAGCGATATTAGGTACAGAGCGACATGAATCTCGTCGTGTGGATAGACAATTGCGAGGTCGTGCAGGTCGTCAAGGGGATCCAGGTTCTTCTCAATTTTTTGTTTCTTTAGAAGACGACTTAATGCGCATGTTTGGAAGTGAAAGAATTGCAAAAGTAATGGACTTTGCAGGGTATAAAGAAGGAGAAGTGATTCAGCACAGCATGATCACTAAATCAATTGAGCGTGCACAAAAGAAAGTGGAGGAAAATAACTTTGGCATTAGAAAACGCTTATTAGAATATGATGATGTAATGAATAAGCAAAGAGCAGTAATCTACAAAAAACGTAATCATGCTTTATTCGGCGAAAGATTAGCTTTGGATATTGATAATGCCTTTTATCAAGTGATTGAAGGATTGGTAATGTCTCATAAGACAACCAATAATTTTGAAAACTTTAAATTGTCATTAATTGTTCATGCAGGATTTGATAGTAAAATTACAGAGGATCAATTTAGCAAAACCAATGATCAAGAATTAGTGGAGATAGCTTATCAAGAAGCATTGGCACATTACGAATATCGTAAGCGTGAAATTATGCAAGAAAGTATTCCTGTATTTAAGAAAATTCGCTTAGAACAAGGTAGTCATATCGAGAATGTAATTGTGCCTGTAGGCGATGGAAAAGTGGCATACAATGTGTTGGTGAATTTAGATAAAAATGTAAGTAGTGGAGGCCAAGCTTTAGCCACACAGGCCGAAAAATCAATTTCTTTAAGTTTAATTGATGATGCTTGGAAAGAGCATTTACGTGCCATGGACGATTTAAAGCAATCGGTACAAACAGCTACCTATGAACAAAAAGATCCCTTAGTAATTTATAAAATGGAAGCTTTTGAATTATTCCGTAAAATGGATATCGAAATTAATCATAAGCTAATTCAGTTTCTATGTCATGTACATTTGCCTATTGAAAATGGCGTAAAAGAAGGGCGTCAACAAAAAACAGATTTATCTCGATTAAGTGCCAACAGAACTGAGGAAGGTGTAGGTGAAAAACAATACCATGATCCAAGCGAACAAAAGCAAGCACCTATTAGTGTAGGTCCAAAAATTGGTCGTAACGATCCTTGTCCTTGTGGCAGTGGTAAAAAATATAAAGCTTGTCATGGAAAAGATGCCGCTTAATAAATACATCGATCATACAGTTTTAAAACCTACTTGCTTAGTGGCAGATATTGAAAAATTATGTGCCGAAGCAAAGCAATACAATTTTGCTGCTGTTTGTGTTCCCCCCAATTTTGTAAAATTAGCTAAACAGCAGTTACAAGATACTGAGGTTAAAGTAGCCACTGTAATTGGTTTTCCTTTTGGTTATAGCGCTACCGAAGCCAAGATTGCAGAAATTATTTTAGCAATGGTAGACGGTGCCGATGAATTAGATGTGGTGGCCAATATTTCGGCTATTAAAAATGGGGATTGGGCCGCCATTGCAGACGAGATTAATCACATCATGCCTATTATTAGATCCAAGGGCAAATCGATTAAAATTATTATTGAATCGGGGGTGTTAACCAAGGAGGAAATTATCAAGTGTTGCGATATATATGGAGTGGCAGGTATTGATTTTTTAAAAACCTCTACAGGCTATGCCGAAAAAGGGGCTAGTGTAGAGGATGTTCAATTGTTTCGTAAACATTTACCAGAGGCTGTGCATATAAAAGCATCTGGTGGTATCAGAGATTTTGCTACAGCAAAACAAATGATTGAAGCAGGTGCCACTCGAATTGGCTGTAGTGCAGGAGTTGCTATTGTTACCGGAGCAGCCACAGATACTTTAAAAAGTAACTATTAATAAGTAACTTTAATAAAGCACTATTTAATTTTCGTTTACTACTATGTTACTAGAAAAAATAAAATCATTAGCAGCAGCTGGGCAATCCGAAAACATTGCTACACGTCGTCATCTGCATGCAAATCCAGAATTAAGTTATCAAGAATTTGAAACTTGTAAATACGTGCAAGCTAAATTAACCGAAATTGGTATTCCTTTTTCTGTTATTGCCACTACAGGTGTCTTAGGTATTATCGAAGGAAAAAATCCTACAAAAAGAGTGATCGCTCTTCGAGCCGATATGGATGCGCTTCCTATTTTAGAAGAAAATGAAGTGGAGTATAAATCTAAAAATGAAGGAGTAATGCATGCTTGTGGTCACGATGTGCACACTACCATTTTATTAGGAGCAGCTAAAATACTATGGACTTTGAGAGAGGAGTTCGAGGGAACTATAAAATTATTATTCCAACCTGGAGAAGAAAAAAATCCAGGTGGTGCCAGTTATATGATTCGTGATGGGGCTTTACAAAATCCTACACCACAAGGTATCATTGGATTACACGTCCATCCAGGTTTGCCCTTTGGTAAATTAAGTTTTAGAAAAGGGAGAGTAATGGCAAGTGCCGATGAATTATATATTTCAATCAAAGGGCCAGGTGGGCATGCTGCTACACCTCATCAAACGGTGGATACTGTTTTAGTGGCTGCTCAATTAATTACTAGTTTGCAAACTATTATTTCTCGTAATCGTAATCCACAAAATCCATCTGTACTTTCTATATGTTCGGTGCATGGAGGAAATACCACTAATGTTATTCCGAGTGAGGTTAAGTTGATGGGTACCTTTAGAGCAATGGACGAACAGTGGCGTTTTAAAGCACATGAATTAATGCTGCAACAAGCTAAAGGATTATCTTTAGCCACAGGTGCCGAAATAGATTTTAGGGTAGATGTTGGTTATCCTACAGTGGACAATGAACTCGTAATTACCGAAGCTGCTTGGAAACTAGCGGATGAATATATGGGGGCTAATAATGTTGAGGAAACCGAACTTAGAATGGGCGCCGAGGATTTTGGTTATTATTCTCAAGTAATTCCTGGTTGCTTTTTTAGATTAGGTGTAAGAAACGAATCTAAGGATGCCATACATAATGTACATACCCCTAACTTTAAAGTTGACGAAGATGCCATCGCCCATGGGGTGGGTATGATGGCTTGGTTGGGAACAAAATTATATTCTTAGTTTACTGAAAATCAATCATTTAGTTTTCAAAAAATGCATTTTGTATTAATTCAGTAGATTTGTAATCTCTTAAAACTAACATTCGTTAAATTAATTGCATGTCTAATAAAGATAATCTTAGAAAAGACCAAGCCCTTGAATACCATTCCGGGGGACGTCCTGGAAAAATTGAAGTAATACCTACTAAAGAAACCAAAACTCAAAAAGATTTATCCTTAGCGTATAGTCCTGGTGTAGCCATCCCTTGTACGGAAATTAAAAACAATCCTTCGGATGTTTATAAATACACTGCTAAAGGAAACTTAGTTGGGGTGATTACGAATGGAACAGCTGTTTTAGGTTTAGGTAATATTGGACCCGAAGCCAGTAAACCAGTAATGGAAGGGAAGGCAGTACTTTTTAAAATCTTTGCCGACATTGATGTTTTTGATATTGAGATTAACGAAACCGATCCTGATAAATTTGTTCAAATTGTAAAATCATTAGAGCCCACTTTTGGAGGAATTAATTTAGAAGATATTAAAGCACCCGAATGTTTTTATATCGAGCAAAAGTTAAAAGAACAGATGAATATTCCGGTCATGCATGATGACCAACACGGAACAGCCATTATTAGTAGTGCTGCATTATTAAATGCCTTAGAATTACAAAAAAAGAAAATTGATAAAGCAAAGTTTGTGGTGAATGGAGCGGGTGCTGCCGCTATGGCTTGTATTAAATTATATGTAGCCTTAGGTGCCAAATATGAAAACTTTACTTTGTTTGATAAGGATGGCGTTTTGCATCAAGGCCGTACGGATTTAGGGGAAGATCGTAAGCCCTTTGCTATTAAATCTTCGACTGTTACTTTGGATCAAGTATTTAAAACAGCCGATGTGTTTTTGGGATTAAGTGTGGGTAATGTAGTAACTGCCGAGATGGTGGCTTCTATGCCTAAAAATCCAATTGTATTTGCGCTTGCAAATCCTGATCCTGAGATTGCTTATGATACTGCTACAGCTACGCGTAAAGATATTATCATGGCAACAGGTCGTACCGATTTCCCAAATCAAGTAAATAATGTTTTAGGGTTCCCTTATATTTTTAGAGGAGCTTTAGATGTGCGTGCCAAACAAATTAACGAAGCCATGAAATTAGCTGCAGTAAAAGCGTTGGCGGAGCTAGCTAAAACATCGGTGCCTGATATTGTAAACATGGCGTATAATCAACAAAATTTATGTTTTGGTTCTGAGTATATAATTCCTAAACCACTCGATCCAAGATTATTAAGTACGCTTGCACCAGCCGTGGCCAAAGCAGCAATGGAATCTGGTGTGGCACAACAACCCATTGGTAATTGGGATAATTATGTGTTACAATTAAATAAACGTTTAGGCTTAGATAATCAGTTAATGCGCATATTAAGCAATAAGGCCAGACGTGATCCAAAACGCTTGGTGTTTGCGGATGCAGAGAATACAAAAATTTTAAAAGCAGCCAGTATTGTGTACGATGATGGTATTGCTTACCCCATTTTATTAGGCAATGAAACAAGAATTAAAAATATAGCCGAAGCCAATAATATTGATATTAGTGATTTACCTATTATAGATGTTCGTAGTGATGAAATGGAAGCCAAGCGTGATTTTTTTGGTTCTTTATTATTCCAAAAAAGACAACGTAAGGGTGTTAATAAATATGAGAGCTTAAAATTAATGCGTACTCAAAATTATTTTGGTGCGATGATGGTGGAGACTGGTGAGGCAGATGCTATGTTGTCGGGTTTAACACGTAATTATGCCGATGGTATTAAACCTGCGCTTCAAACCATTGGTGTAGAAGAAGGGGCTAGCAAAATTGCAGGTATGTATTTGCTGCTTACCAAAAAAGGCCCTTTGTTTTTAGCGGATACTACTGTTAACATTAATCCAACGGCCGAAGAGATAGCAGATATCACTTTACTTGTTGCTAAAGAAGTGCGAAATTTTAATATGGTGCCAAGAGTGGCGATGCTTTCCTATTCAAATTTTGGAAGTAGTGATACTGAAGAAGCAAGAAAAATGGCGGAAGCTACAAAAATTGTAAAGCAAAAAAATCCTAATTTAATTGTGGATGGCGAAATGCAAGGGATGCTAGCATTTAATAAAGAAATTTTAAGAGAGAACTATCCATTTAGCGATTTAGTGGATGCCGAAGTAAACGTTTTAATTTTCCCCAATCTTACTGCTGGTAATATATCTTATCATTTATTAAAAGAAGTAGGGGGTGTTGATATTATTGGTCCTATTTTATTAGGTTTGAAAAAACCAGTGAACGTATTGCAATTAGGTTCGGATGTGCGTAATATAATCAATATGGCAACCGTATCGGTAGTAGATGCGCAGTTAAAGACAAGAATTGATACTGCAACCGAAGTGGAAAGAACCAGCTGGTGGAAGCGTATGAAAAAGAGAAAGAAATAGCCTAATTTTAGGGCATGAATGTGTTCACTCATTTTGGTAAATATCTCATCATGCTTAAAGGCATGTTTGTGCGTGCCGAAAACAATCGAATGTTTTGGAAGGAGTATATCAAACAATGTGTCGACATTGGTATTGGCTCTTTGCCTATTGTAGTTATCATCTCATTTTTTTTAGGGGCGGTAATGACAGTGCAAACTGCAGCACAATTAGTAAACCCCATGATTCCTCTATCTACTATTGGTATTATAGTTCGTGATGGCATGATACTTGAATTCGCGCCCACTTTTTTATGTATTGTGCTTGCAGGGGTGGTGGGTAGTAAGATCGCCAGTGAATTAGGAAATATGCGTTTGTCTGAGCAAATAGACTCTATCGAAATCATGGGTATTAATACTAAGAACTATTTAATCTTGCCAAAGATTTTAGGCGCTTTTACGGTGGTGCCTTTATTAGTAGGTATCTCTGCAGTCATTGGAATTTGGGGTGGCTATTTAGTGGGTGGATGGACTGGTTCTGTGCCCAATGAAGTTTTTATAACCGGTATTAGAAAAGGGTTAGATACTCATTATATTACCATTGCTTTTTACAAATCATTTATATTTTCTTTTATTGTAAGTACGGTCCCCGCTTATTTTGGTTACTACGTAAAAGGCGGTGCTTTGGAAATTGGTAAAGCAGGAACTCAATCAGTGGTGGTGAGTTGTATACTTATTTTAGTAGCCGATTATTTGGTGGCAGCACTTGCATTATAATTGGTAACTTAGTAGTATAAATTTTTATAATGAAAGTAAGTTTTCATGGTGCAGCACGCACAGTTACAGGGTCCAAGCATTTAGTAGAATTAGAAAATGGGGAATGCTTTTTACTAGACTGCGGATTGTTTCAGGGAATGGGACGAGATACGGATAGTTTAAATGCAGTATTTGGATTTGATCCTACCAAAGTAGACTATGTTATTTTATCACACGCACATATCGATCATTCTGGTTTGCTACCTAAATTAGTAAAGGAAGGATTTAAAGGGAAAATTTATTGTACTCCTGCTACCCGCGATTTAACTGAGATATTATTAAATGACTCTGCCATGATTCAGCGTGATGATGCAAAGTTTGGCAATAAGCGTAGAGCTAAGCAAGGATTGCCTCCCATTGATCCTTTATACGATTTAGACGATGTTAATTTAACCATCCCTTTATTAACCGTAGTGGAATATAATAAACCTACCCAAATTTCGTCTTCTGTTGAGTTGTTATATACCGACGCAGGGCACATAATTGGAAGTGCAGCGGTGAATTTAAAAATTAAAGAAGGCGTCCAAACAAAAACACTCACTTTTAGTGGTGATATTGGAAGGTATCGAGATATGATATTAAGATCGCCTGCCGTTTTTCCTCCTGCCGATTTTATTATTATTGAAAGCACTTATGGCGATAAATTGCATGACCTCATTCATACCACACCCGATGATTTGTTAAAGTGGATTCAAGAAATTTGTATAGAGCAAAAAGGAAATTTAATCATTCCTGCTTTTAGTGTAGGGCGTACCCAAGAAATATTATATGAACTTAATCAGTTGTCTTTGGAAAAACGTTTACCTCATGTGCCTATTTATGTAGATAGCCCTCTCAGTATTGAAGCCACTGAGGTTATTAAAAAATTTCCTAAATATTTTAATAAAAAGATCCAACACATTTTAGAAGTTGATGACGATCCATTTGATTTTGAAGGGCTACGTTACATTAAATCGGTGGATGAGAGCAAGGCTTTAAATGAGGATTTGCATCCTAAAGTAATTATATCTGCTTCTGGAATGGCCGATGCTGGAAGAGTAAAGCATCATATTAAAAACAATATTGAAAATCCTAAATCTGCCATCTTGCTAGTAGGCTATTGCGAGCCACATTCCTTAGGGGGGCGTTTGCAAAATGGACAAAAGGAAGTTAAAATATATAGCGAATTGTATTCGGTTATAGCTAAAGTAGGCTCTATCAGAAGCATGAGTGCACATGGGGATTACGAGGATTTAATGCAATTTTTGGCCTGTCAAACGCCCGAACTTGTGAGTCAAATTTTTGTAGTGCATGGGGAGGCCGAAGTGCAAGATCATTTTGCCGAAAGATTACGCAAGAAAGGGTTTAAAGAAGTAATTGTACCAGAGATGCATGAAACTTTTATACTTCAATAAATAGCGATTGGGCTAAAACAAACTTTGTGGTGTAAAAATTTGATACGCTGTTTTCTCAGTTGGATTTTGTGATTGTTGAAAATTTTTCGCAACTGTATAGCCTTGCATTTTTTCACTGTCAAATTGATGGGTTGCTATCTGTTCAATTTGATGAGGACTTAATGTTTCCTCTAACCATGTTGTGGCCAAATCTTCGTTAAGTATGGTGGGCATTCTCTTTTTTACATTGTGAATTTTACTCATCAAATGATTGGCTTCTGTTGTAATTATTCCAAAACTATTTATCAATTCTCCGCTGCTAAAATCTTTCCAAGTATTCCAAACTCCTGCTATAAAAAACAAGGGCTGAGTTGGGATATTAATAAAATATGGATACTTTTCTTTTTCTATCTGCTGCCATTCAAAAAAATGGGAGGCTAACACCAAGCAACGATTAGTATGTATTACTGCCTGTGCTACTTTATTGGTTAAAATAGATTCTCCTTTTATGTTTAGGGTGGTATATTTTTTTCTTGATTCCGATAACTCTTTTTTATTTCTAACCCAATTAGGGATAAGTTCCCAATGCATAAGACCTGGTCTTGTTATGGATTCTTGTCTTGTAGTTTCATTATACACCACAGGCCAATTTTGATAAGAAAAACCTGATTGTAGTGGAATATCGATAGGGTCTAGGTCGATATTTTTATCGCCTATCTTAATGGTTTGCTTTTTAGGAATTTTTATGCCAATAACGTAACACATAGTTAAAGATAAATATATTAAATTTATCCTATGAAAAACCAGTCCAGCCCTTTATTAATAGTTATTGCAGCCCTTTATTTAATAGTCCATTTTGTGCCCGATTTAGGGGGTGCCGATGTGATGGGTGCGCAATGGTTATATACAAGTATCTTGGATTTTTTAGTACTAGGAATTATCATTTGGAATCGTGCAAAATATGCCGAAGCTATAGCTGCCGTTTTTAGTCACAAATTTACCCTGCTCTATACTTTATATTTTATTTGGGCTTTAGCTTCTGTTTCCTATGCCATCAATGTTACGGAAGCTATAGTTTGTTTAGCTCGTTTAGTGAGTACCTTTTTTATTTTTACGAATATGGCTATTCTTTTATATCAAAAAGATATTAAGTCGTATTATATGCCAGTCTCTGTTTTAATTACCCTGGTTTTGTTGTATGATAGTTTACAAGTATTGGTAGGTTTTTCCAATAATGTATATACCATGAATTTAGATCAGAATATTATTAGCTTAATGGGGAACAATGGCAATAAAAACGTAATGGCAGCAAGCTTATTAATAAAAGTCCCCTTTGCGCTTTTTGTTGCCTTAAGATCAAAATTAGCAGGACGTATTTTTGGACTAGTTTCTATTTTTATAGGTGTCTTTGCTTTATTTGTTTTAAATACAAGATCTACTTATGTGGGTTTGCTTTTAATCATGATAATTTTTTCTGTTACTACTATTTATTACAGATACAAAGACGAAAAAAATAAAATTGCTTTACAATTAGGATCTTTTATATTGCCTGTTGTAATGGCTTTCTTTTGTGCCAACTTGGTTTTAGGTAATGCTATTAAAATGCAGGAGTCACAGGGAGGGTATGGTACTGTTACTAAAAGAATCGGTGATATTACCGTAGCGAGTGAAAAAAGTAGTCGACTACATCTTTGGCAAGCAGGCCTCGATTATTTCTCTAAACACCCCTTTATTGGGGATGGCTATGGTAACTGGAAATTAGCCTCTATCCCTTACGAGAAAGAATTTACCAACGATTTGTTTGTGCCTTATCATTCCCATAACGATTTTATCGAAGCTGCGGCGGATTTAGGTATTATAGGTGGTGCGGCTTTTTTAGGACTTTTTGTCCTAGCTTTTATTTTCACCCTACAACTTTGGTTTAAAAAGGAATATAAGGAGTATCGTTTTTTTGCTACTATTTCCTTTATGGCTTTAACCTGTTATTTTGTAGATGCTTTTTTAAATTTTCCTACCGAGCGTACTTCGATGCAAACTATGCTTACATTATCGGCAGCGCTCATTTTTGCGCCGGCTTATTTATTGCCTACTAGCTCAAAGCCTTTGGGAAAGATTGTAAAAATCATGCCGCCTATTTATTTTATAATGGGACTTGGATTAATTGGATATTCTATAAATGTTAATAAACAAGTATACGAATCTTTAAAAGTACAAAGATTTGTGATGGGGGAAATTGACGCCGATCCTAAAATGGCATTGGCAGATGTTGAATCTGCTTTTCCTGAATATCCTAATTTATCTACCTCTACTTTACCTATTAAAGCCTTAGTGGCAAGGTATCAATTTAGAGATAAACATTATGAGGAGGCATTACGATTATTAAAGGAGAGCGAAAATGATAATCCTTATTTGCATTATAATGATTTTATTAGAACTGCTATATATGCTGCTAAGCAAAATTATGACAGTACTGCTTATTTTGCCTATAAAGCTTTTTATAATTGGCCTCGTGCAACTAGTTATTATAAAAATGCACTTTTTGCCGCAGCTAAAAAAAGAGATACCGTAGAAATTAATAAAGCCTTTAATTTATACAATAAATATCGAACGGGTGGTGAAGCCTATCATCAATATTTATTAGCACTCTATGAAGTAAAAGGAGGTGCCGATAAAAGAATGATTGATTTATTAGATACTGCAGTAAAAAAATTCCCTAGTGATTCTGCATTATTAGCAAGCACTAGAAACATCATAGGCAGAGGAACAGCGGGAGCGGCAGCGGCAGCAGGTGTGGCCAATATAAATCAAAATTCAGCCAAAGGAGTGCAAGCTTTTCAAAAAGGAAATTTTGCGGCAGCGGCCAATTATTATATTAAAGCTAGCGAAGAGGAGCCTAATAATTTTACTCATTTTGAAAATATAGGTATATGTTTTTACTCTAATAAAAATTATGAAAAGTGTTTAGCTTATTTTGATAGAGCTAATCAGTTTTCCGCTAATACATCGGGTAAATCCTCCTTTTTTAAAGCTATGGCTTTAATTGCGCTAGGTAAAAAAGAATTGGTATGTGCAGCACTTGCAGATGCAAAAAAGAAAAACTATCCAGGGGTAGATACTTATATAGCTGCTAATTGCAAATAGGGCAATTTTATTTTTCCCAACCGGTTTCTTTTAGGGCAGGGTCGTTTTCTTTTTTTAAAAAATCGGCACCACCTAAGCTATCATATTTCCATTCAAGGATGGCTTCATCGGGCACTACTTGAATGGGGTCTTTCCAGGAAGTAGATATTTCGTTATACGCTAAATTACTTTGTGCATTGTAACAGGAGATAATCGACCATCTGGGTTTATCAGAAGTATTGGCTTCGGATCGGTGTAAGATATTGCTATGAAAAAATAGAGCATCTCCCGCTTCAATTTCTACATATACGAGTTCCATGGTTGCTAATGCATTGTTTACCATGGTCATATCTGCACCCACTTGTTCTCCAGCAAAACCATGATTTACCCTACCTAATTTATGAGAACCTTTTATAACTTGAATGCAACCATTTTGTTTGTTTGCAGGTGTTAAAGCCACCATCACACTTACTAATTGGTCGGGGAACATAAACTGATTTTTATACCAGTAGCCATAATCCTGATGCCATTCCCAAGCACCACCTACTTTTGGTTCTTTTTGCATTAGCTTGGAATGAAAATGACAAACAGGTGCTGTACTATCCAAAACTTGCGCTACTCTGTTTACCATTCTTTCACTTCTTGTGAGATAACCGAAAATATCATTACCTGGCGTAAACCATAATGAAAGTTTTGTTTTTTTACCAGTTTGATCATTTAAGTCTAAGGCATTTTTAGCCATAGCATCATCAGCAAGAGCAATGCTATACATTTTTTCAATCTCCTCTTGGCTACAAAATTTTTTAACAATAATAAAACCATCACTAAGGTATTGTGCAATTTGTTCGGGTGTAAAAGCATTTGGTTTCATAGGCTTCGTTTGCATATACTAAATGTAATATATTTTTAATTAGGCTAAAGTCTAATTATTATGAATGATTCATAAAAATGATAATTGTCATTCCATTTAGCAACCAACAAGCCTACCTTGTTTACAAATTAATGTCATGAAACGTTTATCAGATAAAGTAGCAATTGTAACAGGAGCTGCTGGGGGCATGGGTGCAGTCGAAGCCAAACTTTTTGCCAAAGAGGGGGCTAAGGTAATAGCTACCGATTCTAATGAAGAGAAGTTAAAAATTTGGGTTACAGCGGCGAGAGCAGAAGGACTGGAAATAGAATATATGAAACATCATGTTACTAGTGAATCAGATTGGAAAAAAGTTGCTGATAAAGCCATGCAATTATTCGGTCGACTTGATATCTTGGTGAATAATGCAGGTATTTATCCTGGATTTGTTGATTGTGAAAACACAAGCATTGAATTATGGGGAAACATCTTAGCCGTCAATTTAACAGGCCCATTCATAGGGTGTAAAATTTGTATTCCCTATTTAAGATTATCGGGAGGTGGTTCTATTATAAATGTAGCTTCTATCGCTGGGGTGGTAGGGGGTAATGGTTCAGCCTATTCGGCCTCAAAAGGCGGTTTAGTTTTATTTAGCAAAGATTTGGCGGTTACCCTTGCCAAGGATAAGATTAGAGTAAATACCATTTGTCCTGGGGGCGTTTTAACTCCCATGACAGAGGGTTTAATGAAAGCAACAGGGATGGAAGAGTTGATTAAGCAAATGTCCCCTCAGGGACGTATGGCCGATCCAATTGAGATTGCCACGGGGGCTTTGTTTTTAGCATCCGATGAATCCTCTTTTATGACAGGAGCAGATTTGGTAATGGATGGGGGATTGGTGGCAAGATAGTTTAATGAACTGCTGAACAATTCATGACTATTAATTGTTATTACCTAAACATTGTTATGAAAACTGTTCTAATAGCTGCAGCTTTAATAGGAATTTATTTTATTTTTCAATCATTTATTAGTGTGAGTGCCTTAAAAACCGAAAAACAAAAATTTAGATTGGTATTTAAAGATGCCGATTTTGAACTGCGCTTTTATCCAAGTGCCACAATGGCTACAGTGTATTCCAATGCTACCAATTATAAGGGAATAGCTAATAATGGCTTTAGAAAATTAGCAGGTTTTATTTTTGGAGGCAATGAGCAAAAAGAAAGTATTTCTATGACAGCTCCAGTGCGAATGAATATGACCGACAAAGGCTCTAGCATGAGTTTTGTGATGCCCGAAAAATATAATTCAAATAAACTACCCACTCCTAACGATAAAAACATTGAAATAAAAAACAGTGAGCCAGAATATGCAGCAGTTATTAGTTTTGGAGGCTATGCTACCGACGAAAAAATAGAGTTCTATAAAAATAAATTAATGCAAATTTTAGCGGAGCGGAAAATTACCATTAAAGGAGCCTATAATTTATTAGGCTATAACGCGCCTTATCAATTTATAGGTCGTACCAATGAAATAAGCATACCTGTTGAATGGAAAGAATAGACATTGATAGAGTAATTGAAATGGCTTGGGAGGATCGCACTCCCTTTGAAGCTATTGCTATTCAATTTGGACTCTCCGAAGCCGATACTATTAAATTAATGCGCAAGGAGTTAAAGCGTAATAGTTTTAACCTATGGCGTAAACGTGTAAATAGTGGGGTGAGCCAAAAGCATTTAGTAAAAAGAAGTGCCGATATAAAGCGGTTTAAATGCACCCGCCAAAAAACGATTGCTATGAATAAAATTAGCAAACGATAATAGATCCAATATAAAGCCGCAAACAGCTTTAGAATTTCTTTTTCTTACAAGCTTCACTACAATATTTAATCGATTCCCAATCACGCTCCCATTTTTTTCGCCAGGTAAAAGGACGTTTACAATGTAAACATAGTTTGGTGGGTAGATTTTCTTTTTTAACAGTTTTGTGGGTAGAATTTTTCACCTTATGTTTATTGAGTAATCATTTGTCTAAATGTTAGATTTATTCTGGGGCTTATAATTTTAGTGGACTTTGGTAATGAATGCTGCCAATGTTTTTGTAGTAGCCCTTTCATTTCTAATAAAGATCCGTTTTCAAGAACCATCGATAGGGTTTCTTTGGTGGTTTTGTGTTTAAAAGAAAACTTTCTTTCGGCACCTATACTCAAAGAGGCAATCGAGCTATGGGGTTTAATTTCAATTTCATTATCTGCATGCCATCCCATGGCTTCATTCCCATTATGATATAAATTAAGCAAGCAGGCATTGTAGGAAGTATGAGTGAAACTTTCAATCCTGCTTTTAAGCTCAAGTAATTCAATTGTCCAAGGCAAGCCTATTTTTGTTTTTTGAGAATAACGGTATTGTATATTAGGGTCACTATAAAAGGCTACTTTTCTTTTAGTGGTTATTTCTTTTCCATACATTACCACTACTTCATTCTTCCATTCAATTTTGTTTATCAATTTCGTAAAAAAATTATTCATTTCTTCCGCAGAAATAATTTTTCCAAAATAGATGGCTTGTCCATCGCGGTTTATGATATATGGAAAATCTTTGGTCAAATGATTGAAAGTTTTTTTTAGTTTTTTAAATGATAGTTTCTTTGCACTTGTTATAACAAGAAGCAATCTCATTTGTTTAAAAAACTCTTTATGTCAAGCCAAATTTCAACTTTAAAAGCAGGTTTAGAAAGCACAAGATTACAATTATTATCACATCCAGTATACCATCAAATTAATGATTTAAAGGGATTACAAAAATTTGCCGAAGTACATGTTTTTGCTGTTTGGGATTTTATGAGTTTATTAAAATCCTTACAAATAGGTCTAACCTCAGTGAGTTTGCCATGGTTGCCTGTGGGATCGGCAAACACCAGATTTTTAATCAATGAAATTGTAGCAGGGGAGGAGTCTGATGTGGACGAAAAAGGAAACAGAATTAGTCATTTTGAATTGTATTTGCAAGCCATGCAGCAAATGGGTGCTTCTACAAAAAATATGGAGCAGTTAATTAAAGATTTAAAGGAAGGACAATCGATAGACAAAGCCATTATTAGTTTATCTATCTCTGACAAAATAAAAGAATTTTTACAATTTACTTTTGAAATTGCTATGCATGCTCCCCTACATGTGAAAGCAGCGGTATTTACCTTTGGCAGAGAGGATCTTATACCAGATATGTTTACACAAATTTTAAAAGACTTACACGCGGCTCATCCCGACAAGGTTCAAATTTTTAAATATTATATCGAAAGGCATATCGAAGTAGATGGTGGTCATCATAGCATATTAGCCATACAAATGGTGGAAGAACTTTGTGGTAATGATCCAGTCAAATGGGAGGAAGCATTGGCTGCTTCCTTGAAGTCATTGAAGATGAGAGCTTTATTATGGGATAGTGTTATAGCATAAATCACTTAGTGTATTGAATACACATTTTAGTTTTGTTATTTATTTTCTAAACGAATAAAATCGTTTAACATTTTATTTTGCTTTTTACTGAACTTTAAGTCTAATTTAATGTTGTTATTATACAACGATTGCTTTGCTATTGCTTTGTATTAATGATAAAACATTAATAACAGCCGTAATGAAACGTGGAGTGTTGTGAATTAATTTGTTCACCAAAACTCAAAAATATGGATCATTTGTTTCTACTCGATGCTTCCATGCAGATTGCTAAAACAGACTATGTCTCTTTTACCTTCTTCATTGGAACAATGGCTATGATGGCCGCTGCTGTTTTCTTCTTCTTAGAATTGAACAACACAAGTAAAGAGTGGCGTACCTCGGTATTAGTATCTGGGTTAATCACTTTCATTGCTGCTGTTCACTATTATTACATGCGTGGATACTATCTTGAAACGCATGATAGCCCTACCTTTTTCCGTTATGTAGACTGGTTATTAACTGTGCCTTTAATGTGTGTTGAATTCTATTTAATCACTAAAAAAGCAGGTGGTACTACTAGTTTATTGTATAAAATGATATTAGCATCAGTAGTGATGTTAGTAACAGGTTATTGGGGTGAGGCGGTTGCGCCAGCGCAAGCAACATTATGGGGTACTATTAGTGCTATTGCCTATTTCTACATCGTATATGAAGTATGGATGGGTGATGTTAAGAAATTAGCAACAGGTTCTGGTTCTGCAGTGGCTTCTGCCAACGCAGCGTTAGGATGGTTCGTTTTAGTGGGTTGGGCAATTTATCCATTAGGATATTTAATTGGTACTGCTGATGGACAATGGTATGCTAGCTTCAAAAACATTGGTATCGACATGAACGTTGTTTACAACATTGGAGATGCAATCAATAAAATAGGTTTCGGCTTAGTTATCTATAGTTTAAGTAGAAAATCTGCTTAAACTGTTTGGTTTTAGCTTGGGGCAAGATTTTATCTTGCCCCATTTTTTTTAAAATATAATTATGCAAATAAAATTAAGGGCCTACTTGTTAGTATTTGCATTACTGCTTTTTATAATTGATACCGTATTTCAGTTTTCTATAAGTACTCAAATTTCTTTTTTAATTTTTATTCTCATTTTATTTGGCGTTCCTCATGGCGCTTTGGATTTATATATCGATCAACATTTACATCCCTCAGAACAAGGTCAAAAAATATTTCTTGTTAAATACCTAGCAAACATATTAGCCTATGCATTGGTATGGTATTTACTCCCCATAACTGCACTTATTATTTTTATTTTAATTACTGCCTTTCATTTTGGCGAGATTGATTGGATGGGCAAAACCGACTTGCCTATCCACAAAATTGTATATACGGTTCTTGGATTTTCTTGGATTTTATTTATGCTTACTAAAAATATAAATTTTGCCTTAGATGTTTTTTTAACCATGGGAAGGTCGGGCATAAAAAAAGATGAAATCATTGCCTTAGCTCATACTTTATATCCCTATACCGTTTCCGCTATATTGTTTTTATATATGGTACTATTTTTTTTAAAAAAAATATTTTTTGATCAAAACCGAATTTACTTTTATTCTCTTTTACAAGCAACAGTTTTAGTAAGCTTTGTTTTATTTATGCCGCTTTGGTTAAGCTTTGCTTTTTATTTTGGATTTTGGCATTCTCTATTATCATTTGATAAAATTAGAATCAATTTTAAAGTACCTAACACTTTAAAAGGATGGGCTAGCCTACTTATAAAAGCAGCTCCTTTTTCGGTGATGGCCTGGTTTGGATTTGCCTATATTACTTTTTTAACTTTAAATAGTAAGGATTCCTCTGGGGTATTCACTTTACTTTTTATAAGTTTATCCGTGTTGGCACTGCCTCATTTACAAGTTTTTACTAAGCTAAAATTGAAGCCGTAAAAAAATCCCTATTTTTGGTTTCATGTCTCGATCTTACAAAGCCGTTGCTGCTGTTATTTTTGCTAATTTTTTCTTTGGCACCACTGTGATTGCGGTAAAACACATCACTCCATCTATCATAACCCCTACAGCATTAACAACAGTGAGGGTAGTAGCAACAGCTTGTTTGTTTTGGCTCTTTTTTGGTTTTACTAAATTTGCTACTAAGTTTACGCGCAAAGACTTTTTCATTCTAATGATTTGTGCGCTCATGGGAATTTCTTTTAACCAAGGATTTTCTATCAAAGGAATGTCTTTAACTAGCCCCATTCACGCCTCTTTATTAATATTAACAACCCCCATTTCTATTTCCTTATTAGCAGCCCTATTTTTAAAAGAAAAATTAACTCCTTATAAATTAGGGGGTTTATTACTAGGCATTACTGGAGGGGCTATTTTAATATTTTCTCGAGATTTATCGGTGGTTAATAGTGGCGATCAAACCAAAGGCGACTTATTTGTGATGCTAAGCGCTTTATGTTATTCTACCTATGTGTTAATCATGAAATCCCTGGCAGCTAAGTATCCAAATTTGACCATTTTAAAATGGGTGTTTTTAATTGGAGCTTGTATTAGTTTACCTTTTGGATGGCAGGATTTGCAAAAAGTACCCTGGCATAGTTTTGACCTATTAAGTTGGTTTTGTCTGTCCTATATCGTCATAGGGGCTACTTTTTTATCCTATTTATTTATGAACTATGGAATTAGTCAATTAGGGGCTAGCCGAACCAGTTCCTTTATGTATTCTCAACCTTTTTTTGCAGCCGTATCCGCCATCATTATATTAAATGAAACTATTAGTCTTTCAAAAATTTTGGCAGCTTCTCTAATTTTTACTGGGGTTTATCTGGCTAACATTACGAAAAATTTTAGCGAAAAGGAATAGCAAATTTTTTAGCGTAGGCTGCTCTAAATACAATCATTTATTTCTTACATTTAAAAGCTTAAATAAACTAACTTTTAAACAATAATATTATGAGTACAAAACGTAGAGACTTTATCCGCAATGTTGCTTATGGGGCAGCTGGCATAGGTATTGGTGGAATAGCTTCTGGATTTACGGCAAAAAGTTATGGTCGTATTGTGGGTGCGAATGATCGCTTAAATGTGGCTTTAATGGGTTGCGGCCGAAGAGTAAGTGCGTATTATGCTGCTTTAAAAGATAAAACCAATAATGTAGATGTTGCTTATATATGTGATGTGATGAAAAAGCAACGTGAGAAAGTAGCCAAAGATTTAACAGGAAAAGTTTCCGGAAATTTAACGCTTGTAAATGATATACATGATGTATGGAATGACAAAAGTGTGGATGCTATTTTTAATGCAACTCCCGATCATTGGCATGCACCTGGAACTTGGATGGCTATGAAAGCAGGCAAACATGTGTACATCGAAAAACCGTGTAGTCATAATCCAAGAGAAGGAGAATTATTGGTTGCATTTCAAAAAAAATATGGTAAGGTAGTACAAATGGGTAACCAACAACGTTCTGCTAAAGAGTCTATCGAAATTATTTCTGAAATACATAAGGGTGTCATTGGTAATGTGTATAAAGCAGTAGCTTTTTATTCAAACAATAGAGGAGAGGTTCCTGCAGCAAAACCTGCAGCTACTCCTGAAGGATTAGATTGGAATTTGTGGCAAGGCCCTGCCCCAAGAGTAGAATACAAAGACAATACTTGGGATTATAACTGGCATTGGTATGGATGGCATTGGGGTACAGCCGAAACGGGCAATAATGCAACACACGAATTAGATGTTGCTCGTTGGGCATTGCAAGTTACTTATCCTGAGCATGTAGATGTGGAAGCGGCTAAAAGACACTTCGTGAATGATGGATGGGTAATGTATGATACAATGGATGCTTCTTTCCGTTTCCCAGGTAATAAAATAATTCAATGGGATGGTAAAAGCAGATCGGGTTACAATACTTATGGCAGTGATCGAGGTACTGTTATTTATGGTAGCGAGGGTACTGTTTTTGTAAACAGAAATGGCTATACACTTTTTGATCGCATGGGTAAAAAAGTAAAGGATAGTAAATCTAAAGGAACAGAAGCCGGTACAGCATTAGGCGGCGGCGGTGATATGACCGATACCCATGTAGCTAATTTTTTTAATGTAATACGTGGTACAGAAACCAAACTAAATTCTCCTATCGAAGAAGGGGCTATTAGTCAAATGATGTGTCATTATGCTAATATCTCTTACCGTATTGGTAAGTCGTTTAATGTAGATACACAAAATGGTCATATCCTTGATAAAGAGGGTATGAAGCTTTGGGATCGTACCTACGAAAAAGGTTGGGAACCTAAATTGTAATTGCGAAAAGTATTCAGTAAATTTATTTTACTAAATACTTGCTATGAAAAAGGTTTTTAAATTTATTGGCTATACATTATTAAGTGTAATTGGTTTAATTGTTATTTTACTTTTTGGTATTTACCTAAAAAGCTATTTTATTTATAAGGATGCTTCTAAGCTTATCGGCAAGGAAGCATCCATTTTAAATATTGACGGGAAAGAGTTTCGTGATTTAAATAAAAACGGGAAATTAGATACTTACGAGGATTCTCGCGCTACTATCGAAGATCGTATTACAGATCTTATCAGTCAAATGACTATCGAAGAAAAGGCAGGTGCGATGTTTATAACGATGGCTGCCATGAACAATGACGGTAGTTTATCGGAAACACAATCAGCCTTTAATCCCATTTCTTATATAGTGGAGGGTAATAGTTCTATGGTATTAGGTAAAAACATGAACCATTTAAATACTTTGCAATCTACTTCTCCAGAGGCAATGGTTGCTTGGCATAATAATATTCAAAAATTAGCTGAGAGAACTCGATTGGGTATTCCCATCACTTTGGCAACCGATCCAAGACATGGGGTGCCTAATGCACCAGGAGCAAGTATTTATAGTCCTTTCTTTTCTAGTTGGCCTTCAACTCTAGGACTTGCAGCTACCAGAGATAGTAATTTAGTACGTGCTTTTGGTGATATTGCTAGACAAGAATATATGGCATTGGGTTTTAGATTAACCTTATCTCCTATGGCCGATTTAGCTACTGAGCCAAGATGGGGAAGAATCAATGGTACTTTTGGCGAAGATGCTGAACTTGCAGCTTCTATGACCAAAGCCTATATCTTAGGATTTCAGGGGGATACAATTAATGAGCATAGTGTAGAGTGTATGGTAAAACATTTTGCTGGTGGTGGCCCTCAAGAAAAAGGTCGTGATGCCCATTTTCCTCCAGGTCATCAACAATATCCAGGTAATAATTTTAACTATCATCTCATACCTTTTGTGAAAGGGGCTTTTGCAGCAGGCGTAACACAAATCATGCCCTACTATGGAGCACCCATGGGACAAACATCCGAAAATGTAGGCTTTGGTTATAATAAAGATATTATTACTGGACTTTTAAGAAACACCTATCATTATGAAGGAATTGTATGTACCGACTGGGGTTTAGTAACTGATGCCAAAGTCTTTGGCTACACTTTAAAACCTGCTGCTGCGCATGGGGTGGAAAGTTTAACGACAAAACAAAGAATTGAAAAAATTATTAATGCAGGATGTGATATGTTTGGTGGAGAAGCACTTCCTACTGTGGTTGTAGAATTGGTAAAAGAAGGAAAGATTTCTGAAAAAAGAATTGATTCCTCTTTACGTCGAATTTTAAAAGAAAAATTTCGCTTAGGATTATTTGATCATCCTTATATAGATCCAACTGGCGTGAAAGTAATTAACAATGCCAATTTTGCAGCTAAAGGAATAGAGGCGCAACAAAAATCATTGGTCTTATTAAAAAATGACGCGCATATTTTACCTTTAAAAACTACAACAAAAATATTTTTAGAAGGATTTAATAAAGAAGAAACAAAGGGTTACGCAAATGTAGTTTCTAGTGTAGAAGCTGCTGATGTAATCATATTAAAAATTGGCACACCCGATAATGCGGGCAAAGAAAAATATTTATTACAAAAACTTTTCAATCATGGTTCACTGGCCTTTAATGAAAAAGAAGAAACGCGTTTATTAAAAATTATTCAGTCCAAGCCTACCATTACAGTTATTAATTTACAAAGGCCAGCTGTAATTCCAAGTATTAATAAATTCTCAAAAGCATTGATTGCCGATTTCTCTTCGCAGGATAATGTTATACTGGATTTAATTATAGGTAAGTTTTCACCCACTGGTAAATTGCCTTTTGAATTACCTTCTTCTATGGACGAGGTTTTACAACAAAAAGAGGATCTTCCTTACGATACTAAAAACCCTTTGTATAAGTTTGGAGCGGGAATAGGGTTTGAGTAATAGAAATTATTTAACAGATTTTTTTATCATTTCTGTATAAGGTCCAAACTTATGTTGTGCCTCTGTATAATTATCTGCATAGGGGCCAAAAGGATAGTCAAAAGGTTTCTTTTTACTATTAGGCCAATCCTTTGATTGATCCATATGAGGCCTTGGTTGTGTATTTATAAAAGCGGCTACATCCCAGGATTGCTCATCAGTTAAAATTGGATTTTCATGATTGCTTTTTAAATAGGGCATATTGTTTTTTATATAGCCTGCTAAATTGCTAATTCTATAGAGCCCTGCACCATCATTATAACTATGTTCACCCCAAAGAGGAGGGTAAACATATTCCTCTTTATTTGCCATGAGTTGTCCTTGTCCTTTTTCACCATGACAAATTTTACATTGAGCAATGTAAATAGTTTCGCCATTACTTTTATCTGCGGCTCTGTTTAATAAGCCTGGTTTTTCAATACCAGCACCTAAAGGTTTTGTTCCTTTTGCCACTTCTTTGCCTAAATATTTTATATAGGCATATATGGCTCTGTATTCTTTGCTATTACTATCCAGCGCTTTGCCATTTAAACTTCGCTCCATACAATCTGAAACTCTTTTGTATATGGATTCAATTGTACCGCTACGATCTCTGTATTTTGGATAAGTAGCATACACGGCGCCATAGTTATTTCCCCATGCTTGTTTGCCAGCGTTTAAATGACAGTTTTGGCAGTTCATGCCATTGGTAGTTTGTGAAATGATGCCCTTCGGGCCGAGATACTTGGCAGTGTGAGCAATTAAATCTTGACCATAGCGTATCATTTCTTTTTCATCTGCTTGAATCGTACTATCTTTTTCAATTTCAGGTCCCATCCAAGCTATTGGGGTCGCCTCATTTACCTTATTCGCTTTTTTATTATGTTTAAAATAAAATTTAAGTAATGAAAAAATAAGCGTGAGCGCAAGAAGCAGTAGTATGGTTCGGCGTAATTGCATGATGGTATAATATTAAAACATTATTGGGATAACCTAAACCTATTTGCATAAGTTTCTTATATTTATTTATAAATAACCTACCATGACTGGAAAAATCAAGCTTTGGGTTTTATTCATAATTATCATTTTTTCCGTAAACTTATCTTTTGCACAAAATACGGATAAAGCAAGCACAACTAAAGTGCATAATGTTGTTATACAATTAAATACTGCCGATACCGCTAGCTGGTCAAGTATTATTGGGAATATTAAAAATATACAAAAAGTATGGCCAAGTAATTTACATGTAGAAGTGGTAGTACATGGTAAAGCCATCGATTTTTTAGTAGCCAATAAAACATTTTTTGCAGAAGATATTCAGTTACTGGCTAACCAAGGAGTAAGCTTTAATGCTTGCCAAAATACCATGCGAAAACATAATATTACCGCTGATATGTTGTTAAAAGTAGCAGGTATGGTACCTTCTGGTGTAGCAGAAGTAATATTAAAACAAGAGGAGGGCTGGAGCTATTTAAAATCGGGATTGTAAACTGGTCATTAAAGCGAACAATTTTGTTTTTTATTTGTTCCTATAGGCATAACCTTCCTACTTAAATGCCTAATTCTGTAAGCCTATTATTTCCCCATCAGTTATTCAAGGATTTCTCTTTTGTTAAAAAAGGGCAAAAGGTATATTTGATCGAAGAGCCCCTATTTTTTAAACAATATAAGTTTCATAAACAAAAGCTTGTTTTACACCGAGCGAGTATGAAGTTCTATGAGCAATATCTAATTTCAAAAGGCATTAAAGTTGAATATATTAATCATCATTCTCCTTTGAGCAATTGTAAGGTTCTAATAAATGAATTAGCCAATCAAGGAATAACTCAAATACAAATAATTGAGGTAGTGGATAATTGGTTAATGAGAAAAATAGAAAAAGCCTGTAAAAAAGAAGGCATTAATCTTACCATAGATGATTCTCCTAATTTTTTGAATACAACCAGCAGTGTTGCTAATTATTTCAGTCAAAGAAAAATATATTTTCAAACCGATTTTTATACTTGGCAAAGAAAACAACGTAAAATACTTTTAGATGTTGAGGGTAAACCCATTGGTGGCAAATGGACCTATGATGCAGAAAATAGAGCTAAATTTCCTAAAAAAGGGATTGTTCCTTTGCTGCCCTTGCCTTTAGAAAATGATTTTGAAAAAGAAGCAAAGCAATATGTATTAAAATATTTCCCCAATAATTATGGATCTATCAATGAGCCACAATTATTCGTGACTAATTTTAAAGATGCTGAAAATTGGTTGGATGAATTTTTGGAAAATAGATTTGAGAAATTTGGTATTTATGAAGATGCCATTGTTTCAAAAGAATCGGTACTGCATCATTCAGTATTAAGCCCGATGTTAAATATGGGCTTACTTAATCCTAAACAAATAATAGATAAAGCTTTGGAAATTGGCACCCAAAAAAATATCCCCTTAAATTCCTTGGAGGGTTTTATTCGGCAAATTTTGGGATGGAGAGAATTTATAAAAATTGTTTATGAAAGAGAGGGAAGTAAACAAAGAACTACTAATTACTGGCAATTTACTCGAAAAATTCCTTCCAGTTTTTGGACCGGAACTACTGGCATCATTCCAGTCGATATAACGATTCAAAAAATTCTAAAAACAGGTTATTGTCATCATATCGAAAGATTAATGGTGTTGGGTAATTTTATGTTATTATGTGAGTTTGACCCCAACGAAGTATATAAATGGTTTATGGAAATGTTTATAGATGCGTATGATTGGGTAATGGTCCCTAATGTATATGGAATGACACAATTTGCGGATGGAGGATTAATGACTACCAAGCCCTATATAAGTGGTAGTAATTATTTAATGAAGATGAGTGATTATGAAAAAGGAGAATGGCAGGCGATTTGGGATGGACTATTTTGGCGTTTTATGCACGAGCATCGAAGTTTCTTTTTAAAAAATCCAAGACTTGGTATGTTAGTAGGCACTTTTGATAAAATGAGCGCCGAAAAGCAATTGAGTCATGTAAAGATTGCGAATGATTATTTAAATAACTCTTTATAAAAATTTGTTCAAATGTTCTTTGGATGGAACAGAACAAGTTTGCCTTTTACCAAAAAAACGGAATCTATTTTTTGCTACAAAATTATACAAGGCATTTCGAAGTCTTCTAGGAATTATAATACTGTATTGAAATAGGCGAGGCCAACCCGATAAACACTTGGCTATTTCTATAACAGCATCTGAGCTATAAAAAACTTTGTCTTCTTTTATAAATACAACAGAGGAGTTATGTTGTCCGAGTTTGTATTGTTGTATTAAATTGGTACCAGTTGCTGTTTGTTGTGCAGCAAAATGCAAATTATTATTTTTGTTGTGTTTAATTAAAAACAATACAGTGGCGTTACATAAATTACAGACCCCATCAAATAAAACAATATTCATAGGCTCTATATTCACAATTGAATGGTAAAGGTATAACTTAAACTACTCTAAGGTTTACTAGTTTTATGATTTTTAATTTATCAAATAATTTGATAATGGGGTAAACAGGATCAATTTCCCACCACTTGGCTGCAAAATTAGGTCTTGCGCCAGCATGGTGATGATTGTTTTGAAAGAGTTCGCCTAACATTAAAAAGTCAACTATTAAAGTGTTTTTTGAATGATCTTTTTCGTCTGGAAAATTACGATAACCATATTTATGTCCAGCCCAATTCACTACAGCTCCTTGAATGGGACCCATTAAAAAATGGATGGGTAATAATAAATACATCCACCAGTGTGTTGCAAATACAATGTAAAATCCAATATATAAAATAGCAAAAAATAATCTAGTTATTGTATGATCTGCTATTTTGTCCATCTTTGGATATTCAGGATAATTTTTATCAAATTTAGGTTCTACTTGTATGCTTCCTGTGTGTACTCCATTATAAATATTTCTAGTATGCATCATCATAGTAAAAACCTCTTTAAAAAAATGGGGTGTATGCGGATCTTTCTCTGTATCGCTATAGGCATGATGCATACGGTGGAGTATAGCGTATGCTCTTGCATTTAAATAGGAGCTACCTTGGGTGAACCAAGTAAAAACATACCAGAATTTTTCCCAAAAGGGCGACATGGTGAACATTTTATGTGCTGCATATCGATGTAAGTAAAATGTTTGTCCGAATAAAGAAAGATACCAATGAAAAAGTAGGAAAAGCAGTATTGCCATGTTGTATTTTGAATTATCTCGAAAGTAGGGTACTAATTGGATTAATTCATGTTTTGTTTAACCAAAGCCACAAAATATTGATTGATCTTATATTTTACTCTTTTTCGCCATAAAAATAGGCAGCGGTAACACCACCATCCATTAGAATATCACTGCCTGTAATAAATGCTCCATCTTGCCCCATGAGCATTGCAGCCACAACACCCACTTCGTCAGGCGTGCCGGGCCTTCCTACAGCCGAACTATTAATCATTTTACGATAGCCATCACCTCTTGGACCCGATAATTCGTCTTTTGCTAAAGGTGTAATAATAATTCCTGGGCTAATTGCATTTATCCTTGCTCCTTTTTTACCCCAACGAACAGCTTCGGCTCTTACACGTAATGAGTTGCCTCTTTTCGAAAGTTGATAAGCATGTAATGAATCCTTGATATTTTCTATTTGAAGAAATGGAATTGATAAAATTTCTTCAACTGGTGTAACAGCCAATGCCTTGTCTTCTTCTATTGAAAGTGCAGGAAGTCGGTGTCCAGATTGAGATGAAATCACAACTCCTGCGCCCCCTTGTTCAATAACATTTCCAAAGGCTTCTAATACCAATGCTGTTCCATATAAATCAACTTTTAAAATAGTCTCAGGTGAAGCTTGAGAAGGAGATACACCTGCTGTATGTATTAGTCCTACTATTTTTCCAATTTTATTTGCCATAGAAATAAGTTCATGAACCGAAGTACTAGAAGCTACATCTACCAAAGTCGTGCTTACTTCAAAACCTGCTTCGCTTAATGTTTTAGCTGCAGCTTCGGCATTTTCTATTTTGATATCGGCTAATAAAATATGTTTTCCAGCACTTACCCTTCTTGCAATTGCTTGCCCAATAGATCCTGTTCCAATTAATACAACAACTTTAGTTTCGTTTTTCATATATCATTTAGTTTGGGAGTACACTTGCTTTTAAAGCAAGTAATTTCCATCCATTTTTTGTATTAATAAAGGTCTATGTATAAGACAAGTGTCTAATCATATTATTTCCACTAGCAGTAATGTTAAAAATACCTTTCCCCGCTACTATTGCTGTATTGTTTAAGAGGGTTGTTTTGCTTTCTTCTATTTCAATACTATTATGGGTCATGGTACCACTTTTAAAAGTTGCTAAGTATTGTAATTTTGAAAGTGTTTCTCCTTTACTATTAACTACAATTAATTGCTCATGTAATAAATTATCAATAGAATCAATATTATTCTTTACCTCCCAGTAAAAAAGGCTTTTAGATAAATTTGTTACTTCGGTTTCACTTTTTGTTTGAGCAAAAATAGGACTACTAGCGAATAGAAAAATAAAGGCAAAGATTGATTTCATTATAATCGGTTTATCTTCCAAAGTTAGCTTAGTATTTCCATTTTAATTTACGAATAACAATCAGGAAATTATGATTTTCAAACAAATTCGCAATTTCAGATAATACGATGATATTTGAATTTTGCAAATTCTTATTTGTTTTGAACTTTGGCATAGCATGCTTTGTTGATATTTTTGTATTAAATACTTTGTATGAAATATGTAATCTTATCGGTCATTTGTTTGTTTATTTTTGAATGGAGTATTGCACAACATTCAGATACTACTAAAAAACCAATAGATAGTATTATAAATGAGTATCATTTTTCGGGCTCAGTAAGTGCTACCAATAATGGTATTTCCTTTATTCCAACATTTTCATTAGGCAAGCCTGCAGTTATTTTTAATTTATCTGCAGGGGGGAAAAAATTAAGTTTTGATCCCGAAATGCGTTTTTCAATGGAAGGTAAACCTTGGTCATTTTTACTATGGTGGCGATATAAATTGGTTAATGACAATAGGTTTAGAATTACATTGGGGGCGCATCCTGGGTTTGCCTTTAAAACAATAGAGTCAAGTTCAAATGGAGTAAATACAAGTACTATACAAGTGCAACGATACCTTGCTGGAGAATTTTCTCCTAATTATTTATTGACAAAAAATACTAGTATAGGCATGTATTACTTATTCTCACATGGGGTTGATTATGGCACAATAAATAAAACGCATTTCTTGACTTTAAATATGAATATGACAAATATTAAGTTGTCAAATGAATTTTATGCTAAAATCACCCCTCAATTATATTTTCTACAAATGGATACAAAGTCGGGTTATTATGTGACATCCTCCTTGACTATTTCAAAGAAAAACTGTCCAATAACTATTTCGGCACTTGGTAATAAAGTTATTAATACTCAAATTACAACAAGTACTAATTTCGTCTGGAATGCCTCATTGGCTTATTCCTTTAACAATAAATTGAAAAAATGGTAATTAATTTGATAATTTTATACAATGCGTAATGTTGAGTCATTAGAGGGTTTTTATAAAAGGAAATTTGATTGGATTCCAGATAATATTAAAAATGAAATTGGTCATTTTAATGTGTTTAAATTGGAACCCTTAGTGGGGGATTTGCCCCAGTCCATACCTTATAAAAGAAGAGATTTTTATAAAATAATGCTAGTAAGGGGGAATAGTAAAGTGCATTATGCAGATAAGGTGGTTGAGGTAAAAAAACAGGCTTTGTCTTTTTCTAATCCTCAAATACCATACAAATGGGAGCATTTAGACAATATCAGAGAAGGGGCATATTGTATATTTAATCAAAGCTTTTTTCATCAATACGGTAACTTAAATCAGTATGCTATTTTTCAGCCTGGTGGCTTACCAATCATAGAATTACAAGACAGTGATTATGATAAGCTCTCGATTATTTATGATAAAATATTTCTTGCTTTAGATTCTGAATATCAACACAAATATGATTTACTAAGGAATCTTGTTTTTGAGTTACTCCATTTTGCCATGCAAATGGATGTGAATTTAAATACTATAGAAACGCAAAAAATATCTGCTTCTCATCGAATTGTCACTTTGTTTGTAGAGCTATTGGAAAGGCAATTCCCAATAGACGAGCACCATCGTAAAATAGAATTCAAAACGGCTTCAGATTTTGCGAGACAGTTAAATGTACACGTTAATCATTTAAACAGAGCTGTAAAAGAAGTAACTGAAAAAACGACTACGCATATTATTACTGAACGTATTTTGCAAGAAGCTAAAATAATGCTTAAGCAGAGTCAATGGAATGTTTCTGAAATTGCTTATGCTTTGGGTTTTGCAGAAGTAAGTCATTTTAATAATTTCTTCAAGAGTAAGGTTGAAACAAGTCCTTTAAAGTATAGGAATATGATTTAATCTTCGTGACAGAATTATTGTTTTGCTCTAAAGTCTATTTGTTGCAACCAAGGCTTTGAAAGTATCAAAGCAGTGTCAGCAGTTATGCTTCGATTCCCTTTTAGTATTTCAGAAATTATTTTTTGAGGTACTCCATTATCCATATATAGTCTATAAGCACTAATTCATAATGGGGTAAGAAATTTTTCTTTTAAGATATCTCGTGGGTATGTGTTTTATTAAATTATGCTTTGTAAGTTTAAAATAATTTTGATATTAACATTTTAGAAAATCTCCGAACGAATATCTTTAGATCTAAATATTAGGTTATACATTATTACATTTCAAGTTTTGCATAAAAATAAAATATGCAAAATCAAATTGAAATTTTCCAAGGAGAAAACAATGAAATAAATGTAGAAGTAAAGTTTGAAGAGGATACGGTTTGGCTGAGTCAGGCACAAATTATAAAACTATTTAATAGCAGTAAATCAAATATAAGTGAACATATAAAATACATATTTGAGAGTGAAGAACTAGCAGAAACTTCAACTGTTCGGAATTTCCGAACAGTTCAAATGGAAGGGAAAAGGACAGTTAATAGGGATATTATTCATTATAACTTAGATGTTATAATTTCTGTAGGTTACAGGGTTAATTCAAAAAGAGGTGTTCAGTTCCGCCAATGGGCTACCCAAAAATTAAAAGAATTCCTAGTGAAGGGATATGCTATAAACGAGCATAGATTGGCTCAGAAGAATCAAGAAATTCAGTTTTTGCACGATGGTATTAGAATTATGAGTCGTGCCATAGAGGAAGTGACTAACGATGAAGCCTATAAATGGTTAGATAAGTTTAGTAAAGGCTTAAAATTATTAGATGACTATGACCATGAGCGTTTAGACAACAACGGGCGAAGTTTGGTTCCTGGTATACATCCAAACATTTTAGAATATGAGTCTATTGTAAATGCAATGCGTACTGAATTTGATTCATCTGTTTTTGGCAAAAAGAAAGATGATGGTTTTATGAGTGCAATTAGTCAAATAGAACAAGGGTTTGGAGATAGTTATGTTTATCCAAGTGTTGAAGAAAAAGCAGCTATGTTATTGTATTTAATAATAAAGAATCATGCTTTTGTGGATGGCAACAAAAGAATTGGAGCTGCTTGTTTTTTATTATTTCTAATGCGTAATAATTTGCTTTTGTCACCGAATGGAGTTCCTTTTATTAGCAATGATGCATTGGCTAGTATTACTTTATTCGTTGCTGCGAGTAAGCCTGAAGAAATGGAAATGGTAAAGGGATTGGTGATAAGTGTGCTGAATAGGAGGAATGGATAGATTGAAAGCTTTCGGGACTCTCGTTCTCACTTCGTTCGAACGTCTTCCCTGGGACTGCCAATGCTTCGCATTGTCTTCCCTGAATGTTTGGCCTTACCCAAAGCCGGGACTGCCAATGCTTCGCATTGTCTTCCCTGAATGTTTGGCCTTACCCAAAGCCGGGACTGCCAATGCTTCGCATTGTCTTCCCTGAATGTTTGGCCTTACCCAAAGCCTTTCAAACAAACACTGCGCGTTTGTTTGGCTTTTTTAATGCTCATCCGCTCAATCAAGCAAGCTTGTTTCGCGGCTTCGCATTAAAAAAGCCTCTCATTTGCATGAGAGGCTTTGTAGCCTCCATAGGAGCGAGTTTGGAAGAATTTGCAGAGGATTTAAGGGCGATTTTGGTTATTAATTTTTAAACTAAATGAGGTATTTAAGTATATAAATATATTTAAAATATAATATATAATTATATAACTATGAATGTTATATAATTAATGACAATAAGATTTTGGGTATATCTATCGGTATTAGGTTAATTTTCAATATTTTCAAATTCTTTAATGATCATTAATAGGTCATTATATATTATAACTTAGTTTAATGTAATTCTATGAATTTCGCTACTTACTCTCTAATTCAAAGTATCTATTTCTTTCTATTCCTATTTTCCATCATTGTTTTGTTTGACGTCCTCATTCGATTTAAATCTCCCATTAAGCTAAAAATCTTTTTCTTTATACTTGTTCTTTCTATTTCTGTTACTTCCTTCTGTTTCTTTATCAGGACAGCGCCAGATCAGTTTATACTTATTAAAATGATTAACGTAATGCTTGTTGGGACTTCAGTGGTTCAAATATTTACTAATTTATATTTCATCCAACACAAAAAAATTGCAAATATTTATACTATTGCTGCTTATACGATTTATACTTTTTTAATAATTTACATATTATTTACTGGATATGATACTGTATTTCCAAAAGCTAATGGTATAGGATCTCAGACAGCTATTAGTTTTAACCTGCCTATATATCTTGACTTTTTTTTAGAATTAGATTTTATTTTATTTAATTTATTTTGTCTTTATTACATTTATAATATTCTGTTTAAATTTTCATTTAAGAATATTTATTTTAAAAGAGTACAAATCTGGACTTTTTCGTTTTTTATGGTAATTCTCACACAACTAATTATTATTGTTTTTACTATGATTTTTAAAATTCCTAATGATTTCAAAACTTTTCCTCCAATCGTATATGGTTTAACTTTACTTTTAACTATTTTATATAGACCTAATTTCATTAATAAAAACGGGTCTAAAATTTCTTTTGGCTTTTTATTTAATAGAAATGATTTTAGTTCCGACATAAAGGAGGTTGATTTCAACTTTCATTTTTTTACAAATTTCTATTACAAGAGTAAAACTGCAAGTATTGAAGAATTTTCTAATATCATGGGCGTAAGTAAAGACGTCATGTTTAATTATATTTATTTCACTT
>CANGEP010000007.1 GCA_947452905.1 Bacteroidota bacterium | reverse complement strand
TCCCGAATTCCATTCGGGACGCTCTACCAACTGAGCTAATTCCCCAATTATTTTTTGAACCGCTGACCTTCCCGAATTCCATTCGGGACGCTCTACCAACTGAGCTAATTCCCCAATTATTTTTCGAACCGCTGACCTTACCGAATTCCATTCGGGACGCTCACCACTGAGCTAATTCCCCAATTATTTTTTGAACCGCTGACCTTACCGAATTCCATTCGGGACGCTCACCACTGAGCTAATTCCCCAATTATTTTTCGAACCGCTGACCTTACCGAATTCCATTCTGGACGCTCACCACTGAGCTAATTCCCCAATTATTTTTCGAACCGCTGACCTTCACGAATCTATTATAAATTTAAATTTCTCCTTTACCGTCAATCCAAAGTTTAACAGCATCTGTGGTTACAGATTTAGGGCGTTCTAATGGGAAGCCTAATGCTCTATCCCATGTTAAACTTGCTAATACTCCTAAGGCACGGCTTACTGCAAATAATACGGTGTAAAATTCATATTCAACAATTCCGTAGTGCACTAATAAAGCACCGCTGTGTGCATCAACATTTGGCCAAGGATTTTTTACTTTACCTAAAGATTCTAAAATAGGTGGTACTGTTTCATAAATATTCCAAACAGTGTTTACCAATTTATCATCTGGTAAATGTTTTTTACCAAACGCCATTTGCGCAGTAAAACGAGGATCGGTTTTTCTTAATACCGCATGACCATATCCTGGAACTACTTTACCTGATGCTAAAGTTTTTTGAACGTAATCAACAATTTGCTCTTTAGTAGGACTATCAGAACCAATGGCTTCTTGCATTTCAAAAATCCATTTGATTACTTCTTGATTGGCTAATCCATGCAAAGGACCTGCTAAACCATTCATTCCCGCAGCATAGCTTAAATAAGGATCGCTTAATGCAGAACCTACTAAGTGTGTAGTGTGAGCAGATACATTACCTCCTTCATGGTCGGCATGAATAGTCATGTATAAACGCATTAACTCTTTTGTACTCTCATCTTCAAACCCCATCATGTAGGCTAGGTTACCAGCCCAATCTAATAATCCGTTAGGATGTATATGTTCATTATTCTTATACTTTCTTCTGTAGATATAGGCCGCTACTCTTGGTAAACGAGCAATTAAATCCATTGAATCATCATAAGTATATTGCCAGTAATCTTTTTTATTCATACCCTTTGCATACTCAAGAGAAAACTTACTCTCTGTTTGTAAAGCCATTACCCCTGCCACAAACATAGTCATTGGGTGGGTGTTTAATGGAAGTGCATCAATGACGTCAAATACATGTGAAGGCACATGGCTTCGACGTTGCCAATTGCTGGTAATTTCTTTAACATCTTCGGCAGAAGGAATTTCTCCTACCATCATTAAATAAAATAAACCTTCTGGTAATGGTTCATCACCACCTGGTGCTTTGGGTAATTTATCTTGTAATTCAGGGATAGAAAAACCTCTGAAACGAATACCTTCTTGTGCATCTAATAAACTAGTTTCGGTTACAAGACCAGTTATTCCACGCATACCTTGATAAGCTTGCGCTAAAGTAACCTCGCCAATTTTTTTGTCACCGTGTTGTTTTATGATGTCTTTTATTTCTGCTGCCGCTGCGGTAGCTTTTGTACTGAACAGATCTTTAATCGCTTCCATATAAAAAGTAAAATAAATAAGTAGTTAAAATTGGCCACAAAGTTAGCTAAGAATAACCTATTTAGGTGCTTTTTTATGCAAATAATATACCACCCATATAAAAATCATATTTGGGATCCAGGCGGCCAATAAAGGAGGCAAATTACCTTTTGTCGAAAATATAGTTGAAAATCTATCTGTAATGATAAAAACCGCGGCAATACTAAAGCCTAGGGCCAAATGCGCCCCACTACCACCCCTTAGTTTTCGGCCAGCGATAATGCCTCCAATAAGTGTTAGAAGCAATACAGTAAAGGGGGTGGCATCTCTACGATAACGTTCTATTTTAAGCTCATTAAGCCCCTCAGAACCTCTCAACTCTTCGAGTTGAATCTGTTTTATTAATTGCGGGCTGGTTAATTTATCCTTGGTGTATTTGTCTTTTTCTAAATCAACGGGCTTAAAGGGATACTTATGATGCATATCGGGTATATAGGTAACCAACTCCTTATTTTCTGAAACTTTTCGCTCTACTACTTCGGTCATCTCCCAATCTTTTTTTGCAGTATCGTAAATAATGTTTTCGGCTCTAATATTATAAACCACTTTCCCATTTTCAACTTTATATGCAAAAAAACTTCGGCCACGATTAGTAGAAGTATCATAAGAATAAATACCCGCATAAGTGAAGGAATCAATTCTAAAATAAATATCGGGAGAAGTAGTAAGTAAGGCATTGTAGGAAGAATGTGCATCCACATAAGCAGCTTCAAAACTTCCTCTGATAACATTGGCTTTGGGGATAATCCATTGATTTGAGATCCATAATACCAGCCCTAAAAATATTCCCCCAATCCAATAAGGCCTTAACCATCTATTATAGGTTGTCCCGCTAGCTAAAATAGCTACAATCTCAGTTTGGCCTGCCATCTTAGAAGTAAAAAAGATAACAGCAATAAAAACAAATAAAGGGAATAATAAAGCAATGATATGGGGAATGAACCCTATATAATAATGGGTAAAAATATCCGAAGCAGATAATCCCGATTTTACAAAGTCATCTGTTTTTTCACTAATATCAATAACCACTGCAATGATGGCAAACAAAAAAATTGAGAAGAAAAAAACCTTCAAAAATTTATTAAGTATGTACCAATCTAATTTTTTCACTGCTTATAATTTCAATTATAATCTTGTTTTTAATTGCTGCACCATCGTTGTTTTCCAACTACTATAATCTCCATCAACAATATGCATTCTAGCCTCCCCTACTAACCAAAGATAAAAAGATAGATTCTGAATACTGGCTAGTTGTAGACCTAAAATTTCGTCTGCAACAAATAAATGTCGCATATAAGCTTTTGTATAGTAGTTGCTAAGTTCATTAGGTATACCTGAATCTAGGGGAGAAAAATCTTTTTCCCATTTCTTGTTTTTGATATTGATAACTCCTTGCGAAGTAAATATCATACCATTACGCCCATTGCGTGTAGGCATGACACAATCAAACATATCAATTCCTAAATCAATGGCTTCTAAGATATTCCAAGGGGTACCCACCCCCATTAAATATCTTGGTTTGTCCTCTGGTAAATACGCACAACAATGGGCTGTAAATTCATACATTTCTTCTTCAGTTTCACCAACGCTCAATCCACCAATGGCATTACCTACAGCATTTTTGGAACTTATATATTCACAGGAAGCTTTTCTCAAATCTTTATATAAACCTCCTTGTACGATTGGAAATAAATTTTGAGTGTAGCCATATTTATCGGGCGTTTCTGCTAAACGATTCACACATCTATCCAACCATATATGCGTTAAATCCATACTCTTTTTCACATATTCATAGGTACTTGGAATAGGTGGACATTCATCAAAAGCCATAATAATATCTGCCCCAATAGACCTTTGAATATCCATTACATTTTCGGGACTAAATAAATGTTTGGATCCATCAATATGAGATTGAAAAACAACTCCCTCTGGTTTTATTTTTCTATTATTTGCTAATGAAAAAACTTGATAGCCTCCACTATCCGTTAAGATTGGTCTGTCCCATCCCATAAATTTATGTAAGCCCCCTGCAGCTTCTAAGATTTCGGTTCCAGGACGTAAGTATAAATGATAGGTGTTCCCTAAAATTATCTGAGCATTAATGTCTTGCTTTAGTTGCTGCTGAGTCACTGCTTTTACCGAACCCACAGTGCCCACCGGCATGAATATAGGGGTTTGAATAGTGCCATGATCGGTTCTAATTGTTCCGGCCCTGGAGGCTCCTTTTGTGCTTTGCTTTTCTAGTTTAAATTCCAATGCTGCCATGCTACAAAGGTAAGGGCTGAGCGCATGTTTTCCACATTCAATATTATGCTGTATTTGTTGGCCTTTACTGCTTTACTTTTGTGGCATGATTACTACCCTACCACTATCACCCATTTTGATAGCTGCATTTGCATGTGTCATTGCCGTTCAACTGTTCTATTATCTATTTTTCTTTTTAAGATTAGCCATTTATAAAAAGCCTCAAAAACAAGTACACGTAGAACACCCCATTTCGGTGGTTATTTGCGCCAGAGACGAAGCAGAAAATTTGGTTACTAATTTACCGGGTGTTTTGGTACAAGAATATGCCACTACACATGAAATTGTTTTAGTAAATGACAATTCCGAAGATGAATCAAAATATTTATTAGAGGAATTTAAAAAATCATTTAAGAATTTAAATGTGGTGGCTTTAACTCAAGAAGCTAAAATGATCAGTGGTAAAAAATTCCCCTTAAGCATTGGTATTAAATCTGCCAAGAATGAAACCTTATTATTAACAGATGCCGATTGCGTGCCTGCCAGTGAACATTGGATGCAACTAATGCAAGATGGTTATAATGATGACACCGAAATTGTATTAGGTTATGGCGCCTACCGAAAAAAACCAGGACTACTCAATAAATTAATTCGTTTTGAAACTTTCCAAACGGCCTTGCAATATTTTTCATATGCCCTAGCAGGCTTACCTTATATGGGTGTTGGACGAAATTTATCTTATAAAAAAGATGTTTTTTTACGCAATAAAGGATTTTCATCTATTAATCAAATACCTAGTGGGGACGACGACTTGTTTATTAATCAAGTAGCAAATGCCCGTAACACTTCTATCGTTATTGACAAAGATGCCCATACGATTAGTGAGCCTAAGAAAACTTTTCACGATTGGATGAATCAAAAGTACCGTCATTATACCACTACGAAATATTATAAAAAGAAACATTCTATTCTTTTAGCTTTATATGCTATAAGTCAATTTTTATTATACCCTCTGTTTATTGCTGCATTGATAATATCAAAAGAATATATTTTACTTACAAGTCTTTGGGGGCTTCGTTTTATAATTCAGGGAAGTATTTTAAGAAGTACCATGAAAAAATTAAACGAGTTAGATTTATGGCCTTGGTTTTTCTTATTTGATATCTGGTCTTTATTTTATTATTTATTTACATTACCTAGCGTATGGAAAGCCCCACAGAAAGCTTGGAATTAATCACCAAATATTTCGCCGATTTTACACCTACACAATTAACCCAATTGCAGGGTTTAGAAGCTGCTTATAAAGAATGGAACACCAAAATAAATGTGGTGTCTAGGAAAGATATTGATCATATTTATTTACATCATGTTTTGCACAGTCTTTCTATAGCGGCTATTGCTGAATGGGAAAAAGGCACACAAGTAATTGACATTGGTTGTGGAGGAGGGTTTCCTTGTGTACCTATGGCTATCTTTTTCCCAGAGGTGCAATTTTTAGCGGTGGATAGTATTGCAAAAAAATTAAAAGTGGTAGACGCTGTATGTGAAATGGTAGGCATTAAAAATATTAAAACACAACATAGCCGTGTAGAAGATATAAAAAATAAAAAGTTCGACTACGCCATTAGTAGAGCTGTAGCACCATTAAAAGACTTATGGAGATGGGCAGGTCCTATTTTACAAAAAAAGCCCAACACCCCTAATAGTCTTATTTGTTTAAAAGGGGGTGATTTGCATCAAGAGATTTTTGAAAGTGGTGTTCGCCCTAAAATGATGTCCATCTACGATATTTTCGAAGAGGACTATTTTAAAGAGAAGTACATCATTCAAGTAAAAAAATAATTACTTAGGTAACTCCAATTTATTATTACTTCTATTAATATCTGGCATACGATAAGAAGGATCTATCTCGATAGACTTAATAGTAGTAATTGGTTTTAATGTTTCAAAACTATACACAGGTTGCGTCCACTTCCATTCTGCATGTACTATTCTATTGCCTCCTTCGTTTACTTTATTTGCCAACATTAAATCGAGTGGAATATAATGTAATTCGGTAGACCCATCCTTATAGGTAATTAATACTTCAACAGGCACAGGCATTTTACCCAAGCGTTGAATATTAATAGTAGCAGAGTTAGGACCTGTTTGAATATCTGTTAAGCCATAATCGATAGTCTTGGTAGAGTTAACCCAATACTCTTTATACCATTCTAATTGTATACCCGATGTTTTTTCGGCTACCCTTATAAAATCATTAGCATTAGGATGTTTAAATTTCCAAGTCTTGTAATAATTAAGCAAAATTTGGTCTCTTACAGAATCTCCTACAATATAACCCAAGAACCCTAAGAAAGTACCTCCTTTACTATACGCTGCACTACTATAGGCATAGTTAGTATTATAATGATCGGAATGTGTGCTCATGGGCTCTTCTAACCCACTCTTTGCTAAAGCTAAGTATCCTGCATAATTTCCCGATTGTATCAAAGGCAAAGCCGTTTTAGCTTTTTCATTTCCTGCTTTTATTTGCGCTTTTTCTCTATCGTTTGTAAAAGGAGAGCTAGCAGCAAAATCTAAATTGTAATGATAGCTAACATCTGCCTCGGCATAACTTGTAAAGCCTTCATCCATCCAAGGAAATAAACTTTCGTTAGTTCCTAAAATATGTTGATACCAACTATGCATCCATTCATGAAATACAGTACCTAAACTCGGCCCTTTTATTAAGGTAGCCATCGCGTATTCCATTCCACCATCTCCACCTTGTATGAATGAATATTGAGGATATGGATAAGCGCCAAACTTTTTTTCCATATAAGGAAGCATTTTTTCGGCAGCCCATAAAACATTGGCCCAAGCGCTATCCGCTTTCGCATCTTTTGCCTTATAATAAACATGTAAGGTTAATCCTTTACGTACTTCTTTAGAGATATGTTTTGATGCATTATCGGCGAACCAAACAAAATCATGAATATTTGAACCTTTAAAATTCCAAACTTTATTTCCTTCTTTATCTAATGGTGTTGTTGGATTTTGTAAAACACCAGTACCTCCTACCATATAGTTTTTATCCAAGCTTAATGTAACATCGTAGTTTCCCCAAACGCCATAAAATTCACGGGCTATATAAGGATTGGTATTCCAGCCCTGATAATCATACTCTACCATTTTAGGATACCATTGGCTCATTGAATAACGAACACCTTCGGCATTATCTCTTCCAGATCGTCGAATTTGTTGTGGCACTTGTGCTTCAAAAGACAAACTCAATTTTACAGAAGTCTTTGGTAAAATGGGCTGAGATAATTGAACTTCTAAAATAGTTTCGTGTTCAATTAATTTTTGTGCTTTACCTGCTATAATTATTTGACTCACTTTTTGATAACCAATTTCGTTGGGTGCAAGTTTTTGGATTCTATCTTTTACTCGCGCATCCCAATCTTGAACTTGTTCTCCTCTACGATTGGCAAAAGTATTTTTACCTAATTCTCTACTGCGAACATCCATCGATGAATTGGGCTGAAATGCATTCCAATACATATGAAAATACACTTTACGCAAAGTGTCTGTCGAGTTATTATCATACACAATATCCTCTGTACCTTTTACAAGGTTTGTGTTAATATTCAAGGCCGCTTTAATGGTGTAATTGATATGTTGTTGCCAACGATCGGCTTGAGCAAATGAACTAACATTTACAATCACCAATAAAATTGCTAATAAATAAAATTTATTTTTCATAGTTTACATTAAGTAACTCAAATTAAATAAAAAAATAAGTAATTCCAAGGAACTTGTATAAATGGCTATTCTTTCCCAGCCACCACAATTACTATCTCCCCTTTCACCTGCTTGGTGGTAAAATGCATTATTAAATTAGCTAAGGTATCGGTGATATTCTCTTCAAACATTTTAGTAAGCTCTCTACTTACCGCCGCTTTTCGATTGGCCCCAAAATAGGTTGCAAAAAGCTCAAGCGTTTTAACCAAACGCATAGGACTTTCATAAAATATCATAGTGCGCTTTTCATTGGCCAAAGATTCCATCAGTGTTTTACGTCCTTTTTTTAAAGGGATAAACCCTTCAAAAATAAAGCTTGTAGCAGGTAAACCACTATTGGTTAAAGCAGGGACAAAAGCTGTAGCACCAGGCAAACTGGTGACTGGCAAACCTGCTTCTTTGCAGGCACGAACCAATAAAAAAGCAGGGTCAGATATACCAGGTGTTCCTGCATCCGTAATTAAAGCAATATTTTTACCTGCTTGTAATTGTTGTACTAAATGATCTGTTACCTTATGTTCATTATGTTGGTGATAAGGTGTAAGTGGCTTATGAATATTATAATGCTGTAATAATTTAGAGGAAGTGCGCGTATCCTCGCACAAAATAAAATCGACACTTTGTAATACTTCTACTGCCCTAAAAGTGAAATCTTTTAAATTTCCAATGGGTGTAGGCACTAAATAGAGCATCTTGTAAAACTAAGCTTGTATAAATTCTATTTCGTAAAACTCCATCACTGCATTGGCTAATAATTGCTTACTTGCATTTTCAGCAATCTCTCTTGCCGCCGCTTCGTTTGCTGCTTCAATTTGCAAACTGATATGCTTACCCACTCTTACATCCTGAACACCTGACATACCTAAATTATGCAAGCCCCCTAAAACGGCCTTACCTTGAGGATCTAATAAATCTTTTAACGGCATTACTTTTATTTGTACTTGGAATGTCATAGGATAAATCTTATTGAGTGATTGTTTTTTTGTAGAACAAAGATACTAAGCAATAGCCAATAAAGCCAAATGGAATAGCCATCCATCTAAAAAATACAGCCGAAATAGCTGTTTCCAATAATACAAGTAGTAATGGAAGGATTAATTTTTTCTTATTTCCCAAACCCTTTAAAGCCAACATAGGGGTTTTCATGACCATTAAATAGGAAACCAAAATACTAAAGCCATACCAGAAAATGGGGCTTAGTAATAGTTTGGAGAAGAGATTAGATTGTTGTTGCCAATAGATTAGAGGAAAGGCAGCTGTTAATAAACCAATCATAGGTATGGGGACCCCTTTAAAATAGGTGGTTTGTTCCAAATCAATATTAAATCTGGCCAATCGATAGGCGCCTGCCATTGGTATTAACAAGGCTGGCAAATACAATAAAGAATTATGCGAAAGCGCATTAACGTCTGTAGCTAAGGATAATCTTAAAAATTGAAAAACAATAAAAGCAGGTGCCACTCCAAAACTCACTACATCTGCTAATGAATCTAATTGTTTGCCCATCTCGGAATTTACTTTTAACCATCTGGCCACAAATCCATCTAAAAAATCCATCAAGCCTGCTAAACCGATAAATAAACTTGCATAAAAAATAGGTTCTGGAATTTCAATTAACATATCGCCCGACGCTTCGATGGAAGCACTTGTGCCTGCTTGAAAACAAGCAATGATAGCTAAGCATCCAAAAAATAAATTGAGCAGCGTAATAAAATTGGGAATATGTTTTTTCATATACAGTTACTTTTTTTGACGACGCATTAGCGCTTCAATTTCATCGGCTTTAATAGGAATATTTTTAAATAAATCCTGATGACCTGTTTTTGTAATCCAAATATTATTCTCGATACGAACTCCCATTTTTTCTTCTTTAATATAAATACCTGGCTCCACCGTAAATACCATACCTGCTTGAATGGGTTCGGTTCTGGTGCCCAAATCATGAACATCAATGCCTAAGTGATGTGAAATGCCATGGTATAAATATTTTCGGTAAGCACGATTATCAGCATCCTCATTTTTTATATCTGCTTTTGACAACAACCCAATTTTCAAGAATTGTTTAGTGGCTTCCTCTCCCACTTTATCGGTGTACTTTACAATACTGATACCTGGTTTTAAAATTGATTTTGCATAATCATGTAAATGTAAACATGCATTATACACTTCTTTTTGTCGCTTCGTAAACTTACCATTTACAGGAACTGTTCTGGTAAGATCTGCATTGTAGCCGCCGTATTCAGCACCAAAATCCATTAATATTAATTCGCCGTCTTTACAAACATTATTATTACTTATATAATGTAAGGTTCTAGCATTATCTCCACTGGCTATAATACTATGATAGGCAGTTCCCGTAGCACGTTGTGATAAAAAGGAATGATAAATCTCGGCCTCAATCTCATATTCATGTACACCTGGTTTAATGTATTGCAATAGTCTTCTAAAAGCCACTTCGGTAATATCAATTGCTTTTTGAATGACTGCCACTTCCTCTTTTGTTTTAATGGCACGTAAATCTTTTAAGATTCGAGCAGCACGTAAATAAGTATGTAAAGGATATCTATTTTTCATCTCTTGAATGAATCGATATTCACTTGTTAGCACCAAATTATTTTTACGATCATTCTCGTTACTGTCTAAATAAATAGCATCTGCTAAATGAATCCATTGTTGTAATACAGCATCTAAGCTGTCTACCCACATAATAGTTTTCATGCCAGAAATGGCAGTAGCTTCATTAGCTCTTAATCTCTTACCATCCCAAATTTCTTTTAGTTCTTGTGGTCGCACAAGCACTAATAATTCTCTAAATTTTGGATCTGGATTATCTGGAAACAAAATGACCATGGACCCTTCTTGCTCAATGCCAGACAACCAATATAAATCGCTGTTTTGTTTGTAGCCATGAAGCGCATCACCATTTTGTGGAAACTCATCATTACTCACAAAAATAGCAATACTGTTTTTTTGCATTTTAGCTACAAAACGCTTTCTGTTTTGAATAAAAATGGAAGGATCTAAAGGCAGATATTTCATAAATGAAATTTTAATGTTTCGAATTGCAAGATACTTAAAAAAACCAGGGTTTAGGCAATCTTCCCCCAGCCGATTTTGGCTTTTTGAGATTGTAAATAATGGCGAATGGGGGCATTTTCGGGGCTTGATAACTGAGGGTCTTTTTCACATAACTCAAAGGCCAATTCCTTTGCCTCCATCAGGGTTTGTCGATCATTAATAATATTAGCCAATTTAAAATTAAGTGCCCCGCTTTGACGCGTACCATCTATATCACCAGGCCCTCTTATCTCTAAATCTTTTTCGGCTATCACAAAACCATCATTGGTACTGCACATTATTTTTAATCTATCTTTGGCCTCTCTGCTCGCTTTAACACTACTTAATAAAATACAATAACTCTGCTCCGAACCTCTACCTACTCTTCCTCTTAATTGATGGAGTTGAGATAGACCAAATTTTTCGGCACTTTCAATAACCATAACAGATGCATTAGGCACATTTACCCCCACTTCAATAACTGTGGTACCCACTAATATTTGCGTATCCCCCGAAACAAATCGATTCATATTGGTTTGTTTCTCTATATTTTTTTGTTTCCCGTGTACCATACTAATCTTGTATTTTGGTTCAGGGAAAAAACTTTTTACTTGCTCATAGCCTTGCATTAAATCCTCGTAAGATAATTTTTCACTCTCTTCAATTAAAGGATATACATAATAAGCTTGACGTCCTTTACTAATTTCGGTTTTTACAAAATCCATTACACTCGCTCTGGAAGTTTCATAACGATGCACTGTTTTAATGGGCTGTCTACCTGGAGGAAGCTCATCCATTACACTATAATCCAAGTCGCCAAAAGCAGTCATAGCAAGCGTTCTAGGAATCGGTGTTGCTGTCATCACAAGTACATGTGGAGGCACTGCATTCTTTTTCCATAATTGTGCCCTTTGTGCCACCCCAAATCGATGTTGCTCATCAATCACAGCTAATCCCAAATTTTTAAACTGTACAACTTCTTCTATAATAGCATGTGTACCCACTACAAAATGTATAGTGTCATCTAACAAGCCTTGTAAAATTCTTTTTCTCTCTGCCGTTTTTGTACTACCTGTTAAAAGCGCCACTTCGACTGGCATTTCTTTTAATAACGCTGTAAGGTTAGCGAAATGTTGTTGCGCTAAAATTTCGGTAGGAGCCATTATGCAACTCTGGAATCCATTGTCTGCGGCAATTAACATGGCCAATAAAGCAATCATGGTTTTACCACTACCCACATCCCCTTGTAACAAACGATTCATCTGAAATCCTTTGGCTGTATCTTGTCTAACTTCTTTAATCACTCGCTTTTGCGCACCTGTTAATTCAAAAGGCAAATATTGATTGTAGAAGGTATTAAAATACCTACCTACTTTTTCAAACTTATGCCCTCTGCTATTTTTGTGTCTATCAATTTTTATTAAATTGAGACGCACTTGTGCAATAAATAATTCTTCAAATACTAAACGGCTGAGCGCCTTTTTATACATTTCGGGAGCGCTTGGAAAGTGTATTTGGCGATAGGCTTCCCATCTGCCCAATTTATCTTTCAATAAATAGTCTGGTAAATTTTCGGGTAGGTCGCGAACACTAATTTGTTGAAACAAAACCTGTGTGAGCTTTCCTAATTGTTTTCCATTAAGCCCTCTTGATTTTAATTTTTCGGTAGAAGGATATACCGGTTCTAATAAAGATTTTTGGCTCGAAGCTTGCGCCACATAGGGTTCAATTTCGGGATGTACAATTTGTGCTTTACCGTTAAAAAAACTTAGCCTACCAAAAACTAAATAAGCTTGCCCTTCTTGAATATTTTTTTGTACCCAATTAATTCCCTGAAACCAAGCAAGTTCGAGTTGCCCTGTTTCATCTCTTAGTTGGGTGACCATTCTTTTAGATCGTTTTTCTCCAATAATATCAATGGACTGAAGTACCCCCCTTACTTGTACAAAATCCTGCTCTGGGGTAATTTTTGCAATGGGCGTTACCTGTGTTTTGTCGATATGCCTATGTGGAAAATGGTTTAAAAGATCGCCAAAAGTGTATAAATTAAGCTCTTTTTTAAGCATATCGGCCCTCAAAGGGCCTACCCCCTTTATGTATTCGATGGGACTGGCTAAAAGAGATGGTTGGCTCAAGTTTATTTTTTTTGCAATTGGGTACAAATATCCCAAAAAGATGGCAAAAAATGGGTTCCTGATTCATTATCTTCGCACAGCTATGGAAAAGGAAATTGTACTGAGCGGAATTCGACCTACGGGCTTCTTACATTTAGGGAATTATTTTGGTGCTATGCGCAATTATGTGCGTATGCAGCATGATTACAACTGCTATTTCTTTGTAGCTAATTGGCATAGTCTTACTACGCATCCAGATACCAAAACTTTACAGGAAAGTGTATTAAGAGTAGTAGCCGAAAATATTGCCTGTGGTTTAGACCCAGAAAAAGTGTCGCTATATGTACAAAGTGATGTGCCCGAAATTGCCGAATTATATTTGTATTTAAATATGTTGTCTTATAAAGGGGAATTAGAAAAAACAACCACTTTTAAAGACAAGGTTCGCATGCAACCAGAAAATGTAAATGCAGGATTGTTAACCTACCCTGTTTTACAAGCTGCAGATATTTTAATACATCGTGCCATAAAAGTGCCTGTTGGGAAAGACCAAGAACAAAACTTAGAGATGGCCCGTAATTTTGCGGATCGATTTAATCATCGTTATGGGGAAATCTTCCCTTTACCTTATGCTTTTAATTATAATAGTGAATTGGTTAAAATTTTAGGTCTTGATGGTAACGGCAAAATGAGTAAGAGCGAAAATCAAATGACTACCTTATTTTTAGCGGATGACGATGAACTAATTCGTAAAAAAGTAATGAAGGCTAAAACAGATCAAGGACCTTTAAAACCTCATTCCGTAAAACCAGATTATATTGAAAACTTATTTACACTCTTAAAATTAGTAAGCAGTGCTGATACGGTTCAAAAATTTGAAGACGACTTTAACAATAGTAGCGAAGGCAATTGTATTATTCGTTATGGTGATATGAAAAAACAATTAGCAGAGGATATGGTTAAATTTATTAATCCTATTCGTTCTCATGCATCCGATTTACAAAACAATAAAGACCTACTTTTAAAAATCATTAAACAAGGGGCAGACAAAGCAAGAGCAAGTGCTTCTGTTACACTTGGCATGGTGCGTAAAGCAGTAGGTATGGATTATGTATAAAAAATAAATTATGGCAAAAACTAAGAAGCCCAAACACGTTGCTATCGCTGGAAATATAGGTGCTGGCAAAACAACCTTAACTGAAATGTTAAGCAAACATTATCGCTGGATACCTCAGTTCGAAGATGTGGATCACAATCCCTATCTAACAGACTTCTACGATGACATGCCTAGATGGAGCTTTAATCTTCAAATTTATTTTTTACATGGTCGCTTAAACCAAATTTTAGATATTCAAAGAGGTACTGAAACCATTATTCAAGATAGAACCATCTATGAAGATGCCCATATTTTTGCGCCTAACTTACACGAGATGGGGCTTATGAGCAAACGTGATTTTGATAACTATTTTGGATTTTTTAGTACTATTAAATCGATGGTACAACCTCCCGATTTATTGATTTATTTAAAGGCCTCAGTACCAACATTGGTTTCTCAAATTCAAAAAAGAGGAAGAGAATACGAAGAAAACATACGCTTGGATTATTTAAAAAAATTAAATGACTTTTACAATAAATGGGTGGATGGCTATAAAGAAGGTCCTATATTAGTGATCGATTGTGATAAAAACAAATTTGGCGAAAACGAAGAAGACTTTGGTGAAATCATTAGCAAAGTGGATGGTATGCTATATGGTTTATTTTAAATGAAATTATTTTTTAAAATACAGGTATGCAAAAAATCACAAAGGACCTACTTGAGCAAATCACTCAAATTGTAGGTGCTAGTTTTACTTTTACGGATGCCGAAAGTTTTGAAAAATATGGTAGAGACGAAACAGAGAATTTACACTATACTCCCGAAGTAGTTGTTAAACCCAACACACCTGAACAAATTTCGGCTTTACTTATTTTATGTAATCAACATTTAATTCCAGTTACTCCTAGAGGTGCGGGCACAGGACTTACAGGTGGAGCATTGCCTCATTTAGGTGGTTTAGTAATCTCCATGGAGCGCTTTAATTCCATTTTAGAGATTGACGAAAAAAATTTACAAGTAACTACTGAGCCTGGAGTAATTACTGAAGTATTGCAAAATACCGTTAAAGAAAAAGGATTGTTTTATCCCCCCGATCCTGCGAGCAAGGGTAGTTGTTTTATAGGCGGTAATATTTCTGAAAATTCTGGTGGGCCAAAGGCAGTGAAATATGGGGTGGTGAAGGATTATGTATTAAACCTCCAAATAGTACTTCCTACTGGTGAAATTATATGGACAGGATCCAATGTTTTAAAAAATGCCACGGGCTATAATCTTACTCAATTAATTGTAGGCAGCGAAGGCACATTGGGGATTGTCACTAAAATTGTTTTAAGGCTTCTACCACATCCGAAATTTGATTTATTAATGCTAGCTCCTTTCAACAGCTTAGAAAAAGCAAGCGAAGCAGTAAGTGCTATTTTCAGAGCGGGCATTACTCCAAGTGCCATGGAACTAATGGAGATTGAGTCCATTAAATTAGCCTCTAAAATGTGTGATAGTACAGCTATCCCCATTACCGAAAACTTAGCCGCTCATTTAATTATTGAAGTGGATGGCAATAATATGGATGTACTCATGAATGAGATGGAAGCCATTGCCGAAGTACTCGCTAATTTTGAAGTAGGTGATTTATTATTTGCCGACGATGCACAACAAAAAAATGAACTCTGGAAAATTAGAAGAAGAGCCAACGAAGCTGCTGTAAATGCAGGATATACGATTGAAGAAGATACCGTGGTGCCCAGAGCCGCACTCCCTGAATTAATCAATGGTGTAAAGGCAATGGCCAATAAAAATGGATTTAAAGTAGTTATTGTAGGACATGCGGGAGATGGCAATTTACATATAAGAATTAATCACCCCTTATACAAAACGAGTTACGAAAACACAGAGATCCAAACCATACTCATTGAGATTTTTGAATTAGTAAAAAAATTAGGGGGCACCATTAGTGGGGAACATGGTATTGGACTTATTCAAAAATCTTTTATGCCTGTTATGTTTGACCCTATTACCATGGAAATTATGAAGGGAATTAAAAAATTATTTGACCCTAATAATATTTTAAATAGTGGTAAAATATTTGATTTATCAAAATGAAGAATTTAAAAATTTTATTAATCTCTATAATTACACTTTTACTTAGTAATCAAAGCAAAAGCCAGGAAATTATCACACAGAAAAATTTAGTTACTACACCCCCTTATTACTTGGGAGGTAATATAATCATTGGCGCCAGTTCACACTCCTTTCAATTAGGCATTAATCCTGAATTGGTAAAAAGCTATAATACCTATATGGAAGCAGGAATAGCGATGAATATTTATTATGAGTCCTACTCGGCTTATGAATTAAACCCCATTAAAAGCAATACTTTTCATTATGGCATTGGTAGTTTCGTTAGGGCTTGGCCATTAAATTCATTTTTTGCACAGCTTCAACCCGAGTATAACTGGGCATGGTCTTATCAAAAAAATACAGAAACAGGTAGTAGTGGAAACCTTCGTTATGGTTGTTCTAGTTTACTCGCTGGTATTGGATATGGCAAGCATGGTGAAAATGGATTTTCTTATATATCCATTATGTATGATCTTTTTGACAATTTTCATTCCCCCTATAGAGATAGTTACCACCGCCCAGAACCAGTGATTAGAGGGGGTGTTGGATTCCCAGTTAATTTTAGAAAGAAAAAACGTTCTTGATTTCAGCTAAAGTGGAACAAATATGAAGACGATATCTTGTTTTTTCATATAAAAAATCCTCTTCCTCCATTCTTTGTATCATCGTAACTAAAGGATCATAAAATCCTTTATAATTATAGAGAATTATTTTTTTATCATGAATACTTAAATTATTCCAAACTAACATTTCGAAAAGCTCATCAAATGTGCCTAGCCCTCCTGGCAAAACAATCGCCGCCTCCCCTTTTTCGTACAATAATAGTTTACGTGCATGCATGTTTTCAGTCACTATCAACTCTGTAAGACCCTTATGTTCCACTTCCCATTCCAATAAAAGTTTTGGGATAATGCCAATTACTTTGCCCCCTTTAGCTAAACAAGCATTTGCAGTGGCTCCCATCAAACCTTTGTTTCCACCCCCATATACAAGTGTAATATTGTCATTAGCTAGCCATTCACCAAGGCTTATGGCTGCTTGCTCAAAATGGGGATTCTTTCCTGATTTTGAGCCACAAAAGAGGGTAACTGTTTTAATTGTCATAGGGATGATTAATCTGACGAATTTAGTTAAAATTAAAAGATTGTACTTACTTTGCTTTAACTAATTTAAAGCTTTATGAGTGCTCCCTTATTATTTCTGTTTGTCGTTTTGTATTTTCTGGTTTTATTAGGTGTAGCTAAAGTAACCGGAAAGAATAGTAATAATATGTCTTTTTTTATTGGCAATAAAAATAGTAATTGGATGTTGGTGGCCTTTGGCATGATTGGCACTTCACTAAGTGGAGTTACTTTTGTAAGCGTACCCGGAGCAGTAGGTAAAGATGCTTTTCACTATTTACAAATCACCCTTGGATATTTAATAGGATATATCACCATCGCCTACGTATTATTGCCTATTTATTACAAAATGAACCTTACTTCTATTTATAACTATTTGGAAAATAGATTAGGTTTTAATGCCTACAAAACAGGAGCTTCCTTTTTCATCCTCTCTAGAACCTTAGGCGCTACAGCTCGTCTTTATTTAGTGGTTAAAACCTTACAGGTATTTATTTTAGACAACATGCATGTGCCTTTTTGGGCAACTACATTAGTCATATTAGGTATGATTTTACTATACACTTACGAAGGGGGTGTAAAAACAATCGTATACACCGATACTTTGCAAACAACTGGTATGTTATTGGGTTTAATTATATGTAGTATTTATATTTTATCCAATTTACATTTATCAGTGGGAGAAGCCATTGATGCTATGCAAGTAAAAGGCATAGCCACAGTATTTAATACTGACATCAACGCCAAATCTTACTTTTTAAAACAAATCATTGGGGGTGCATTTATCACTTTAACCATGACAGGGTTAGACCAAGAAATGATGCAAAAAAATATTTCTGTAAAGAATTTAAAAGATGCACAAAAAAATATGGTGACAATAGGCTTCTCCATGTTAATTGTTATTAGCTTATTTTTATTTTTAGGCGGCTTGTTAAATTTATATGCAGCGCAATTAAATGTAAATGCTGTGGGGGATGAAATATTTCCTACTATTGCTTTGCAACATATGCCCCCTTATCTATCCATCATTTTTATTTTAGCTTTAATTTCTGCCCTGTTTCCCAGTGCAGATGGAGCCATTACTGCACTTACTTCAAGTTTCTGTATCGACATTTTGGGCATGCAAAGAAATACTCAAACGGACGAAGCAAAAAAGAAAAAAGTTCGTCAAAGAGTACACTTAATTTTTGCTTTTATCTTTTTAATAATTGTTTTAATATTTAAATGGATCGATAATAAAAGTATTATTGATTTATTATTAAAAATTGCTGCTTATACCTATGGGCCTTTATTAGGTTTATTTGCTTTTGGCATTTTAACCAAAAGAACAATAAAGGATAAATGGGCGGCCATCCCTTGTTTTATCGCTCCTGTTTTATGTTTGATTCTGGATAATTACCAAACTAGTTTATTAGGCAACTTTAAAATTGGTCAGGAATTATTAATTATCAATGGTTTATTTACTTTTATAGGTTTGTGGTTAATTTCTAAGCCAAATACAGAAAAAAAATAGACATTTGTAGATGGATTTTATTAACCCTCTAGCCAATGAATATGCAGAAAAATATAGCCAGGCAACCCCTAGTTATTTAAAAGAACTCTTTGAGCATACTAGGGATCATCATCCACATGCACATTTGCAAAGCAATTGGCAGCAAGGAGGTTTTTTGAGTTTTATAAGCAAACTAATACAACCCAGCACTATTTTAGAAATAGGAAGCTTTACTGGGTTCAGCAGTTTATGTTTAGCAGAAGGGATTTCCCAAAATGGGGAATTACATACGATTGAGTTAAGAGAAGTAGATGCCTATACTGCACAAAACAATTTTACAAAATCTCCAAAATGCAGTCAAATAAAAATGCATATTGGAGATGCTAAAACAATAATACCTAGTTTAGATTTTCAATGGGATTTAGTTTTTATTGATGCCGACAAAGTGGGGTATATTGATTACTACGAATTAATACTGCCTCGTTTAGCCCCAAAGGGATTAATGATTGTAGATAATACTTTATTTCACGGGGATGTTTTAGTAACACCTATTCAAGGTAAAAGTGCTAAAGCAATTCAAGCTTTTAATGAACATGTGTATAATGACTCCAGAACCGAACAAAGCTTATTAACTATAAGAGATGGGCTCACTTTAATTAGAAAAATATAAAAATGAAAATTGTAGGCTATATCACATTTTGTTTACTACTCCCTTTTGTTATTTTGGCTCAACCCAAAAACACAACAAGTTATATAGAACAGTACAAGGGCATTGCCATGCAAGAAATGAAACGCACAGGCATCCCTGCATCCATCACTCTCGCGCAAGCTATAATCGAATCTAACAGTGGAGAAAGTAATTTAGCAAAAACCTACAATAATCATTTTGGCATTAAATGCAAATTGGATTGGAAAGGTGAAACTACCTTTCAAGATGATGATACTAAAAAAGAATGTTTTAGAGTATACCCCAATGCTTTAAGTTCTTTTAAAGACCATTCCGATTTTTTAAAAAACAGGCCAAATTATGCTTCTCTATTTGAATTAGATCCAGTGGATGATTCTGCCTGGGCCTATGGATTAAAAAAAGCAGGCTATGCCACTGCTGCCGACTATCCCAAAAAGATTTTAAAAGTGATTGATGATTATGAGCTATCTCAATATAACTTTCCTGAACTTGCCAATGAGGATACCATAAAAACAAAAGACACATTGGTAATTTCAAAAACAGACACAGTAGTTATCTCAGTTGCAAAAGCTGATACATTACTACCTAAAATGAATACTCCTGTTTTAGTAGATACTTCAACACAAAATATCAGTTTAACTTCGGTACAAGGAATTCAAGCCACTACTATCCCTAACAATAGCCCCATTGGTAATTTAAAAAGTATCGGAAGTCTTTCAAAAGACTCCGTATTAACCAATAAAGTAAATGCTACAAGTATTGTTAAAGCAGACACCCTTGTTAAAAAAGCAATTTATACTTATCCTAAAGGACGTATAAGAGTTAACAATGTTCTTGCGATATGGGCGAGTGCCAATAGTTCATTCATGGATATTGCCACTATTTATAATGTGCCTTTATACAAATTATATGTTTATAACGAATTAGCCGAAACTGAATTAATACAAGAAGATCAACTTATTTTTTTAGCGCCTAAGAAAAAAGAAAACGATAAAAAAGTACATAAAATTAAAGCGGGAGAAACCTTATACTCCATTAGTCAAGCCGAAGGCATTTGGCTAAGCGCCTTACAACAATACAACCCCAATAGCACAGACAAGAATTTAAAAGAGGGTGAGTTTTTATATTTATTTAAATCAGATAATCCGAAAAAGTAAATAACCATGAGCACATTTAAAGTATTAGATAAAGAATTTGTACCCTATTTGTCGGAGGCCGATATTCAAGCTAAGATTGCCGAATTAGCAAAGCAATTAAATGTAGAATATGCTGGAAAAAAGCCCATCTTCTTATCAATCCTCAACGGCTCTTTTTTATTTACGGCCGATTTGTTTCGTCAAATAACCATTGAAGCAGAAGTATGCTTTATAAAATTAGCCTCCTACAAAGGCACTAGTTCTACTGGTAATGTAATTACCGCAATTGGCTTAGATACAAGTGTTAGCGGTCGAGATATAATTATTATTGAAGATATTATTGATACCGGTAAAACATTACATCATTTTTTACCTCAGTTGGCTGCTCAACAACCTACTTCCATTAAAATTGCTGTTCTATTAAATAAAACTGAAGCTTTGGCTTTTCCCGTTAAAGTTGACTACGCTTGTTTTGATATCCCTAATAAATTTGTAGTAGGCTATGGATTAGATTATGATGGACTAGGACGTAATACCCGAGAAATTTATCAACTAAAAGAATCTTAGTTATCTAACCCATAAAAAAAAGAGGATGCTTTAACATCCTCTTTTTTTTATACTATTTAAACGCTTCTTTTACTTTTTCATAAAAGCTTTTTTCGGCCTTACTATTTTTAGGTTTAAAGTTTTCGCTTTCTTGCATTTTCTCCAATGCTATTTTTTCTTCCTCACTTACTTGTTGTGGAGTCCAAATATTAACATGTATTAATTGATCTCCTTTGGCATATCCTTGCACTTCAGGGAATCCTTTACCTTTTAAGCGAAATATTTTACCGCTTTGTGTTCCTGCAGGTATTTTAATTTTTGCACGACCATCAATAGTAGGCACTTCTACATTGGTTCCAAAAATGGCATCTGGAATAGTGATGTATAAATCATATGCCACATTTAAACCATCTCTATGCAAAAACTCATGTGCTTCTTCTTCAATCATTATAATCAAATCCCCTGCCGATCCACCTCTCTCCCCTGCATTACCTTTACCAGACATACTTAATTGCATTCCATCCTGTACTCCAGCGGGTATATCAATCGAAATAGTTTCTTCACCATATACTCTTCCTTCTCCTTTACAAGCTCCACATTTTGCAGTTACTGTATTACCTTCTCCACCACATGTTGGACAAGTATTCACCGTTTGCATTTGACCCAAAAATGTATTGGTTACTTTTCTAACCTGACCTGATCCATTACAAGTGCCACAAGTTTGAACACTGTTTTTATCTTTTGCTCCATTGCCACCACAGGTTGTACAAATGACATGTTTTTTAACCTTCACTTGCTTATTAACCCCATTGGCTATTTCTTCAAAATTTAATTTTAATTTAATTCTAAGATTACTACCGCGCTGCCCTCTTGCTCTTGAAGAACGAGATTGACTACGACCACCACCAAAGAAACTTCCAAATCCTTCCTCCCCAAAAATATCGCCAAACTGACTAAAAATATCATTCATGTCCATTCCGCCACCGCCATGGAATCCACCACCACCGGCACCTGCAGAAAAGGCCTGATGTCCGAAACGATCATATTTTGCTTTCTTATCATTATCACTCAAAATCTCGTAGGCCTCTGCAGCTTCTTTAAATTTATCTTCCGCTGCTTTATCTCCAGGATTTCTATCTGGATGAAATTGCATCGCAATTTTACGATAGGCTTTTTTTATCTCATCTGCTGATGAAGATTTACTTACCCCAAGGATTTCGTAGTAATCTCTTTTTGACATAATTATTTTTTTATTTGCCTACCACCACTTTAGCAAAACGAACAATTTTTTCGTTTAATAAATATCCCTTTGTAATTTCATCAATTACCTTACCTTTTTGTTTTTCATCAGGTACGGGCACTTCGGTAATTGCCTCATGTTGCTCCACATCAAATTCCTTCCCAATACTCTGCATGGCTACCACCCCTTTTGAGTGCATGGTAGAACGAATTTTATTAAATACTAATTGAATACCCTCTTTTTGCAAAGCGATATCATCAGAGGTATTTAATTGCTTTTCGGCTCTGTCACAATCGTCTAATACATCCAATAGAGAAACAATTACCTCTTTGCTGGCTGTTTGAATAAGGTCTATTCTTTCCTTGGCTGTTCTTCTTTTAAAATTGTCAAATTCGGCCATTAAACGAAGGTATTTATCCTTTTGTTCTGTCAGTTCAGCACTTAGCTGTTCTGTCTCTGAAAGTGGCTTATTTTCGACCTCAGTCACATTTTCTGGGGCATTTTCTACTTTCTCCACTGATTCTGAGTCTTTTACTTGATTTTCTTCCATAATTATCTGATTGATACCTATTTTAATCAAATATATTGCCAAAGGTTTAAAAGAGCAAAAATGACAGAAAAGAGCCTAATTATGAACAAGTTGTCACTCAATCTGTGCCTATATTTGCCTTATGACAAAAGTGTATTTGAATAAAAGAATCACCCCTCGTATAGCACAAGGCCATCCTTGGATATATAATAACGAGGTGGACCGAGTGGCAGGCCAGGTGGAGCCGGGCGATATTGTAGAGGTTTATTACTTTGATGGCAAATTGGTGGGCAGAGGGTATATTAATCCTGAATCTCAGATTTTGATACGATTACTGACTCGTAAAAGAGAAGATATAGGCGCTGTTTTTTTTCAAGATAAAATTAAAGAAGCATGGGCCTACAGACAGAAGTTAGGTTATACCGAAAATTGCCGATTAGTTTTTGGGGAAGCAGACGGATTACCTGCTTTGATTATTGACAAATTCAATGATTATTTTGTTTTACAAACTCTTTCTTTAGGTATAGAAAAGTGGAAGGCTTCGATAGTAGAAGCTTTACAAAACATTTTTTCTCCAAAAGGTATCTATGAAAGAAACGATGTACCTGTGAGAGAACTCGAAGGGCTCACTCAACAAAAAGGATTTTTAACAGACCCCTTTGCTACAGAAATTATTATTAAAGAAAATGAATTGAAATTTTATGTAGATATTGAAAATGGACAAAAAACAGGCTATTTTTTAGATCAGCAAGACAATCGAAAAGCAATTCAAAATATTGTTAAAGGCGCCGATGTCTTAGGTGCTTTTACCTATACTGGAACCTTTGAAATTCATGCTGCACATTATGGAGCAAAGTCGGTCTTAGGTATTGATATTTCCGAAAACGCAGTTGCACAGGCAAATAAAAATGCAGCTTTAAATAATTTACAAGACATCGTAAAATTTGAAGCGATGAATGCTTTTGATGTATTAAAGAATTGGGGAAGAGAGGGGCGTAAATACGATGTAGTTATGTTAGATCCACCTGCATTTACAAAGAGTAGGGCTAATATTGGCAAAGCTGTTACAGGATATAAGGAAATTAACTTAAGAGGTATGCAATTAATACGCAACGGTGGTTTTTTAGTAAGCTCCAGTTGTACGAATCTTGTTAGCCCCGAATTATTTTTAGAAACCATTGAAATGGCAGCACGTGATGCTAAAAAAAGAATAAGGCAGGTTACTTATCAATCTCAATCAAGTGACCACCCTATTATATGGGGTATGGAAAATACACATTACCTTAAATTTTTAATTGTCGAAGTTTGCGACCGATAAAAAAAAGGGCTCACATTTTGTGAGCCCTTTTTTTTTATGATTGAATCATGACCTAACATGATTTAACATTTCAGTTTAAGGTGTTTAATACATTTTGAATAGCTTCAAAATTTGGCAAATCACCTGGTGTTGCACAAACTTCCTCATATTGAACCACGCCTTCTTTATCGATAACAAAAGCAGAGCGCTTACTTACACCTTGCATTTCAAATGCGGGGAATACCTCATATAAAACATCAAATGCCTTTGAAGCTGTTTTATTAAAATCACTCAATAAAGGAAAATTTAATTTTTGCTCTTCTTTAAATTTACCTAAAGTAAATATTGAATCTACAGAGATTCCTAATACTTGCGCATTCGCATTGTTATAAGTGCCAATATTATCTCTGATGCTACATAACTCAGCAGTACAAACTCCTGTAAATGCTAAAGGGAAAAATAAAACCACCACATTTTGACCTTTAAAATCGGCTAATGAAGTAGCTTTTTTATCAGTATCGAAAAGGGTAAACGCAGGGGCTTGGTGTCCTGTTAAATTGCTCATATTTGTATTTTTAATTTTTAGGTATATTCAAAAATAAAATTGTTTGCCCACTAAGTGTAAGATTAGTGGATTATTGTTTCATTTTTTTCTCTTTTCGAAAGTTCATTCACGGAATCCAATAACTCTTTAAATTCTATTGGATGTCGTTCTAGATAATCGATGGTTTTATAAAATTGAACTCTGTCCACTTTGTTGTAATCAAATATTTGTTGATAAAATTGAACGTTTTTTCGGTCTTTCTTCCAGGTGCTATCTAAGGGTGAGACACGAGTGTACACTTCGTCGGCCTTCATTAATTGCCAAACCACTATTTGCATAGTTTTTAAAGGTACCAGGTCCTTAGGTGTTTGATTAGCACTACAAGCAATTACTCCTATTGCTATGCCCATAAAAAGCAACAGCTTTCTCATTCTAGTTTATCTTTATACTTGTTTAAATTGGCCAAATCAATGACGGCTAAGGTAGCTAATAATTGTTTTCTGGTGGCTTTATCCGCTTTTTCAAACAAGCCACTTATTTCAGTAAATTTTCCCTGCATTAAAATAGGCACAGCCATTGAATTTGTATTACTTTCCTGTATTTCTTGCATACTAATTAATGCATTCAAAATATTCGTTTTCGCCTGATCTGGTTTTTCAACTAATTGATCCAATCCTTCACGATAATAACTGAATAAAATGTCATGTATTTTATCCATTCCTGATTTGGTAAAATTATCAATTAGTATATATCTGTTTCTCTGACCATCAAAGGATTTCCAACCTACAATACTAGAATTTTCAGGGGCATTATATACAATATTAAGTGCCTTTGCAAAATAAGGAGCACCCGCTTTTGGTGCAAAAGAATCGTAATCTAATCCTAAAATAATATTTATATAATAAGCCAAGGTGGCCGTTAAATTAGCCTCCAAAGGATCGGCACCTTGTACCCTATTTTCATTAAATTCAATAGGTTGTGAAAGTTGATATTTGAATGTAAAATTAGCGTCCTGCATATTTAATACAGGAGTTGTATAATTAGCGCCATGAACAGGACGATTGGATACTACACTTAATTTAGCATCATAAACATTAGCAGAAATAACCGACTCGATAGTAATGTAAAAACTACAATCAATTTTTTCTTCTGTTCCAAATGCATCACTTGTCCACTTTCTTTGATTCACAAAATCTTTTAATTGAGTTTGCAATTGAGTAAAAGTTTTGGGATCTACCTGGTTATCTACCTTAGCACTTTGAATACTTACAGTAGCGGCTAACTCTTGAGCAAAACTAGATAAACCCAGTAAGAGTGATAGCAATAAGGTAAGAGTATACTTGGGTGACATAATATAAATTATAGGTTCTCTAAAATACAAAAACGTCCTGATATCATATAATTTCAGGACGTTTTTACTTTAGGTAAGCGCTACTAGCGGAATAAATCTGCGTCTTCGTTCTTACGATGATAAATCTTATCGTCGATAAATTCAGCAGTGGCTAAAATAGCTGGATTAGGCATACGCTCATAGGCTTTTGAGATTTCGATTTGCTCTTTGTTCTCATGGATTTCCTCTAAGCTATCAGTATGGCTAGCAAACTCTTCTAACTTACTATGTAACTCTTCTCTGATAGAGATATTAATTTGATTAGCTCTTTTAGCAATAATAGAGATAGACTCATAAAGATTACCAGTTTTAGCTTTTAAAGCTTTCAAACTTTTTGTTTCTACAACAGCAGGTGTATTGGCACCCATATGTCTTCTTAGCTTACTCATTTCTTTAAATTATTTAAAAAATTATCGGTTTGTTTTTTTATTTTTTTGGCGTCGCCCAACAAAGGACTGTCGCTAAATCTATCTACAAAATCATTGTACTCCTCAACTACTTTCTCGAATCTTTCTTTTTGCTTCTCGGCAAAACTATTTTCCGCGAATTGATAGTAGGATTTTAGTGTTAACAATTTATACTTGTCGGCACTTTTAGAATCGGGATAACCATCAGATAATAACCCATAAGAAATAGCAGCGGCACGGTATAGTGCAAGATCAAAATACAAGGTTGCTGTTTTAAAATCTTTAGCTTCTAACTTAGCACGGCAAGCATCAATTACTTCGGTTGCCTCTTTAACCTTTGGGCTAGTTGGATGACCATCAATAAATGATTGCATTGCTTGTATCGCTTTATTGGTAGTAGTTTGATCTAACTCTGGTTTAGGAGAACGTTTGAAATAAGTATAGGCTCTTAAAAATTCAACTTCTTCTGTTTTAGGACTATTAGGAAAATACTCAACAAATGTTTTAAATAAGTTTTCTGCATTTTCATAATCCTTATCATAATAATAAGAATTAGCAAATTTCAAATACAACTCTTCATAACGAGGAGTTCCTTTTACAAATGGGATTACTGATTCAAAGAGCTGTTGTGCATTTCTGTATTGCTTTGCTTCAAAGTATTTTTCGGCCATCTTAACCTTAAAGTCTGTATCCTTATTCTTTAAAACTTTTTGAAATTTTGAAGTACAAGAAGACAGGCTTACAATAACCAAAAAGACTACAATTATTCTATTCATACAGGGTGGCAAAATTAACTAATAATCCCCAATTTAGGCCGAAAAAGATTGCCAATAAAGCCTTTGACGTTAAGAAATAGCTAAATCAGGCTTGACTACCAGCATTTTAGGTAAAATTCTGGGTTTAAGCCAAAAAAAAGAGCCCCGCTGGATAGCAGGGCTCTTAAAGTTTATAAGAAGTAGGTAAAATTACCCTTCTTTATTCTCGTCTAATTTAGCTTTAATTTCAGCTAAAGCACCTAAATCACCCAAAGTAGATTTCTCCACCTTAGCTTGAATAGTTTTAACGGCTTTCTTAGTTTTCTCCGTTTCTGCTTTCGCTTCTTTCTTAGCTACTTCTTTTTCTTCAGTGATTGCTTGTTCCCAAATTCTAGCATGAGAAACTACAATACGCTTTTCATTACGATCAAATTCGATCACCATAAATTGCGCTGTTTCTTCGGCTTGAACTTGTTTACCATCTTCTTTTGCTAAGTGACGGTTAGGCGCAAACCCTTCTAAACCATGAGGCAATTGTACAATAGCACCTTTATCGTCCTTGCGAACAATAGTACCATCATGAATTGATCCAATGGCAAAAGTTTCTTCTAATGCATTCCAAGGATCTTCTTCTAATTGCTTATGACCTAATTGTAATTTTCTATTTTCTTTGTCGATGTTTAAGATGATGATGTCGATTGACTCACCTACTTTCACATACTCAGAAGGATGATTGAAACGCTTTAACCAGCTTAAATCGCTGATGTGAATCATTCCACCAATACCAGATTCTAATTCAACAAATACACCGTATGGAGTGATGTTTTTAACCAATCCTTTGTGCTTGCTGTTCTCTGGGAATTTATTGTCGATTGCATTCCAAGGATCTTGTGTCATTTGTTTAATGCTCAAGCTCATCTTACGTGCATCTTTATCTAAAGTAACCACTTTTGCTTCATGCTCATCTCCTAATTTGAAGAACTCTTTAGCGTTGATTGGTGTATTAGCCCATGTGATTTCAGATACGTGCACTAAACCTTCAACACCTGGTTGAATTTCTAAGAACGCACCGTAATCTTCAATATTTACTACTTTCCCTTTTACCACGCTACCTTCTGATAAGTCGCCTGGTAATACATCCCATGGATGTGGAGTTAATTGTTTTAAACCTAAGCTGATACGTTTTTTGTCATCATCAAAGTCTAACACAACCACTTGGATTTTTTGATCCATCTTAACCACTTCACTTGGATGAGAAATTCTACCCCAAGAAATATCAGTGATGTATAATAAACCATCTAATCCACCTAAGTCCATGAATGCACCAAAGTCAGTGATGTTTTTAACCACCCCTTCTAATACTTGACCTTTCTCTAATTTACTCATGATCTCGGCACGTTGTGCTTCAATATCACTTTCGATTAATGCTTTATGAGATACCACCGCGTTTTTAATTGTTTCGTTAATCTTAACAACTTTAAACTCCATAGTTTTACCTACGAATTGGTCGTAATCTGTAACAGGCTTAACGTCAATTTGAGAACCTGGTAAGAATGTTTCCATACCAAATACATCAACGATTAAACCACCTTTTGTTTTACTTGTTACTAAACCAGTAACTACTTCACCAGTTTTGTGTACTTCCATAATTCTTTCCCAAGCACGGAAAATACGAGCAGACTTACGGCTTAAGTGAAGATTACCATCACGGTCTTCTTTTTCTACCACCATTACCTCAACTGTATCACCAGTCTTAACACCATTGGTGTCACGGAATTCATTTAATGAAACTAAACCATCACTTTTAAAACCAATGTTTACAACAACATCCGTTTTTGTTAAAGCAACGACTAAGCCATTCATAATTTCTCCGTCAGAAATTTGAACGAAAGTGTCATCATACACTTTGTCATACTTTACTCTTTCTGCTTCAGCATAATGACTTACGTTACGTTTGTCAACGCTCCAATCGAAATCATCATGAGCAGTTTGAACCTCAGGTGCTTTTGTTGTCGCAGTTGCTTCGCTAGCGGTAGCGCCATCGAATTCCTGTGCGTCTGCGTTTAGGGTTTTTGAAAATAATTTCATAATAAAACCGGCGTTTTTAAACCGGACGGCAAAGGTAGGCAAATAGCCTAAAAAAACGACCAAAATAGATTAAAAAATTAGCAGTAGCCGCTTAGTAACTTATTGATTTTCAATAGTAAAAAACTAAGACCCCATATGTTGTGCGGCAATCCAACCCGAAGTCCAGGCATGCTGAAAATTAAAGCCTCCGGTAATGCCATCCACATCCATCATTTCTCCTGCAAAATGGAGTCCTGGAACCAATTTACTTTCCATCGTTAAGGCGTCAATACCTGCAAGGTCTACCCCGCCACAAGTAACAAATTCTTCTTTAAAAGTAGTCTTGCCTTTAATCGTTAAAGTATATCTCGTTAATAATTGTATAAGTAAATGTTGCTGTGCACTTTTTACATCGGCCCATTTAGTTTGTAAATCAATAGCGGCTTCTTGCAATAAATAGTCCCATAAACGAGCTGGTAAATTAAATGGATTTTTAGATCCCATATTTCTTTTTCCCAAATCTTGTCTAAAATTCATCCACTCCATTTTTAAACTTGCTTCATTATACTCAGGTATCCAATTAATAATAATCGCACCTTCATAATTTGCTTCGGCCATTTCTCTTGCACACCAAGCAGATAATTTTATGGCAGCAGGCCCACTTATTCCCCAATGCGTTATTAACAAGGGTCCAACTTCTATATTTTTAATTCCTTGCCACTGAATACTCGCCTTATCCACCGCCACGCCCATGAGTGTGGTAATTTTTTTATCGGTAGTATTAAAAGTAAATAAGGAAGGTACAGGTTCCACCATGGTATGACCCATCTTTGTAAGCCAAGATAATTTATCGGATTTTAACATACCGCCTGTGGCTAAACAAATAGCATCGGCATTCATATGTTCTCGACCTTGTAAGTAAATGGTAAAAATATTTTTATGGTTCGCAGTTATTGCTTTTTTAATATCTACTACTTCATGTTGTGTTAACACTTGTATTTTATATTGATGTACTTTTCTTAAAAAGCAATCAATGATGGTATCCGAATTATTGGTGGTTGGAAACATACGGCCATCTTTTTCAGTATGCAAGTTCACTCCATTCTTGGAAAACCAATCGATCGTATTTTTGGTGGCAAATTGATAAAAAGCTTTTTTTAAAAATCTTGACCCGCGAGGATATTTTTTTAATAGCATCTCTACATCAGGACAAGCATGCGTAACATTACAACGACCACCCCCACTTACTTTAACTTTTGATAATAGTTTATTGGATTTTTCAAGAATGGTTATTTGCCAATCAGGATGCAACTCTGCAATTTGTATGGCACAGAAAAATCCCGCAGCACCACCTCCTACTACGACTATTTTTTTTGTACTCATACCATGCAATTAAAAAAAATTAATACCTAAAAATTAGCTACTAGTAATAAGAGCTATTTAAATTATGATTGGCTTTTTCGGCAGCCTCAATAATTGAAAAGTCGGATAATATTAATGCTTTACCTGCTTTAACACAAACATCATGCTCGAAATGAACAGAAGGTTTTCCATCTTGTGTTCTCACCGTCCACCCATCATCATCTGTAAATACTTTGTGAGTGCCCATATTAATCATAGGCTCAATGGCTAATACTAAATTTTCTTTCATTTTTAAACCCGTACCACGTTTACCATAATTAGGTACTTGTGGATCTTCGTGCAATTCCATACCTAGCCCATGTCCTACTAATTCTCTCACTACGCCATAACCATGTTTTTTTTCGGTGTGTTCTTGTATTGCAAAACCAATATCACCTACTCGATTGTTAACGATGGCTTTTTCAATTCCTTTATATAAAGATTCTTTCGTCACTTTTACAAGCGCTATGGCTGCTGGGTCGGCTTCGCCTAAAATAAAAGTATAGGCATGATCACCATGCCATCCATTTAAAATTACCCCAAAATCTATAGAGACAATATCCCCTTCTCTTAATGGAGTTTTATTAGGAAAACCATGAACCACTACATCATTTACAGATGCACATATATGATGCGGATAACCATGATAATTATGAAAAGATAATTTTGCTTGATGATCTTTAGCAAATTGCATACACAATTGATCAATATCTAAAGTAGTCATACCAGGTTTTAAAACAGAAGCTACCTGTGTAAGTGTTTTACTTACTAAAAGAGCTGCCTCTTTCATTAACCCAACCTGCTCTTCAGTTTTAGTGAACATCATAAAAATACATTTGATACTAAAAAAACAAACCTGCCTTATTGGGACAGGTTTGTAAATATAAATCTTTTATTAAAATTATAAAGTCGAAGTAGTCATGGGAGTTCTACCTTGAATACGTCCCGAATTCATTAAACCATCATATTGACGCATTAATAAATAGGTTTCGATTTGTTGTAAGGTATCTAACACAACGCCTACCATAATTAATAAGGAAGTTCCTCCAAAGAAAGTACTAAAGCCTTGCGTAACGCCTAATTTTTGAGCAAAGCCTGGTAAAATACCTACTAAGGCTAATAAGATAGCACCAGGTAAAGTAATTTTATCCATTACCGCACCAATATAATCGGTAGTTGGTTGACCAGGTTTAACACCAGGAACAAAACCATTGTTACGTTTTAAATCTTCAGAGATTTGCTTAGGATTAAAAATTAAGGCAGTATATAAGAAGGTAAAACCAATTACCATTACTGAATAAATAATCATGTACCATACATTACTATGGTCATTAAAAATTCTCACAATACCTTGGGCAGAATCTAAATTAGTAAAAGAAACTAAAGTAGGCAAGAACATAATTGCTTGCGCAAAAATGATGGGCATTACACCCGCGCTATTTACCTTAACTGGTAAGAACTGGCGAGCACCTCCTACTTGAGCACCACCAATCACTTGCTTAGCATAAGTTACAGGAATCTTACGAACACCTTGCACCAATACGATTAAGCCCATGATAATAGTTACTAAAATAGCTACCTCAATTAAAAATATTAATAAACCACCGCCGCCTTTTTGGCTCTTAGAACTGAATTCTAAAATAAGTGACTGTGGTAAACGACCTAAGATACCCACCATGATAATGATTGAAGTACCATTACCTAAACCTTTGTCTTGAATTTTCTCCCCTAACCACATTACAAATAAAGTACCTGCTGTTAAAGTAACTACAGTTGAGAACCAGAAAAATGGTTTGTAAGCAGGAATAAGTGCATCCGCATAGCCAGGACTATTTAAATAAGCAACATAGGCCCCTGCTTGGAAAACAGTAACGATCACTGTCAAATATCTTGTCCATTGATTAATCTTATTTCTTCCACTTTCCCCTTCTTTTTGAATTTTTTGTAATTGAGGAACTAAGATAGTCATCAATTGCATGAAGATGGAAGCAGAGATATAAGGCATAATACCTAATGCTAAAATAGAAGCTTGAGAAAAAGCTCCTCCCGCGAACATATCAAAAATACCTAATAATCCATTGCTCTTACCTGCTTTTTGAGCAGCTTCGATAGCTAATGGATTGATACCAGGCAATGTAATTTGCGCACCTATACGATAAGTTAATACCAAAGCCAATGTTACTAAGATTTTACTCTTAAGCTCATCGATTGCCCAGATATGCTTTATGTTATCAATAAATTTTTTCATCAGAGTTTAATTAATAAGACAGCTTTTAGCTGTCTCAATATACATAAAAATTAGATAATTTCAATAGTTCCGCCAGCTGCTATAATCGCTTCTTGTGCTTTTTTACTTGCTGCGTTTACTCTGAAATTAATCTTTGTTTTCAATTCGCCGTTGGCTAACACTTTTACTAAATCAGTACGTGCTATTAAACTGTTCATGTATAAATTCTCTGGAGTGATTTCTGTAAAACCGTACTTTTCAATTAATTGATCTAATTGACCTAAATTGAAAACTACATACTCAACACGGTTGATATTTTTAAATCCACGTTTTGGAACGCGACGTTGAATAGGCATCTGACCACCTTCGTGTGCCATTTTGCTTTTGTAACCAGCACGTGACTGGCCCCCTTTATTACCTTTTGTAGATGTACCACCTTTACCAGATGCTTCACCTCTACCAATTCTGATTGCTTTGTGTACCGAACCTGCTGCAGGTTGTAAATTGTGTAATTTCATTTTTTTTGATTTTTACTTTCGGGGTATCTCCCCTCGCTTTATTGAATAAGAAAGAATGATTAGTTAAAAAACTAAGCGATCTCTTCCACTTTTACCAAGTGCGCTACTTTGTTTACCATGCCCAAAATTTGTGGAGTTGCCTCTACTTCTTTAGTTGCATTTAATTTTTTCAAACCTAAAGCAATCAATGTTTGTTTTTGACGCTCTGATCTGTCGATACCGCTTTTTACTTGCGTAATTTTTATCTTTTTCATCTTTAATTATTTAACACGTATTAAGGTTAGTGATTCAACTATCCGTTAAATACTTTTGATAATTTAATGTTTCTAGTTTTAGCAACTTGAACTGGCTCACGTAATAAACCTAAAGCTTTGATAGTTGCCTTAACCACGTTATGTGGATTAGCAGAACCTAAACTTTTAGCTAATACGTCAGTGATACCAGCGCTCTCTAATACAGCACGCATGCTACCACCCGCGATTACACCCGCTCCGTGTGCAGCTGGCTTAATTAATACTTTAGCAGCACCCGATTTTCCTAACTGATCGTGAGGAATTGTTCCGTGCATGATAGGCACTTTTACTAAGTTCTTTTTAGCATCTTCGATACCTTTTGTAATAGCTTCTTGAACTTCTTTGGCTTTACCTAAACCTTGACCAACTACGCCATTTTCGTTACCTACTACTACTAAAGCTGAGAAGCTAAAAGTACGACCACCCTTTGTTGTTTTAACTACACGGTTAATAGATACTACTTTTTCTTTTAGTTCTACATCACCTGCTGCTTTAACCTTATTTACGTTTACTTTAGACATGATTTTCTATTAGTATTTTTTTGCGAATTAAAATTGAAGTCCTCCCTCTCTAGCACCTTCAGCTACTGCCTTAATTCTACCGTGGTATAAATTACCACCTCTATCAAATACAACTGTAGTGATAGATAAAGCTGCTGCTTTTTTGGCGATTGATTGACCAGCTAATTTAGCTTTTTCAATTTTGGCTACTTTTTGAGCTGCAATATCTTTCTCAGTTGATGCGGCTGCTGCTAAGGTAACACCTGTAACATCATCGATCAATTGACAATAAATTTCTGCGTTACTTCTGAATACAGATAAACGTGGCTTAGACGCAGTACCTTGTACTTTTTTACGAATTCTGTATCTGATCTTTTGTCTTTGAGTTAATTTACTCATATACTTTATTTTTGGGGCTAGCGATTCTGCCGCTGGCCTGATTTTTAATTATTATTTACCCGCTGCTTTACCTGCTTTTCTTCTTACCACCTCATCAGAGTATCTCACACCTTTTCCTTTGTATGGTTCTGGTTTACGTAATCCTCTGATTTTTGCAGCCACTTGTCCTATTAATTGTTTGTCACTACCTTCTAAGAAAATTTTAGGGTTTTGACCTTTTTCAGTTGTAGTAGCTACTTTTAATTCTTTAGGAATTTCAAATATGATATTGTGAGAATAACCTAAAGCTAAATCTAACAAGTTACCTTGGTTAGCAGCTTTAAAACCTACCCCAACTAATTCTAATTCTTTTTTGTAACCTTCTGTAACACCTTTCACCAAGTTGCTAATTAAAGAACGGTATAAACCGTGCATAGCTCTATGACGAATTTGTTCAGTTGGACGTTTAACGATTAACTCAGTTTCGTTGATTTCGATTTCGATATCACGATCAATTGGCTGAGATAATTCACCTTTTGGTCCTTTTACAGTAACCACTGCATCTTTAACAGTGATAGTAACGCCCTTGGGGATACTTACTGGTTTTTTTCCTATACGAGACATAGTCGTTTGTTTTTATTTGTTTTACTTAGTTGTTTTCAGCCCCGACTAAAAGGCTTAAATGCATACTAAGCATTAATTTTTATTTCTAATTTTTGTATACAATCTTAAGCGATAGCACACAATACCTCACCACCTACATTGGCAGCTTTAGCTTGCTTATCTGTTAATACTCCTTTTGAAGTAGATAAGATAGCGATACCTAAACCATTGCTTACTCTTTTAATTTCAGCTGGCTTAGCATACTGACGTAAACCAGGACGGCTGATACGCTCTAAAGAACGGATAGCTGGTTGTTTAGTATCAGCATCATATTTTAAGGCGATCTTAATTAAACCTTGCTTAGTATCATCTTCAAATTTATATTTCAAGATATATCCTTGATCGTATAAAATTTCAGTAATACGCTTTTTTAAATTGGATGCAGGAATCTCAACAATTCTATGTTGTGCCATTTGGGCATTACGAATTCTCGTTAAAAAGTCTGCTATTGGATCTGTTACCATATTAATATTTTAAATCAGTTCTAAATTTTGTTTTGTTTCAGTATTCAATACTAGGATTGAACTTAAATCAATGTTTTGCGATTGTTTACCAGCTCGCTTTTTTTACTCCTGGGATTAAGCCATTCAAGGCCATGTCACGGAATATATTTCTTGAAACACCGAAGTATCTCATATATCCTTTAGGACGACCTGTTAATTGACAACGATTTTTTAAACGTACAGGAGATGCATTTTTAGGTAATTTATCTAAACCTGCATAATCTCCAGCAGCTTTTAAAGCAGCACGCTTTTCAGCATATTGTTTTACAGTTGCTTCACGCTTTCTTTGTCTGGCTTTGACTGATTCTCTTGCCATAGTTTTATTTTAATTAGTTATTGTCTTTTTTGATATTCTTAAACGGCATACCCAATTCTTTTAATAATTCGTATGCTTCTTCATTAGTTTGGGCAGTTGTTACAAAAGTAATATCCAAACCAGTGATTTTATTTACTTTATCGATATCGATTTCTGGGAAGATGATTTGTTCTGTTACTCCCAATGTGTAGTTACCACGACCATCAAAAGCTTTATCGCTAACACCTTTGAAGTCACGTACACGTGGCAAAGCAACTGATACTAAACGATCTAAGAATTCGAACATTTTTTCGCCTCTTAAAGTTACGCGAGCACCAATGGGCATACCCTTACGTAATTTAAAGTTTGAAATATCTTTCTTAGATAAAGTTGGTACTGCTTTTTGACCAGTGATAGTAGTTAACTCATCGATAGCGATGTCTACTAACTTTTTGTCATTTACGGCGCCATTTACACCACGGTTGATGCAAATTTTTTCCAACTTAGGAGTTTGCATTACAGACTTGTAACCAAACTTTTTAGATAAAGCAGGTATTACTTCTTGAGTATACTTATCTGCTAATCTTGGAGTGTATTTTACGGTACTCATTATTTAATTACCTCCCCTGATTTTTTTGAAATTCTTACTAATTTTCCTGTTTCTCTTGAACGCTTCACTTTTGTAGGTGCGCTTGTTTTTTCGTCCCATAACATTACATTACTAATGCTAATAGACGCTTCCACTTTAACGATACCACCCTTTGTATTAGAAGCTGAAGGCTTTGTGTGTTTTGTTGCAATGGCTACGCCTTCAACAGTTACACGTCCTTTTTCAACGTTTACTTCTAACACCTTGCGAGGTTTTTTCAAGTCCTTGTCATCACCAGCAATAACAACTACGTTATCGCCTTTCTTGATGTTGAATTTGGGTTTGAATCTGTTACTCATAATTATTTATAGTTTATAACACCTCTGGTGCTAATGAAACAATCTTCATGTATCCTTTATCACGCAATTCACGAGCAACTGGTCCAAAGATACGTGTACCTCTTGGCTCTTCTGAATTGTTTAATAATACCACTGCGTTGTCATCAAAACGGATATAAGATCCGTCTTTTCTGCGCAATTTGTTTTTTGTACGAACAATAACTGCTTTAGATACAGTACCTTTTTTGATACCGCCTGCAGGAATTGCGTCTTTAACTGTAACAACAATCGTGTCACCGATTTTTGCGAAGTCTTGTCCGCTATTTCCTAATACTTTGATACAAAGTACTTCTTTAGCGCCGCTATTATCAGCTACATTGAGCCTACTTTCTTGCTGAATCATTTTATTTAGCTTTTAGCTTTTATTCCTTGTTCTTGCGAACTTGGGTTAATACGATTTACTACTTTTTGTGGATTAGATTATTTAGCTTTTTCAACTATTTCTACTAATCTCCAACGTTTTGTTTTACTTAATGGACGAGTCTCCATGATTTTTACAACGTCACCAATACCACACTCTTGTTTCTCATCATGTGCATGGAACTTTGTTGTTTTTTTCACGAATTTTCCATAGATCGGATGCTTTACTTTTCTTTCTACAGCAACTGTAACGGTTTTATCCATTTTGTCGCTTGTAACGATTCCGATTCTTGTTTTACGTAAATTTCTTACTACCATTGTTGTCATTTTATACTGTTAGTTGTCTATATAATTAGATGCCTAACTCTTTTTTCTTTAATTCCGTTTTTAAACGGGCAATGTCTTTACGAAGTCCGCGGATGCTCATTGGATTCTCTAATGGAGAAATAGCGTGAGCGAACTCTAATTTTTTAAGTCTTAATTGATCTTCTGTGATGCGAGATTTTAGATCCACAACACTTGCGTCTTTTAAGCCCTTATTAAAATCATATTTCTTGGTTGCCATAGCAAATACTTTTTTTGTTTACTCCTATTTTTATTACAAGTCTCTTCTTGTAACGAATTTAGTTTTGATTGGTAATTTTTGTGCAGCTAATCCCATCGCTTCTTTTGCTACCTCTGGTGTAACACCATCAATTTCAAAAATGATACGACCTGGTTCTACCACAGCAGCCCAGAATTCAGGGTTACCTTTACCTTTACCCATTCTCACCTCTGCAGGCTTACGAGTAATAATTTTATCTGGGAAAACACGGATCCAAACATTACCTTCTCTTTTCATAGCACGAGTCATGGCTTGACGAGCAGATTCAATTTGTCTGTTAGTTAACCAGATCGGGTCTAATGATTTTAAGGCAAAAGAACCAAATGCAATAGAAGTTCCACGCTTCGCTACTTCGCGAATACGTCCCTTCTGTTGTTTTCTGTGTTTACTTCTTTTCGGCTGTAACATCTTATTATATTGTTATCTCTTTTTTAAAATTGTTGTCTTTGTTCGAGTTTATTTTCTTCTTGGTCCAGCGCCAGCTCCACCACGACGGTCTCCACCATCACGACGATCATCTCGACGATCTCCACGTGGATGATCAGCTCTTTCTCCACCTTCTTTACCGCCAACGAAATTTGGATTTAATTCACGCTTTCCTAAAACTTCACCTTTACAAATCCAAACCTTGATACCGATTTTACCGTATACTGTTAAAGCAAATACGCTAGCATAATCGATGTCCATTCTGAAAGTATGTAAAGGAACACGGCCTTGTTTGATTTCTTCGCTACGTGCAATCTCAGCACCACCGATACGACCACCCACTTTAATCTTGATACCTTCAGCACCCATTCTCAAAGTAGAAGCAATGGCCATTTTAATAGCACGCTTGTAGTTGATACGGTTTTCAATTTGACGAGCGATTGTCTCACCCACAATGGTAGCATCTAATTCAGGACGACGTATTTCTAAGATGTTGATTTGTACATCATCTTTACCAGTTAATTTCTTTAACTCTTCTTTAATACGATCCACTTCACCGCCACCTTTACCGATGATGATACCAGGCTTAGAGGTATGAATCGTAATAATTAATTTTCCTAAAGTACGTTCGATAACGATACGAGCGATACCTCCTTTGTTAATACGAGCGTTTAAGTAGGTACGAATTTTTTGATCTTCGATTAACTTAGTAGCGTAATCTTTTTTATTACCATACCAGTTACTTTCCCATCCGCGGATGATACCTAATCTATTTCCAATTGGATTTGCTTTCTGACCCATAATGATGGTTTAGAATATTTAGTTTTTTGAATCTGATTTTGAATCTACAATCAATGTTACGTGATTGCTGCGTTTACGCACTCTGTAGCCACGACCTTGTGGAGCTGGACGCATACGCTTTAACGTACGACCACCATCTACGAAGATTGTTTTAACTACTAGTTTGCTATCTGCTGCACTAGCGCCGCTGTTTTTTTGCTCCCAGTTACTGATTGCACTTTTTAACAACTTTGCTAATGGAACTGCATTGTGTTGTGGATGGAACTCCAAAATTGCCAATGCTTTTTCCACTTCCATACCACGGATTACGTCAGCGATTAATCGCATCTTACGTGGTCCGGTTGGATAATTATTTAGTTTAGCTACTGCTTCCATTTCTTAATTATTTTTTACTATTTTTTGCTACCTGCGTGTCCTCTGAAGTTTCTCGTTGGAGAGAATTCACCTAATTTATGTCCTACCATGAATTCGGTAACATAAACTGGTATGAATTTATTTCCATTGTGTACTGCGAAAGTGTGTCCAACAAATTCTGGAGAGATCGTACTTCTACGGCTCCAAGTTTTGATAACTGCTTTCTTCGTTTTTCCTTCGTTCATAGCCTCTACTTTTTCTTCAAGATTATGATCTATATAAGGACCTTTTTTAATCGAACGACCCATAGTTATGAGTTAATTTGAATGTTAATTATTTAGTCAATTTTTTTCCGTCGCGGCGTTGGATAATTAATTTATCGCTACCCTTACCTCTTGTTCTAGTTTTTTCTCCTTTAGCATACTTACCAGTTCTGCTTCTTGGATGACCACCAGACGCTCTACCTTCACCACCACCCATCGGGTGATCCACTGGGTTCATCGCAACACCTCTAACACGAGGTCTTACGCCTTTCCAACGATTTCTACCTGCTTTACCAGCTGTTTCTAAGTTATGGTCGCTATTAGAAACCACCCCTATAGTAGCAAAACAGTTAATTAATAATTTTCTTAATTCACCAGAAGGCATTTTAAGTACTGCGTACTCTTCTTCTTTGTTCGCTAATTGCGCAGAAGCACCTGCACTTCTTACCAATTTACCACCTTGACCAGGTTGCATTTCGATATTGTGAATAACAGTACCCAAAGGAATATTCTTCATAGGTAAAGCGTTTCCAATCTCAGGAGCAACGTTGTCGCCTGAAGAAACTTTTGTACCTACTTGTAAACCTTGTGGTGCAATAATGTATCTTTTTTCACCATCAGTATATTGTACTAATGCGATAAATGCTGTTCTGTTTGGATCGTACTCGATAGAAACAACAGTAGCTTCGATGTCTTTTTTGTTTCTTTTAAAATCGATAATACGATAGTGTTGTCTGTGACCACCACCCATGTAACGCATTGCACGACGACCTTGGAAGTTACGTCCTGCAGTTTTCTTTTGCGGTTCTAACAAACTCTTTTCAGGTTGGTTAGTGGTGATTTCAGCATAGGCGTTCCCAATTCTCCAACGGGTTCCTGCTGTAATCGGTTTGTACTTTCTTAATGCCATTTTTTGTTTTTTTTACGTGAAATTTTCAGCTTCACTTGCTATTATTAAATACTTGCGTAAAGGTCAATGGTTTCACCTTCTGCAACTGTTACCAAAGCTTTCTTATATCCAGATTTTACACCAGAGATAATGCCAGACTTTGTTGAACGAGTTTTGTTTTTACCAGGAACTACTAATGTGTTTACTTCTAAAACGTTAACGCCATAGAATTGCTCAATAGCAGTTTTGATTTCTAATTTGTTCGCGCGACGATTTACTTTGAATGCATATCTTCTCAATTTTTCTTGTTGAGCATTTGCTTTTTCAGTTAAGATCGGCTTGATTAATATTTCTGTTACTTTCATGATTATCTTTTTTAAAGAGACTACGCAGCTTCTTCTTCGTTAAAAATTTTAGCAGCACCTTCAGTGATCACTAATACATCGGCATTCATGATGTCGTAAGTATTAACGTCCGCTAATAATGTACTTGCTACGTTAGGAATATTGCGAGTGCTTAAGTAAACATTATCATTATACTCTGGTAAAATCACCAAAGTTTTTTTATTGTCTAATTTTAATTGACTCATGATATCTGCAATGGCTGAAGTTTTTGGTGCAGTCAAATTGATATCTTCTAAAACTAAAATTGCTTGATCAATGGCTTTATGAGATAAAGCAGAAATTTTAGCTAAATCTTTAACCTTACGGTTTAATTTAAAATCGTAAGAATGTGGTTTTGGTCCAAATATAGTACCACCACCCTTATATAATGGGTTACGGATATTACCCTTACGAGCACCACCAGTACCTTTTTGTTTGTGTAATTTTCTGCTAGCACCTTGAACTTCGGCACGAGTTTTAACTTTGTGCGTACCTGAACGGCGTGCTGCTAAATATTGCTTAACGGCTAAATAAATAACGTGGTCATTTGGAGTTGCACCAAAAATCTCAGCAGGTAATTCTACCTGTCTGCCAGTCTTTTTGCCTTTTATATCTAATACTTCTAATTGCATGATTGTCGATTAAGTGGTGATTACTTTTGGATTAAAACTATTGAACCGTTATGACCTGGAACAGAACCGCTAACAATAACGTAGTTCTTTTCTGGGAATAACTTTAATACTTTTAAACCTTTTGTTTTAACGCGATCAGAACCCATACGGCCAGCCATACGCATTCCTTTGAATACTCTTGCAGGATAAGAAGATCCACCAATAGAACCTGGTGCACGAGAACGATCGTGTTGACCGTGTGTTGCTTCACCCACACCGCTAAAACCATGACGCTTAACAACACCTTGGAAACCTTTACCTTTTGTTGTACCAACCACTTCAACAGTATCTCCTTCAGAGAACATGTCTAAGGTAATAGTTGCACCTAATGCTGCTTCTAACGAATAGTCGCGGAATTCTTTTACAAATCTTTTGGGAGCAGTCTGAGCTTTCGCGTAGTGATTAATTTCAGACTTTGTAGAATGTTTTTCTTTCTTGTCGCCCAACGCTAATTGTACTGCGCTGTAGCCATCTACTTCAGGAGTTTTCACCTGAGTAACTGTGCAAGGACCAGCTTCGATAATGGTGCAAGCAATTTGCTTTCCATCTTCTCCGAAGATGCTAGTCATGCCGATTTTTTTTCCAATAATACCTTTCATCTTTTTTGCGGTTTATGCCCCGCGTTTGGTTCTGAGGACATCCGATGATGATGCTACGTTTAATAGTAGCTCGGATTCAATCCCTGTTTGCTGCCGACCTTTTCCTTTGTTTCTCAATTAAGAGAGGGGAAGTACCGGAAGTAAACAAACCTCGAAGGGCCTGTTTATATTTTACTTACTTCAAACCAGCGCTCCTTTTTCATCTGCTGCATAATGGGCAGTGATTGGGAGATGGTAATTATAAATACTTATGCTTTAATCTCCACCTCAACACCTGATGGTAAGTCTAACTTACTAAGGGCGTCTACTGTTTTAGAACTAGACGTGTAAATATCCAATAAACGCTTGTGCGTTGCTAATTGGAATTGCTCACGACTTTTCTTGTTAACGTGCGGTGAACGTAACACAGTGAAAATGCGTTTGTGTGTAGGCAAAGGAATAGGACCTGTAACTACGGCACCTGTACTGCGTACTGTTTTTACGATTTTCTCAGCAGACTTGTCTACTAAGTTGTGATCGTAAGATTGTAATTTTATTCTAATTCTTTGAGACATAGCTTATTTTTCCAAATTATCTTGGGGTTGCAAAGGTAATGGGTTGTGAGGTAAGATTCAAGAAATATTGTGCTTTTTTTAAAATATTTTCAAAAAACTTTACCGCTCCCCTTTTGACCAAAAGAAAACCCCCTCCGTTTAACGGGAAGGGGCTTCTAAACTATTAAAAATCAAGTAGTTGAATTTAATTTAAACTACTCTTCATCCTTCACTTTTCCTTTGTTCTTAGCCATTACTTCCTCCGCAATATTGTTGGGTGCTGGAGAATAGTGACTGAACTCCATTGTTGAAGTGGCACGACCAGAGCTTAAAGAACGTAATTGAGTTACATAACCGAACATTTCACTCAATGGCACTTTGGCTTTGATAACTTGTAAATTACCACGGCTGTCCATACCTTCTAACATACCACGACGACGGTTTAAATCACCTGTTACGTCTCCCATGTATTGATCGGGTGTTACCACTTCTACTTTCATAATTGGTTCTAATAATGTAGGCTTCGCTTTTTTACCAGCAGTTCTGAAACCCGCTTTAGCACACAATTCAAATGACATTGCATCAGAATCCACATCGTGGTAAGAACCATCAAAAACGCGGATTTTCATGTTATTCACTGGGAAACCAGCTAAAACACCTGTTGTCATGGCAGATTCAAAACCCTTAGTGATGGCAGGAACGAATTCTTTAGGGATAGATCCACCAAATAAATCGTTTTGGAATTGGAATGCTTTTTTATCAGGATTTGCAGTTAACCACTCTTCATCGGCAGGACCAATAGAGAATTGAATATCGGCGAATTTACCACGACCACCCGATTGTTTCTTTAATACTTCACGGTGCTCAATAGTATTACCAAATGCTTCTTTGTACGCTACCTGAGGATTACCTTGGTTAATTTCCACTTTAAACTCACGACGCATACGGTCAACGATAATTTCTAAGTGTAATTCACCCATACCTGATAAAATAGTTTGACCCGTATCTTCGTCGGTCTTTACTCTTAAGGTAGGATCTTCCTCTACTAATTTTGCAATCGCCATACCCATTTTATCAACGTCAGCTTGCGTTTTAGGCTCAACCGCTACTGATATTACGGGTTCTGGAATAAACATATTCTCCAATACGATTAAGTGATTCTCATCACATAAAGTATCTCCTGTTTTAATTTCTTTAAAACCAACTGCGGCTGCGATATCACCTGCTTCGATAAAATCGATTGGGTTTTGTTTGTTCGCAAACATTTTCATGATACGAGAAATACGTTCGTTTTTACCACTACGTACGTTTCTTACATAAGAACCCGCATCTAAGTGACCAGAATAACATCTGAAGAATGCTAAACGTCCAACGAATGGATCTGTCATGATTTTGAAAGCTAAGGCAGCAAATGGTTCTTTTGCATTTGGCTTACGGAATATTTTTTCTCCAGTATCTGGATCTGTACCTTCTGTATCATCCACATCTACTGGTGAAGGCAAATAACGACATACTGCATCTAATGCTGTTTGTACTCCTTTGTTTTTGAAAGAAGAACCACACATCATTGGAACAATACTTAAATCGATACATGCTTTACGGATAGCTTCATGTACTTCGTCTTCTGAAATTGAATCTGGATTTTCGAAGAATTTCTCCATTAATTTATCGTCGTATTCTGCTACGGCTTCGATTAATTGAGCTCTCCAATAATCAACATCTTCTTTCATATCTGCAGGAATATCTGTTTCTACATAAGTCATACCTTCTGTAGCATCATCCCAGATAATACCTTTCATTTTAATCAAATCCACTACCCCTTTAAAGGTATCTTCAGCACCAATAGGTAATTGTAATGGAACAGCTTTAGCACCTAACATTTCTCTAACTTGGTTTACCACCATTAAGAAATCGGCACCCGCACGGTCCATTTTGTTAACGAAACCAATACGTGGAACTTTGTAACGATTCGCTTGACGCCATACTGTTTCTGATTGAGGTTCTACACCATCCACCGCAGAAAACAAAGCAATCAAACCATCCAATACACGCATTGAACGTTCTACTTCTACCGTAAAGTCCACGTGACCTGGAGTATCAATAATATTAAAATAATAATCTTTTGTATTTGCATCTTTCTTACCTAATGTGGTAGGAAACTGCCATTGACAACTTACAGCCGCAGAAGTAATAGTAATACCTCTTTCTTTTTCTTGCTCCATCCAGTCGGTAGTTGCAGCTCCATCATGTACTTCACCAATTTTGTGAATCATACCAGTGTAACGTAAGATACGTTCAGTGGTAGTAGTTTTACCCGCATCGATGTGCGCAGCAATACCAAAGTTTCTCTGTAGTTTTAAGTCCGCCATATTAGGGTTTATTTATTTCTTTTTAAAAGTCAATTTTCCGAGGCGCAAAGTTAATGATATTAGTGATTGAACAAGAGTTTACCCAATTTTTTTTCCATAAAAACAAAAAACCTCAGCAAAGCTGAGGTTTTTCTATATCTATCTGATAATAATCTGAGTTGGAGCCAATTACACTTTAAAGTGAGAGAAAGCTTTGTTGGCTTCAGCCATACGGTGTGTATCTTCTTTTTTCTTGAATGCACCACCTTCGCCTTTTGTAGCTGCAACGATTTCGTTCGCTAATTTATCGGCCATTGTTTTACCGTTACGCTCACGGCTAAAACGTACTAACCATTTCATGCTTAAAGAAATTTTACGATCGGCACGAACTTCAGCAGGAATTTGGAAAGTTGCACCACCAATACGACGGCTACGAACTTCTACCGCTGGAGTAACGTTAGCTACTGCCTTCTTCCACATTTCATATCCATCTTCACCAGTGAATTTGCTCACTTTCTCTAATGCATCATAAAATATTTTGTAAGCAGTTGTCTTTTTACCATCTAACATAATGTTATTGATAAAACGAGTAACTTGAACATCGCTGAAACGAGGGTCTGGTGCTAATGGAATCTTTTTAGGTTGTGCTTTACGCATGTCAGTCGAATATTAATTAGTTGTTATTATTTTTTTGCTTTTTCTTTCTTAGTACCGTATTTAGAACGAGACTGCTTACGGTCTTTAACACCTGCAGTATCTAAACTACCACGAACAATATGGTAACGCACACCTGGTAAGTCCTTTACACGACCACCACGGATTAAAACGATACTGTGTTCTTGTAAGTTGTGTCCTTCCCCTGGGATATAGGCAATAACTTCGATTTTGTTTGTTAAACGCACTTTGGCTACTTTACGTAACGCAGAGTTAGGTTTTTTAGGAGTAGTTGTATATACTCTTGTACAAACGCCACGACGCTGAGGACATGCATCCAAAGCTCTTGATTTACTTTTTGCCCTGATGATCTCACGGCCTTTTCTTACTAATTGTTGAATAGTAGGCATTTATTATGCTATTTTGTTCAATTCGGTTTATAAAAAATTCGGACGGCAAAGGTAATGGCTGTTAACGAATTACCAAAATGTTTATTTGCTTATTTACATAAAAATGTAAGGAAACTTAAATTTTGAGGTAACCAAGCCTATTAATAGAGGCTTAATTATATTTTAACTTATTGATTATGAATACGTTAATTATAATTTTACCAACCAGTTATGTTTGTCCACAATATTTCCCATTCGAAGATCATTAAGGTGATTTTTAAGAGCTGGAGCCACTTTTAAGGCATCCACATCAAAATCCATCACATATTCTTCATGTGCTAATCTAGAAATATAAGAAACCACCGCTGCAGTACCTACCCCGAAAACTTCTTGAAACAACCCTTTCTTATGAGCTTCAATAATTTCAGACACTAATAAATTACGTTCCTCTACTTCGTAACCCATTTCTCTTAATATAGTTATAGAACTATCTCTTGTGACGCCTTTTAATACAGTACCTCTTTCTAAACTAGGAGTAATTATTTTACCATCAATAACAAACATAACATTCATCATCCCTACTTCCTCTACGTATTTATGTTCAATGGCATCGGTCCATAAAACCTGATCATACCCTTTTGCTTGCGCTAGCGTAACAGGATATAAACTTGCTCCATAATTTCCGCCATTCTTTGCAAAGCCAACACCACCAGGGGTTGCACGGGTATACTGTTGTTCAATTAAAATTTTCATAGGGGCTGCATGATAGGGCCCACTTGGTCCTAAGATGATCATGAACTTATAACTGTTGGAAGGTCGAACTCCTAAAAAAGGATCTGTCGCAATCATAAAAGGACGTATATACAATGAAGCGTCTGGTTTGCTAGGAATCCATGCTCTCTCTAAATCTATTAATTGTTTCATGCCCTCCATAAATAACCATTCTGGCACTTGCGGCATTTGCATTCTAGCCGCGGAAGTATTAAAACGTATAAAGTTTTGATCGGGTCTAAATATGACTACCTCACCTTTTTCATTTTTAAAGGCTTTAATGCCTTCAAAAATGGTTTGACCATAATGCAATACAGCACTAGAAGGATCTACTTCGAAAGGCGCATAGGGTTTGATTTCCACATTTTTCCATTCTCCATTTTCATAATCCGCCACCAACATATGATCGGTGAAATTTTTTCCAAATGCAATTTGATTCATATCGAAACTTGCCAATTTTGGGTGCAAATTTTTTGTAACAGGGATGGAATGTGTAGCCATAAAATAGATTTTTAAATGCCTTTAAATAAAGACGAACAAAGTAACATAAAAATGAATAAACTTACAAGTGTTATTTTTTGAATTGCTGCATTTCGAGTAATTTTCCGTTTCCATGCAAGACCCAAAAACAATATTACCGCCTTCTATTTTAGTTTCTTTGTTCAAAGATACTTTGGTAATTCCTGATATGGAAAAAAAGTCTGTAGAAAAAGAAAAGTCGATCGACAATGACACAGAAGAACTGCCCCCTATTAAAGTAAAGTCAAAAGGACCTTTAAAATATTTAGGAGACCATCATAAAAAAGTATTGGTGATAGTGGAGGATGCTAATTCGGTGTATTTAAACGAAACTGATTTTATTTTATTGACCTCGATATTAAATGCCTGTAAATTAACCATTGCTGATATAGCACTCGTAAATATGGGCAATCAAGAAACCAGTTTACATCAAATTTTAGAAACAGTTCCTTCGTTAATAATCATGTGCTTTGCGATTGAGCCAAAAGATTTAAAAATAAAATTACCAAATGAACTTTATAGAGTAAATGAATTAGGAGAATCTATTTTATTTTTTAGCAAAGCATTATCCAGCATGCAAGGAACAGGTATTGAAGCCAAACAAGAAAAAGCAAAACTTTGGAATTTGCTTAAGAAATTATTTGATTTATAATTTGCCTTTTTATTTATGCATACTTTACTATTCACTACCAATAATAAAAACAAAGTAGCCGAAATTCAATCTTTAGTAGGACCCGATTTTAAGATTATAACGCTTCAGGAAGCAGGTATTGATATTGATATTCCCGAACCCCACGATACTTTACAAGAAAATGCTTTTGAGAAAGCAAGCACTATATATTCTCTTACTCAACAAAATTGTTTTAGCGAAGATACTGGCCTAGAAATTGAAGCTTTAGGGGGTGCACCTGGCGTAAGAAGTGCAAGATATGCGGGAGCAGATAGAGACTTTCAAGCCAATATTGACAAAGTGTTAGCGGAGTTAAAAAACCATCCAAATAGAATCGCACAATTTAGAACTGTGATTTGTTTATTGTGGGCAGAGGAGAATAATCCACCAAAAACATTTTATTTTGAAGGTATTTGTAAAGGAGAAATTAGTAGTTCTATGATGGGCGAAAATGGCTTTGGCTATGATCCTATTTTTGTACCCGAGGGAAGTAACAAAAGTTTTGCGCAAATGAATATGGAAGAAAAAAATGTATTTAGTCATCGACAAAAAGCAGTGACTCAACTTTTTGAATTCTTAGCAAAGAAGAAATAAATTATTGTTCTAAAGGCTTGATGGCATTCCATATTTTCCAACTCTCTTCGGCCTGGATATATAACATCTCTAATCCATTTTGAACACTCGCTCCTTGTGTTAATCCTTTTTCCAAAAAAATAGTTTGTGCTGGATTGTAAATTAAATCAAACAAATGATGTTTGGGTCCAATAGCTTGATAAGGTAAATCGGGCGCTTCATTAACATGAGGATACATTCCCAAAGGACTTGTATTAATAAGTAAAGTATGTTCGTCTATTACAGAAGAATTGATTTGATGATAGGATAATTTGCCCGCCGCTGGCGTTCGAGAAACCACTTGATATTGAATGTTTAGTTTTCTGAGAACCCATTCCACAGCTGCAGAAGCGCCTCCTGTTCCAAGAATTAGCGCTTTCGTATGATGCGGTTGCAAGAAAGGCAATAAAGATTTTTCAAAGCCAATGACATCTGTATTATACCCATATAATTTTCCTTCAAATTTTCGTATACAATTACAGGCGTGAATGGCAGTTACCACTGAAGAGGGATAATCTAAAAAAGGAATTACGTCTTTTTTATAAGGGATAGTTACATTGAGTCCTTGCAAAGTTTCGTTTTCCCATAATTTCGAAAACGCCTCCAATGTTTCAAGTGGATAATTAGCATAAACAGCATCCGCAATATTTTCTTGTGAAAATTTTTCACTAAAAAATCCTTGCGAGAAAGAATGAGATAAGGGATAACCTATAAGGCCAAACTGACGCACAATTATTTATTTAAGTATAAATCGAAAGTATCCCCTCTTAATCCAATACGCATCGCTTCAAGCGGAATTACTTCGTTGGGTGCAATATTGCCTAGATTTACATTACATCCTATTAATTCTAAGAAATATAATTGTTGTGCTTTTTGAGGCGCTTCCCAAAGAATTTTTTCGGCAGGAATTTTTGTTAATATCTCTTGTACCAATCCTTCACGTACTTCACCACTGCCTCTATAAATACCTACATTACCGGCTTCTCTTGCCTCAGCAATTACATAAGTAGAACCTGCACTTAATTCGGCGCTCATAAGTTCGATCCATTTATAAGGAGGAATAATATGTGCTGCATCTTTACTTCCAACTTCACTCAAAACTGTTGCAAACTTGGCAATTTTTTCGATGTATCCACATTTTTCTGCATGAGGGATTTCGATAGATCCATCACTTACTTCAATTAAATCAATCTTATAGTCTTTACACAATGCCACATAGTCATCAAATTGACCTCTCACTAAAAATGCTTCAAATAAAGTGCCTCCAAAATAAACGGGAATTCCAGCTGCTTGATATAATTCAATTTTGGCTCTCAAATTGGGTGTTACCGCCGAAGTGCCAAATCCTAATTTTACCATATCTGTATGAATACCCGCAACACTTATAAAATTTTCCGCTTCTGCCACACTAAGCCCTTTATCCATTACCATTGTTAAACCAGAAGCTCTTGGTTTAGGTACGCGTGCAGGAATTTGTGTTAAATTAAAATGATTCATAGTGTTATAATATTGCCACAAAGGTAATTTAAAATAACTAAGAATTTTTAGACTTCTTATGCTGACTTATGAGCTCGGCTACTTTTGGATCTTGCACGATTTCTGGGTAAAACTTTATAAACTTTTTTAGCAATTTTGAAGATTTTGACAATGCCATTTCCAATTGCAATAAACCCTCTTCTGGTTTATTCATCATGTATAAAATTGCACTGCGATAAAAAATAAAAATAACTTTGCCCTGTGTGCTCATGTAGGCTAGTTCTGTTTGTTCTAAAGCAGCATCCAATTGCTCATTCGCTACTAAGCATTTAATAAGATATTCCCAGCCTGCAATTTGTTTGGGTTTGTTTTTTACAAGGGTACCAAAATAAAAAGCTGCTTCTTTGAACTGGGATAAATGTAAATAACACTCGCCTATTAAAATATAATACTCATTTATGTGTTTATGAATGCGAAGTGCATGCTCTAATTGCTTTATTGCCTGCTCCCATTGACCTTCTTGCATATAAGTAGCAGCAATTTTTTGATACAATCGACTGTCTTCGGCATTTAAATGCACTGCTTTTTTATAATGAAATCTAGCCTGTGCATAATTTTTCATTCGATGATAACAATGCCCAATGGCTTCATAAATTACATCTTCAGGATGGGATAGTTCTAATACTTTTTCAAGTGCCTCAATGGCTTCTCTATATTTACGAATACGCAAATAGGCATCCCCCATATTACGATAAGCGTAATCAAACTTTTCATCAATTACAATCGCATATTGATACGCATCAATGGCTTTCTCGTGCAATTTTAGCCCTTGATAGGCGGCTGCCAGATTAAACCAAGCCAATGCATTATAGGGTTGTTCATCAATTATTTTTTGATGTAGTCTAATACTCTCTTCATTGCGTCCGGTGAAGTCGGTCCAAAAACATATTTTATATAAAGCCTCTTCATTTAGAGGATCATCTTCTAAGATTAATTGCAAACAATCAAACACTTTATCAAACGCTTCATGATCATCATATACATCGGCTAACTCAAATAATACTTCTGTTCTTTCTGGACCTTCAAATAAATGCAAAGCTTCTTGTAATAATACAATTGCTTTTTCGGGCTGATCCAATGCTAGATAGGCATCTGTTTTTAAAATAAACAAATTCATATCCTTGTGGTCATATAAAGCGGCAGTATCTAAAAGAAGTAAAGCTTCTTTATATTTTCGAGTGGCTAAAAGTAGATCTGCTTTTTTAATCATTAATAAAGCAGAAAAAGGAAATTGATCCAAAGCCAAATTGGCTGCTTGAATGGCTTCTCCTATTTCATCTTTTTCATCGAGATGCTCGATGATTCTTTCAAAGTCGTCTTCCTCAATATACGCATTGGCCCTCCCCTGTTTTAGGTTCTGGTAACGTTGCATCAATTCTTGAATATCCCCTCCTTCCTCTTCCTGATGGTGATTAAACATGATTGAATATTTTTAGGCTAGTAATAAAGCATTGATTATCAATGTTTTAATATTTAAAAGAAAGCTAATCTTTGCCTATATTAAATATACAAGCTAGTGGCTAAATGACCATATTTTGTTGTTCACATCCTATTTAGAAAGGGTTAAAAATAATTTTTTGGGTCCCTAAAATAAACCCTTAACTTCGTAGTAATCATGCGTGCCCTTAAATCCATATTAATCATAGCTGGAACAATCGTTCTAATGAGCATAAGCAACCGCTTACAAGCTAGTTTGGTGGTGAATGGTATGACTGAATCTAAAAAAGCAACCGAAAAATATTCACTCAAAAATTTTAGTTTGCTTACTCACAAGACAGCTACTTTTTATACCCTTCGTTCTAATTTAGAGTATAAAGGTTTTGCAAGCACAAGTCCAATGGCAAGTAGTAATAACAATTACTTACAATACAATAAAGGAAATATCTCTTACATTATTCCTTATCGTTACAAAGTGGTATTATCTAAGTTTAAAACACCTACTCAACCTTAAGTCAAGGTTTAGTCTACTAGTTGAAAGTTTTCCTTATTAATGTAAAATTGACTAAGCGCAATGGGGCTTAAATCTATGCTAATAGCATTGTATTGTATTGGCTTTCCTTTTAAGGGAAACACAGTATACGATAAAACAAGTCCAGATATGTTTTCGAAAATGGATTCGAAAGTATTTACGGTAGTAGCTAACTGTGGCGTATACCAAAGTTGATAATAACTGCTATCACTCATCATAACTTGCATTCCTTTGCACAAATAACCCAGCACTGTTAATGAATCAGTATTAGTTAATTCCGCAATGGACTGCACTTTTATTAAAGAAACTTGTGGAAATTTAACTTGCTGTAAAATTTTAGTATTACCCATCTCTTTAGTGACCGAAGCTAAAGAGTCCTGCTTATTAAAATAAAGTGTTTGTGTAAGTTGCTTAGTAATTAATACAGTTTTACATTGATCCCCTTTTATTAAAACTTTTTTTGATCCAATAGTATCATGATCTTGTATTATTACATACCTAAGTGCACACTCCCCTACTAGTTTGGTTTGCGCCTCAGCGCTTACCAAAAATAAGGTTAAGCATATTATTAAGGGGGGTATGCTAAGCTTCATTTGGGGGCAATAAATCGTTTATTTTTTTGTACGATCTTTTATGTCTTGTAGCTTTTTTTGAGAAGCAGCCATTTGTTCATACTTTTCTTGCCAACTACTTTTCTTTTTTGGAGACTTACGTTTTACATCTATATCCGCTAAAATCTTATCATGATTGATAATAAATTTTTGAATCACAAATTGTAATAATAAGGTAACCACATTAGAAACAGTATAATACCAGGTTAAGGCCGATGGTAATCTATTAAAGATAAACAACAACATTACTGGGAATATATATGGCATGTATTTTAAGGCAGGATTGTCTTGCGTAGGTGTCATGGCCATATTATACACAGATATTAATACCGAAGTAGCTACTGCAGTTAAAGTAAATAAACTAATATGATCACCAAAGCCCATTGGAACATTGAAAGGTAATTGCGCAATAACATCATAACTTGATAAGTCCTTCGCCCACAAGAAAGATTGACCTCTTAAAGAAATATTAGAATTAAAGAAACTATACAAGGCAAAGAATATAGGAATTTGTAAAAGTGCAGGAATACACCCACCTAAAGGATTCACACCTGCTTCTCTAAATAATTTCATTTGTTCCATCGCAAAACCTTGCTGATCATCGCCCAACTTCTTTTTTATTTCGTCTAACTCTGGCTTTAATACTTTCATTTTTGCACTACTCAAATAGGAGGAATAGGTCAAAGGAGAGGTTACCAAACGAATAAAAATGGTTAATAATAAAACCACCCATCCATAATTTGAAACAAAGCCTGCAAAGAAATCGAACACAGGCATAATGATATACTTATTAATAGGACGCACAAAAGAATATAAATCTCTACCTAAGTTTACAATCTTTTCCATTTCAGGTGCTTGTCCTTTTAAAATTTGGAAATCGTTAGGACCATAATATACTGCTAGTGGAACATTAACCACCGCACCTGCTACTTTAGTTTGTAGCTGAGATTCCATTGTTGCCAAAGCATTGCTGCTATCTGTTTTACGTTTCCAAGAAACTTTTCCAGTAGCAAACCCTTCTTTAGCTATTAAAGAAGTATTAAAGAATTGTTGGCTTAAACCCACCCATTGAATATTCTTTTCAAAATTGTGACTTTCTTTACTTGAGATATAATCAAATTCATTTCCTTCAGAGAAACAAACATTTGAAACCTGTCTTTCATATACCGAAGTTCGCTCTTGTTGATAAGAGTGTACATCCCAATTTAAATTAAGCTGACCATTAGTTAATAATTGATCTGCCCCCTCTAATTGAATGTTCCAATCAATATTGTATTTGTTTGGATATACAGAAAATTGATGACGAATTGTTTTCCCAGTTGGAGTAGTAAATACATATTCAACTTTTTGGACCCCATTTTCGGCAGGTACCAGATTAACTACAGGAAATAAAACTTGATTAATTTGAGCCGTTTGGTTGTTACCCAAATTCACTGGATAGTTTAATGAACTACTATCCCCTAAAGTAACTTTTTTCTTTAGTGAATTCGTATACTTTTTTAAAGTAACTCCCACAATTTGACCACCTCTATTGCTAAAATCAACTTTAACTACTTCGTTCTCAATAGAAGTAATTTGTTCTTTAAGCGTATCTACTGCAAGCTTCTCTATAGCAGCAGCACTTGTATCTTTTAACAAGGCTGTTTTAGCTGCAGCGATTTTATCGGCAGCCGCTTTTACCATAGCTACAGAATCATCGATATGCTTTTTATAATTTTGCATTTCGGTTTGCTGCTTATTTGTATACCAGAAATAGGTAAAAAATAAACCAGCTAATAAAATGAACCCAATGACCGTATTTTTATCCGTATTCATACTTCGTTTTTATCTTTTATTTTGGAGCCTCAAAGGTAAGTGATTTGATGGCAACTACCTTGCACCAGGAGGGCAATTTTGACGTAAATAACGGGTATATAGTGCTATTAAATGAGGTACTGTTCCTTCACCCTCTGATATAGCGTGTGTTCGATTGGGGTAACTCATTAAAGAAAATTGTTTGCCGTATTTAATTAACTCATTAATAAGTAATTCTGCGTTTTGATAATGAACATTATCATCCCCTGTACCATGAATGTACAATAGGTTTCCTTTTAAATTTTTGGCATAACTAATAGGTGATCCTTTTACAAAAACAGATTTATCTTCTTGTGGTAAACCCATATATCTTTCTTGATAAATATTATCATAAGTGAGTTGGCTTCCTACCCCAGCGATGGATATTCCCGTTTTATAAATTTCAGGATATTGAAACATTAAATTGAGCGTAGCAGAACCACCTCCGCTCCAACCCCAAACAGCCACTCTGCTAGTATCTACAAAAGGAAGTTTAAAAATTTCTTTTGCCCCCATGGCTTGATCTCTTATGTTTACCTCTCCAATTTTTTGATACACTGATTTACGCCATGCTCTTCCCTTAGGCACTGGAGTACCTCTGTTATCCATACTTACATAGATATATCCGTCTTCTTCCATAGATCCATTGTATAAAAAATTACGTCCTGTACCGTATTCATTTTTTGCTGTTTGCCCCCATGGTTCTGTGTACACATAAAACACAATGGGATACTTTTTAGAAGCATCAAAATTTTTAGGTTTTACCATCCAAGCATCCATCGTTACACCATCGCTGGTGGTAACTGTAAAAAATTCAGGTGCGTTATTAGCGGGTTTAGTGGCTACTAAGGCATTAGCGACATTGGAAACACCCATTGCTTGATGATTAGGTAGTGTAATCCATTCACTTACTGGCATTACATTAATATTAGAAAAACTATGTCTTGCAATATCCCCTTTTGGGCTAATCATATATTCATGTGTTCCTTTTTCATTTTCAGGACTTAGTAATTGAGCCTTACCAGGCTTATCCCAATTAATAACATATAAATATTGTTCTGTTGCATTTTTAGGAGACGCATAAAAAAATAATCTGTGATTTTTAAAATCTACTCTAGCAGTTTTCATTACATCATAATCACCTGGTGTAATACAAATAGGTTTATCTCCTTGTAGAGATTGGATATAAAAGTGCCTCCAGCCATCAGATTCATTAGCCCACAAAAATTGCTTGCCGTCTGCTAACCAATCCCATCCTCCATTCGCATAATTATTATCCCATAAAGGCATAATATCAATCCAAGTATTTTCTTGCTCTTTGTAAATCATTTTCACAGCAGTTGTTTGTACATCTGCTAGTAATAATTGACTCGTATTTTGTTTCCGATTTAAATGTTGAATAACTAATTCCTTTCCGCTAGGCACCCATTCCATTCTGGGCATATAGGAACCTAAAACAGCATCATCCGGGGTTTGCATCCATTTGGTTTTTTGTGTAGCAAGGCTTACCACTCCTATTTTAACAGGCGATGGCTTTTCACCTGCAATGGGATATTCTACTGGCACTGCAAAAGGATAATTAGCATCCGTATTGTTAATCATTAAATAACTCTTTACCCCTGTAGCATTTACTTGCCAATAGGCAATGCTTTTACTATCAGGACTCCATCTAAATCCATCTCTACAAAAAAACTCTTCTTCGTAAGCCCAATCAAAAGTTCCATTAATTAAATATTTACTACCCTCTTTAGTTAGGGCGATGATATTCCCAGTGGCTAATTGCTCTGCATATATATTATGACCACTTACATAGGCTACCCACTTCTCATCGGGAGAAAATTTTGCAAATTGTAAGGAGGAAGCAGGAAATTTTTTACCTACTTGTTGTAATTTTTTAGTCTGGGTATTAAACACAAAATAATCACCAATAGTTTCGTACCTCCAAACTTTCTTTGCGTTGGTTAGAATAAGTACCAGATTTTGATCTGCAGAAAGGGAAAAACTTTTTATTTCAATTGGTTTTTTTTCACCCTTTACAAGCAAATCAGTCCCCGCTAGAATTTTTACAGATTCCGTTTTGCCGGGTTCTTGCAAAAGGATATTTCCTTTACTTAAAGAAAAAAAGGATTGGTCATCCTTAGCCCAAATTAAATTTTGAGGGGCCTGACTATACGCTTGTATAGATACTAATACAAGAAAAAAGAAAACTGTTTTCGAATACATAATATTAGGTATTTATGCCTAACAAGGTAATCAAAATTATTATGCTTGTGCCTGTTTTTTTGCTGCTGCAATAAAGTGCACAAACAATGGAGCTGGAGCTTCCACTGTACTTTTTAATTCTGGATGATATTGAACACCAATAAAGAAAGGATGGTTAGGTAACTCTACAATCTCCACTAAACCTGAGGCAGGATTTACCCCACTAGTAACCATTCCCTTTTCGTGAAATGCAGTTAAATAATCATTATTGAATTCGTAACGATGACGATGACGTTCGTTTATTTCAGTTGCCCCATAAATAGAATAGGCTAAAGAATCTTTTGTAATAGTACATGGATAAGAACCTAAACGCATGGTACCACCCATCATAGTAATTCTCTTTTGTTCTTCCATCATATTAATTACGGGATCAGGGCTATTAGGATCCATCTCTACAGAATGTGCTTGGACTAAACCCATTACATTTCGCGCGAATTCGATTACAGCCATTTGCATTCCTAGACAAATACCAAAGAATGGTAATTTATTTTCTCTAGCATATTGTACTGCAATAATTTTTCCTTCTATACCTCTGTTTCCAAAACCAGGTGCTACTAATAAACCATGCAAGCCTTTTAATTGTTCGTTCACATTAGCTGCAGTAATATTCTCACTATGTACATTTACAACGTTTACTTTAACCTCATTCATTGCACCTGCATGAATAAAACTTTCTAAGATAGACTTATAGGCATCTTGAAGTTCGATATACTTTCCAATTAACCCAATATTAATAGTACTCTTTGGATTTTTAAGTTTTGTTAAAAAAACATTCCACTTGGTTAAGTCGGGAGCAGAATAATTTTGAATATTTAATTTCTTTAAAACAATTTCATCTAATTTTTCTTTCTGCATTAATAAAGGCACTTCGTAAATAGTGCTTGCATCTGCTGCTTCAATAACTGCTCCTGGTTTTACATTACAAAACAGTGCAATTTTTCTTTTAATATCATCATTCAAAGGCTCTTCGGTTCTGCAAACAATTACGTCGGGATGTACTCCGGTTTCACTTAACATTCTAACACTATGTTGAGTAGGTTTTGTTTTTAATTCTTTCGCTGCTTTTAAGTAGGGAATTAAAGTTAAGTGCACCACCATTACATCTTCTTCTGGAAGTTCCCATTGAATTTGACGAACTGTTTCAACAAATGGTAAGCTTTCTATGTCCCCCACTGTTCCTCCAATTTCTGTAATCACCACATCATACTTACCATCCTTGCCGAGCAATAACATTCTATGTTTAATCTCATCGGTAATATGAGGTACCACTTGTACCGTTTTACCCAAAAACTCGCCCGCTCTTTCTTTATTAATAACTGTTTGATAAATTCTACCAGTAGTTACATTATTGGCTTGAGAGGTTGGAATATTTAAAAAACGCTCATAATGACCTAAATCCAAATCGGTTTCGGCACCATCTTCTGTTACATAACACTCCCCGTGTTCATATGGATTTAAAGTACCAGGATCGACATTAATATAAGGATCGAATTTTTGAATGGTAGCCGTAATGCCTCTTGCTTGCAATAGTTTAGCCAATGAAGCGGCAATAATGCCCTTACCTAAACTACTAGTTACTCCACCTGTTACAAAAATGTACTTTGCCATAAAATTGTTCAATTCAAATATTACAAAAAAGCAATCCCTATCATAGTTGCCTATGAGGATTACCCTTTTATTGGGGTTTATTAATTAGACCTATCTTTAATGGGAAAAAAAGCTGAGAGGTCATACAAACCTACACTAAAAAAACACGAGAAAAAAATCGCTGACAAGCCTGAACTTAAAATGTTTAAAAATGTTATTTAAAAGTGAACATCTTCATCCAAAATCAATAAAATTCTATGAAAAAATCCATTTTTGCCCTTTTGGCACTCATTTTTACCGTTAGCATCCTAAGCTGGAACTGGAAACATACTCAAGCAGAACAAGTACAAAAAGCCGATGTAATTGCTTGTTTAAACATGGAAACCCAAGAAGCTTATAAATTGGAGGCTTCAACTCCAGCTTTTGCCGCCTTACACCCTAGCCCTAAAATGGTAGATGCCGCTAATTTATTGGGAAGCATGACTTCTTATACAGCAGCCGATGGCAAAGAAGCTAGTGCCTATTTTATTGCAGCAAAGAAAAAAACCAATAAATGGCTTATTGTAATTCAAGAATGGTGGGGTTTAAATGAGAACATTAAATTAGAAGCTGATAAATACTTTACCGATTTAGGAGATGTAAACGTTATGGCACTAGATATGTATGATGGAAAAGTGGCTGCTACACCTGATAGTGCAATTAAATTAATGCGCGGTGCTGATATGGGTAGAATGACGGCTATTATTCAAGGCGCCATTAAACATGCAGGCAATAAAGCTAGTATTTATAGTGTGGGTTGGTGTTTTGGTGGCATGTGGTCATTACAAACAGCTATCCTTGCAGGACCTCAAGCCAAAGGAACTGTTATGTATTATGGCCGTCCCGAAACTAATATGGATAAAATAAAATCTATTCAATGTGATATTATAGGATTCTTTGGTAACAAAGACCAAGCTCCTTCACCTGCTATGGTTGATGATTTTGAAAAAAGTATGAAAGAAGCTGGTAAGAATTTAAGCGTGAACAGATATGATGCCGGCCATGGTTTTGCCAATCCAAGCAACCCAAGTTATAATGCGGCAGCCACTGCAGATGCTTATACAAAAGCCATAGCTTTTTTAAAGGCACACTAATTTTTTATTTGACTAAGAAAAACTAGAAAAGGATTCATTTATTAGTAAAGCAGTGTAATAATAGCTTTTATTATTACACTGCTTTTTTCAATTTACTACTACATGTCATTTTTAATCTTTCGATAACTGGCAGTAAGTCCTCTAATTAAAGAAGAGCTAAAGCCCTGATGCTCCATCTCATTTAAGCCAGCAATGGTACAACCCATTGGGGTGGTTACTTTATCAATCTCTTGTTCTGGATGTGTATTTTTAGTGAGTAGTAAATCGGCAGCACCTTTCACCGTTTGTGCAGCAATTAAAGAAGCTTGTGCAGCACTAAAACCAATTTCAATTCCTCCTTGAATATTAGCACGTATATATCTTAAAGCATAAGCAGTTCCACAAGCACCTAATACCGTTGCGGCATCCATTAATTTTTCATCAATCACAATAGTTTTTCCTAATTGATTGAATAATTCAGTTACATAAGTGACTTTATCTTTTGCTTTTTCATTGGCACAAATACAGGTCATACTTTGTTGAATGGCAATAGCAGTATTAGGCATGGCTCTTAACAAAGCAAAATCAGAATTTAACATTTGCTCCATATCCTTTATCCAAACACCAGTTGCTACACTTATAATAGTATGCTTACCCGCAACTAATAAAGGCTGTATATCGTTAACAATATCTTTTAATTGAAAAGGCTTTACAGCTAAAATTACAAAGTCGGCATTTTTTATGGCCATTTGATTATCAGAGGTAACCTGCACTCCCTTATCTATTAAAGATTGTAGTGTGGCTAAATTTCTTTTGGTAATAGTAATTTGGCTTGCTTGTATAAATCCACTAGCAATTAATCCTTCTGCAATAGAGGCGCCTAAATTTCCACCGCCTATGATTGTAATATTTTGGTTCGACATGATATTTAAATTTTTGAAATTTTGTAATATATATTTATTGGATTTGATTAAAAAAGATTCGAGTCGAACATTCGAGCGTTTAGCACTGCGAAGCCATAAATATGTTTTAATAAAAATGATCGATGAATCTTTTGAGAAAAAGCTTTCAATGTTAAATTAGTAACCCTTTGCGGGGAGCAAATAATTTTTGACATAATCACTAACACCGTCTTCTAAACTTGTAAAAGCTTTGTCGTAACCAGCTGCACGAAGCTTACTCATATTGGCTTCGGTAAAATATTGATACTTATCTCTTATATCTATTGGCATATCAATAAACTCGATATTAGGGACTAAGCCCTGCGCTGTAAACGTATTGGTAGCTAAATCGTAAAAAGATCTTGCCTTACCAGTACCTAAATTATATAATCCATTATTTTTGGAATCCCAGGTACTCGCTAACATCTGCAACATCATCCAATAAATTACACTCACTAAATCTTTAACATAAATAAAATCACGTAATTGTTCACCGTCTTTAAAATCGGGACGATGACTTTTAAATAATTTAACTAAGCCGGTTTCTTTGATTTGATTAAAGGAGTGAAATATCACACTTGCCATTCTAGCTTTATGACCTTCGTTTGGCCCATATACATTAAAGAATTTTAAGCCTGTCCATAAAGTTGGAGCGCTTGTTTGTTGCAAGGCCCATTTATCAAATTCATTCTTACTAATTCCGTAAGGATTCAATGGTTGTAATTTATCTAAAATACTGTGGCTATCCTCATAACCATGTTCGCCAGCTCCATAAGTAGCTGCCGAAGAAGCGTAAATTAAAGGAATTTGCTTTTTACTTGCATAGTCCCACATAGCTTTTGAATATTCAACATTCAGCTCCTCGTGTACTGCATAATTAAATTCGGTGGTATCTGTTCTTGCACCAAGATGAATAATAATATCAATACTTAATTCGTCGTTTTCTAATTGTGCTAAAAAAGCTTGGCGCTCAATAAGCTTGGCATATGTTTTTTGTTCCCAGTTTTTTCTTTTCTCCTCCACTCCAAAATCATCCACTAATAACAAATTAGTATAGCCCTGCTCGTTTAAGAACTGAACAAATACCGATCCAATAAAACCGGCGGTACCTGTAATAGCTATAGTGGGCTGTTTTAACATTGCACTTTATTTTGCTAATTGTTTTTCGATAGCAGTGTCATATTTATTTTTCCAATCGGTTATATTACCCCAATCCTCGCCTTCCACTTTCACAGCGCCAAGAGTTACTTTACCAATTACGGCTAACTCAATTCCTGCCGCCATTGCTGCTTTTTGAACAGCTTCCAATTGAACAGCATTACAAGATACAACTACCCTACTTTGAGCTTCTCCTAACCAATAGGCATCTTTACGAATCGTCTTATTTGAAGCACTTACCTCAAATCCTTTATTAGTTGTAAATGCAGATTCTAATAAAGTAACTATTAATCCTCCCTCACTAATATCATGCGCACTTTGAATAGATTTATTTTTTATTAAATCAGCAACTAAATTTTGCAAAGCAAACTCCTCCTCTAAATCAAAATGAGGCACGGTAGAAAATTCTACTCCTTTTATTTTATGCAAATACTCAGAACATCCAATGTCATTTATTTGTGTACCTAGTAAAACAATTGAATCTCCTTCGTTTTTAAAATCTAAGGTCATTCTATTTTTCATATCCTCAACAATTCCCACCATACCAATGGTGGGTGTTGGATATACAGGACCATCCGGATTTTGATTGTAAAAACTAACATTACCTCCTGTTACTGGGGTATTAAATTTACGACAAGCTTTTCCCATACCTTCAACCGATTTCACAAACTGATAATATACTTCGGGATCATAAGGATTACCAAAATTTAAACAGTTAGTTACACCAATAGGTTCTCCACCACTACATACAATATTTCTTGCCGCTTCGGCTACTGCAATCATGGCTCCTGTTTCTGGATTAGCATAAACATATTTACTATTACAATCCACCGTCATGGCCAATGCTTTTCCTGTTCCTTTGGCCAACACTACTGCAGCATCACTAGGTGCATTCGTTGTAGTATTGGCAGCACCTACCATGCTATCATATTGAGTATAAATCCAACGCTTAGAAGCAATATTAGGAATTTGCACCAGTTGCTCCACTGTTGATTTTAAATCTGTAATATCAGCTACTCCATTTATATCAAATGCATTCACCTTTTCTAAATAAGCAGGTGTTTTATATTCTCTTGTATATTGAGGAGCACCGCCACCCAATACTAATTCATGTGCAGGTAAGGATGCTTCTAAAGTTCCGTGCATATAAAAATCTAACAAACCTGTATCGGTTACTTCTCCAATATTTGAACAAGATAAATCCCATTTATCAAATACTGCTAATACTTCTGCTTCTCTTCCTTTTTGAACGACTACTAACATTCTTTCTTGGCTCTCACTTAATAATAATTCCCAAGCTTTCATGTTTTGTTGACGTGTAGGCACTTTATCTAAATCGATACGCATACCAACACCCCCTTTTGCACTCATCTCTGCAGTAGAACAAATGATACCTGCTGCACCCATGTCTTGCATACCCACAATAGCACCTGTTTCTATTACCTCTAAACAAGCTTCTAATAATTTCTTTTCTTGAAAAGGATCCCCTACTTGCACAGCTGGCAATTCCTCCACACTGTCAGCAGTAATTTCGGCCGATGCAAAACTTGCCCCTCCAATACCATCCTTACCCGTAGCACTACCTACAAAAAAAACTGGATTCCCTTTTCCTTCGGCAGTAGCACTCACTGTTTTTCCAGCTTTTACAATTCCCACACTCATCGCATTTACTAATGGATTGGTATGATAACATTGTTCGAAATATAATTCACCACCCACTGTAGGAACGCCAAAACAGTTTCCATAATGACCAATGCCATGTACCACCCCCGCTAATAATCGTTGTGTTTTTTTATCTTCTAATTTTCCGAAACGTAAACTATTTAAAGAAGCAATAGGTCGAGCGCCCATGGTAAAAATATCTCTTTGTATTCCACCTACTCCTGTTGCCGCACCCTGAAAAGGTTCCAACGCACTTGGATGATTATGTGATTCAATTTTAAAAACCACACCATAATCATTACCAATATCCATTAGTCCTGCATTCTCTTCACCAGCAGCCACTAACATTCTGCCGCCATCACGAGGTAAAGTTTTTAACCATTTGATAGAGTTTTTATAACTACAATGCTCACTCCACATACCACTAAATGCACATAGTTCAGTGAAATTTGGTGTACGTCCCAATTTTTGTTTGATACTTTCAAACTCCTCTTCGGTTAATCTTAATTGCTGTGCGGTTTTAACGGTTATGTGCATTGGTATAGGATTATTCTTTTTAGATGTCGCAAAGGTACAAAATGGCTAGCGCACTAATAAAGCGATTTACCAACACTTATACATTATAAATGTGTAGTATTCTCATTTACGAATCTTATTGAAGGCTAACTAATTTTAAAATTTCTTTGAAAATCAATCATTTGTGTAATTAATTTACATTATACTTTTATTTAATATTAATATTTTATACACATTTTTGATTTTTCAATAGAATTTATGCTTAAAAATTTATTTTTCTTTACTAATTTCGTGCTCAGAAAGCAGATATCAAGTTATTATACTTATATATTTTATTTTTTTAATATTTAAAGATTCGTATCATGTCTAAATCAAAATTGGAGTACATCTGGTTAGATGGTTACAAACCAACACAGTCATTAAGAAGCAAAACAAAAATTGAAAACAACTTTAGTGGCAAACTAGAAGATTGTGATATGTGGAGCTTTGATGGCTCTTCCACAGAGCAAGCGCCAGGAGGTTCTTCTGACTGTTTATTAAAACCTGTTTTTATTTGTAAAGATCCAGGTCGCAAAGAAGCTTACTTAGTAATGTGTGAAGTTTTAAATTCTGATGGAACACCTCATGCCACTAATGGTCGTGCTACTATCGAAGATGATGACAATGATTTCTGGTTCGGATTTGAGCAAGAATATTTCTTATGGAATCCAGCTACTAACAAACCATTAGGCTTCCCAGAAGGTGGCTACCCTGGTCCTCAAGGTCCTTATTACTGCTCTGTAGGTGCTAACAATGCTTACGGTAGAAATATTGTTGAAGAGCATTTAGATATTTGTTTAGAAGCAGGATTAAATGTAGAAGGTATCAACGCTGAAGTTGCTGCAGGACAATGGGAATTCCAAATTTTTGCAAAAGGTGCTAAAGAAGCCGGTGATCAAATTTGGGTAGCAAGATATTTATTAGAAAGAATAGGCGAAACATATGGTGTGTCAATTAACTGGCATTGTAAGCCACTTGGTGCTTTAGACTGGAATGGTTCAGGTATGCATGCTAACTTCTCCAATACAACCTTAAGAACTTGTGGTAAGAAAGAAGTGTATGATGCCATTTGTGAGTCTTTCCGTCCATTTGTTAAAGAACATATCGAAGTGTATGGTGCCGATAATCATTTACGTTTAACAGGTAAACACGAAACAGCTTCTATCCATGATTTCTCTTTCGGAGTTTCAGATAGAGGTGCTTCTATTCGTATCCCAATTGGTGCAGTAGAAAAAGGATGGAAAGGATGGTTAGAAGATCGTCGTCCTAATTCAGCAGCTGATCCTTATAAAGTTGCTGCAAGAATTATCAAGACGGTTAAAACTGCAAAGGTTTAATAATCAAGGTTTTTTAGAATAAGCATTCATAAATTGTGTTTTGAATTGTAATCCCCCAAGAAATTGGGGGATTTTTTGTGCATTACTGCTTTTATATTTTCCAAAGAGCTCATTAATTGGAGGTAAATTTGTTTTTGTTAATAAATTTAAATTTTAAACATATGTCATTAAGAAGAGATGCAGTGAATCATGTGAGTCATCAAAAAACAGCTTCACCCGATATTAAGGGTGCGAAAATTACAGGTGTTTTTGGAGAAAATGTTTTTACGCTAAAAACGGCAAGAGAATATTTAAGTGAAGAAGCATATAAGAGTTTGGCAGCAAGTGTTAGAGGTGGTAAAAAAATTGATCGTCAAGTAGCAGGACAGATTGCCTCGGGCATGCGTGCATGGGCAGAGAGCAAAGGAGTAACCCATTACACACACTGGTTTCAACCACTTACTGGTAGCACCGCCGAAAAACACGATTCCTTTTTTACATTAAAAGGAGATGGAACTGCTATCGAAGAGTTTGAAGGTGCTGCCTTAATACAACAAGAGCCAGACGCTTCTTCTTTTCCTAATGGTGGATTAAGAGCAACTTTTGAAGCAAGAGGTTATTCAGCATGGGACCCTTCTTCACCGCCATTTATAATTGAGATTGGCAATGGTAAAACATTGTGTATCCCTACAATATTTATTTCTTATACAGGCGAGTCCTTGGATTACAAAGCACCATTGATGAAGGCCGTAGAAGCGGTTAATAAAGCAGCGGTAACTGTATGTAATTACTTTGATAAAAACGTAACTAAAGTAACCCCTACCTTAGGTTGGGAACAAGAATATTTTGTGATTGATGAAGCATTGGTAAATGCACGTCCCGATTTAGTACAATGTGGTCGTACTGTTTTTGGTTTTACACCAGCTAAAGGACAACAATTAGAAGATCATTATTTTGGTTCCATTCCAGAAAGAGTATATGCATTTATGCGCGACTTTGAAAATGAATCATACAAGTTAGGTATTCCTTTAAGAACCAGACATAACGAAGTTGCCCCTGCGCAATTTGAGTGTGCCCCTATTTTTGAAGAAGTAAATATTGCTGTAGATCATAATATTCTTTTAATGGATGTTATGACTAGAGTAGCTAAGCGTCACCGCTTAGTTGTTTTGTTACATGAAAAACCATTTGCAGGAATAAATGGTAGCGGTAAACATAATAACTGGAGTTTAGCTACTGATACTGGCGTAAATTTATTAGCGCCAGGAAAAACACCAAAGACCAATTTAATGTTCTTAACGTTTTTCGTAAATACCATTAAAGCTGTTCATGATTATGCCGATATTTTAAGAGCATCCATCGCATCCGCTTCTAATGATTTTAGATTAGGCGCCAACGAAGCACCTCCTGCCATTATTTCTGTTTTCATTGGAGAATATTTAACTAAGGTTTTAAACGATGTGGAGAGCCGCGTAAATAGTAAATTTGATGAGCAAGATGAAGCTATTTTAAAAATTGATTTACACAGAAGCATCCCAGAATTAATGATTGATAATACCGATCGCAACAGAACATCCCCTTTTGCTTTTACAGGTAATAAATTTGAATTCCGCGCGGTAGGTTCTACTGCCAACTGTGCTTTGCCGATGACTGTTTTAAATACCATCATTGCTGATACACTTAATAAATTTTCGGCCGAAGTGGACGCTTTAGTAGAAAAAGGAGATAAGAAAGAAATTGCTATTATGCAAGTGATTCAAAAATATATTGTAGCAAGTAAAAAGATATTATTTGAAGGCGACGGTTATAGCGAAACATGGCATAAAGAAGCCGAAAAAAGAGGCTTGCCTAATTTAAAAACAACACCAGTGGCTTTAGATGCTATGATTACCGATAAAGCAAAGCAATTATTTAAAGACAATGGCATTTACACTCATGCTGAATTAGAAGCACGTCATGAAATTGAATTAGAAAAATACATTAAGAAAGTGCAAATTGAAGCACGTGTCATTGGCGACTTAGCAACTAATCATATTATTCCAGCGGCTATTAAATATCAAAATGAGTTACTTAAAAATGTAAACTTATTACGCGAAGCTGCCCTGCCAGAAAAATTATACAAGGGACAATTAACTTTATTGAAAGATGTAAGTACGCATATTCAACAAGTATATGAGAATACACATGCCATGGTGGAAGAGCGCAAAGTGACCAATAATATTGAACACTCTCGCGATAAAGCCATTGCTTATGAAGCAAAAGTAAAAGCTCAATACTTTGATAAAATCCGATACCACGTTGATAAATTAGAGCAATTAGTTGACGATGAATTATGGACCTTGCCTAAGTACAGAGAATTATTATTTTTAAGATAAAATACGATATTCCCCAGAGGTAATCTCCCCCAACGATAAGGCCCCGATTCATCGGGGCCTTATTCATTATTATAGATTGTATTGTAAAGACTTTATTTTAAAACATAAGTCTCTTCAATACAATAAGGCCCCGATTCATCGGGGCCTTATTCATTATTATAGATTGTATTGTAAAGACTTTATTTTAAAACAGTTTGCCAATTTTCAATATAATTTTGAGCGAGCATTAGAGCATTTTTTCGAGCTTTTATCTTTTCAAAAAGCGAAGAAAAAATTACTTCATTTTGAATGTCTCCAAGAATTTAGTAGTAAAATTTCCTTTTCTAAAATCTTCATTTTGCATTAATTGCAAGTGAAAAGGTATGGTTGTTTTTACGCCTTCAATAACATACTCACTTAAAGCGCGATACATAGTATTAATGGCTTCTTCACGAGTTTGTGCAACTGTAATTAGTTTTCCAATCATGGAATCATAATAAGGCGGAATCACATAGCCAGTGTACACATGGCTATCGATACGCACACCATGACCACCTGGGGTGTGTAATACAGTTATTTTTCCTGGCGAAGGACGAAAATCATTGTAGGGATCTTCAGCGTTGATACGACACTCAATAGCATGCAATTGAGGTTCGTAATTGCGGCCAGATATTTTTTCGCCTGCAGCAATTTTTATTTGCTCTTTAATTAAATCATAGCTCACTACTTCTTCGGTAACGCAATGCTCTACCTGAATACGCGTGTTCATTTCCATGAAGTAAAAATTGCGATGCTTGTCTACTAAAAATTCAATAGTTCCTACTCCTTCATAGTTAATGGCACTTGCTGCTTTTATTGCTGCTGTCCCCATTCTATCACGAAGTTCAGGAGTCATAAATGGAGAAGGAGATTCTTCAACTAATTTTTGGTGTCTTCTTTGAATTGAACAATCACGTTCACTCAAATGACATACGCTTCCATATTGGTCTCCTGCCACTTGAATTTCAATATGTCTTGGCTCTTCCACAAATTTCTCCATGTATAAACCATCATTTTTGAAACTTGCTGCAGCTTCCATTTTAGCATCGTTAAATGCTTTCTCGATTTCTGATTCGTTCCACACCACACGCATTCCTTTACCACCGCCACCTGCAGTAGCTTTAATAATAACTGGGTAAGCTATTTCTTTTGCTAATATTTTTGCAGCGTCTACACTTTCTAATAACCCTTCACCACCTGGAACCACTGGAACACCTGCTTTAATCATGGTTTCTTTAGCCGTAATCTTATCCCCCATTTTATTAATCATATCTGGGGTTGGGCCAATAAACTTAATGCCATGATCCAAACAAATTTGTGCAAATTTTGAGTTCTCTGCTAAAAAACCATATCCAGGATGCACAGCATCTGCGTTGGTAATTTCACAAGCAGCCATGATATGTGGGATATTCAAATAAGATTCTGAACCTTTGGGTCCACCAATACAAACAGCTTCGTCCGCGAATTTTACATGTAAACTATCTTTATCGGCAGTAGAATAAACTGCTACGGTTTTAATCCCCATCTCACGACAGGTTCTAATAATACGCAGGGCAATTTCGCCACGATTGGCAATCAATATTTTTTTAAACATTGGGTAATTTTAAAGTTACAAATGGGGGCTTACGCTGGTTGAACCAAGAATAAAGGTTGGTCGTATTCTACTGGGCTAGCATCTTCAACCAATACTTTCACAATAGTACCTTTTACTTCAGATTCAATTTCATTAAACAGTTTCATGGCTTCGATGATACAAACCACTTTTCCAACATTAACCTCTGTGCCCTCTTCTGCCATTAAAGGTTTATCTGGAGCAGCACGACGATAAAAAGTACCAATCATGGGGCTTTTAATGGTGATTAAATTATCAGCTACTGGAGCAGCAGCAGGTGCTGATGGAGCCGCAGGGGCAGAAGCCACTGGAGCAGCAGGTGCTTGAGTATATACTTGAGCAGGCGCCGAGCTCACTGTAATTTTTTCTTCTTTTTGCTTGATGGTTACTTTACCATCCTTGTCTTCGATGCTAATTTCTCCGATATTACTTTTGTTAACTACTTTAATTAGATCGTGAATTTGTTTTAAGTCCATATTTGGCAATTTTGGGTAAAATTGGGGTTTTTTTATCGAAAAACACAAATAATTGGGCATTTTTTGTCAAAATCAGGGCTTTTTGGGGATAAATTGATAAGTCCTAAAAACAAAATAGCCCCCAATTATGGGGGCTATTACTATGGCAATATTGAGTTTATTTAACGCGTTCTACGTATTCGCCGTTCTTGGTATTAATCTTTATTTTTTCACCTTCGTTTACAAACAAAGGAACCATTACAGTAGCACCCGACTCGATGGTAGCTGCTTTTAAAGCACGTGTAGCAGTATCTCCTTTAACACCGGGCTCACAATAAGTTATTAAAACATCAATCTTTTCTGGCAATTCGGCACCAATAGGTTGTTCGGTTTCAGTATTCATAAACACGAATACTTCGGCACCATCCATTAAAAACTGAGGAGCATCAATCATTTCCTCTGCCATTACGATTTGCTCAAAAGTTTCGTTATTCATTAAATTATACCCACTATCATCCTTATATAAGAATTGAAAGGTCTTTTTCTCTACTCTGATAGGGAAAACGGTTTCACCACTATTCCAAGTTTTCTCAATCGATCTTTTGTTGTCTACTCCTTTTAATTTAGCCCAAACCTTTGCAGCTGCACGAGCTGTTTTGTTCTCACCAAACTCAACTACTGAGTATAAACTACCATCTAATTTCAAAATCATTCCACGTGTGATGTCTGAAGTTGTTGCCATAATTTTTGTTTTAATTTTTGTCTTTGCGAGGGACAAAAGTAGTACTTGCAGGCCATTTATAAAAAAACCAATAATTTTTGTGGGAAAATAAGGGTAAAAAACCTCGTTTAGCCTATTTTTGCGGCACAAATAACAAAATCAGTCCACATGTCAGTTTTAGTGAACAAAAATTCAAAGATCATCGTACAAGGTTTTACCGGTACAGAAGGTAGTTTTCACGCATCTCAAATGATCGAATACGGTACTCAATTGGTTGGTGGTGTTACTCCTGGAAAAGGTGGAACAACACATTTAGATCGTCCTGTTTTTAATACAGTGGCCGATGCCGTTAAAACAACTGGTGCTGATGTAAGTATCATTTTTGTACCTCCAGCTTTTGCTGCTGATGCTATTATGGAAGCTGCTGATGCAGGCATTGCTTTAGTGGTGTGTATTACAGAAGGTATTCCTGTGCAGGATATGGTAAAAGTTAAAAATTATTTATTAGGTAAACATACAAGATTAATTGGACCTAACTGTCCAGGTGTTATTACTGCCGAAGAAGCGAAAGTGGGTATTATGCCTGGCTTTATTTTTAAGAAAGGTACTATTGGTATTGTATCTAAAAGTGGTACTTTAACTTACGAAGCTGCTGATCAAGTAGTAAAAGCAGGTTTAGGTATTACTACAGCCATTGGTATTGGTGGTGATCCAATTATTGGAACAACTACCAAAGAAGCTGTAGAATTATTGATGAACGATCCCGCTACTGAAGGTATCATCATGATTGGAGAAATTGGTGGAAGTATGGAAGCAGATGCCGCTAATTGGATTAAAGACAATATGAAAAAACCAGTGGTTGGTTTTATCGCTGGTCAAACAGCACCAGCCGGTCGCCGTATGGGACACGCAGGTGCTATTATTGGTGGTGCCGATGATACTGCTGAAGCTAAAATGAAAATTATGGCTGCTTGTGGTATTCACGTTTGTGCAAGCCCTGCAGATATTGGTAAAACAATGGCTGCTGCTTTAAAAAAATAATTACTAAATGCTTTTTTAAAGCAATTTTAAATATTGAGAATCCCTTTGCAATAAAATGTAAAGGGATTTTTTATTGTAAGTTTGTACTATGCAAAAAGGATTCTATTTACTAATTTTTTGTTTCCTTGTTTTTACGAGCAAGGCACAAAACAATACACTAAAAATTACCGCTAGCTTACCTAAGGTTTTAAAAGCAGGGCAATCTTATGTGTTAAAAGTAAAAGTATCACATAATTATACTACCGAAAAAACAGGAGGTCTTGCCTGTAGTTTATTGAATAGTAAAACGCATACTTCGGTAGATGGCTGGTTTTTAAATGTTTTTCCTTTTCAATATTTCACAACTATTGCTAATACTCCATTCGAAACAGAATTTTCATTTACAGTGGCACACGAATATAAAGAGGGGCTTGACATTGAACTAGTGGCAACGGTAGATAATGTGAAAGATAGTATTCATCTGCATGCACCTACTTTAAAAATTAAACCTTGACCGAAAAAGTTAAATACTTAATTGTTGGACAGGGCCTATCTGGAACTTGGTTAAGTTATTATTTTAGCAAGCAACATATTTCCTACAAAATCATCAACGATAGTAGTCTTAAAAGTGCTACTAGTGTGGCGAGTGGTGTTATCAATCCCGTAACTGGCCGAAGAATAGTACAAACATGGAAAATAGATAGCATACTCCCCTTTGCTATTGATGCCTATGTTGCATTACAAGAAAAAATAAACCAACTTGTTTTCTCCTCAGCCCCTATTTTATTAATTCATCCTAGCCAACAGATGAAAGAAAGTTTTGATTACCGAATTGCCCACGATAATGTGTATTTACAAAAAACGGATGCAAAAAATTGGCAAGATTTTTTTAAAGTACATGAAGGTATGGGAATGATTAAGGATTGCTATTGGATAGATTTAAATACAATGGTTCATGGTTGGAGAAAGTATTTACAAGAACAGGAGCATTATATAGAAGGCAGATTTTTAATGGCCGATTTTTCGTTCACCGAAAATTCGGTTAGTTGGAAAAATATAAACGCAGAAAAAATTATTTTTTGTGATGGCGCTTACGCCATGCAATTGCCTTTTTTTAACAACTTACCTTTTGCCCCCAACAAAGGAGAGGCCTTAATTGTACGTATCCCTGGGCTTTCTCAAAAGCACATATATAAAAGCAATATGACTTTGGTACCTTGGAAAGAAGATTTGTTTTGGGTGGGCTCCATATATGAATGGAATTATGAAAATGAAGCCCCTACGGAAGCCTTTAAAAATAAAATGGAGACCCAATTAAAACAATTGTTACAAATACCTTTTGAAATTATAGATCATATTGTGGGTATTCGTCCTGCTAATTTAGAACGCAGACCTTTTGTGGGTATTCATCCTATTCATAATAGTATTGCTATTTGCAATGGCATGGGAACAAAAGGTTGTTCTTTGGCCCCCTATTTCGCACAACAATTAGTGCAATTTTTAGAAACGGGCACTCCAATTGATAGTGAAGCAGACATTCATCGATTCGCAAAAGATATTTAACTCCTTCCTATTTTCGGTTAAATTTTATATTTTTAATACATTCAAAAGATAAATAATGGCCAGTAACAAAAACGAATTTTATAATATCCCCATTTCCTATCGTAAAATGGAAAACCTACATATCGTTTTTTGGTTATTTAAAGACATTGCTTGGTGTATGTTTTGGAAACCATTGGGAATAGTAATGATCGTGCCTACTTTAGCCATATCCATTGTAATCGCATGGCGCACTCGTCAAATATTTTCCGAGCTTTGTCATAACCTTGCCATTACCGTTTGGATTAGTGCCAACTCTTTTTGGATGTGCAGTGAGTTTTTGGGTGTAGATAATAATATTGTATTTGGTACTACCACTGTTAAACACTTAGCAATGATTCCTTTTGTAACTGGTGTTTTAATTTTAGCTTACTATTATATTATACATAAGCCAAGACACAAAGACGAGGATCTGACCTTGTAATTTTATAAATATTTTTTTAACCTATGTGCTTGCAAAAAGGTAACAATACCTAAACTTGCCACAGTTAAGAATGCCCATCTCAACCCCATGGCTTGTGATAAAAAACCTATTATGGGTGGGCCTATTAAAAATCCAAAAAATCCAATCGAAGATACCGAGGCTAAGGCAATACTTGCCTGACCAGGCGCTGCCGATTTACCTACAACACCATATATAGTGGGTATTACAGAAGACACTCCAAATCCTACTAAACTAAATCCGATACTACTAATTAAAAGATGAGGATAAGAAACAGCAACTAGTAAACCTATGCAAACCACTAGTCCACTTAACATGAGTTGTTTTCTTGGGCCCCAGTAAAATATTAATTGATCCGAAAACATTCTCCCTGTTGTCATACATGCCATAAAACAAATGTAGCCAGTAGTTCTCCAGGTATCAGATACGCGAACTACATCTTTAAAAAAAACACCGCTCCAATCAAACATCATACCCTCGCAAATCATATTACTAAGTGCTACTAATCCAAATTGAAATAATAGAGGGCTTGGCTTTGTCCACATTTTTTTAATGGGTTCGGTACTTTTTTCATCTGGCATTAAGTAGTTACGGGTGATTGCTAAAAACAGCCAACCTATTACTGCTACCGAAATAAATTGTTGTAATGGAGATATCGATTTTGCTACAAAAAAACCTCCTAGCAATCCACCTGTAAACCCGGCTAAACTCCAAAATCCATGAAAAGAACTAATAATGCTTTTGTCAAACAATTTAGATAAAGAGGTTGCTTGTGTATTTACAGACACATTAAACATATTGCCAATGATCCCAAATAAAAATAAGGAGATGGCTAAATGAAAAGTGGAATTTGCAAATCCAATATTGATAAGGGCCAATGGATATAAAATGGCAGCTAGCGTAATCATGGTTTTACTACCATGTTTTGCAGTTAAACTTCCCGAAATGGGGATACCTAAAAAAGAACCTATTGGCAAGAAAAATAAGAAGGCGCCAAAAGCACCATCGTTTAAACCAAGATGCATTTTAATATCTGGTATACGACTGGCCCAGCTTGCAAAACAAATACCAGTTAAAAAAAAGTAGCCAGAAAGAATAATTCGTCTTTTAGAAGGGGTAACAATTGTATCTACCATAGCGCAAAGATGGGGTTTTTCTAGGAATTGGGCTATATTTGCAGTCCTATCATATTTCAATAGTTTTATATGTATCGTACACACCATTGTGGAGAGTTAAATATCCAATTCGTAGGCCAAAATGTAACCCTTGCTGGCTGGGTTCAAACCATTCGTAAATTTGGCGCCATCACTTTTATAGACTTAAGAGATCGTTATGGTATAACCCAATTATTAATGGGTGAAGAGCTACAAGCACAATTGGATGCACAACCTCTAGGTCGTGAATTTGTGTTGCAAGTTAAAGGTACAGTAATAGAACGTTCTAGTAAAAATGCCAATATTCCCACAGGTGAAATTGAAATAAAGGTAACTGAGTTTAAAATATTAAACGCATCTATTGTTCCTCCCTTTACCATTCAGGATGATACCGATGGCGGAGATGATATTAGAATGAAATACCGTTTTTTAGATTTAAGAAGAAACGCTGTTAAAAAAAATATTGAATTAAGATATAGTGTAAATCGTGCAACACGTAATTATTTACATGAAAAAGGATTTATGGATATCGAAACTCCTTTTTTAATTAAATCGACGCCCGAAGGTGCACGTGACTTTGTGGTTCCTAGCAGAATGAATGCTGGTGAATTTTATGCACTACCTCAATCACCCCAAACTTTTAAACAATTGTTAATGGTAAGTGGTTATGACCGTTACTATCAAATTGTAAAGTGTTTTAGAGACGAAGATTTAAGAGCTGATCGTCAACCTGAATTTACACAAATCGACTGTGAAATGAGTTTTGTAGAGCAGGAAGATATTCTACAAATGTTTGAAGGATTAATTAAGAGCATTTTTAAAGACGTCAAAAATATTGACTATACCGAAACAGTTCAAAGAATGACCTGGGAAAATGCCATGTGGAATTATGGTAATGACAAACCAGATATTCGTTTTGGCATGGAACTTTGTAATTTAAAAAAGCCTGCTCACGTATTTTCTGATAAAACCGATCAAGCCGACTTAATAAATGGGGTCGATTTTAAAGTATTTGATGAAGCGGAAACGGTAATAGCCATTGCAGCACCTGGTTGTAGCGAATACTCTCGTAAGCAAACTGATGAATTAACAGAGTGGGTTAAGCGCCCTCAAATAGGCATGAAAGGCTTAGTGTTTATTAAGTGTAATACCGACGGTACATTTAAAAGTAGTGTAGATAAATTTTACTCAGAAGATAAGTTAAAAGCAATTGCTAGCGCAGTGAATGCAAAAGCTGGTGACCTTGTTTTAATATTAGCAGGTGCCGAAGAAAGAACCCGTAAGGCCGTTAGTGAATTACGTTTAGAATTAGGAAAACAATTAGGTTTCCGAAAAGAAGATGAGTTTAAATTATTATGGGTATTAGACTTCCCATTATTTGAATATGATGAAGAAGGCAATCGTTGGGTAGCGAGACATCATCCATTTACTTCTCCTAAACCTGATCATATTGATATAATGATTAACAACGCGCCTGAAATTAAAGACGCAGCTAAATATTTAGAACATCCCTATGCCAATATCAAAGCCAATGCTTATGATATGGTATTAAACGGAAATGAAATTGGTGGTGGATCTATTAGAATATTCCAAAGAAACCTACAAGAAAAAATGTTTGCAGCTCTAGGTATGAGCCCCGAAGAAGCTCAACATAAATTTGGTTTCTTACTTGGCGCTTTCGAATATGGCGCTCCTCCACATGGTGGTATTGCCTTTGGCTTTGACCGCTTATGTGCTTTATTAGGTGGCAGTGAAAGCATAAGAGACTTTATCGCTTTCCCTAAAAACAACAGTGGTCGTGATGTAATGTTAGATGCCCCTAGCAGTATTGATGACAAACAATTCGAGGAACTTCATATCAAGTTAAACTTGAAATAAATTTTACATGGCTAATAATTTGAAACTATATACCGTCTTATCTTATATTTTAATTCCTATTGCTTTATTTTTTACCTTCTTAGATGTGTTGGTTTTAGGTACCGCATTAGCTAATCCAAGCGCGCTTATAATGGTATTTATCATTGCTTGTTTTGTGATTTACGTTTTTTCAAGTTTCAAATTTTTAAAGAGAGCTGTTGAAGCAGAACAAATTCAAAAAGTAAAAACAAAGGATTGGATTAAAGTGAATGCCTATGTTAGCTTTTTTTTATGTACTTTATTTTTTATAAATTCTATAAGTGTATTGGTATCCTCTAACGCCACATTATTAAAATTTATAGACGAGTTTATACAACAACAACCTGGTTTGCCTGCCGAAATTACAGGCGACTTTATTCTTAAAGTACTAAAGGCGGTTTCGGTTTTATTATTTATTACAGGCACTGCAGGTTTAATTCATATTCGCACTACCCTAAGATTGGTAAAGCAATATGATTATTTGTTTGAATAAGCAGCCCTTATTTTGTATTTTTATATAGATGAATCCGTCTATCCCTTTAGCCGAACGATTGCGTCCAAAAACATTGGACGACCTTATTGGACAAGCACATTTGTCTGGTCAGAGTAGTGTTTTACAAAAATCAATATCTCAGGGAAAAGTTCCATCCATGATCTTGTGGGGACCTCCTGGCGTGGGCAAGACAACTTTAGCCACCATTATTGCCAGCAGCTTTAATACAGCTTATTATCAACTAAGTGCTATTAATAGTGGCGTAAAAGAATTAAGAGAAGTTATTGAGCAAGCCAAAGAGCAAATAGGTGCTATTTTGTTTATTGATGAGATTCACCGTTTTAACAAAGGACAACAAGATGCTTTATTAGGGGCAGTAGAAAAAGGAATTATTACCTTAATAGGTGCTACCACCGAAAACCCAAGCTTCGAAGTAAATAGTGCCTTACTTAGTCGTTGCCAAGTTTTTATTTTAAAGTCGCTCGATAAAAAGGCTTTAGAAGATCTTATACAACAAGCCATCAGCAAAGACGAACTATTTAAAAATCATCCCATACAAATTAAAGAGACAGAAGCACTCTTACAAATTTCAGGGGGGGATGGTCGAAAATTATTAAATCTGCTAGAGCTTGCTGCAGAAGCTTTAATAGCAAGTTCCAAAAATGAAGCACCCCTTATATTAACCAACGATTGGGTGATGGAAGTGGCGCAAACTAATATTGCACTATACGATAAAAATGGTGAACAGCATTATGATATTATATCAGCCTTTATTAAAAGTATGCGAGGATCTGATCCCAATGGCGCAGTTTACTGGTTATCGAGGATGATTGCTGGTGGCGAAGATGTAAAATTTATTGCTCGCAGAATGCTCATTTTTGCCAGCGAAGACATTGGCAATGCTAATCCTAATGCTTTATTATTAGCCAATAATTGTTTTGACGCCGTTAATAAAATTGGGTACCCCGAAAGCAGAATTATTCTGTCACAATGTGCTATTTATTTAGCAAGTTCGGCCAAAAGTAATGCAGCCATAGAAGCTATCGACAAGGGTTTATCCCTAGTTAATAAAACAGGTAATTTACCTGTGCCTTTACATTTAAGGAATGCGCCTACAAAATTAATGAAAGATTTATCTTACGGTAAGGATTATAAATATTCTCATTTAGGAGAACAAAACTTTATTGATCAAGAATACTTACCAGAAGAGATAAAAGGAACTACTTTATTTACACCACAAAATAACGCCAGAGAACAAGAGTTAAAAAAATTCTTGCAGGAGCGTTGGAAAAATAAATATGGATATTAAAATGAATACAATAAACTGGGTAACCAAAAAATTTGAAGACTTAAGTGCCAATGAATTATATGAAATCTTAAGGCTAAGAAGCGAAGTATTTGTGGTAGAACAAAACTGTGTTTTTTTAGACATGGACAATAATGACCAAAAAGCCTATCATACTATGGGTTGGCTTGACAATGTGCTTGTTGCCACCACTCGTTTATTTTATGCTGGGCAAATGTATGAAGGGTATCAAAGTATTGGACGAGTTGTGGGCTCTCCCAAACATAGAGGATTAGGCATAGGTAAAGACTTGATGCAGTATTCCATTAGCGAATGTGAAAGGTTATTTGGCAAGGGGCCTATTAAAATTGGCGCTCAACTTTACTTAAAAAAGTTTTACAACGAACAAGGATTTGAGCAAGCTGGCGAAATGTATTATGAAGACGAGATTGAGCATATCCCAATGATTCGAAAATAGATACTACTTCATCTCTATGGCCAAGTATTGAGCAGTATGTGTTTTTGATTTTTTTATCATCTCTTCCGGTGTACCCGTAAATTGTATTATACCTCCACCCGACCCTCCTTCTGGACCTAAATCGATGATATGGTCGGCCACTTTTATTACATCCATATTATGTTCTATTACTAAAACAGTATTGCCTCTATCTACCAATCGATTGAGTACCCCAATTAATAATTGAATATCTTGAAAATGCAATCCTGTAGTGGGCTCATCTAAAATATAAAATGTTTTACCCGTATCTTTTTTTCCTAATTCAGTCGCTAGTTTAACACGCTGTGCTTCACCTCCACTTAAGGTAACAGCTGATTGCCCAAGTGTAATATAACCCAAGCCAACATCTTGTAACACTTTTACTTTTCTATAAATAAACGGAACTGCTTGGAAAAATTCACAAGCTTCCTCTACTGTCATATTTAAAACATCACTAATCGACTTTCCTTTGTATCTAATTTCTAGTGTTTCTCTATTATATCTTTTACCTCCACATTTTTCACAGTGAACATATACGTCTGGTAAAAAATTCATTTCAATCACTCTCATACCTCCACCCTCACACATTTCACATCTACCACCTTTTACATTAAATGAAAAACGACCGGCTTGATATCCTCTGATTTTTGCTTCAGGCACAGCAGCAAATAAAGTTCTGATATCGGTAAAAAATCCACAGTAAGTAGCCGGATTACTTCGAGGTGTTCTTCCAATAGGCGATTGATCAATCTCGATTACTTTATCAATATGTTCTAAACCAGAAACCTTTGTAAAAGGCATAGGCTTAGTTTTACTTTGATAACAATATTGTGATAAAATAGGATACAAGGTTTCGTTTATGAGCGTAGACTTACCACTACCACTCACTCCGCTCACTACAATAAAACTACCTAATGGAAAGTCACAATTTACTTTTTGTAAAGTGTTTCCGGTGGCTCCTTTTATAGTTATTGTTTTACCATTGCCTTTTCGTCTATCCTTAGGAATTTCAATCATTTTTTTACCCGCTAAATAAAGGGCAGTGTCAGATTTTAATTGCAATATTTCTTTAGGTGTCCCCTGCGCCACAATATGTCCTCCATGTATACCAGCTTTTGGGCCAATATCCACAATATAGTCGGAGGCCATCATTATATCTTTATCATGTTCGACCACTAAAACAGTATTGCCTATATCTCTTAATTGTTTAAGGGCAGTAATTAATCTTTGATTGTCTCTTTGATGTAAACCTATCGAAGGCTCATCTAAAATATAAGTGATTCCTTGTAATTGAGATCCAATTTGTGTAGCCAATCGAATACGCTGTGACTCTCCTCCACTCAATGATTTAGAGGGGCGACTTAAAGACAAATAGGACAATCCTACATTCATTAAAAATGAAATTCGATCGTCAATTTCTTTTAAAATGCCAGCAGCAATGAGCGTGTCTTTTTTGTCTAATTTTTTGGGGAGTGATAAAAACCATTTTTGCAAATCGTCTAAGTGCATGTCATTTAAAGTAGCGATATTACACTCATTCACTTTAAACCATAAGCTCTCCTTTTTTAATTTAGCCCCATTACATGCGCTACAATTATGAAGCTCCATATAAGTTTCCACCCAAGACTTTAAATGATCGGTACTTTGAGAAGAAGTGAACCATCTTTTCATCATTGGCACAATACCCTCATAACTTCCCGTATAGGTATCAGGTATGTTTTCGTCATCTAGATCTAATGATAAAGTACTTGAAATATTTTGATCTCCGTATAAAACTAAATTTAGTTGCGCTTCAGATAAATCTTTCAAAGGCTTATCTAAACTAATTTTATGCTTTCTGGCAAACTGTTTAATTTGTGTAAATACACTAGCTTCTCTTGCTTCTCCCAAAGGATGTATGGCGCCTTCGTTAATACTTAAAGCAGTATCAGGCATTAATAAACTTAAATCTATGGCATATACATTTCCGAGTCCTTTGCAAATTGGACATGCCCCATAAGGCGAATTAAAGGAAAAGCTATTTGGTGAAGGTTCTTCATAACTTATGCCAGTATCCTCACACATAAGTTGCTTGGAGTATTGTACCACTTTTGATTTGCCTTCTTCCAAAACAAAGAGTAAATCGTTACCCATTTTTAAACATTGTGCAACACTGTCAGCTAGTCTAGTTTTCATGTCATCGTTCACAGGCAATCTGTCTACTACAATTTCAATGTCATGAATTTTATACCTGTCTACTTGTAATTTGGGTTTTAGTTCTATTAATTCGCCATCGACTCTAGCCCTTACAAAACCTTTTTTGCGTATTTCTTCAAATAGTTCTCGGTAATGCCCTTTTCTACCTCTCACCACTGGTGCTAAAAGGTTTATTTTTTTCCCAGCAAATTGCTTACTTATATTTTGTACAATTTCAGCTTCAGAAAATTTAACCATGGGTTTACCTGTTTCATAACTATAGGCTTTGCCTACACGTGCAAACAGGAGTCTTAAAAAATCATATAATTCGGTAACCGTACCTACAGTAGAACGAGGATTTCGATTGGTTGTTTTTTGCTCAATGGCAATGACGGGCGATAAACCTGTTATTTGATCCACATCTGGCCTTTCCATTTCCCCCATAAATTGACGCGCATAGGCACTAAAACTTTCCATATATCTGCGTTGCCCTTCATTGTATAGGGTATCAAAAGCAAGGGAGGATTTTCCGCTTCCGCTTACTCCAGTAAAAACTACAAGCTTATTTTTGGGAATAGCAATGTCAAAATTCTTGAGATTATGTTCTCTAGCGCCAACAACTTTTATTTGCTCTTTGTATGGATTCATGATAGGTGGTAAAGTTATAACAACCTTTTATATAATTTGTTTACTTTAAGCTATAAACATTCCCTATTTTTGAGTGCTTTTCTGAAAATAAGCTACCCATGTTTTCGACTCTACCCAAATACTTACATTTTGCTTCAATTGGCACTTTGCTACTGAGTATTATACTTTTTTTGATGTCAGCATTATTGGGAAGAGAGACAGTTTTTTTATGGTTTAATACCGATTTGGGTAAAACAGGCGATCTTGTATTTTCTACTTTTACTAACCTTGCAGAAGGTTGGATTTGGATTCCTTATTTTGTTATTTTATTTGGTTGGTATAAAAGAGAAGCAAGCATTATTTTATATAGCTTTTTAATTTCAACCTTATTAACTCAAATCCCTAAATATTTGATTTGGCCGAATGCCTCAAGACCCATGGGAGCTGGCATACCCCCACCAGCCATTCATACTGTATCCGGAATTGATATTCATTTAACAGGCTCTTTTCCTTCTGGTCATTCTGCCACCGCCTTTACCTTATATCTTCTTACACTTTATTTTTATCCTCAGAAAAAAGTACTTTTTGCAGGTGCCCTTTATGCAATACTTTGTGGTTATTCGAGAGTGTATTTGGCGCAACATTTCCCTATGGATGTTGCTGGTGGAATTATCGTAGCCCTCCTATCAGTGTATTCGAGTATATATATAAGTAAATTAAAAAAACATGTTAGCAAAAATTAAGACCTTAGTATTTACCTTGTTCATTTTTAGTTTTGTCCTAGGGCAAGACACTACACAGAAAATAGAGACAGGAAGAGTAAACGATAAAGCGCAACAAAAAAAGCCCTATGTAATTTTTATTTCTATTGATGGTTTTAGAAACGATTTTGCCGATTTACATCAAGCAAAATTTTTACAATCTGCAAAAAAGAATGGCGTATCAGCACCCTATATGATACCTTCCTTTCCAAGCTTAACATTTCCCAATCATTATTCATTAGTAACAGGGCTTTATCCCTCTCATCATGGATTGTTAGATAACACTATTTACAATCAGCAAACAAATGAAACCTATACTATGGGAAATAGTAAAATGGTTACAGATGGTAAATGGTATGGCGGTACTCCTTTATGGGTATTAGCTGAAAAACAAAAAATGATTTCTGCTAGTTTTTATTGGGTGGGCTCTGAAGCTGCTATACAAGATACAAGACCAACCTACTATTATAAGTACAATGAAAAAATTCCTACACCTTCTCGTTTACAAACAGTAAAAAATTGGCTCAGCCTTCCAGAAGAAATAAGGCCACATTTAATTACTTTTTATTTTTCAGAAGTTGATCATGAAGCCCATGACCAAGGGCCTAATGGTGATAGAGTTTACAAGAAAACACAAATGGTGGACAGTAGTATAAATGCTTTACAAGCAATGTTAGCGCCGCTGAATTTACCCATTAATTACATAGTAGTTTCGGATCATGGTATGACAAAAGTGGATACCGAAAACTCAATTCCTTTCCCTGCAGCTATCGACACTAATGCTTTTAAAGTTCCCTGGGGGGATGCTCTAATTCACTTATACGCAAAAGATAAATCTAAAATTCAAAGTACTTATAATGAACTAAAAAAAGATACCTCCTTTAGTGTATACACTTTAGACGAGACTCCCGATTACTGGCATTATAAAAAAGCAGACGATCGATTTAATTTAGCAGGAAATTTAATTGCAGTTCCACATTTACCTAGAGTTTTTAACTTTTCTAAACGTAAAGTGACACCAGGCAAACATGGCTTTGACAATCATCATCCTGATATGAGAGCTACTTTTATTGCCTGGGGGCCGGCCTTTAAAAAAGGAGTTGTGATGGATGCTTTTGAAAATGTGAATGTATATCCTTTAATAGCTCATATTCTGGGTTTATCCTATGATGAGAAATCCATTGATGGGAAATTCAAGGTATTTCAATCAGTGCTAAAAAAATAGATCAACTCTTCAAGTTGAATCTTAGTGAGGCTTAGGCCTCATTTTTCATATATATACAAATTAAACCATACATTTAATGATGTCTATATGTATATATGAATAGAGCCACTCTTATAGTTTTATGTATTTGTTTAACTTTTAGCCTACTCTGCTTTTTGATGCTAGGTCTTAAACTTTATTTTAATAATAGACAAAAGAACAAAGACCAGCATAAAATAGAAGAACAAAACTTGCAGTTATTAGAAATTAGCGAAAAGATTAATGCACAAAATAAAAGAAACGAACTTTTATTAAAGGAACTACACCACCGCGTCAAAAATAATTTACAAGTTATTTATAGCTTACTCAATCTTCAAAAAAGAAGGAATGATAATGAGGAAACTAAAGCGATTTTAAGTTCTGTTCAGAACAGAATTCATACCATGTCACTCGTTCATCAAAACTTATACCTTACTGGTAATTTCGAAAACGCAGACATGAATTTATATGTGAATTCAATTGTTCAACATTTACAAAATTTATATATAAAAGATAAAAAGAATATTGATATTAATTTATCAATGAATAAACCCATACTTCTTGTTACCGAAAAAGCTATATCTGTTGGGTTAATTTTAAATGAAGCTATCTCCAATAGTTTCAAATATGCTTTTAAAAACCGAACTGAAGGCCTCATTAGTATTCAAATAAAAAATAGTCCAACTCTATTTAGTTTGCAAATAAGAGATGATGGACCTGGCTTTGAGAATCATGCTGATAATAAAAATAGTTTAGGCATGAAACTTATAAGAGTAATGTGTGATCAGTTAAAAGCAGAGTATCACTTACAAACCACAAACGGTGTGTCACATAATATTGAATTTAAAATTTAGCCATGGATAAAAAAATATTAATACTAGAGGATGAAATTATAGTAGCACTTGATTTAAAGGAGCTATTGGATAATGCAGGATATATTACTTATGTAGCTAACAATTACGAAACGGCTATTTCACAATTAAAAAAACAAAAGCCTCAATTAATTATCTGTGATGTAAACCTTGGCAATGGATTAAATGGCATTGATTTTGCCAAAGAAGCTAATGGCATAAACCCAATCATCGAAGTTATTTATGTAACAGCATTTAGTGAACAAAAAATTATCGAAGGGGCTAATGAAACACATCCTTTTAATTATATCGTAAAACCTTGGAGTGAAGAGCAAATAAAGGTTACCGTGAATATGGCTTTTTTGCATATTCAAGAAAAGTACACAAAAAACGCTCCTATGAATAATTTAAGTTCAACAGAGTATAAGATATTAGACTTAATTGCTAAACAAAAAAAGAGTAAAGAAATAGCGGAGGAACTTTATATCGCTGAAAAAACAGTTCGTAACCACCGTTATAATATTATAAAAAAGTTAGCACTACCCAATGATAATAATAGTTTACTTAAATGGGCGATTACACATTTAAAGAAATAGAAAATGAACTAACTTAGCATTTCAAAATTTATCATTATGATTGCTACCAACGCCTACGCAGCTTTTACAAATACGACTCCTTTAGCTCCATTTAGTTTTAATAGAAGAGCAGTTAAAGAGGACGATGTTCATATCGAAATTTTATTTTGTGGTGTTTGTCATAGTGATTTACACCAAGCCAGAAACGAATGGGGTGGCTCTCAATATCCCATGGTACCAGGACATGAAATTGTAGGTAAAGTAGTATCCATAGGATCTGCGGTTTCAAAATTTAAAGTGGGACAAACAGTGGGTGTGGGTGTAATGGTAGATAGTTGTAGAGTATGTCGTAATTGTAATCGTGATTTAGAACAATACTGTGCAGAGGGCATGACGGGTACTTATAATGCACAAGAAAGAGATGGCTCGGGCATTACACAAGGTGGATATTCTACACAGATAGTAGTAAATGAAAGATATGTATTAAGTATTGCAGATAGCTTGGATTTAAAAGCAGTAGCCCCTTTATTATGCGCAGGTATCACTACCTACTCTCCTCTTAGATACGCAGGTGTTACAAAGGGCATGAAAGTGGCTGTGATGGGATTAGGGGGTCTTGGACATATGGCAGTAAAATTTGCAGTGTCTTTTGGTGCCGAAGTAACCGTTTTAAGTACTTCTGCTCATAAACAAAAAGATGCTGAAGCTTTAGGTGCCAAATTTGCTTTGTCTACCGATAAAGAGACCATGGAAAAATTAAAGAGTGGTTTTGATGTTATTGTTGATGCCATTTCTGCCAATCACGATTACTCAGCATACTTAGATTTACTAGATACCAACGGAAAATTATTAGTGGTAGGATTACCAATGGAAACTCCTAAAGTATCTCCCTTTAGTTTAATAACCAATCGCAGAAGTATTATTGGCTCATGCATTGGAGGTATTAAAGAGACACAAGAAATGTTAGACTATTGCGCTGCACATAATATTGTATCTGATATAGAACTAATCAATATGCAAGATATAAATGCTGCCTACGAGCGCATGCTTAAAGGGGATGTTAAATACCGCTTTGTGATCGATTTAGCAAGTATAAAATAACTGTTTTTGAAAATTTATTGAATTTTAAGTGTTTGATTTTCAATAACTTAATATTTTTTGTTTAACTATTTTAATATAATATTAAACAATTTAAACTTATTAATGTTATTTATTATGTAACCTTAAATAATAATATAAATTTTCAACAATGACAGAGTGGGAAACCTTTGTAAATGAACTAGAATTTGAATAGAAATTAAGTTTAGCTAATTTTAACTTACGCTAGCTTTAATTTATTCAACTAATACAGTAGCACTGTTATTATTACTATATGCATACATACCTTGTAAATGCTACTCTTCAAATTTTACCTTTAGCCCAAGACAAACATCCTTATGAATGGGTTGATGAAGCCATTACAGTTATTGAGGCCTCTCAATTAAAATATGAGGTGAGGCCTTTCGCTACTGAATTAGAAGGACCCTATGATCAAGTAGTAAAACTTTTTAACGAAGTCAATGAGCATCTCTATAAAAACAAATGTCATGAATGGATATGCAATTTGCAAATTCAAATAAGAGCAGATGGAGATATGACTGGAGATGAAAAAACAGTAAAGTATCAGCGTTAGTTCCATTTCATTTCAGCTCATTACTTTCAGTAGATTCTGATGAGGTAGGGAATAAAAAAACCCTCACACAACTAACTGATAATCAGCGTCATATGAGGGTATGTGTCGGGAAGACAGGATTCGAACCTGCGACCCCTTGGTCCCAAACCAAGTGCGCTACCGGCCTGCGCTACTTCCCGTTCCATTACAACTTTCGTTATAAGTATTTTTAAACCGGTTTTAGGTACAAAAGAACTAAATAATGTGCGGAGAGGAAGGGATTCGAACCCTTGGTACAGTTTAACCCGTACGGCAGTTTAGCAAACTACTGATTTCAGCCACTCATCCACCTCTCCTCCGAAACCTCTTTCGAGGGGTGCAAAAATAAGCACAAGTGCGTGAAATTCCTAAAAAAAGTCCGGAATAAACTATAAATAAAGTTCATTCCGGACTTACTATTTTTAATAGCGCTGTAATTACATTGCAGCTAACTGTACCTTTTGGGTTAATTCCATAACATTCTCTCTAAACATACTATCTGTATCCATTAAATCTTTCACTGTTTGACAAGAATGAATCACTGTAGTATGATCACGACCACCAAAATGTTCTCCAATAGTTTTTAATGAATTCTTAGTAAATGCTTTCGCCAAATACATCGTAATCTGACGCGCTTGAACAATCTCACGTTTACGTGTTTTTTGTAATAACTTATCATAAGGAACTTCGAAGAATTCGCAAACCATTTTCTGGATAGCATCAATGGTAATTTCTTTGCTACTTGTTTTCACAAAATTGCGTAAAACCTTCTTTGCTAACTCAACATCAATTTCTTTTTTATTCAAAGAAGATTGAGCCAATAATGATATTAAAGCACCTTCCAACTCTCTAACATTCGTATTGATATTATAAGCTACATACTTTACCACTTCTTTAGGCATTTCTAGTCCATCTGCCTTCATCTTCTTCTCTAAAATTTCTATTCTTGTTTCATAATCTGGTACTTGAATGTCGGCACTCAAACCCCATCTAAAACGAGATAATAATCTTTCTTGCAAACCTTCTAAATCCTTTGGCGCTTTATCAGAGGTTAATACCAATTGCTTACCACTTTGATGTAAGTGGTTGAAGATGGCAAAAAAGGCATCCTGAGATTTTTCGGCTCTATTAAAAAACTGAACATCGTCAATAATTAATACATCAATCAATTGATAAAAATGTATAAAATCGTTAATCGCATTATTACGACTATGATCTTGGAATTGATTAATGAATTTTTCGGAACTCACATATAAAACCACCTTATTAGGATGAATACGCTTAACGTCATTTCCAATTGCTTGGGCTAAATGTGTTTTTCCTAAACCTACCCCACCATATATAACCAATGGATTAAAAGAATTAGCCCCTGGCTTTTCAGCAACAGTTTTACCAGCACGACGAGCTACTCTATTGCAATCACCTTCGATAAAAGAATCAAAAGTATAGTTATGATTTAACTGTGGATCAATTTGCATTTTCTTTAATCCAGGAATCACAAATGGATTCTTAACCGGATTATCAATTACCAATGGGAAATTCATCTCATTGTTATTGTATGTTTTCATGCCACTTGCAGGCACGTCCATCGAACCTTTTTTATTATTACCGCTATCCACCATGATACGGTATTCTAATCTAGCCTCTTTTCCTAATTCACGCTTTAAAGTTTTGGCTAATAAGTTTACGTAATGCTCTTCGATGTATTCGTAAAAAAACTGGCTTGGCACCTGAATCATTAATACCTGCTCTTTTAAATCCACTGGCTGAATAGGCTCAAACCAAGTTTTAAAGTGTTGCCATTCGACAATATCTTTAATGATTTTTAAACAGTTACTCCAAACTAATTCTGCGCTCTTCGCCATGATACTTAACTAACCCTTTATAAATGAAATAAGATAATTCTACTTTTTCGCTGATTACCGAAATGTTAACCAGAATGCGAATATTCAAAAGAATTGTTGAAAAAAAAACTTTTTTATTTGCTTTTTTTTACATGTCTAAGAAACACTCGTTTTAGCTACGCTGTACTCAAGTAATCAGGCGTTCAAGATAGCCAAATTAGTAACAAAAAGTAAGTTTATCCACTATTTTTTAAAAGATTTTTTCAGGCAAAAACTAACCCTTATTTGCTTCTCTATGAAACTCACATCTATATGTTGATTAAATAGTACCTTTATACACTTAAATTACACTATGAGCTACGAATTAACCGGTAAATTAATTGCCAAATACGATACTGTTCAACGTAAAGAAACCTTTAAAACAAGGGAGTTTGTGATTGAAAAATCTGATGACATCAATGGTAAGATTATTACCAACTATGTAAAGTTTCAATGTGTACAGGACAGAACTGCCATACCTGATCGTTTTAACCTAGGTGATACAGTAAAAGTATTGTTTAATATCAAAGGTTCGAAATGGAATAAAGATGGTAAAGACAACTACATCACTAACTTAGATGCTTGGCGTATGGAAGCTGTATCATTAGGTGGCGATTCAGCTCCTAGCGAATCAGCTTATTTTGATATGCCTCCAGGAGAATCCAACGACGATCTTCCTTTCTAAATCATAGCAAATACTACGCATTTTTTTAGGATAAAAACCTAACCCATGCAAAAGACAATACAAGTTCGACTAAAGCCCGAAGAGGCTGCCAACAATTCATTAGTTCTTGAAACAGTTGCTAAGAGCTTAGCGATAGAAAAAGCTAACATTACTGGCTATAAAATTCTCAAGCAATCAATCGATGCCAGGAGCAGGCAACAGGTATGGATTAATCTAACACTTGAGGCATTTGTGAACGAATCTCCAAGCCCTCGTTTTATTGACCCCCTCCTTTTCCCAAGCTTACCAAAAAATGCCAAAGAGCTCGTCATTATAGGCGCAGGACCAGCCGGTCTTTTTGCTGCCTTAGAATGTATTCAATTAGGCATAAAACCAATTATACTAGAAAGAGGGAAAGATGTGAGGGCTCGCCGCAGAGATTTAGCAAAACTAAACAAGGAAGGTATAGTAAACCCAGAGAGTAATTATTGTTTTGGGGAAGGCGGTGCTGGCACTTATAGTGATGGAAAATTATATACACGCTCCAATAAGAGAGGAAGTATCGATAAAATACTAAGACTGTTTTATCAGTTTGGGGCAGAGGAGAGAATCCTATACGAAGCACACCCACATATTGGCACCAATAAATTACCTCATATCATAACTGCCATGAGGGAACAAATTGAAGCTTCAGGTGGAAAGGTATTGTTTGAGAAAAAATTGGTCGACTTTACCCTCTTAAATAACAATATTAAAGAACTAATCACCTCCGATGGCGATCGATATAAATGCGAGGCTGTTCTTTTAGCCACTGGACATTCTGCTCGAGATATCTTTAAGCTCCTTTATCAAAAAGAAATTTTGATTGAGGCCAAACCTTTTGCCCTTGGCGTGAGGGTCGAACACCCCCAACCCGTGATTGACAGCATCCAATATCATTGTGTGCAAAGAGGCCCCTTTTTACCCCCCGCAGCTTATAGCTTGGTAGAGCAAGTAAGTGAGCGAGGTGTGTTTAGTTTTTGTATGTGCCCAGGTGGAATTATTGCCCCTGCAGCAACCGCCCCAGGTGAGATTGTAGTGAATGGATGGAGCCCCAGTAAAAGAGATAATGCCTATGCTAATAGTGGTATGGTTGTGCAGATTGACCTACCCACAGCTTCCAATTTCTTATCAAAATTAAATTCAAATTTAAATACAAATAATCCTTTATTATTACTTGAATTTCAACAACTTGTAGAAAATAATGCGTTCATAAATGGAGGTGGCAAACAAGTAGCACCCGCCACAAGATTGGTGGATTTTTGTACCCATAAAATCTCGGCTGATTTACCAGATTCAAGCTATTTACCAGGCCTTGCATCGGCCGATTTAAAAGAAGTATTACCCGAATTTGTTCGCCATACTTTGCAAGAAGGCTTTAAAAGTTTTGGTAAAAAAATGAGGGGGTATTATACCAATGAGGCTATTGTGGTGGCTACCGAAAGTAGAACTTCTTCACCTGTGCGTATCCCTAGAGATTCGGAAACTTTACAACATCCTCAGATTACAAATCTCTACCCTTGTGGGGAGGGTGCAGGCTATGCCGGAGGAATTGTTAGTGCGGCCATGGATGGTCAAAAATTAGCACAGGCCATCGCAGAACAACTAAAAGCGGTTCAATAAATTACCCTTTTTATTAGCGCTGATTTAATCTAATGATTTAGTTTTCTTTGAAAACAATAAATCGTTCTTTATCAATTCATTAGACCTATAAGCTTTTAATTCTTTTTCCAACTCCTCTGACATGCTTCTTGAAGCTTCCAAATTGGGTTTACCTGCATTTACCCAAGCAGTATACCAAAAATCGGTTATCATATTGGCGGCTGAAATAAGCTGTGTATTTATGGTAGGGCCTAGCTCTGTGGCATAGGCTTCGGCAAATTCTTTGGTGTATACTTTAGTCTCTTTGCCATATCGCATTTGAGTTTTATACTTAGTATCTGCTGTAAACTTTGCCGTAACTTCTTTCTCTTTTTGCAATAATTGGGGCACCAGATTATAGGCAAATCGGACATCCTTCCAAAGGGCTTCGGAAGGATTCTTTATATATATGGCTTTATGCTGACTATATAATTGGTACTGATCAATTCTTAGATCTGGTATAAATGACTCCCACAAACTATGCAATCCCTTTTGTCCGGTAAGCTGCCCATCGTAGTTAAGGGTGGTATGTAACGGCACATGTAAATCCCCAATATAATGACCCAAATCGGCTGCATAAAACAAGATACTATCCTTGTTTTGAGACTTAAAAGCTTGGGTTAAATGCTCCAATTGTTGGATAGCATTGTAAGGACCCCAGCCATACTTTTTAAGGGTATCTTCTGAGTATTTCTTTACTGCCAAAGTCCAATCATAAGGCATTTCATTAATTGCATTGCTGCCAAATGCCTCTACATTTATAAAGTGCTTGGTATCTTCTGTTTTATCGCTGTTTCGACGCAAATCTGGTCTAGGCGCATTCTCTACTAAATATTTCATGTGCTCATGAAAAAAACCTTGTAAAGGAGCTGGTAAATTATAAACAGCAGTTTGATTAATGGTTCGATGTACCAAAAATCCCCAGCTACTTAGGCCAACAATAGTAATTAAAAGGACTAAGTGAAAAGCAAATTTTCTTGCGCTCATATACTAATGGTTTGTACGAATATAGCCTATTATCCTTTTTTAAAAACGCAGCTCCTATAATTTAACCGTTCCTTAAATTGAGGCCTTGGTTATCTAATTTTACGATTACATTTGAATTATAATTTAAACGTTTATGGATCCTCTATTAAGTTTACAACATCTAAAAAAATATTACGCTACCCAAAAAGCAGTTGATGATATTAGTTTTGACATACAAGCTGGTAGCATTTTTGGTTTACTAGGTCCCAATGGTGCAGGTAAAACCACTCTATTAAGAATGATTACTGGTATTTTTTACCCAGACGAAGGACAGATCACTTTAGATGGTAAAGCTTTTGATCCTATTAATGATATTCAAAAGATTGGCTATATGCCCGAGGAGAGAGGCATGTATAAGAAAATGAAGATTGGAGAACAAGCCCTATACCTGGCTCAGTTAAAAGGATTATCAAAGTCCGAAGCCACAGAGAAAATTAAATATTGGTTTAGAAAACTAGAAATGGAAAGCTGGTGGAATAAAAAAGTAGAAGATTTAAGTAAAGGGATGAGCCAAAAGCTTCAGTTTGTAGTAACTGTATTACATGAACCTAAACTTATAATACTAGATGAGCCCTTTAGCGGCTTGGATCCTTTAAATGCTAATTTAATCAAAGATGAAATATATGGTTTAGCTAAAAAAGGGGCTACCATTATTTTTAGTACCCACCGAATGGAGCAAGTGGAAGAGATTTGTGATCATATTGTACTCGTAAACTTGGGCAAGAAAATAATAGATGGTACTGTGTCCGAAATTAAACAACAATTCAAAGAAAACATTTTTACTGTTGAAACCCAGGAAGCAGCTGACATTAGCAATAATCCTGCTTTTTCTGTTGTTCGACATGAAGGCAAAAAAATATTGGTAAAAATAAACGAAGGATTTAGCTCTAATGATGTAATCCAACAAGTAATAGCTCAAAACAATTCAATTGTTTCTTACAACGAGCTTCTCCCCTCTTTAAACGACATTTTTATTAAGCTGGTAGAAGATACTCATGCTACAGCCCGCGCCTTTCAAAACATTTAATTTATAAACTAACTATATGCACAAGATTTGGATCATTATACAAAGAGAATATTCGACCCGCGTAAAAAATAAACGCTTCTTACTAGTTACTTTCTTAATGCCTTTGTTAATTATAGGCCTCATATTTGGTAGTGCTTATTTATCAACCAGAGGAACTGAAAATAGAAAAATTGCTGTCATAGATCCCAATGGTTATATTAAAACTTCTTTAAAAAATACCCAACAAATAAGTTTTGAGTTTCCAGAAAATATTGACACTACTAATTACAGTAGCAAAGGGTATACCGATATTCTTATACTTCCCAAATTTGAGAATAATACTAAAGCTGATTATATTTTAAGATCAAAAAAATCGATGGGATTAATGTTGCAAAATAGCATTAGCGAAAAAATAAATAGTGCTCTTGAAGATCAAATGCTACAGGATGCGGGTATACAACAAAATGTGTTAGATTCTATTCATAAAGCCTCTCAATTTGCAGCACTAAAAGCCTATGAAGATAAGGGTTCGGCCTCTAAAGAAAGTAATGCAGGACTAGCTATGGGTATTGGTTACGCAAGTGGCTTTTTAATTTACATTACTTTATTTATTTATGGCACGATGGTAATGCGTGGTGTAATGGAAGAAAAAACAAATCGTATTGCAGAGGTAATCATTAGTTCGGTTAAACCTTTTGAATTAATGTTGGGTAAAATTATTGGTATTGGAGCAGTAGGCTTAACACAGTTTGCCCTTTGGATTATTTTAATTACCAGTTTAACGAGTGTGGGAATGAGTATGCTGCCAGCCGATATACAACATCAGGTAACAACATTGCAACAAAGCAATGGTCAAATGGGAGCAGCCGGGATGGCACAAGCAAGTGAATCAGCGATGCGTATTTACAATATGCAACATACTATTGCAACTGCTAACTGGCCCTTAATTTTAAGTTGTTTTGTATTTTATTTTTTAGGAGGTTACTTATTTTATTCGGCTTTATTTGCTGCAGTAGGAAGTGTAGTAAACGAGGATCCGCAGGATGCTCAAAGTTTAATGTTCCCTATCACTATGCCCATCATATTTTCTTATCTGATTACCAATATGGTTACCCAAAACCCTAATACCCCATTGGCTTTTTGGGCAAGTATTATTCCATTTAGCTCTCCCATGGTAATGATGGCCAGAGTTGCCTACGGTGTTCCAAGTGCCGTAAGTTATTGGGAACTAGCCTTAAGTATGGTATTATTAATTGGTGGCTTTTTATTTACCACTTGGTTAAGTGGAAAAATTTATCGCACGGGCATTTTAATGTATGGCAAGAAAGTAAATTGGAAGACCATGATTAAATGGGCTTTTACAAAGCAATTCTAATATTGACACCAGCCCTTGTATTTATAATGGGAGGCGAAGAGGATATATAAGGAGTTGCCCTTCTTTGATCAAAGAAAAACTTAAGATTGATCTTAGTATTTAATACATAATCAATCGAAGGCTGTAAGGTTAATTCTTTTTGACCACCTGTACCATACGCATTGGTTTGGTCTAAACGACTATTGCTGTTATATACATCTCTCATACCCACATCTAAGCGGAATGTTAAATCGTTATTAAGCTTGTTATTGTTTAAACCTGGAATTACAAAAGGTAATCTCAATCCTTTTTTACGATAGCTGGTTCCAAATATCCATTCCTTTGAGTTGTTTTCGCTCAACTGATAATCAATTAAGCTTAAAGCCAAGGTTCTACTCTTTTTATATTCGAAACGCAAGGACCATTGTGTTTTGGTAGTCATATTAAATCCTATCAAAGGTTCCATTCTCTCTGAAATGGTAATATTTGGCACTAAGAAATAGGGCACGTAGTTACCACTCACTTTAAATTCTGGGGTATTCATTCTAGCAAATGGATCGTTAGTAAAATTTAAAGAGCTTGTAAAACTATTCATACTTAAACTTCCGTTATACCCATTAGACAAAGTGATATTGGAGAAATATTCTGCTAAGGCTGGCACTTTTGATAAGCCACTAAATTGAATATTCCAATTGGGTTTAGGTATCATACCCGCAAATGGGTTAGACTTAATATTATTATTGGAATTATTGATTAAAGAAACCTTTTTAGGATCTTGACCTGTATAAGCAGCAATAAAAGCTGGAATTAAAACATCCTGTGCATAACGTCCATAACCAACTGCATATCCACCTGATTTAGTGTCTGTTGGATCCACTGTTCCTAAACGTTGCGAGATAGTAGTACGATATTTCTGGAAAGCATTAAACTGAGCAGATATTACATTAGGATCATGATCACTAAAAAAAGTATTTAGTGCCATATAACTAATATTAAATCCACCTGCGGATAATGGATTAGCATGCGTTCTGCGATTACCATCTGAATTAAAATTCGTATCCTTATAGAGTTCAGTATATTCCTTGGAGAATGTTTTAGTCATACTCACATCAATAATTAAACTCTTGATAGGCTCCAACATTACCCTTGCCGAAATTCGTTGGTCAAAAGTTTGCCTAAATAAGAGATTAAAGTTTTGATACTGATTAGTAGTTAAAGCTTTTTCACGATTTAGCTTTCCCAACCATGCAGTATCTGGCTGTCGGCCAAACATATAATCAATATCGGGCGACAATCCCGTAAATGTTTTATCGGCAAACTCTACCCCATTCTTATAACCTGGCAATCGACTATTGTAATTTTCGGCATAATCCAAACTAGCCGTTTGTAACATAGTTATAAAGTGTGCAATAGGCTTTACAAAACTTGGCACATTTACTGGTTCATTGGCTTTTAATACTCTTTGTGCTATACGTTCTTGTCGGCGTGCTTCTTTCCATTTTTTGTAAGCGCTATCTCTTGCCTTACCCACTTTGCCTGCTAAAGCTTCCTCTTTGGTCATTAAAATTTTACTCGCTAATGGATTGGTATAATTATTTTTGGTGCCCCCTGGTGCGTCTTCGATGGCTGCTTTTAATAACCTTGATTTTTTATAAAAACTAGCGAAATTAAATTGCGTGTTTAATTGATGCGACAAAGTATTCTCGATAGTATTCCCTAAACCTTCGGCCAATCTACTTGCACCAATCCAATTGTAGTTGGTTGATACATTATAACTTGACATAATCCAATCAGTAAGTGGAAATTTATTGGTGGGTATATCATAACGCATGTTTAATTTTTGGTTATATAAGGTAGCTCTTCCAAAACCTAATAACATACGTGTAACTGAATCTTTTTTGGCCTGTGTATCCAATGCCCCATCTGGCTCATCAATACGAGAATTCATCATGGCAGCAAAATCAACATTTAAAGATTTTGTAAGAGGCCATCTCAGATTAAATAGCCTAGCCATTGTAAAGTATTTATTATAGGTGGTTTCAGCTTTTTCGGGTGTACCATCATAAGCACTAATCACTCTTGGTGTGTATTCTCCGTATTGCCTATCTAGCGCTGTTCTAAAACTTATTAAGCTTGGGGTAGGATTAAAATTAAAATCTTTAATTAAGTTAAACCATGGAGAGGCATTCTTTAATACTTTTTTAAAGGGTTCAAAAGGTTTAGGGTTATGATTATAGGTATACCCAATGGCTCCTCTTTGTTTAGTAAGAGAATTGGTCTCAATTAAAGGACTGGTTTGTAAGAGTTGTGAGTAAGAATAACTAAAGTCTAAATTACTAATACTTAATAATGTTCTTTTTTTACCTGGCAAGAATTTAACATTGGTGAAATTAAGTGTCTTAATGGTTGTTTGATCGGCAGCGGTATTTATAAATGCATCCCGTTTTGCTTTATCGGTAAAACTATTTACTTTTTCGTTGTAGGTAATATCCTTATCTAATGGATCAAACATGGGCGATTCCGTCGACTTATTAATACTTGCAAAAACAGGTAATGATAATCTTGCTTGCTTGGGAAGTAATTTACCTGCATCTAAATTAGCGGCAATATCAAATTGCGTAAGCCCAGTTTTAGCGCGAGTATTCATGTTTTGTTCAATATTACCAAAACCTGCAGAACGATTATTAGCCGATACCGCAATCGTACCTAAATCGGCCATCACTAAATCCATACGCCCAATGGCAGCCCAAGAACCTTTTTCATCTAAGTCGGATAATCTTAATTCATTAATCCATAATTCTGCATTTAAAATTGGCTTAGAAGTGTTTTCGATAGCAATTAAAATTCCTTTTACTTCACCTAAATTAGGACGTCCTTTAACCCCATAGGATTGATTAATATTACTTGGCAATAAAGTAAATACAGAATCAAATACACTAGCATTCCCTGTTTTTTGAATATACTCATCACGTTTTAATTTAAGATTTACCAATTCAGATAAACTTAAATTAAGTTCATTGGCAAGAGGCCATACAGCCGTTGGATCTTTAGCCCCAGCTTGCGTTGTGGTTAGTGGAATTCGGATTTCGTAAAAGTTATTCTGAAAATCTTGACCAATTCTAATTACAGCTGTCATGGTTCCAACATCAGAAACATTTATACGGTCTTTATCTTCTGCGTGTAAAAACATTGATAATTTCCCGTATCTACGAATATCCACATTCATTGTTTTAAATACCCCTCTTGGCGACTCCCCTTTTCTTAAACCATTAATTTGAACACTTAAAGCCTGTTCGTTTTGTAATAAATTAATACCATTATTACTTAACAATTGTACACGCTCAATACCTGGAGGTACAATATAATTAACCGGTGTCCTACTTCCGTTTTCTTCGATACTCACCGAAGATGTATTTACAATCGTAGATGAATTAGCAGGTAATTGTAAATAGGAATTTTTATCGTTAATCTCGTATTGATATTGTCTCCACTGATTACGCACTAAACTTAATTTAGCAAAACGCAATGTAACAGAATCTTCAAAACCGGTCATATACATTCTTAAAAAACGAATCGATTTAAAATCACGAATACCCCCTACTGAATCGGTATAGGATTTAATTGGTATGCGGAACAAGTACCAGTTTTCGGTACTCTTTGTACCATCAGACAGTGTAGCATTCACGGTTTTAGAATCGGTAATGAATTTTGTGGTGCCTGCAATTAATTTACCTTTTTCTAAAGGAATTTCGTATTCAAAATAGGACTCTGTTTCGTTTAAAGTATTATCTCTATTTAAATCCTCATTGTCGGGTAATAAAGTAGCAGCACTACTAAATAATCCATTGCCCGCTAAAGCAGAGTTACCTTGTGGATTATTGTAATATTTGTATCTCGATAAAATACCTGCATCAGCACCATACTGACTATCTCTATACCAAACATAGTTATCGGCAGAAGGATCTTTGTTAAACTGTTGTAAGATGGCAGGGCTGGAAATTTGATTTATTACATTTGCTCTTTTAACTTTTTCTTCCTCATCATTTAAACCATCTAAGCCCACATCCTGGAATTTTCTATCCTCGGGATTATTACTAAATGCATTGGTTACTTGAATAGGATTAATAGGAACTTTCCCCCATGTAGAGCTATCAATTTGTGCAGGGATAGTAGGTGTAGGCATTCCGTTTTCATAAAAACGGCGACCATCTTTTAAAATATCTTCACTTACATTTCCTAAGTTTAAGACCAACTTTCCTTTGGTGGCTGCTACTTTATCAGACACAAAAGGATCCTGCACCCAAAACTCAACATACTCAATAATAATAGATTCAAAATCGGTTTGATCTAAGGCACGCATTATACCACCCCATTTGTCTGTAGTATTTCTAACTTTGCCTGTAGCTGGATCTAAATCTTTATAGTTGTAGTTATAAGGGCCACGCTCTTTTGGATAATATGTTAAATCGAAAGTAGGTAATTGAACATCGGTGATATTGGTTGTTTTATTAGGAAACAACTCGTTGGTAAAAACTTGTCTTACTCTGGGGTCACTTAATATTTTAGCGCTTCCGCTTAAAGGATTATTGGTACTATTACGATCTTGTAAAGTTGGTTCGATTGTATACCAAGAAATGCGTGAACGATTTTTGTTATAATCAATGCTATCTGTTAAAGTACTTTCTGGGAATTTATTAAGTCTTGTAACAGGTGTAGAAGCTAATGTCCAAGAAGTATAAGGAAATCTTAAATCGATATCAGTTCTTGTAGATTCAAAATCATCTAAATATACCACACCCGATCCTCCTTTACCAATTTGTTGCGCATGTCCAGGTTGTAAAAATGCCGCCTCCCCATAAGCCGTGATATAAGACTTAGCCTTTGTTTTATAAAAAGGTAGTTTATTTAAAAATCTGGTTAAACTAGGTAGTTCCGATTTGTAATTAAAATCAAAACCATACATGGAGTTTTTAATAGGGTCAGAACCAAAATTAGTTTTTGTAAAAAAAGGTCTTTCGCTTAATCTTTCGGTGGAGAATCCAATATTTAAATCCTTACTGGCCATATAATCTAAACGCAAGGCCCTAAACCCTCTCTCCTGAAAACCAAACCCTAAATTATTTTCGTAAGAAACATTCACTGGAATATTAGAACCTAAAATACCTGGATTTATAATTTTTACAGTACCCGAACCATAATCCACAATATAGTCTACTCCTTCCTTTAGTATTTGTCCGCCTGCTCTTACACTCACCGATCCAGGTGGTACATTAAAAGCATTTAAACTAATTTCAGAACCACCTCCGCTTCCTTTTACCTGCCCTTCCATTACAAAACGATCCAGATTAGTATAAGTTTGCGCCTCGGTTTTTATTTTACGATACAATTGAGGGAATACATATTTACTCGCTACTTCTTCAGAGATACCTCCAAATGCATTTGCTTTTAAGTCGTCACCAAAGGGTTCAATTAAAGGAAAAACGATACGTCCCATTTTTGATAAAACCGTATACCCTTCTACATAGTCAAACATACCGTCGGGCTGCGGATCGTTTTGATTATTTAATCGGTCTAAATTTAAAATTTTAAGTAATGATTTACCGTCCACAGGTTTTCCACTTGCATCTTTTCCAGTGACAGGTAAATATCTTTTTAAACCAGCGCTGGGTGCGTCATACAAAACGTTTAATTGAAAATCTTGTTGTTGAATAGAGCCAAACAAATCGAGGGAGTAAACGTTTTTCATCATCAAATCCCAAATAGGTAAATCGGTTCTTTGTGTTGTGGCTTTTAATAATTTTAAGAATAAAATATTTTGAACTCCATTATTAGGATTCAATGCCACGTTATCGGAAAACTCACCCACCTGATATACTTTACCATTCATGGTATACTGAAAAGCAACTCCCAAAACCTCATCAGGTTGTAATGGAATATTTAAGGATAAGAAACCTACTTGTGGATTAAAAAAGTATTCGTTATCTGTTAATTTTCTAGCAAAAGTTCGTTCATAATCCTCCGCCGATCTTAAGCCTGCACTTGCCAAAACCTGCGCTACCCCTGATGGATTTCGTACTGTTGGGTTTTTATCTTTGTCCGAAATAGTCGCATATAAATCATTGGCATTATTATCGGGGTAATCATAATTGGAAGTAGGTTTCCATCTATTATTGGATGGCTTTTGTTCCCCTAAGTCGGCTAGTCCCACTACGTCACGTGCATTAGTGGTTTGTCCATTACGATTGGTTACCCAAACCTCTATTCTTTTTATTTGTGCTTGCGAAGTAATCACAGGCAATTTAGACATGGCTTCGTTGTAGTGCTTTCTAAAGTATTGCGCTAATAAAAAGTGTCTATTCTCTTCATAATCGCTCAATTTTTTCTGAAACTTTTGAGTGGTGCTTCCGCCTTGTAATGCCATCGACTGTCTTTGTGACTTTTGATTCGCGATAGCTGCTGTAACAAATAAACGCCCAAATTGCAATTGGGTTTTAATACCAAATAAATTTTGAGTACTTGGTATTAAAGTACTTCTCGAAACATAATTAATATTCCCAGCCTCGATACTTTTTATAATTTCATCCTTCTTGCCTTTGTAGTTTAACTTTATTTGATTGTCAAAACCAAGGTTGGAGAGGGTATTAAAATTGATGGGGAACTTTAACTTATCACCAATACTTGCATTCATACTAAAATTGGTGTTGGCATCAAAATCAAAACCCCCGTTTTTTCTGGCACGTTCAGGCAAGGTAGGGTTCATTACATTTTGTCCCTGATAACCTGCTTTTATATTTATTTCACCTACTGGCTTAAAATCTACTTTTAAATCGGAACCTGTTTTTCCAAATAAACGATCAAAATAAGAATTGTAAATTTTTGTTTTAGGACGACTAATTTTTCGATTCAACACCCCCAACGAATTAGCTCTTTGAGAAAAATAATTTTTTTCGTCTTTATCCGCTTTTAATTTCCAAAACTCATCAAAACTTAATGTTGCAGGTTGCTTTACTAGCCTCCCCCCAATCATTTCAGTAACTGAATAATTTTTTGTTTTAGGGTCATACTCAATTCTTCTTTTTAAATAACTGGTATCGCGAATGTCAAATGGATTATTACTTGGCTGAGTTAAAAAGTCGGAACGACGATCTTTAATGGGAAAGTATAAGGAGTCCTTGCCCATGTATTTTTTAGAAAAATCAATTTTGGATTTAATAACGGTATCCTTAGCATTGGCAGACGTTTTAGTCTGTGCCAAAGCACTACTGTTTAAAAACAATAGTAAAAAAAATATAGAATAGGTTTGGCCGTTTTTCAAAACAATAAATAAATTACAATTAGCAGTTTTTTAATGCTGCTTTAATTAAAGTCTCTAGGTTTAGATCTGAACCTTGCGCTTGCAAAGTTTTATCTACGGCTTTTTCGGCTACTGCTTTTTGAATGCCTAAAGACACCAATGCTTGAATAGCATCTTGTGAAGGCGTTGATTTAGCCACAGTAGCAAATCCACCAGTGGGGTTTTGTGTTAAAGTAATTTTGGAAAGCTTATCTCTTAATTCCAATACTAATCTTTCGGCCGATTTTTTTCCAATCCCTTTTATTTGCTCCAATTGTCTTGCCTCCCCTTGCACGATGGCACGAATAATTTCCTCGGGTTGCATACCAGACAACATCATTCTTGCAGTGCTTGCGCCCACCCCTGAAACACTAATTAAATGCAAAAACAAATCCTTTTCTTGTAGCTCATGAAAACCAAAAAGCACTTGTGCATTTTCGGTAATGTGCAAGTAAGTGTGAAGCATCCCTTTTTCCTTTTTGGAAATTGCTTCATAGGTATGTAAACTAATGTTTACTTCATACCCTACTCCACCCACATCAATAATGAGTTTAGCAGGAGTTAGTTGCATAAAATTGCCTTGTAAAAATGCGATCATAATGTGTTCAAAAATAATGCATAAGGCACGAAAAAAGACCCTTTTGGCGCTATTCTTAGCCAAATTTTAAGATATTTGTAGGCCAAATTAAAATTACTGCTATGTTGCCAACAATTAGAGCCGCCATTACATCCGTTGGAGGGTATGTTCCTGAGACCAAATTAACCAATTTTGACCTCGAAAAGATGGTAGATACCAACGATGAATGGATTAGAACCCGCACTGGAATTTCGGAGCGCCGAATTTTAAAGGAGCCTGGAAAAGCGAGCTCGGATATGGCAGTAAAAGCCATTGAGGAGATTTTACAAAAAAAGAAGCTCGATCCTTTAGATATTGATTGTATTATTTGTGCCACCGTTACCCCCGATATGATTTTTCCGGCCACTGCTAACATAATTGGCGACAAAATTGGTGCGAAAAATGCTTTTGGTTTTGATTTAGGAGCCGCTTGTAGTGGATTTTTATTTGCCCTTACTACAGGTGCAAATTTTATTGAGAGTGGTAGATATAAAAAAATAATCGTGGTGGGGGTTGATAAGATGAGTTCGATTATTGATTATACCGATCGTGCAACTTGTATCATTTTTGGTGATGGCGCAGGGGCTGTTTTATTGGAACCAAGTAAGGACGAAAATGGTTTTCAAGATGCCATTTTAAAAAGCGATGGAAGTGGAAGAGATTATTTGCATATTAAAGCTGGTGGAAGTTTAAAACCAGCTAGCGTTGAGTCGGTGATGGCAAAAGAGCATTATGCTTTTCAGGATGGTCAGCCTGTTTTTAAGTTTGCCGTAAAAGGTATGGCCGATGTGACTGCCGATTTATTAGAAAAACATAATTTAACAGGAGATGACATTACCTGGCTTGTACCTCACCAAGCCAATTTAAGAATTATTGATGCTACTGCTAACAGAGCAGGCATCCCTTCCGAGAAAGTGATGATCAATATCCAAAAATATGGTAATACTACTGCTGCTACAATTCCACTTTGTTTGTGGGAATGGGAAAGCAAACTTAATAAAGGCGACAATTTAATATTAGCTGCTTTTGGCGGAGGTTTTACCTGGGGAGCAGCCTGGGTGAAGTGGGCGTATTAATGGTTATATTTAACAAAGAAAAAAACACAAAATGAGTCAAAAAAAATTTAAAGGCATAAGCACAGTAACCTTACATACTGCTAATCACGAGAATGATAATTTTTCGCATACTACTCCTATTTATGCCACTTCTACTTTTACTTTTGGCTCTACCGATGAGGGAATGGAACGTTTTAAAAGTGACGATAAAACAAGAATTTATACAAGATGGGGTAACCCCACTTTTACTGCTGCGCAAGTAACTATTGAAGCATTAGAATCACATGGATTAAAAAATGAAAAAGGGGAAGACCTAGAAGTAAAAGCTTTATTACACGCCAGTGGTCAGGCGGCTATGAGTACTTTGTTTTTTAGTAACCTAAGCGCAGGCGATACGCTACTTTCACATTATTCTTTATACGGTGGTTCACAAGAGTTAATGCAAAAAGTATTAGCGGAGGCAGGAATTAAAACAATTTTAATAGATGTTCGTGATTTAGGTTTACTAGATACCACTTTATCCGAAAATAAGAGTATTAAATTAATACATCTAGAAACACCAGCGAACCCCACTTTACAATGTGTAGATATTGAATCTATTTGTACTATTGCACATAAACACAATGTAAAAGTGTCTGTAGATAATACTGTGGCCACTCCTTATTTACAACAACCCTTTGCATTAGGCGCAGATTTTGTTTTTCATTCAGCAACTAAATTTTTAAACGGACATGGTTCTGCTTTGCATGGCGTAATGCTAGGAAAAGATTTAGAATTCATGCATACAAAAGCTTGGAAATGGCATGTATTATTAGGAGGCAATAGCAATGCTTTTGATGCTTACTTATTAATACAGGGTATGAAAACTTTGGAGATAAGAATGGAGCGACATTGTGAGAACACGGTTCGTGTAGCTCAATTTTTACAAAATCATCCTGCTATAGAACATGTAAACTTTACTGGATTTACAACACATCCCGATTATGCTATAGCTCAAAAGCAAATGAAGAAACCAGCACCCCTATTAAGTTTTGAATTAAAAGGCGGAATAGATGCTGGTAAAAAGTTTATTGATGCACTAGAAGTTTGCACAAGAGCAGTGTCACTAGGCACCGTGGATACATTGGTTTCACATCCTGCAACCATGACCCATTATGGAATTCCAAGAGAAGAGCGCATTAAATATGGTATTACCGATGGGCTTATTAGAATGAGTGTGGGTATTGAAAATATCGAAGACCTTGAATCAGATCTTACACAAGCTTTAGCCAAAATATAAGTTATGAATATTACTATCCGTAAAGCAGTTAAAGCCGATTGCAAAAGAATGATGGAGCTTATACAGGAGCTAGCTAATTATGAAAAAGCGCCTAACGAAGTTACCGTAACGCTTGAGCATTTTGAGCAAAGTGGTTTTGGCCCTAATCCTGTTTGGTGGGCTTTTGTTGCAGAAGTAAATGGAATAGTAGTAGGTATGGCTTTATATTATATTCGATATAGCACTTGGAAAGGACAAAGAATTTATTTAGAGGATTTATTGGTAACAGAGGATATGCGTGGCCATAAAATTGGCTCTATGTTAGTGGATGCTCTAATACAGGAAGGAAAAGATAAAAACTACAAGGGCATTAACTGGCAGGTATTAGATTGGAACGAACCTGCTATTAATTTTTACAGAAAGTATAAGGCAAGCTTTGATCCTGAATGGGTAAACTGTGCCATAAATTTTTAATCCCCTTAATCAAATAGTGTTTTAAGCAAATCTCCTTTTTTCTTGCCAAAAGATTTTGAAAATGAAATCTCAAAACCATTTTGCTTAATAGTGGCTCCTGTTTTATTGTTACTATATATATCGTAACTAATGCCCACATTGTACTTATCCATCATAAATGAAAGTGTAGGTATAAATGCATCTTCGTATCTATAATAACCACCCACATATAATCTTTTTACTGTACCATAGTCATATGACAAAGGAAATCCAAAACTAGCCCCCAATAATATTTGGCGATCATTTTCGCCGTTGTTTAATCTAAAATTATAAGAAGCATGTAGTAAGTAAGTGCTGTATTCATTAATGATATTTTCGAGGTTCATAAAACCCGCAATACGCATATTGGAAGCGCTACTATTAACCGATTCGGTAACATCAGGTACTGAATATAAAAACGCATTGGCACTTAACTGAAAAAAGTGTTCGTTATCGTGACGCATATACAAAATACCTGTATTTGCCGATAAAGTATAGGGGAATTTTTTAAAGGTATAGGTACTTAAGCTGCTACCCAGCCCATTAAGTTGGCCATACAATTGACTACCTAGATTTAATTTAGATTCATCCAAGAATGTTTGAGAGAATGTGCCTCCTAAACCAAGAGATAAACTAGATTTATTTTCGGCACTTAAAGCAATATGATAAGCTGTATTTATACTAACATAATTGGTTTGTAATAAACCACCCACTAACTGATCCGATATTATTTGTGCCCCTATTCCTAAATAATCTTTCTGATTCAACTCCTCCTCCACTTCTGTGTTTTTATTCTTGATTCTTTTATCCCAACCCACCACATAGGTTCTAAACAAGTTATTGCCATTAAAAAGCTGATTGCGCATAATTGCTTGCACTCGTTGCTCATACACTCCATTTCCCACCGATGCGGGACTCATAAACTGTGCCGAAGTATAAGGCTGAGAAAGGACAAAATTTTGTCCTTCTACTTTTAAAGCAGCAATGAGAAAAATGAATATGATGTATTTAAGTTTCAAATATTTTATTTTAAAAGCAGGAAGGTACCTGAGGTTGGATAAGTTAAACTAGTTCCTGTAGGATCCTTGCTGTGATCAAAACTTGCCGCCCACATATACACATCTGCCTCCTGCACAATTCCATTGATGCGTCCATCCCAAGAATCGTTAAGGCCTTTAGTAAAAGTATAAATCAAATTACCCAACCTATTAAAGATTCTAAAACTTGATAGTACATCCGGATTTAATCCTTTGGAGAAAATACGAAATGTATTATCCAATTCATTCATGCTACTTGGTATAAAAGCATTAGGCACTAAAAACTCGGGATTAGTAATATTTTTGATTTCAAAAAAGTTAGCATTAAATTTTATAGCGTAATTAGTGCTTAAACTCAATGTGCCTTGAGAAATTTTATATGTACCAATAGCTGTTCCGGGATCTCTAGTTAAATTGCCAGAAAATTGATCGCTTCCAATGAGTGGTTTGGGGGAGTAATCATAATCAAGTTTAGGTTCAGGATCTCCAAATGTTATAGTGATTGGTTTTGCTGATACCGTAATAACTCTTGGAAGAATATTACCATTGACGCTTGCAGAACTAGCGTTTAATTGATAGTTTGATGCCGAAGTTCCTGATAATGCAATACCTGTAATTGTCACTGTTTTTGCTAAAGCAGCATTCGCATCACTAAATACTGCTTTTGTTTCATTGGCAATTAAATTATCGCTAGCGAATTTATTAACAGCAATTGTAATTGTAGCTGCATCAGATCCATCATACTGTTTATCCAACACAGTAATTATGGGGGTAATTATTTTAGGGGTAATTTTTGCATTGGCAATATCACTGCTTAAAGTATAGTTTGCTGCCTTACCACCACTTGTTATATCATCCCCCAATGTATAAGTAATAGTGGTTGTATAGGTTCCTACATTAGCAGATGTTAAATTACCTGCTACTCCATTTACTGATAATTTTTCAGTGCCTACAAAATCGCTGGCATTAATATTGCCAATGGTTAAAACACCTGGGGTTTTGGTTGCATCATAAATTTTATCGGCAATGGTAGGAGCTGATATGCTTAATGGTTTTGGACTAATTGCAGCATCATTAACTTTAGGCTGAGTTAAAGAATAATTATTGGAGGGTGAAGTATACCCAGTTATTGTTATGCTTTTATTAGTGCCCACATCTTTGCTGGCGAATTTAGCAGTGGGTGTACCTGTTACCGAAAAAACTTCATCCACTATTATCCCATCATATTTTGCTGTGCCTGTTAATGTGGCTGCAGTGGTTCCATCATACACTTTGTTTGTTGCGGTTATTCCCGAGATGGTTATATCTTTTGTAGTAATATTAGCTGTTAAAGCTGGTTGTGAAATATTGTAATTTGTGGAAGGTGCTGTATATCCATTTACTGTTATGCTTTTATTGTTTCCTGCGTCCTTGTTATCAAAAACAGCTGTGGGTGTGCCCGTGACTGCAAATACATCATCTGTAATTAAACCTTCATATTTTGCAGTACCCGATAAGGTGGCTGCAATGGTTCCATCATATACTTTATTTGTTGCGGTGATGCCGGAGATGGTAAGATCTTTAGGGGTGATGGTTAATTTTCCGTTTACAAAATTAAAAATATAATTATTTGCAGTTAATGTTCCAGCGCTTGATGTAATTGGATAGTTATTTACAGTGCTAGTTAAGGTAGCACTTGTAGTTACACTAGCTGTTCCAGTTACACCACTCGTAGTTAAACTTTCATTATTTACATACCCAATAATATCATAAGTTAATTGTGGGTTTACATCACCATATATTTTAGTTTTATCTGTTGCAGTAACTGTTAAAGCAGATTTATCTACTGTAAGAGTTCCATTTACAAAATTAAAACTATAGTTTGTGGCACTTAAAGTTCCTGCACTTGCAGTTATTGTATAAGTGTTAACAGTACTCGAAACAGTGGCACTAGTTGTAGTACTGGCGGTACCTGTTACTCCACTTGTAGTTAAAGTTTCGTTATTTACAAATCCAGATATGTTATAAGTGAGTGTAGGATTCGCCTCTCCATATTTTTTGGATTTGTTCTCTGCTGTTACTGTTAGTAATTTATAATTTATAATACCTCCGAGGTTATTGACATATGTAATACTATAATTCCCTGTCATCAAATTACTTGTTACATCTACTATTGATACAACAGAAGGCGTTAATATCTTACCTGTTCCCTGAGTCTTTGTGTCATAAGTTTCACTATAGGTCCCTATATCTCCACTAGCCAATGAACCAGTAATCGTTGGTGTAGACGTTGCACTAATTGTACCATCATAC
>CANGEP010000006.1 GCA_947452905.1 Bacteroidota bacterium | reverse complement strand
TTCATAAAACCTAATAAATTTGTTCTATCGTTTAAAACTATAAAAAACACATCTATGAACAAAGCAGAATTAATCGCACACATCGCGGACAGCGCAGATTTACCAAAAACATCAGCTAACGCAGCTTTAGATGCTTTCATCGAAGCAGTTACTAAATCTTTGAAAAAAGGTGATAAAGTAACTTTAGTAGGTTTTGGTACTTTCTCAGTATCTAAGCGTGCTGCAAGAACTGGTCGTAACCCACAAACAGGTGAGACTATCAAAATCAAAGCTAAAAAAGTTGCCCGTTTCAAAGCTGGTAAAGAATTGAGCGGTAAATTGTAATTTGAAATTTATTTCAATAAAAACCCCCTTTTATCAGGGGGTTTTTTTATTTTTGCTATCCAATCACTAAATAAAACAAATTATCATGGGTAGAGGAGATAAAAAAACAGCAAAAGGAAAAAGATTCTTAGGTTCTTTTGGAAAGAGCAGACCACACAAGACTACTAAAGCTAAAAAAGCCACTAAAGCTAGCGCTTAAGCCAGTTTAGCCTTATTATAAGATTCCCCGAACAGCTTTGTATGTTCGGGTTTTTTTATTGTAATTTTGTACCCCATGAAACGTTTTTCCCTAATATTACTATTACAAGTCATAACAGCGAGCTTATATGCTCAATGTTCAATTTGTACCAAAACCGCTAGTCAAATGGGCGAGGAAGCAGGAAAAGGCTTTAATGCAGGGGTTTTATACTTAGCTGCAATGCCTTTTGCCATTATGGGCTATATTGCCTTTAAATGGTGGAAAAACGAGAAACAAGCCTAAGTGTACTTTTAAGGCTAGTTATTTTTTAGCGTCAATTTCAAAAACTGCTTGGTAAAAATTTGCACTGCAATGGTTACCCAAACAATAAAGCAACCTAGTACTTTTAAAGCATAGGGCATCATAATGTGGGTTCTTAGCCAGGGAGTAAAAATATCTGAGTAGGAAAAACTTGAAAAAAAGATGGACACTATAAAAATGGTAGCTGTCCATTTTGTTTTTTCTTGTAGCACATACCACAAACAAATAGCAGGTACCCCAATAATAAATGTAGGTGATTCTGTACCTGTATTAAAAACAATAATAAAAAGCAATACCGAACATAAAAGATAGAGTCTGTAAATAGGATGCGTAAAGTATTGATAAAAAAGATACTGTGCACCAAAAACAATCAGCCCTGGTATAATAAATATCCATTTGCTTAAAGTCGGTAAATTTAAAATACGTTTTACCATTCCCTGCAATGTTATATCCACCATATTTTGATGCATCGAAACAGTAACATCAAAATTTGATTTTAAAGACAATGCAGTCATCCAATCCCGATAACATTGTATTAAAAAATTCGGACTAGTAAAAATTAAGGGTAATAGTACAATCACGAGGAGCCAAAAAAGGAACCCAACTATAAAACGTTTTTTATGATTACTAAAAAAGAAAAAAGCAAGTCCTGCAATACTATATAGCTTAATAAAAAAGCCAACTAAGATAAAGACAGAAGCCTTTGTTTCTTTTTGTTTTAACAAGTAAACAAAAGCTAAAATAAGGGTAGCAGCCATAATACCATTGCTCTGCAAATTAGAAGCCGCATTCATCATCTCGTTGGCGGATAATAATAATATAAAATTTTGATATTTGGGGGCAATAGGTAATTGCTTAATCGCATAATATAAAATGCCGGCATCAAAAAACCCCCAGGCATAAGGCGCCATAAAGGAAGGTAAAAATGAAAAGGGTGCTATCAATGCAGCAAAGCTTGGGCTATAATAATAATGGTCCCAGTATTCATTTACATATAAAGCATATAAATTAGTATGATTTTGCAAATGAAAAAATGACTGTTTAAAAATGATAAAATTATTAAAAGCATTCCCATTTACCGCATTCAATAATGCCAGCGCAACTAAGCCAAACCAAATCGTAGTGGCGATCCAATTATGTGTAATTAAATTATCCCATTTAAATTTAAGATGCATGATAAGATTTTATCACTGTAAGTAATTCGGCAACACCTTCTCCATTATTAGCAATTGTTTCTACGAGTGAAATTTTGTTGATGCCAACTGCTCTTTCTGCTAAATTTTGTCGTAAATGATTTACAAATTTTTGAGCTTCGGGTCGGTCGGTTTTATTTACAACAAAAATATTGGCCACTTCAAATAAACCTGATTTCATCATTTGAATATCATCCCCTGCTTCTGGCACTAACACTAACAAAGTTGGAAATGCAATCTGGGCCACTTGCACTTCTGACTGGCCCACACCTACTGTTTCTAAAATGATTGCATCAAAGCCCACCACTTGCAATAATTTAACAATGGCTTCAATAGAGGATACTAGCCCGCCTAGATGTCCTCTGGTGGCTAAGGATCTTATATAAACAGAGGGATGTAAATACCATTCTCTCATTCTAATACGATCCCCTAATAAAGCCCCTTTATGCACTACAGATGAAGGATCTACCGAAACCACTGCCACTTTGTTTCCTTGCTCCACCATCTTTCCAACTAAAGAGGAAATTAATGTGCTTTTGCCAGCTCCGGGAGGCCCTGTAATTCCAATAACTGGCGTCTTTTGGGAGCTTAACTTGTCGATAAAATCTTCACTCCCCTCTTCCTTGTTTTCGAGATGTGTAATAGTTTTCGCCAACAAAAGAAAATCTCCTTTTTGTACCGCTTGTATAATATCGTTGATAGAATATAACATTAAGGTCTTATGATTTTATGATTTCTAAAATCAAAGGGACGAATACCCGTCCATTTTTCAAAATAATACAATACTCTATTTTTAAAAGAAAAATTCTTTTTAGAAATATCTAAATCGATGGCCCAATTTTTTTGTTTAATTCTTTCTAGCATTACATTAGGATGAGTGCCAGTAAATTTTTCTAATGAATCGAAGCCCGTAAAATCATAATAATCAGGGCTCGCAATAATTTCTTGCATCTTGGTATCATCGTTCCAATAAGTAGCACTTTGCTTTTGTTTCTTTTTCATCTGCTCAGGGCTTTTTACCCAACCATAATGATAAATACATGCATCTATAGCGGCTACTGGTAATTTAGTTTTTCCGATTCTAAAACCTTGTGCATCTCGATAAGCTGATATGGATTTATTATTTCTAATAATTCTTGTTTCATGTGCATACCATTTTCTACTATCTCCTACATAATCATAAGTGCCGAAAAAATGCGCATAATTAAAAAGTAGCCCTTGTACTTCCTGATCCTCCGCATATTGTTGACAAGCTTCTTTAATACTTGCATGATATTTTTCATGCACTACTTCATCTCCCTGTATATAAAAAGCCCAAGTAAATGACGCATCAATTAAAGCAAAGGCTTTATCGGTTTCCACCGCCAAAACCGAACCGCCTTTTCTAAGTTGCTTATCCCAAACAGAATGATGTATTTTAATTTTTGGATCTCCAATGGATTCTATTAAGGCAACGGTTTCATCACTAGAGTCGCCAATTAAGACAATCATTTCGTCCACTACAGGTAAAATGGAGCGAATGGCCTCTAGGATCGGGAAATCATTGATAACCGCGTTTTTAATAATCGTAAATCCTGCAACCTTCATAGCCCTTTATTTAGAGCTCAAATAACCGAAAACTTTTTCAACTTGCCTATTGTTTTACCTAAACTTTGCAACAAAGAGTATAATTTTGAGTTAAGCGAAACTATATGTCTACAACACTCTGTTTTGATTTTGGAAATACCCGACTTAAAGTGGCCATTTTTAAAGAAAATGGCTTTCAGGAGCAAATAGTGCTAGAAAATGCAAAGCCCGAGACCATAACTGAATTATTAGCGAAATGGAACCCTGACAAAACGATCCTATCCTCGGTCATTCATCATGATCCGGCAATTGAAACAATATTGGCAGCAAAAAGTAAATTTCACTTACTTGGACCAACTACTAAAATCAATTTTACCACCCCAGTTGGAAAGCCCGAAACCATTGGTGCAGACCGTTTAGCACTCATAGCAGCTGCGGTAAACTTATACCCCAACCAACATAATTTAGTAATCTCATTAGGTACTTGTATCACTTTTAATTTTGTCAATAACCAACATGAATTTTTAGGAGGAAGTATTTCTCCCGGTATGCAAATGAGGTTTAGGGCAATGCACGAACAAACTGCCTTATTACCCCTAATTACCCCTTCCAATGAATTTACACTTGTTGGCTATGACACCAAAACCAACCTATTATCGGGGGTGATTTTGGGTATTTCGGCCGAAATTGACGGCATCATAACGGCATATGAGGCTAAATATGCCAACTTTAACGTGCTATTAACCGGCGGGGACATTTGTTATTTTGCGCCTCACTTAAAAAAGAGGATATTTGCCGACCAAAATTTAATATTTAAAGGACTCTATGCTATCTGTGAAACAAATAATTAGGCTAACCCCCTTTATCCTCTTGGTCAGTGTTTTTACATCCGCCAAAGCTCAAATTAACTCCCCCTTTTCTAGATATGGACTAGGCAATGAGATTACGAATAGTCAAAACACTACCAGCCAAGCAATGGGTGGTTTAACTACCCCTTATACGGCTAGCATGAATGGAAGTTTTGGACAAAGCGTCAATTTTAATAACCCCGCTACTTATAGTTCTATTTTCATGACCACTTTTGACTTGGGAATGAATTTAACCAACAATACTTTAAAAAGCAATGACCCTGTTTCAAGATTTCAGTCTACTTATTTTGTACCCAACTATTTAGCTATTGGTATTCCCATCAATAAAGTTAAAAAAATTGGGATGGCATTCGGGCTTCGTCCAATCACACAAGTAAATTACTCCATCAACGAATTAAAAATTTTAAAGTCAGGGGATAGTTTATACAATAACTATGTTGGACAAGGAGGAATGAACCAAGCATTTTTAGGATTTGGTAAAGGTTGGAAGAATTTTTCCGTAGGTGTTAATACTGGATTTAATTTCGGTAAAAAGAAAATTCAAAATATTAAGTCCTTTCAATACAATGTAGACTCTACCTATTTTTATCAATCATTAGCTAGTACTAATACCGTTTTTAATGGCTTGTTTTTACAATTAGGTGCGCAAGGTGAATTCAATATTTCTTCCACCACTCACGAAAAATCGACTGATAAAACCGAATATTCGCTAAGCTATGGCGCTACTTATACCTTAGATCAAAAATTAACAGCCAAACAAGATGTGGTGAGATCTATAGGGTCATTTACAACATCAACAGAAACAGCACTTGATACCGCATCAGTTACTACGAATATTCCTGGATCTATTAAAATACCTGCAGCCATTAGTATTGGAATTGCTTTGCATAAAAAAGAAACAAGCAACAAAGGTACTTATGATCAATGGGTGCTCGGACTTCAATTTGATCAAGCATCCTGGAAAGACAAATACAGCTTCTATGGCGTAGCCGATCAACTTTCCAATTCATACATGACAAGGCTGGGTGTTCAATTTTGTCCAAATCCATTTGATGTAGAAAACTATTGGTCAAATGTCACTTATCGTGCTGGATTTAATTTTGGTAAAGATTATATCAATATCGATCAAAACGGTTTAAACGTATCCAATTTTTCAGTAGGTATGGGGCTTCCTGTTCGTAAATATCGTTCTTATGATTATCAATTTACAGTGCTTAATTTAGCGCTACAATTTGGGCAAAGAGGTAGCAGTGTAAATAAATTTCAAGAAAGTTATATTCAATTTACTGTTGGCTATAGCTTAAGTGATATTTGGTTTAATAAACGAAAATATGACTAGTCATTTTTCCTATAAAAATATTTCTCTAGCAGTTACTTTATTGAGTAGCTGCTTTTTTATGGTAGCCTGTGAAAACAATGTAAACGAAGTAAGGGCATTGGGTTCGCGTGCCGGTGCTATTGATATTGGAAAAGATGTTTCTATTTACATGAGTACCAATGGCAGAATGTCTGCTAAATTAATGGGTCCATTAATGAAAAAATATTTAATAGATAGTGGCAGAATGGTTGAATTCCCCAATTCTATAAAAGCAGATTTTTTTAAAGACAGTGCAATAGTGGAAAGTAAATTGACTGCCGATTATGCCCATTATATTGAAGCCGAAAATAAAGTTTACCTTAGAGACAATGTAATTGTTTACAATATACATGGAGACACACTTTGGTGCAAGGAAATGTATTGGGATCAAAACACAAACAAGTTTCATACCGATAAAGAAGTGATTGTTAAACAACATAACCCCATTTCAAAAATTTATGGCTTAGGCTTTGAAGCCAACCAAGATTTAACGGATATAAAAATATTTAAGCCCCAACCTAATAGCTTTGCTATTATTTCAGATACAAGTAAATTAAACCCTTAATAAATAATTATGGAATACAGAAAAATGGGTAAAACCGGACTTCAATTAAGCACTTTAAGCTTTGGAAGCTGGGTAACTTTTCACAAACAAATTGACGATACCACATCGGATATGCTTATGGGTATTGCTTATGATGCAGGTGTTAATTTTTTTGATAATGCCGAAGTATACGCTGCTGGCGAGAGTGAGAAAATGATGGGAAGGGTTTTAAATAAAAAAAAATGGGACCGAACTTCCTATGTACTTTCTTCTAAAGCCTATTTTGGATGGAGAGGAAAAGAAAATAAGCCTAATCAAACTGGGTTAAGCAGAAAACACTTAACGGAAGCTTGTCACGAAGCATTACAAAGATTACAAACAGATTATTTAGATATTTATTTTTGTCATCGTCCCGACAAAACAACACCCATTGTTGAAGTAGTGCAAACAATGAATACCTTAATTCAACAAGGTAAAATATTATATTGGGGCACTAGCGAATGGAGTGGTGTTGAAATTATGGAAGCACATCGTGTAGCAGACGCTTATCGTTTAATTGGCCCATCGGTTGAGCAACCTCAATACAATTTATTTGAGCGAAATAAAATGGAAAAGGAGTTTTTGGAAATATTTAAAAACCAAGGTTTAGGTACTACCATCTGGAGTCCCTTAGCGGCAGGTCTTTTAACTGGGAAATACAATGACGGCATTCCTGAGGATTCTAGATTTCATATCGAAGGTTTTGAATGGTTAAGGGATAGATGGTTGATGCAAGATAAAATTAATAAGGTGCAGCAGCTTGGTGCATTAGCAAAAGCCTTAAAAGTAAGTACTGCTTCCTTAAGTATTGCTTGGTGTATTAAAAATCCAAATGTTACTACCGCCATTTTAGGTGCTACCAAAAAAGAGCAATTAATAGATAACTTAACTGCCTTAGAAACAGCACAAATGTTAACCCCCGAAATCATGCAACAAATAGATGATATTGTGGATACAAAACCTGTTTTACCTGAATGGTAGTGATAGCTTAAATTAAATAAACAAGATGTTTTTTGCAATCATCATATCCTTACTTTTAATTGGCTTTTTTTCGGGCTACGAAATTGGCTTTGTGAGTGCCAACCGATTAAGCCTTGAACTAAAGAAAAAAAATCATGACGCCTCCTCTAAAATAATCACAAGTTTTTTAGAAAAGCCAACTGAATTTATTGGCACTTGTTTAATTGGCTTAAATGTATCCTTAGTAGTTTTTGGTATTCAGTTTGAGGCCTTATTAGAAAAATATATATGGCATCATTTTGCATTTGAAAGTTATGCATTATTGATTGGCAATACCATTGTTTCTACTTTAGTAATTTTACTAATTGGCGAGTTAGTGCCTAAAGCCATATTCAAAGCCAGAGCGGCTTCTATGATTACTAGTTTTGCTCCGTTAGCACAGTTTTTTCATGTTTTATTTAGTCCGCTAACAAAATTATTAGTGACTATTGCCCAGTGGGTTGTAAGGTATTTATTTCAAGTAAAAGTAACTAAATCAAAAGAAGCTTTTTCGAAGGTCGACTTGGCACATTTTATACAACAAAGCGTGGAACACACGGAGCAGGATTTAAATACCGACTTATTTGAGAATGCATTAAGCCTACCAGATATTAAAATTAGAGAGTGCCTAGTACCTCGCACCGAAATTGTTGGTGTTGAATTACACACTTCTATCGAAGATTTAAGAGCTTTATTTATTGAAACTAAATTAAGCAAGCTTATTGTATACGAAGAAACTTTAGATTCCATCATTGGCTATGTTCATCAATTAGATTTATTTAAAAAACCAACCCAAATTGCCTCTATTATACATCCTATATTATTGGTACCAGAAAGCATGAATGCTGCTGATTTAATTAACCTTTTTTCCAAAAAAAGAAAAAGTATAGCCTGGGTAGTGGACGAGTTTGGGGGTACTGCAGGTATGGTTACCATGGAAGATGTATTGGAAGAGATTTTTGGGGAGATAGATGATGAATACGATGAGCAAGAATTTTTAGAGAAACAAGTCTCCGAAACGGAATATATTTTTAGTGGCCGATTGGAATTAGATTACCTATATGAAAAATATGGTATAGATTTTTCGACCGATTCGGCCGAAACCCTAAGTGGCTATTTAATTCAACAACATGAGTCGATCCCCAAAGTGCGCACACTGATGCATTTAACCCATTTTGACGCCGAAATTTTAACGGTTAGTGATACCCGTATTGAGAAGGTTAAAATCAAAATCCGCTAGTACTATTTTTAGCTTTTGGCTTCCCTTTTTGCCCTATAAACCTTAACTTTAGCCCTCATTGAAATAGTTCCATGGCAATATTTGATAGATTTAAAAAAAGCGAAGAGTCTGAGATGTCTTTTATAGACCATCTCGAAGTGTTAAGAGGCACTATTGTACGCTCTGTAAGTTCCATATTAATAGCAGCAATTGTAATTTTTATTTATAGAGATTGGATAATGGACAACATCATCACCGGTCCACTAAATTCCGACTTTATCACTTACAAGGCTTTTTGTAATTTGTCACATTGGCTGCACTTAGGAGATTCTCTTTGTATGCCTCCTGTAAAAACACAGTTACAAAGTACCACTTTTGGGGGTCAGTTTTTAAGTGCCATTAGCATGGCCATGGTAGGTGGAGTAATTGTTGCTTTCCCATTTGTTTTTTGGCAGGTATGGTTATTTATTAAACCGGCTTTAAAAGAAAACGAATTAAAGAATACTCGATTCATGATTTTTTGGGTGTCTTTCTTTTTCTTTTTTGGAGCTGCTTTTGGTTTTTTTGTTTTAGGCCCTTTTACTTTTAATTTTTTAGCCAGTTTTCAATTAGGCACAAAAAATATCATTACTACTATTCCAACTTTTGCCGATTACCTAGATAATTTAACCAACCTTATCTTAGGTTGTGGCATTGCATTTGAATTGCCCGTAATTGTATTCTTGCTTACTAAAATTGGCTTAGTAACACCAAAATTTTTATCTAATACAAGAAAGTATGCAGTAGTCATCATTTTAATTATTGCTGCATTTATTACACCAAGCCCAGATTGGTATAGCCAAACAATAGTCTTTATCCCTTTATACTCTTTATTTGAGTTTAGCATCTTTGTATCAAGATGGGCATATAAATCGATTGAAAAACAAGAGGAGGAGTGGGATTAATCAATAAACTATTTTAATAATTAGCATATGGCATTTGTATTTGACGCAACTAAACCTATCGCAATAGGTTGTGATCACGCAGGTATCGATTATAAAAACGAGGTAAAAACTTGGTTGGAATCTCAAGGCTATAGCGTTAAAGATTTTGGCACTTACAATACCGACTCCGTTGACTATCCCGACTTTGCTCACCCCACTGCAACAAGTGTTGAAACAGGTGAAGCCAGCTTTGGTATTCTATTTTGTGGTAGTGCTAATGGAGTTGCCATGACTGCTAACAAACACGCAGGCATTCGTGCTGGTTTATGCTGGGTTACCGAAGTGGCTGAATTAACAAGATTACACAATGATGCCAACATGATTTGTGTTCCGGCTCGATTTGTAAGCTTAGACTTAGCCAAAGAAATGATTGAAAAATTTATGACAACTGCCTTTGAAGGTGGAAGACATCAAAATCGTGTACATAAAATTGCTTGCTCTTAATTCACATTAAATTAAATCTATGAAAAAATTAATGGGGTTTGTATTGGCTTTAATGCCAGTTCTTGGCTTCGCTCAAAAAGCTGAAGACTTAACAAAATTTAGTTCCGTAATATCACAAGAAGGACTAAAACAAAAATTAACCATCTTAGCGAGTGCCGAAATGGAAGGACGCGAAACAGCAAGTCCTGGACAAAAAAAGGCTGCCGCTTTTATTGAATCAGAATTTAAAAGAATGGGCTTATTACCAGGTAATGGCGATAGTTACCAACAAAAGTATCCAGTCTATCAAGATAACCTAACCGAAAAAAAATTAACAGTTAATGGTAACAATTTTGAATGGGACAAAGACTTCACTTTCTCTTTGCAAACCATCGCTACTGGCAAATGGGATTATAGCAATATAGTATTTGCTGGTTTTGGAATTGTTGATTCAGCAAAAGGTATAAATGATTATGCTGGATTAGATGTAAAAGGAAAGCTTGTAATTATCTTAGAAGGAACTAGCACTGGCATGCCTACCATGGGTGCTGGCGGCAATCGTGCTTTTAATAACAACCCTGCCTCTCCAATGGCTAAAATGCGCGTAGCTGTTGCTAAAGGTGCTGCAGGAATGATCACTGTGTCTGCTGGCTTTCCTAAAAAGATGCCAACAGAAACTAAAGGCAATATGTATTTAAAGAAAAATGATGCTGCTGGATTTTTGATGGCCACTGTTTCTACTTCGGTTGCGAATAGTATTTTAGGAAAATCTGCTACTAGTATTGCTGATTTAGCAGCTAGCAATAAAGGCGATTACACTAGTACAATTGCTTTAGCAGCTACTAAAACAACTGAAAATTTAGAAAGCAGTAACGTAATTGCTTATTTACCTGGTACTGATAAAAAAGAAGAGTACTTATTTTTAACTGGCCACTATGATCACTTGGGTAAAAGAGGTAACGTGATTTACTATGGTGCTGATGATGATGGTTCTGGTACCGTAGGTGTTATGCAAATGGCAGAAGCTTTTGCAGCAGCCGCTAAAAAAGGTAAAAGCCCAAGAAGAACAATTGTTTTTATGACAGTAAGTGGAGAAGAAAAAGGATTATGGGGTTCTCAATATTATTCAGAACACCCATTATTTCCTTTAGACAAAACAACTGCTGATTTAAACACAGACATGATTGGCCGTGTAGATACTGAGCGCCCAACAGCCGACTCTTTAAATTATGTATATGTAATAGGTCACGATAAATTAAGTTCAGAATTGATGCCTATTAATGAGGCTGCTAACAAAAAATCGTCTAACATCACGTTAGATTATAAATATGATGATCCTAAAGATCCTAATATGATTTATTACCGTAGCGATCATTATAATTTTGCACGCAAAGGAGTTCCTATTTTATTTTTCTATGATGGCATGTTACAAGCCGACTATCATAAGCCAACAGACACTATTGAAAAAATTAATTTTGAATTGATGCAAAAAAGAGCACAAATGGTTTTCTATACTGCTTGTGATATTGCAACAAGAGACGAAATGTTAAAAAGAGATATTCCTTTAAACATGCCTAGTCGTTAAAAATAAAAGAGCCCTTAAAAAAATTAAGGGCTCTTTTATTTTCCTCTTATAATTTTTCGACGCCCCCCATAAACGAGGGCGTCGATTTATTTTTACCCTTAAAAAAATTAAGGGCTCTTTTATTTTCCTCTTATAATTTTTCGACGCCCCCCATAAACGAGGGCGTCGATTTATTTTTACCCTTAAAAAAATTAAGGGCTCTTTTATTTACTGCCCTAAGATGAAAGCAAAAATCAATGGCACTACAATGGTAGCATCACTCTCTACAATAAATTTAGGCGTATGAATATCTAATTTACCCCAAGTAATTTTTTCATTAGGCACAGCCCCAGAATAAGAACCGTAAGAGGTAGTGCTATCACTTACTTGACAGAAATAGCTCCAAAATGGAACATCATGCCATTCTAAATCTTGGTACATCATAGGAACTACACAAATAGGGAAATCACCTGCGATACCTCCACCAACTTGGAAGAACCCTACTCCTTTACCTCCACTATTAGCACGGTACCACTCAGTTAACATCACCATATATTCAATACCATTTTTAACGGTAGACGCTTTTAACTCATTTTTTATTACATAACTAGCAAAAATATTTCCGGTAGTGCTATCTTCCCAACCTGGAACGATAATAGGAATATTCTTTTTAGCAGCCGCGACAATCCAACTGTTTTTTGGATCTATCTCGTAGTATTGCTCTAGATCTCCGCTTAAAACTACTTTATATAAAAACTCATGGGGAAAATATCTTTCACCAGCAGCTTCAGCATCCTTCCATACTTTTACTAAATGTTTTTGTAAGCGACGAAAAGCTTCTTCTTCAGGTATGCAAGTATCTGTTACACGGTTATAATGATTTTCTAATAAGTCCCACTCATCTTGAGGTGTCAAATCACGGTAATTGGGTACACGCTTATAATGGCTATGAGCGACTAAGTTCATAACATCTTCTTCCAAATTGGCGCCGGTACAACTAATAATGGCAATTTTATCTTGACGAATCATTTCAGCCAAACTAATACCTAATTCTGCAGTGCTCATAGCTCCTGCTAAGCTCACCAACATTTTTCCACCTTCTAATAAATGGGTCTCATACCCTTTAGCAGCGTCCACCAAAGCGGCCGCATTAAAATGTCGGTAATGATGTTCAATAAATTGTGAAACAGGTCCTTTACTCATTTTTTTCAGATTTGAGGCAAAAGTAATTTTTTTTAGGCATAAATAGTAACTTGTGGTACAAACTAGGAATCATGAAGAACAATACACCCAACCTACTTTTGGCGCTAATTTTACTCACTATCCCTTTTGGATATGCCGCTTATATTTACCCAAGTTTACCCGAAACAATTCCCACCCATTTTAACTTTAAGGGGGAAGCTGATGGGTTTGGCGGAAAGGATAGTATTTTCTTAGGACCTAGTATCATGGCAGCAGTAGGTCTATTTAGTTTCTTTCTTTTATCAAATATCAAAAATTTTGACCCTAAAAGAGTGAAATCAGAAGACGATGGCATGTTTAAAAAACTAGCTGTTTTTTTAGTAGGTTTTTTAAGTATTCTCGGTTTAATTATTACTTATTCTGCTACCAATCATAGCATGAATATTACCAAAATATTATTACCCTTTATTGGTATTTGTTTTTCAGCCATGGGTTGGTATTTGCCCAAATTACATCAAAACTATTTCGCAGGTTTTAAATTACCTTGGACACTTGATAACGTAGATAATTGGAATGCTACCCATAAAGTGGCAGGTAAATTTTGGTTATATGGTGGACTCCTACAAGCAGTAGGTACTTTCTTTTTACCTTCTTTCGCGGGTTTTGTAGTTTTTATGGCATCTACTATTATCATGGTAGTAATGCCTACTTTATATTCTTATCGTATGTATAAGAATGGTAACCAATTACCTTCTTAAAACATTAGCTTTTTAAAAAATTATATGAGTCATAAAAATAATCTAGGTACTAAATTTATTCATGCAGGCGCCCAACCAGATCCTAGTACTGGAGCTATCATGACCCCTATTTATCAAACCTCCACTTATGTGCAGACTGCACCAGGTGTCCATAAAGGATATGAATATGCAAGAAGTCAAAATCCAACACGTTTTGCATTAGAAGAGGCTTTTGCCGTAATAGAGAATGGAAAATTTGGCCTGGCATTTAGTAGTGGCGTAGCGGCTACCGATGCAGTAATGCGTTTGCTAGTACCTGGCGACGAAGTAATAGCAGCTCATGATATGTATGGAGGCACTTATCGATTGTTTTCAAAAGTGTATGAAAAAATGAATATCAAATTTCATTATGTAGATACTTCCAATGCAGAAAATGTAGCGGCGGCTATTACACCAAAAACAAAATTAATTTGGGTTGAAACACCTACCAACCCACTCATGAATATTACAGATATTGCAGCTGTAGCTGCTATTGGCAAACAACATAATTGTATTGTATGTGTGGATAATACTTTTGCTTCTCCTTATTTACAAAACCCATTAGACGATGGTGCTACCATTGTAATGCATTCTGCTACAAAATACTTAGGGGGTCATAGTGATGTGATACAAGGCTGCTTAATGTTAAACGATCAGGAATTAAGAGATCAACTATATTTTATTCAAAAAAGTACAGGGGCTGTGCCTGGTCCACAAGATTGTTTCTTGGTACTACGAGGTATCAAAACTTTACATGTAAGAATGCAAAGACATTGCGAGAATGGTGAAAAAGTAGCTGCCTTTTTACGTGCACACCCTAAAGTAGCAAAAGTATATTGGTGTGGTTTTGAAGATCATCCTAATCATACTATTGCTAAAAAACAAATGCGTGGTTTTGGGGGAATGATGAGTTTTACCTTGAAAGATGATAGTATTGACGCTGCTACCAAAGTTTTATCTAGTACTAAAATATTTTCTTTAGCAGAAAGTTTAGGTGGTGTTGAATCATTGATTAATCATCCAGCAAGCATGACGCATGCATCCATTCCCAGAGAGCAAAGAATTGCCAACGGCTTAACCGATGGTTTAATCCGATTAAGTGTGGGCATCGAAGATGTTGATGATATCATTGACGATTTAGCACAGGCAATTGGATAAAAGAAACGGCATGTATCAAATTTAAAATGGAAATACAGAAAATATTAGACCAAAAATACCGGCAATACAATAAACTAAGCTTTATAGAAAAAGATCCTATTGTTATTCCACATCAGTATACTAAGCAGCAAGATATTGAGATTGCTGCTTTTTTTGCCGCTATATTTGCTTGGGGCAATAGAACCACCATTATCAATAAAAGCAAGGAGCTTTTTAAAAGAATGGACGAAGCTCCTTTTGATTTTTGTTTACATCATAAACCCAAAGATCTTCGAAAAATAGTGGGATTTGTACATCGTACTTTTAATGATACAGATGCACTTTATTGTATTGAATTTATGAAGCATCACTTTACGCGTTCCAATAGTTTAGAAACTGCTTTTTTTACGCAGCAATTAACAGGAGAAAAAATTAAAACTGTCGAGTTAGCACTTACTCATTTCCAAGAATATTTTATGTCTCTTGAGCATGCTCCAAGACGAACTCAAAAACATATTGCTAGCCCTACTTCAGGATCTACTTGCAAACGACTTAATATGTTTTTAAGATGGATGGTACGAAAAGACAAACAAGGCGTAGATTTTGGCCTTTGGAAAACCATCTCCCCTTCGGATTTAATAATGCCCATTGATGTACATGTAGCAAGAGTTTCCAGATCCTTAGGTATTTTACAAAGACCCCAAACCGATTGGTTAGCTGCCTTAGAACTTACCAACTTTTGCCGAAGTTTAGATCCTAAAGACCCAGTTAAATACGATTTTGCTTTGTTTAGTTTAGGCGTAATGGAGAAATATAATTAATCTAATTATACAATAAATGATAGAGATAAATTTACAGTCGCTTGAAAAATTAGCCACCCCCGATTTAGAGTCGCTTATCAACGATCTCATTAAAAATGATTTTTCAAGGCTAGTGCAACTACTATATCGAATTGATGTTTCGGAACAAAAGCTAAAAAATATACTTCAAGAAAATCCGAATGAAAATGCTGGAAAATTGATAGCCGCAGTGGTCTTAGAAAGATTAGCAGCCACAAAGAAGGCGAGAGAAAGTTTTAAGACTCCGCTAGGTATTGATGATCAAGAAGAAAGATTATAATTAATTTATAAATCTCCTAATTGTGGACGCATCACTATATCTTCTACTACCGCTTGACTGGAAAGATGAGCCGATGCAAAAATCATTTGTGCAATATCACTGGCTTCCATAATTCTTTTTGGATCTACCCCTGAACCTGACCAACTATTGGTAAACACGGCACCTGGACAAACGGCAGTAACTTTAACACCTTTGTCCTTTAACTCTTCACGTAAATTTTTTGAAAATCCTAAAAGCGCGAATTTACTAATACTGTAAGAGCCCCCTTGTGCATATGCTTGTAAAGAGGCAATAGAACAAATATTAAAAATATGCCCTTTACCCGCTTGAATCATAGCAGGGACAATTCCACGTGTAACATGGTAAGCCGAAAAAAGATTGGCTGCTAATTGGGCTTCTAACACACCCGCTTCTTCATGGCAAATTGTACCTGGTAAAAAATATCCAGCATTATTAACGAGTATAGAAGGTTGTCCGTAAGACAAACACCAATCAGCAAATTGAGTACAAATAATGGGGTCTGCTAAATCAGCAGCCATAGAATGAATGGTGGCTTTAGGAAATTTAGCTTGTAATTCGGAGCTTGCTTTTTGAATATTAGCAGGGGTTTTACTTGCAAGCAGTAAAGTATACCCAGCACCCGCAAAAACTTCTGCAATGGCATAGCCAATTCCTTGTGAAGCACCTGTAATTACAATATTCATTCGACTTAATTTAGCACTTAATTAAATAATATAAAGATAGGACTCAAAATTGTAAATTCGCCTAATATACAAATCTACATGGCTTATAAACATCTATTTTTTGACCTTGATCATACTCTTTGGGATTTTGAATTAAACTCAAAAGAAACTTTACTTGACTTATATACCAAGTACCAATTAGCGGATAAGGGAATTCTCAATTTTGACGAATTTTTTGAAAAATATAGCGAACACAATCATCGCTTATGGGATAGATATACCAAAGGCTTTATCAAACAAGAGGAACTTAGATGGAAACGTATTTACCTGAGTTTATTAGAATATAAAATTGCCGATGAAAATATTTCTAAAAAAATGTCAGTAGATTATTTGGATATACTTCCCCATAAAAAAAACCTATTTCCTTATACTCTCGAAATCTTAGATTATTTAAAAGCGAAGGAATATAGAATGCATTTAATTACCAATGGATTCGAATCAGTACAATATAAAAAAATAGAAAATTCGAATTTAGCTAAGTACTTTATGGAAGTCATAACTTCAGAGGCAAGTAATAGCTTAAAGCCTCATCCAGCCATCTTTGAATTTGCGTTAAAAAAATCTAAAGCAAATTTAGCTACTAGTATTATGATTGGAGATAATGAATCGGCGGATATTCAAGGGGCTATTAATGCAGGTATGGATAGTGTATTTGTTAATCACTTAAAAGTGACGCCAACTGTGCCAGCTACTTATACTATTACGCACTTGCAAGAATTAGAAACGATCTTATAAAAGATTACCATTTAGCCAAAACCGTAATACCTCCTTTTACCACATCTCCAATCTTACAATCGATTTTAGCACTAAGTGGTAAGAGTAAATCTACACGACTACCAAATTTAATAAAGCCATATTCGCCACACTGATCAAACTTAGTATCTACTGAAGCGTAATTACAAATACGACGCGCCAAAGCGCCAGCAATTTGTTTTAATAGGATAGTGCCTTTTTCGTTTTCAATAACCACCGACCATCTTTCATTATCAGTCGATGATTTAGGATGCCAAGCAACTAAGAATTTACCTGGATGATATTTATTGTAGATGATTTTACCCGCTACTGGCACTCTATTGACATGCACATTAGCAGGACTCATAAATACACTAATCTGAATTCTCTTTTCTTGATAGTATTCATCTGGTTCTACTTCTTCAATAACCACTACTTTCCCATCTGCAGGGGATACAATAGCCGAATTATCAATGGTCCAGTTACGAGATGGCATTCTAAAGAAAGAAACAATAAATAAGAATAATCCTACCGTAAGCATAAAAAGTACCCAGCTTATCCAAGCGTAACTAGGATAAACATAGGAGAAGTTAATAATATTTAAAACGCCTACTACCAAAGCAGTTAATGAGATTGTGGCGGTTCCTTCTTTATGAATCGTCATATTAAAAATTTGGACAAAAGTAAAACATCTAAAACAGAATCTGAAGTAATAACCAAACAAATGGGGTGGCGAGCAAAATAGAATCGAATCTATCCAAGAAGCCTCCATGGCCAGGCATCATAGTACCACTGTCTTTTACCCCTGCCAAACGCTTTAATTTGCTCTCAAATAAATCTCCAAAATTGCCCATAATGGCCGAGATTAAACTTATTAGAAATATAAATTTTTCCTGTATAGGCACCCAGATACCTATCACTTTAGTGACCAATAATACCGATAAAATAACCCCCGCAATTGTCCCCTCCCAGGTTTTATTGGGAGAAATGGGAGATAATGGTGTACGACCAATTAAAGCACCCACTATATAGGCCATAGTGTCATTGACCCAAACGGTAGCTATTACTAATAAAGGAATCGAAAAACTCCAGTCAGCAAAAAAGGTATTAGCCATAAAACCTTTCAATTGATAAAACAAGGAGAGATTCATAGGTATATAAACAAGTCCGAAAAAACTAATCACCCAATTTTGTAGATTTATTTTTTTAGTAACAATATCCGCTATTATTAAAATGCCTAAAATCACAGGTACAATTTTGCTACCTACAAATTTCATACTTATATCTTTTATGCCTAAGGAGTTAGGGCCTAATAAAAACATCATCGCAGTGCCCAATACTAAAAGCCCCCATTTATGCACCGATGAAATGTTTTTATACGAGGGATAGATGAGGGCAATAAGTTTTTGGTATTCATATAAGCATCCTAATTGAATAGCTATGAATAATAAAAAGAAGGACCATTGATTCCAAATAAGCCCCCCAATCATTACTACTGCAAATACAATTGCAGATAATGCTCTCACTCTAAAAACTGACAAATTCAAAGCCATAGTAAATTATTTATTTTTATTTTTCGTTAGTAAGGTTTTCTTCCAAATCTAATTTTGTTATCAAAGCCTCTGCTGCTTGCATAAGATCTTCGGGTACCATAACATCAACATGGCCTAAAAATACATAAGAAGAATCTTTTTTATCTAATACATTAGAGGGAATATTATTTTCCATCAATAATCCAGCAATAATTGAGGCCCTGGATAAATTGTCGGTTCTATATACTTTTTTCCAATTCATATTTAGCCTCTTTTTTAAGCAATTTTAATAAATACAATATTCCTATCAAACCTAGTAACCCCCAATAGATAGGCAAATTTTCGTCCATTATTTTTTCAGCAGCTTGAGGTGTTTTACGAACATTATAAAGAATTATAATCGCTAATCCATTATTGATAAAGTGTAATAATATAGGCAACCATATGGATTTGCTATATTCATAAATACAGCCTAGCACTATTCCTAAAGCTAACCTCGATAAAAAACCATAATAAGAAAAATGAAAGGCACTAAATATGATAGCAGTAATAATAATGGCGATCATAGGTTTACCCGACCATTCTTTTAAAGTGGTTTGTAAACTGCTTCTAAAATAAAGTTCTTCTACGATGGCGGGCACCACCGCCACTGCAATAAGTGCAAATAAAAGATCAAAAACAGAATGCATCTGAGTCATGGCCACTAATGCTCTTTTATAATTAGCTTCCAAGCTATCTGCCCAATTTTTAAAATTGGCTCCTACTGGAATTTGTTCTGTTAAATTGCCCAAAGCCCCGCTCAATAAAAAACCTGCTAATGCCAGCCCCATTACCCAAATCATTTGCTTTATACTTGGCGTATATTTAAACCCCATATTGTTGGACATAGATCCTTTACTTAAATAGGCTACAAAAGTGGAAGGAACTAAAAAGGCAAATAAAGAAGCTAAGGCGTTAGCAAATTGCGCTAGCGCAGCGTGTTCGGGTTGTAAAATAACCAATTGAATTTGAGTAAAACCAACATGCAATATGGCAGCTACTAGGGAAAAGCTCAACCAGGCACCCAAAATCATACTTATGCCAGTGAGGGCAATAAAAATGGCCAAACGCATAGCAGGTGTAGATTCTAGTAAGCTTCTATCCATAAAATTCAAGTAAAAACTTTTTATGGTACATTTGCACCGTATCAGTTTGATGCAATATAATGAATTCATATGGTTTCTATTGGTCCTATACAATTACCTGACTTCCCCCTATTACTTGCCCCCATGGAGGATGTAAGTGACCCCCCATTTAGAGCAGTTTGTAAAGACAATGGCGCCGATTTAATGTATACCGAATTTATTAGTAGTGAAGGGCTTATAAGAGACGCTATAAAGAGTAAGCAAAAACTGGATATTTACGATTACGAACGTCCCATTGGGATTCAAATTTTTGGAGGTGACGAAGAAGCCCTTGCTTTATGTACAAAAATTGTTGATACAGTTAACCCAGATTTAATCGATATTAATTTTGGTTGTCCCGTGAAAAAAGTGGCGATGAAAGGTGCAGGTGCAGGAGTGTTAAAAGATTTAGATTTAATGGTTCGTTTAACAGAAGCCGTGGTAAAGAGCACCAATTTACCTGTAACAGTGAAAACAAGATTGGGCTGGGATGAATCCACTAAAAATATTCATGAAGTAGCATTAAGATTACAAGACGTGGGCATAAAAGCTTTGGCTATTCATGGCCGAACAAGAATGCAAATGTATAAAGGGGAAGCCGATTGGACTATGATTGGAGAAATCAAAAATGATCCACGCATTCACATTCCCATTTTTGGCAATGGCGATATTAATTCACCAGAGAAAGCTTTGGAATATAAAAACAGGTATGGCGTTGATGGAATTATGATTGGTAGAGCAGCCATAGGTTATCCTTGGATATTCAGAGAGATTAAACATTTTGTAGCCACTGGTGAAAAAAGAGCCGATCCAACAATTGAAGAAAGAGTGGAAGTAGCACGTAAACATTTAATAAAATCATTGGAATGGAAAGGGCCTATTGCTGGCATTAATGAAATGCGTCGTCATTATGCCAACTATTTGAGAGGACTTCCAAATATAAAAGAGTACCGCGCAAAATTAGTTCGTATAACAGAACAAGCCGAAATTGAAGCTATCTTGGATGAAATAAAAATTCAATACAAAGACATGGTTATTGAATCAGGTAAAATTGTATTGGAAAACTATCACGAGCACTGTCCTATTAACTAAACGCAGTATAATTTATTTTTTTGCTTCTATAGCAGCAATTACAGCAGGCGCTAAAGGATCTACTGTCATGGGAAAATAATGGGTAAGCACTCCCTGTTCATTAATTAAATACTTACAAAAATTCCATGAAGGCTCTTGATGGCACCATCCATTAATAGTCATATCCGAAAGCCATTTATGCACTTCGTTTTGATGATTCTTTTTAATAACGATGGATTTTTCCATCAAAGGAAAATTTACCCCATAATTTTTTTTGCAAAAACTTACTATGTTTTGATTGTCGCCAGATTCTTGTTCTTTAAAATCATTAGAGGGAAATCCAATGATCACTAATTGATCTTTAAATTGTTCTGATAGCTTTTCAAGTGCTTCGTATTGTGCCGTAAAACCACAATCACTAGCGGTATTTACAATTAAAACTTTCTTGCCTTTCAATGAAGCAAAATTAAAATCTTTGCCTTCAATATCCTTGGCCGATAAGCTATAAAAAGACACTGAGGGTAAGGCATACTCTTTATTTACCAAGCTTGTTTTTTTACCTACCCCTTTGCTGCTCCACATAATTACGGGATACAAAGTTTTTAAAACAGATTGTCGATACGACATTCCTGGTTTTTTTAGTAAAAGAGTGGTAGCAGTTACTAACACACCAAATACGATGGCAAATTTTATCATGTTCGTTTTTTTAAACATTACCCAATTAATTTTTTTAGCAACCAACCTTTGCCTTTGTAAGGAGGATATTTAAATCCGGGATCTATCCAAGTAGGTGTTTTTAATACCGATTTAGGATGTGTAAAAGTGTCAAAACTTTGTTTGCCATGATAGCCTCCCATGCCACTAAATCCTCTCCCCCCAAAAGGTAAATCATGATTGGTAATATGCATGGTGGCATTATTAATACAAGCCCCTCCAGAGGGAACATTGGTTAACCAATATTGTTCATCTGCTTTGTTTTCGGTAAATACATAAAAGGCTAATGGATTAGGATTTTTATGAATCACCGCAAGCGCCTCTTCGTTGGATTGATAAGTTAAAATTGGAAGAATAGGTCCAAAAATTTCGTCCTGCATTATTTTTGCATCTTTGGCAAGATTACTGATAATAGTAGGTTCAATAAATAATTTATCACGATCATATTTACCGCCATAAATAATTTCTCCTTCTCCTAAATAAGAGACCAATCGAGTCCATTGTTTATCATTGATTATTTTCCCGTAATGTTCCGAGTTAGCTGCGTCGGCTCCATAAAAAGATTCGATGGCTTTAATTAGTTCTTGTACAAATTTATCTTTTAATTCAGGAGGTATTAAAACATAGTCAGGGGCAATACACATTTGTCCAGCATTGGAATATTTTGGATTCGCGATACGACGTGCAGCCACTCTAAGGTTTGCATCTGAAGTAATGACCGCTGGACTTTTCCCTCCTAGCTCCAAGGTTACAGGCACCAGTTGTTCGGCTGCATATTTATAAATGATTTTACCTACAGCGGTGCTGCCCGTATAAAAAATATGATCAAACCTGTTTTCGGTTAATAAAGGAGGTAACACCGTAGCGCCCTCTCCTTCGATATACAAAATGTAATTGTCAGGGAATAAAGAGTTAATGATTTTAGCCATGACTTTAGCGGTAGCTGGCGCAAATTCACTTGGTTTTAATACTGCACAATTACCTCCAGCAATGGCCCCAATTAAAGGGGTAAATAATAATTGAAAAGGGTAGTTCCAAGGCGCAATAATACAAACCACACCCAATGGTTCTTGAACTATATAACTCGTGGAAGGCAGATTTACCAAATTGGTGGCAACGCCATGAGGCTGCATCCACTCTTTTAAATGGTCGAGGGTATGATTGAGTTCACTTAAAAAAAAGCCAATTTCGGTAGCCCAGGCATCTTCATCAGTTTTTTTAAGATCGGCATATAGGGCTTGATATAATTCCTTTTCGGACTCTAGCACTACTTTTTTCAATCTTTTAAGCTGATTTACTCTAAAATCATAAGCTTGGGTAGCCCCAGATAAAAAATAGTTTCTTAGTGGTTGGATATTCTCTTGCATTCAATTTGACTTTAGGCTTTAGCAATTTAAGCTATAATAACGAAAGGGCCTCGCAATTGTTCACTTGTCAAATTATTTCTCTTATTTCCAATATTTTTAATAATTTAACGGAACGATTAACAAGATTAACAAACACATAATTAAAGATTGCTATGTCCAAAAGAAAATCAAATAACTCAAGAAGAGATTTTATTAAAAATGCTTCTCTTGCAGTGGGCGGATTTTACATCCTGCCAAGACACGTATTAGGAGGTAAAGGCTTTACCGCCCCAAGTGATAAATTACAAGTAGCTGGTATTGGTGCCGGCGGAAAGGGCGAAGGCGACTTATGGTCATTCTACCAAAGTGGGAAAGCAGATATTGCTTTTTTATGTGATGTGGACGATCGTCAATCTGTAAAAAGTCGTCAGCGTTATCCTAAAGCAAAATATTATAAAGACTACCGTGAGATGTTAGAAAAAGAGCACAAGTTTATTGATGCTTGTTCTGTATCTACACCGGATCATATGCACGGTGTGCAAGCTATGGCAGCCATGCAATTAAAAAAACATGTGTATGTTCAAAAACCAATGGCGCATGATATTTATGAGGCAAGAATGATGACCAAAGCAGCGCATGATAATAATGTTGTAACACAAATGGGTAATCAAGGTTCTTCAGGTGATGGTGTTCGTATGTTACAAGATTGGTACAATGCAGGTTTAATTGGAGATGTACATACTATCTATTGTTATACCGATCGACCCGTTTGGCCTCAAGGCGTTATTCGCCCTGCTACAGCAAATGAAATTCCTAAAGAATTAGATTTTGATTTGTGGTTAGGTACTGCTCCTAAGAAAGATTATTTCACCGACTTATTACCTTTTAACTGGAGAGGTTGGTGGGATTACGGTACCGGTGCTTTAGGGGATATGGCTTGTCATATTATGGCACCTGCCTTTGCGGTATTAGGATTAGGATATCCAGTAGCAGCTGAATGTAGTGTTGCCACTCGTTATACTGCTCCATGGCAAAGAGTGTATTCACCAGATAGCCCTCCTGCCTCTTCTCATATCATTTTAACGTTCAAAGGACAAAATGGTAAGCCAGATATTAAGTTACATTGGATGGATGGAGGAATTCAACCAGAACGTCCAGCCGAATTAGGACCCAACGAAATGATGGGTGATGGTGGTAATGGTGTAATTTTTGAAGGTACAAAAGGGAAAATGATGGCGGGCACTTATGGTGTAAATCCTCAATTATTGCCTACTAATTTAACTGCTACTACAAAAGTTCCTGAAACTATTGAAAGAGTTAAAGGTGGCGCAGAAGGTCACTATGCAGCTTGGGTAGAAGCTTGTATAGCAGGCCCTGGTAGCAAAGAACATAAAATGTTAAGTTCTCATTTTGATATTGCAGGTCCTTTAACAGAATCTGTATTAATGGGTAATTTAGCGATCAGAAGCTATGACTATAAAGGCACAGATAAAAAAGGATTAACTACCTACCCAGGTCGCAATATCCAATTAACATGGGATGGTCCAAATATGAAGATTACCAATTTCGAACCGGCGAATCAGTTTGTAAAAAGAACTTACCGCGAAGGTTGGAGTTTGGGTGTTTAATAATCAAATTACGATTGCTTGCTTTAAATCCTTCTCGTTAATTCGGGAAGGATTTTTTTTGTTTATCTTAGTAATTCTATTCAAATAATTTCACACTATGACTCCTTTAAAAGAACAGTTTTTACTCAGAAAAGATATTCATTTTTTAAACTTCGGCTCTTTTGGTGCTACACCAAAACCCATTTTTGAGTACTATCAACAATGGCAAAAAGTTTTAGAAGCCGAGCCAGTGCAGTTTATTGCATTTGATGGGGTGGAGAATTTATCCACCGCTAGAGCAGCCTTAGCAAAATTTTTATCGGTAGATGACAAGGATGATTTAGTGTTTGTAACTAATCCAAGTTATGCTGTAAACCTAATTGCTAAAAGTTTCCCTTTAGAAGAAGGAGACGAAATTTTAGCCACCGATATTGAATATGGTGCTTGTGATAGAACCTGGGATTACTATTGCGAACAAAAAAAAGCTGTATATAAAAAGCAAAAAATAAATTTACCTGTCACTACCAAAGAAAAGTTCATTGAGGATTTTTTTAAGGGATTAACGCCTAAAACAAAAGCCATTTTTATTAGTCATATCACAAGTGCTACTGCCTTAATATTTCCAGTAAAAGAAATTTGCGAAATAGCTAAGTCAAAGGGACTAATCACTATTGTAGACGGCGCTCATGCCCCTGCTCACATTGATTTAAAAATAAATGAATTGCAGGCAGATTTTTATATTGGTGCTTGTCATAAATGGATGATGGCCCCAAAGGGATCCAGTTTTTTATATGCACACAAATCGGTACAACATTTATGCGACCCCCTTATTGTAAGTTGGGGCTATAAAGCTTTAAAACCTTCGCACTCAAGCTTCTTAGATTATAACCAAATGAATGGCACACGCGATTTTTCGGCATTTTTAGCAGTTAACATGAGTATCCTATTTATGCAAGATAATAATTGGAAAGAAGTGTCTAAAAAATGTCATGAGATGGTTTTAGCCAACGCAGATTTGTTTTATAAATTATTAGGAACGAGCCCTATTAGCCCACTAACCAGTGAATGGATTGGACAAATGATAAGTATTCCTATTCACACTAAAGAACCCGAAGTTTTACAACGTAAATTGTTTAAAGAATATAATATCGAAATTCCTATAATGCGTCAGGCAGACGATGTGTATATGAGATACTCCATCAATGCCTTTAATAGTATGGAAGATTTAGAAGCTTTGCATACTGCTTTAACTGATATTATAAAAAATACAGACCTCATACAAGTAGCAAACTAAAATTCTAGCTACAAAAAATCCCGAGGCAAAAGCACTCGGGATTTTTTATGGAAACTAATAATTCGTTTTTACGAATTACCATTGTAAAGTTTTCATATAAGCGGCATCAGCTTTTGCAGCATCTAATTCATTAGTGCCCGTATATGCTTCTTGCTCAACAATCATGTGTTGCACACCACGTTTAGCAACCTGAGGTAATAAAGATTTATAATCAATAGTTCCTTTGCCAATTACACATGATTCAATACCACTAGCAGTTTTAGTTAAATCTTTAACATGTACTAATTTAAAACGATTAGGGTGCTTGTCCATGTATGCTATTGGATCTACGCCAGCGGCTACTGTCCAATACATATCCATTTCAAAATCTACTGTAGCAGGATTAGTACTGTTCATCATTAAATCCTGAGGTACTACTCCGTCCATAGGTACAAATGAATAATCATGATTATGATAAGCAAAACGAATGCCGTTCTTTTTGGCTATTTCACCACAAGCATTAAACTCATCGGCAAACTTCTTAAAATTATCCAATGATTTTTGAGCACCCTTGTGTGGACATATTAAATACTTCATGCCAATCTCCGCTGCTTGTGCCGCTTTACGTTCAAAGTCTTTGGAAATCTCACAGTGGCTGGAAACAATATTCATGCCTAAGCCGTCTAAAGTTTTTTTGAATTCTGTATTTTTCATTCCCCAAAAAATACCTTTATCACCTTCAAAACTTTCTATTTTTTTGAATCCACATTTTGATAAATGAGTTAAAACACCAACTGTATCTTTATATAAAGCTTCTTTTACAGACCATAATTGAATACCAAATGGTTTTGATCCACCGGCCATTGCCCATAAATCATTTTTAAAAGGCATGCTTAAAGCTAAGCCAGTGAGTGCGGTGTTTCGAAGAAAGTCTCTTCTTGAATTATTCATTTTTATTATTTAAAGTAAGCAATTGTTTTAATCATTAAGAAGTAGCCCAAGCTTTATCACCTTTCTTATAAGGATAAGAGCCTACAAATTTACCAGGTACCGCTACATAACGTAAAGCTTTGGTAGCGCCTACCTCAGAAGTAAAGAATCCAGTTAAGGTTAATTCTTTCATTAGTGTAAAATAATGTTTAGGACTTTCTGGCTTAGTCGTTTTTTGATATTCTTTTGCTTCCTTGTCTAAAGCCACTAATAAATTATGGCGACCAGTAGCATCAGATTCCATAAAAGACTTGTTGTTTAATTTTTTAGAAGCTTCGTCTAATTTTTTAATGCCTTCCATGAAAATGGTTTGGTCTTTTGCTTCGTAACAGTCGGTCACCATTACTTGCATAAACTCACCTACTTTGGCTTCCTTAGCACCAGGTGTTTGTGTAGCTGGTAAAATAGTTTCTGCTACTTCATTTAAAAAAGCAATATCGTCTTTTGAAAAACTAAGACCTGTACTGGCAGTTTTACAACCAGATAAAAAAGCTTCAGCGCCTAAAACAGTTCCACCCATAATGATGGCAACTCTTGATAAGGCTTCTCTTCTATTCATCATAATAGTATATTTTAATTCGTTTAAATTATAAGTTTCCTTTTTTAAGTTCATTTACAGCAAATTCAGCAGCACGAGCAGTGAATGCCATATAAGTTAATGAAGGGTTTACACAAGAAGCACTTGCCATAAACGCACCATCAGTAACAAATACATTAGGGGCATCCCATACTTGGTTATTGCCATTTAATACAGATGTTTTTGGATCTCTACCCATTCTCGCAGTACCCATTTCATGGATGCCTCGTCCTGGTGTACCATCTCCATCACGTGCTTGAACACCCTTAACACCGGCTTTTTCCAAAATCTCTTGTGCATCTGCCATGATATCTTTACGCATTTTTTTCTCGTTGTCTTTTAATTCACAATCGATATTTAATACGTTTAATCCCCACTTGTCTTTTACATTTTTATCAAGGGTTACTTTATTGGTTGGATCTGGTAACATTTCACCAAAGCCTCCCATACCAACAGTCCAGATACCTGGTTCTGTCATAGCGTCTTTAAATTCACCACCAATGCTAAACTCGGCAACATCATGTCTCCAACCTTGTCTGCTACCCGAACCTTGGTAACCAAAGCCGCGTAAATAATCACGCTTATCATTACCTACGTTTCTAAAACGAGGGATGTAAAATCCATTCGCACGACGTCCAAATGTGTATTGATCTTCATAGCCTTCCACATAACCACCCGCACCAATACCTAAATGGTGATCCATTAAGTTTTTACCTAAAGCGTCTGAGCTGCTACCTAAACCACCTTCCCAAACATCTGTAGCAGAATTCATTAAAACCCAAGTGCTATTTAAGGTAGAAGCATTTAAGAAAATAATTTTTGCTTTATATTCAATTGTTTTATTGGTTTCAGCATCTAATACCTCAACCCCTGTGGCACGTTTTTTATCTTTATCATATAAAACTTTGGTTACAATACTCCAAGGTCTCAAGGTTAAATTACCTGTTGCCATAGCTGCAGGTAAAGTAGATGATTGTGTACTAAAGTACCCACCAAAAGGACAACCCAACCAACATTTATTTCTAAATTGACAACCCGGTCGGCCTTCATGAGGCACTGTAATATTAGCTGTACGACCAATAATTAAATGACGTTCTCCTTTAAATGCTTCTTTAATTCTTGCAGCTACATCTTTCTCTACACAAGTTAAATCCATAGGAGGTAAAAATTGACCATCAGGTAAAACAGCTAAACCATCTTTATTACCAGAGATACCTGCAAACTTTTCTACATAATCATACCAAGGAGCAATTTCTTTATATCGTACAGGCCAATCAACACCAACTCCTTCTTTTCCATTGGCTTCAAAATCTAGATCCGACCAACGATAGGATTGTCTACCCCACATTAAAGAACGACCGCCCACATGATAGCCTCTAAACCAATCGAAACGTTTTGTTTCAACATATGGACTTTCTTTATCTACACACCAATAATCTAAATTGGTTTCGTTTAATGGATAATCTCTTTTTAATACTGGATAATCATCGATCATTTTTTGTGTTCTGCCTCCACGATGAGGAAAGTCCCATGCTTCTTTATTGGCATTTACATAATCTTTAATGTGCTCGATATTTCTACCACGCTCTAACATTAATACTTTTAATCCTTTTTGTGTTAGCTCTTTAGCAGCCCATCCGCCACTAATTCCCGAGCCTACTACGATTGCATCATACTGTTGATCCGCCATTGTTTAAAATTTATGTGGTTTAATATTTAATTTAAATATCGCAAATGGAAATTGCTTTTTGAAGTGATACTAAAGGCAACTTATCTTTGGGAATAAACTCTTGTGCAACATATCCTTTATAGCCAGTAGCTGCAATAGCACGCATGATAGCAGGATAATATAACTCTTGACGTTCATCAATTTCATGTCGGCCAGGCACACCCGCTGTGTGATAGTGCCCAAAATATTGATGATTGTTTTGAATAGAACGAATGATATCTCCTTCGTCAATTTGCATGTGATAGATATCAAATAAAATTTTAAAATTGGGAGAGCCTAATCGTTTACATAGCTCGATTCCCCATGCCGATTTATCGCCCATGTAATCTTTGTGATCAATTCTTGAATTAAATAATTCTATTTGAATAATCACACCCCTTTTTTCTGCTAAGGGTAAAATTTGTTGCAATCCTTTTACACAATTTTGTAAACCTGTTTCATCATCCATCCCATTTCTATTACCCGCAAAACAAATTAAATTTTTATACCCTGCTGCTGCCACTAATTCAATGCCTTCTAAATAATCTTTAATTAGCCATTCATGATTTTTAGGATCATTCCATCCTTTGGTTAAACTTGTTTCTCCTGCGGTATAACACATGGAGCAGTCAATACCATATTTTTTAACAGTAGGCCACTCATTAGGTTTTAATAAGTCGATGGCATTAAAACCAATTTCTTTTACCGTCTTGCACAAATCCTCTAAGGATACTTCTCCATAACACCACTTACAAACAGAATGGTTAATATTCCCTTTTAATGCACCTTCATTGTTTGAAGCGGGCAAAGATGCCATTACATTTTTAGGAATAACAACACCTGCAGCAAGCGCGGCAGAGCCTGTTAAAACTTGTTTTAGTAAGTTTCGTCTGTTCACTGAAGAAGCCATGGCAATCGTAGTTTTGGTAGAAGCAATGATTTGATAAATGTAAATTTTATTTACAATCTTTTAAAATATTTTTAGTTAAAAAAAAGGGTTTTTTGAGAAAATAGAAGGAAATTGCTCTAGTGTTATTGTGAAAGTGTTATGTTGACACAATAAGACGATTGTTTAGCTAAAAAATCATACAATGAATAGAAAATTACGCATGGGCATGGTCGGTGGTGGAAAAGATGCCTTTATTGGCGCCATTCATAGACTGGCTGCCAATATGGATGGTCTTATCGAAATTTGCTGTGGTGCTTTAAGTATAAATCCCGAAGTGGCAAAGGAATCGGGTAAAGCCTTGTTTCTTCCTGATGCAAGAACCTACACATCCTACGAGGAAATGATAAAAGCTGAAGCAGCGCTTCCAGCCAATGAAAGAATGGATTTTGTAACCATAGTAACTCCTAATTTTGCACATTTTGCACCAGCAATGATGGCACTTGAACATGGCTTTCATGTAGTCATAGAAAAACCCATTACTTTTTCATTAGAAGAAGCCAAACAATTACAACAAAAAGTAGCCGAAACCGGATTAACGCTTTGTTTAACCCATACCTACTCTGGCTATCCAATGGTAAAGCAAGCAAAAGCGATGATTCGCGAAGGCAAGCTGGGTAAAATTCGTAAGGTTTGGGTAGAGTATCCACAAGGATGGTTAAGCCGATTATCAGAAAGAGAAGGAAATGCACAAGCAGCTTGGAGAACCGACCCTAAGAAATCTGGGAAGAGTTCTGTAATGGGTGATATTGGAACACATGCTGCTCATTTGTCAGAATATATTACGGGTGCTAAAATCACAGAAATTTGTGCCGAGTTAAATACCTTGGTAGAAGGACGTGTAATGGATGATGATGGTGCTGTGATGCTAAAGTTTGACAACGGTGCAAAAGGTGTTTTAATGGCCTCACAAGTAGCCGCAGGTGAAGAAAACGCTTTAAAAATTAGAGTATATGGTGAGTTAGGAGGAGTAGAATGGTTTCAACACGAGCCCAATTCATTAATCGTAAAATGGCTCGACCAACCAACACAAATTTTAAGAGCGGGTAGTGCTCACTTATCAAGTTTTGCGGCTCATAATTGTCGTACTCCAGCAGGACACCCCGAAGGATACCTAGAAGCATTTGGTAATATTTATCGCAATTTTGCTTTAACCTTAGGATGTAAATTAGATGGCAAAACACCTACAGCAGAGATGCTTGATTTTCCTGGCGTTGAAGATGGTTTAAGAGGAATGGCTTTTATTGATAATGTAGTAGCCTCTGCTCAGTCCGATAAAAAATGGACGCCTTATGTTCTTTAAACAATTTTAAAAAAGAAGTTATCAAATGACGACAGTAAAAGGACCAGGTATATTTTTAGCCCAATTTATGGGTGACGAAGCGCCTTTTAATACTTTAGAAAGTATTTGTAAGTGGGCAGCTTCTCTAGGTTTTAAAGGTGTACAAATTCCAAGTTGGGATGCCCGTTGTATCGACTTACAAAAAGCAGCAGAAAGTAAAACTTATGCCGATGAAATAAAAGGCATTGTACAAGCAGCAGGATTAGAGATCACAGAATTATCTTCTCATTTGCAAGGCCAGCTAGTAGCAGTTCATCCAGCCTACGATGCACAGTTTGATGGATTTGCCCCTGCTTCTGTGAGAGGCAATTCAAAGGCAAGAACTGAATGGGCAGTGCAACAATTAAAATACGCAGCAAAAGCATCTCAAAATTTAGGACTGAATGCCCACGCAACTTTCAGTGGTTCTTTATTATGGCATACCGTTTATCCATGGCCACAAAGACCAGCAGGATTAGTAGAAACTGGTTTCACAGAATTAGCCAATAGATGGTTGCCGATACTAAATGAATTTGATAAAGTAGGCGTGGATTTATGTTATGAAATTCATCCAGGCGAAGATTTGCATGATGGAGTTACTTATGAAATGTTTTTAGAAAAAGTAAATGGTCACGCACGTGCTTGTTTATTATATGACCCCTCACATTTTGTTTTACAGTGCATGGACTATTTAGGTTATATAGACGCTTTTCATGAGCGTATTAAAATGTTTCATGTAAAAGATGCCGAATTTAATCCCACTGCAAAGCAAGGTGTATATGGAGGTTATCAAAACTGGATAGACCGTGCTGGACGTTTTAGATCTTTAGGTGATGGTCAGGTTGATTTTAAAAGTATCTTTAGCAAACTTGCTGCTTACAATTATAAAGGTTGGGCAGTGATGGAATGGGAATGTGCCATTAAACATCCCGAAGTAGGTGCTGCCGAAGGCGCTGTGTTTATTCAAAAAAATATTATTCAGGTAACTGAAAAAGCTTTTGATGATTTTGCGAGCACCGGTTCTGACGAAGCATTCAACAAAAAAATATTAGGCATTCAATAAAAAACTAAACAATAAAAATTAAAGTATGAAAAAGGTTGTAGGAACATTAGCGGCGGCAATAATTTTAGTAGCCTGTGGGACTGGAAAAGAAAACAAAACAGAAACAGCGACTACTGCGAGCGCTTCTTCTAATGATTTATCTGCTAATCCAGATTATCAAAAAGGATTATCATTAATTGGCGGTAGCGATTGTTTAACTTGTCATAAAGTAAGTGAAAAATTAATTGGGCCTGCGTATAAAGATGTGGCAGCGAAATATGAAAACACTGCTGACAAAGTGAAAATGTTAGCCGAGAAAGTAATGAAAGGTGGTGCTGGTAATTGGGGTGCTATACCCATGACGGCTCATCCTACACTTAAACAAGAAGACGCAGAAGCGATGGTGAAATACATTTTATTATTAAAAAAATAGGATCTCAAAAAAAAACGATTGACTTATGAAAACAGTATTCATGGCTGCGGCTACCTTGCTTGTATGTATACAAGCGAGCGCTCAACAAAAATGGACTTCCTTATTTGATGGAAAAACAACTCAGGGCTGGCATAGCTATGGAGAGACCAAAGCGGGTGTTTGTTGGAAAGTTGAAGAAGGTGCTATTGTATTGGATCCAACAGCAAGAGTTAAAGGACAAGGTGGCGGAGATCTTGTAAGTGATGAAAGTTTTAATGATTTTCATTTGCAATTAGAATGGAAGATTTCAAAAAATGGAAACAGCGGTATTATCTTTTTTGTACAAGACGATCCTATTAAATATAAAAATACTTGGTTTACAGGACCTGAAATGCAAGTACTAGACAATGACGGTCATCCAGATGCTAAAATTATCAGTCACCGTGCGGGTAATTTATACGATTTGATTGTTGGTAAAGAAGGGGTTGTAAAACCAGCTGAAGAATGGAATAAAGTTGATATTATTTTAGAAAAAGGAAAATTAGATCTTATTTTAAATGAGGTAACTGTTGTAAGTACACATGTTGGCGACGACGGATGGAAAGAATTAATTAGAAGATCAAAATTTTCTAAAGGGGAGTCACCAGATTTTGGAAAAGTTTTCTCTGGTCATATCGCCTTACAAGATCATGGAGATAAAGTTGCCTTTAGAAATATTCGAGTTCAAAAATTATAATTCATAATAGTGCAAGCTATTCATGAACAGTTCATGCGTCAGGCCCTCGTGCAAGCACAGAGGGCCTTTGACGTTGATGAAGTGCCAGTAGGGGCTGTTATTGTCATGCATGATAAAATTATCGCTAAAGCCTACAATCAAGTTCAATTATTAAAGGATGTTACAGCACATGCCGAAATATTAGCTATCACCACTGCCTGTGAAAGTTTACAAATGAAGTATTTGCCCGAGGCTACTTTGTATGTAACCCTTGAGCCTTGTTTAATGTGTGCGGGTGCACTCTACTGGAATAAAATAGGTCATATTGTTTTTGGTGCTTATGACGAAAAAAACAGTTATCGTCGTGTTAGCGAAAAAAATCCATTCCACCCATCCACCACCCTGGTGGGGGGCATTTTACAAGATGACTGTGCAGCGCTTATGCAAGCATTTTTTAAAGCCAAGAGATAAGGTTAATGTAAAAAGTATCCTTTTACTATTTAAGAAAAAATGCAAGGCATGCGCTTAAATCAGGGGAAAGCATTGTAATTTTGAGCTTCATTCAAGAAACAAATAAATAAAATAATATGTCATTTACTTTACCTGCTTTGCCTTACGTGCACGAAGCTTTAGAACCTCATTTTGATACTTTAACTATGCAAATTCATCATGGCAAGCATCATCAAGCCTATGTAGATAATTTAAATAAAGCGGTGGCGGGTACCCCTAATGAAGGCAAATCTTTAGAGGAATTAGTGGCTATTGCTGGAAGCATTAGTCCTGCGGTAAGAAATAACGGTGGTGGACATTGGAACCACTCTTTCTTTTGGGCAAGTTTAGCGCCAAATGCAGGTGGTACCCCAACAGGTGCTTTAGCCGAGGCCATCAATACAGCTTTTGGAAGTTTTGACGCCTTCAAAGAAAAGTTTGCTACTGCTGGTATGACTCGTTTTGGTAGTGGCTGGGCTTGGTTAATTGTAAAAGAAGGTAAATTAGAAGTAAGCTCTACTCCCAATCAAGATAATCCATTGATGGATGTTGCCGAAGTAAAAGGAACTCCATTATTGGGCGCTGATGTTTGGGAACATGCTTACTATTTAAAATATCAAAACAGAAGATCCGATTATTTAGCTGCTTTTTGGAATGTAGTAAATTGGTCAGTAGTGGCCGATCGTTTTGCCGCGGCAAAATAAAAACTCAATAAATAAATTAGCAATCATCATTTAAATAATTAACCGTCTCTACAAAATAGAGGCGGTTTTTTTATGTACTTAAGGAACAGGATCATAGCCATGACCACCACCAGGCCTGCACTTGCTAAGTCGTTTGGCACCTAAATAAATGCCTTTAATTGGACCATACTTTTGAATCGCTTCGGCTGTGTAATGTGAACAGCTGGGCGTGAATCTACATTTGTTACCGCCTAAATAAGGAGATAATGCATACTGATAAAAACGAATCAATACAATAAAAGGAAAGGCAATAATTTGTTTTACCGTTTTCAAAAAAGTAATTTAAATTTTATTAATTTTTTGCGCCAATTGTGTTAAGGCAAAGCTTAGTTTATCTTCTATTTCTTTTTGCGTAAGTACTATTTTATCGGTGTATAAAAAAAATAGTGAAACCTTTTTTTGTGCTAATTGAATTTGCGTAAAAAAATTAGGCTTTTGTAAACGATAAGATTCTCTTAATAATCTTTTTACTCTGTTACGACTTACCGCTTTTCTAAAAATGCGACTTGGCGCTCCTACTCCCGCTTGCAATAAACCCTCTGTTAATTCGGGCGTTGATTCGATGGTGTAAATTAATTTTATCGGGAAGGCGTTTATAGAATGCCCATTCGAAAACAAAAATTGAGTTTGTTTTCGGCTTTTAAGTTTGTCTTTTTTTTGATAAGTGAACATAAAAGTAAAGGCATTAAAAAAGTCCTCTCGAAATTCGGGAGGACTTTAAAATTATAAGTTTCTACGCAGAGTGATTTAATTATTTTAATCCTTTCTCGCTAGATACAGTTAGTTTTTTACGTCCTTTCTTACGGCGGCTTGCTAATACTTTACGTCCATTAGCTGATTCCATACGCTTACGAAAACCGTGAACGGATTTACGACGACGTTTATGAGGTTGGAAGGTTCTTTTCATTGTTGTTTTTCTTACTTAGTTCGCTAATATTGTTTCCACGTTTAATAGCAGTCACCATACCACTACCTGTGAAAGGACGGCAAAAATAGGGTATTTTTTTATTTTTCAAGCTAAATCGGTATGTTTTGCCTCAATTTTTTGTCCAAAAAACAAACTAGCCTGTTTTTCGAAGCTTTGGGCATTATCAGTAGTATAAAAGGCTAACTGACCATTTTTACTACATTTTTGGTCTATTTCTGGGTGATTTTGCAGGTATTCAGCTAAGCTTTTAGCCACAATATCCCCTTGCGTAACTAGGGTGATCCCTGTGGGCAAAAAGGAGGCTATTTTAGCCGCCAGCAGTGGATAATGGGTGCAAGCCAACAAAATGGTGTCAATATCCTTAGATTGGCTGAATAAAGCGTCTAGGTACTCTTTTATAAAATAATCAGCCCCTGGTTTATCATATTCTCCATTTTCAATCAAAGGGACCCACATAGGACAGGCTTGTTGGTATACATTAGTGGTTGGGAAAAACTTAGCAAGTTCGATAGGATAGCTATCGCTCACCACAGTCCCCATGGTTGCCATAATACCAACTGAATGCGTCTTGGAATAAGTCCCCAGCACTTCACTGGTGGGTCTAATGACCCCTAAAACTCTTTTCTCTGGCGCTATATGAGGAAGATCTAGTTGTTGAATATTGCGGAGCGCTTTTGCAGAAGCAGTATTACAAGCCAAAATAACTAAGGAGCATCCCTGATCAAAAAACCATTTAACCGATTCTAAAGTATACTGATAAACTGTTTCAAAAGATCTAGTTCCATAAGGAGCACGAGCATTATCACCTAAATAAATATAATCGTAGTCAGGCAATTGTTTTTTCAATTCCTTTAAAATGGTGAGTCCACCATAACCACTATCAAAAATCCCAATGGGTGCCGACATACTATTTGTTTCTGCTGTAAAACTAAGAACCTCGTTGCATAACAACGAGGTTCTTACAAAAATATTTTACTAAATATTATCCTTTTTTAGCAGGCGCTGCTGTTTTAGCAGGCGCAGCAGCTGTTTTAGCAGGTGCTTGACCAGTAGCTACTTTAAAAGCTTCTTCTACATCTTTAGGTAAATTCAACTTTAATTTCATAGCAACGCGAATAGTTAAGTTATCAGCAATAGAAGGTTGCGCATAAGGAGACAATGCATCTGCCTTTAATACCAAAGTATATTTTTGCTCTGCAATTACTTCACTTAATGCTGCAGCAATTTTTTGTCTGTAAGGCAATAATAATTGCTCTTGCTTTTGTTGCATCGACTCTTGTTGGTATTGTTGCCAGTTGATTAACTTATACTTTAAACGATTTAAATCGGTTGTAGCCATTTCAAAAGCTTTAGGTCTTTTAGACAAGTCTAAAGAATCTCTTCTAAAGATGCTGTCCTTAACTTGATAGTCTTTTAAAGTGTAGTTATACTCTTCTTGTAAAGAATCCTTTGCATAAGATTGTAATACGGTATCTAATTTTTCTTGGATACCTGGAAATAATGCAATCACGCTTTGGTCATCAAAATAACCGATCTTAGTTTGCGCAGCAACTGAATTTGTAAATGATACTGCAACTAATAAGATGGCAGCGAATAAGAAACCTTTTTTCATAAATGAACTGTTTATTTTTATCTTAATTATTTACCCCTAACTCTTTCAAAACATCATCGCTTTTATCCAGTTTTGGGTCAGCAAATATAATGGTTATTCCTTCACTTTTATCCAAAATGAAGTCATACGAACGGGCAGTAGCAATTTTTTGTACGGCATTGTATACTTTATCCTGGATGGGTTTAACCAATTTCTGACGCTCTTTAAAAAGATCCCCCTCGTAGCCAAATCGCTTTTTTTGAAGGTCTCTTAGCTCTTTTTCTTTAAGGAAGAGCTCTTCTTCTCGCTTTTTACGCAAATCTTCAGAAAGCATAAATTGCTCAGCCTCATAGTTTTTATACATTTTATCAAGGGCCAATTGTTTTTCGTCAATCTCCCCCTGCCATTGATCACCTAAAACTTTTAACTTTTTATCAGCCTCTTTATATTCTGGAATTTTGTCAAGAATATATTTGGTGTTGATAACTGCATATTTAGCTTGAGCATGAGCGCCAAAGCTAAGGGCCATTGCCAAAAATAAAAATCCAAAATATTTTTTTACCTGCATTTGCATACTATATAAATTAAAGTTTGAAAGAATCTGTTTTTTATTCCGGTTCGTAGCCTAACATAAAGGTAAATCGACCTGCATCTTTAAGGGCACTAGTTCCATTAATACGATCAATACCAATACCATAATCAAAACCTAATAAACCAAACATAGGTAAGTAAAAACGCATACCAATACCCACAGAACGACGAAGTTCAAATGGATTGTAATCTTTCATACTATACCAACCGTTAGCGGCTTCAAAAAATCCTAAAGCATAAATAGTGCTACTTGCAGCTAAACTTAAAGGATAGCGCACTTCCATTGCATATTTATTAAAAATAGTAAAGTGTTGTGAAGCAGTTTGTTGATCAGGATTTACTTTAGGGTTAGATGTTTGATACACAGGATAACCTCTTTGTGCAATAATGTCATAACCCAACAAAGCAAACTGATTACTTAAACCTGCATCTCCTAATTGGAATCTTTCAAAAGGAGAAATTGTTAAGTCGGTATTGTATCTTCCTACAAAACCATATTTAGCGGCAAATCTTAAAACAAATTGTTTGTTATGATCTTCCCCTGCTGGTTTACCTAATGGAATAAACCATTCTCCATTAAATCTCCATTTATGGTACTCTAATAATTCAAATTTATTTTCTCCTGTATTTACGGATGAACTCAATAAAGAATAAGGAGGTGTTAACTGACCGCTTAATAAAAAGGTAGAACCTGTTCTTGGGAACAAAGGTTGATCCACTGAAGTTCTTTGTAAAGAGATTCTAAAGTTCACATTATTCACTGCCCCATTTCTAAAATTGGGCAAGTTGTAAGGATCAATTGGATAATTCTTTAAAAAGTAACGGGTATAGTTAAGTCCCATACTCAATGAGAAATAGTCATCTGGCCAAGCCAACTGACGACCAAACATTACAGTAGCCCCCGTAGTAGAAATATATTGATTATCGGCAGCATTGATATCATACATGCCTGTTTCTTGATTAAATGTTTGACCATATTTAGTATTAAAAATACTCAAGGATAAAGAGTTTCTTTTAATACCCCCAAACCATGGCTCGGTGAAAGAGCCGTTAATAGATCTAAAGGCCTTGCCATTACTTTGTACACGAATACTTAGCTTTTGTCCATCTCCCATTGGTAATGGATCCCAAGCCGATTTCTTAAAAATATTCTTAGAAGAGAAATTATTAAAGGTTACTCCAAGTGTACCTGTTAAACCAATATAACCACCCCATCCAGCACTAAGTTCTAACTGATCACTTGATTTTTCCTCTACCCCGTAATTAATATCTACACTACCATCTTCAGGATTAGGCACTGGATCAATTTTAATTTTTTCTTGATCGAAGAAATTCAATTGAGAAATTTCTCGCTGAGAACGTATTAATAAACTACGGCTAAATTTATCCCCTGGTATGGTTCTAATTTCACGACGAATTACAAAATCTTTTGTTTTTTCATTACCTGCAATACGAATGGTTTTGATGGTCGCTTGTGGACCTTCACGCAATCTTATTTCATAATCGATCGTATCATTATACACCGCTGTTTCGATTGGATCTACTGCAAAAAATAAATAACCATCATCTTGGTATAAGCCACTAATATCTCCCCCTTCTGCTGTTTGTGTTTTACCTAATTTATTGTACAACACTTCACGATTGTAAATATCTCCTTTTTTAATATTTAAAATAGTAGATAATAAGGAATCGGGATATTTAGTATTTCCTCTCCAACTAATATTTCCGAAATAATATTTACGTCCTTCTTTTAGCTGCATGTCAATATTTAAATTGCCGCCTGCATTATGATAAACTGTATCTTTTTCAATAACCGCATCTCTATATCCTAAAGAGTTATAATAATTCAACAAATTGTCTTTGCCTTCGTCATACTTTTTAAGGTTGTATTTTGCAGAAGATAAGGAAAGACGGATATAAGGATTTAATATTTTTCTAGTCTTAGTAAAAGTCAAAAAGCCTTTCTCCTTCATATACTGCTCGAAAGTATAAGGAGAGGTTTTAACGATGATTGGCTTGTCATTAATAGGAGATAAAGTAAGTCTTGGTTTTTCGTGAATCTCTTTTAAACTCTTTTTTAATTTTTGCTCTTCAATTTGATTGCCTCCAAAGTTGATACTATTAATTCTCACTTTAGGACCTTTGTCCACGATAAAGTCGAGTAATAAATTATTTTTTCGTGTAAGGTCTTTTTTCTCTTTGATAGTGACTTTAACATCTTGAAAACCTTTTTCCGCATAATATTTTTTAATGCCTTCTACTGCGGTAATCTTCATGTTTTCGGTGACCACTCTATTGGGTAATAAACCTGTTTTACCCGACAATTCATCATTGTCTGATTTACGAATGCCAATGAGATTGAATTTTGATAATCGAGGGCGCTCCACTACATTTATCTCCACATCAATTTGATTACCCTCTAATCCAGTTACATAAATACTTACATCACTAAAATAATTTTGATCCATTAATTTATGAATGGATTTAGCAAAATTATCAGCACCTGGAATGGTCACCTCATCTCCTAAATTTAAAGCAGACAAAGACAGTAAAAGATTTTCATCAAAATTCTCATTACCGACTACTTTCAAGGTTTTGATTTTATACTTAACCGGAGTCTTTTGATTGAATAAACCCAACAGTTTTACGTTTAAGGTAGAAACCGAATCTTTGGCAGGTATTTGCTGCGCATAAGAAGAAGTGGACAATAAGACCAAAAAGAGGGAACCTATCGTAAATTGGAGAAATTTCTGCATCTGCTGGTGGGGCTAAAACATTTATAATTTAAAAGTGTCGCAAATTACTCGTAATATTTCAAAGTCTTTGTTAAAAAGCAAAAATTAATATATTACGTAATTTTTTAATTTGACTTGATTTGTGCGCTTGTTTTTCCAAATCTACGCTCTCTGTTTTGATAATCTAGGATCGCTTTAATCAAGTCTTCTTTCCTAAAATCCGGCCATCTGGTATCGGTAAAATACAGTTCTGCATAGGCCAATTGGTATAATAAGAAATTACTAATTCGGTGTTCACCGCTGGTTCTAATCATTAATTCAGGATCTGGAATCCCTTTCGTAGTAAGTGTTTGAGCAAAAATAGCCTCATTTATGTCGGTAATGGTTAATTGACGTTCTTCAACCTGTTTAGCTATGTTTTTTACAGCTTCTATAATCTCCCATCTGCTGCTATAACTTAAGGCAATTACTAGGGTTAACCCCGTATTTTGAGCGGTGTGTGCAGTGGCATCAGCTAAGGCTTTTTGGGCAGCTTCTGGGAGCCTATCTAACATCCCAATAAAGCATAATTTTATATTATTCTTATGTAAATCAGGTACTTCTTTGGCAATAGTGTCTACAAATAAGCTCATTAAGCCCATAACTTCGGCTTCAGGTCGATCCCAATTTTCGGTACTAAAAGCATATAAAGTAAGGTAGTCAATGCCTATTTCGGTAGCTGCTTCAACCACTTTTCTTACACTAATCACCCCATGGTAATGCCCATATAAACGATCCTCCCCCTTCTCTTGTGCCCACCTTCCATTGCCATCCATAATAATAGCAATATGCTTAGGTAGTTTGCTCAAATCCAAATTTTCCATAATGTAAAAATAAGAAATTAAGCTGCTTAATTTCTTTTAAAAGGATTAAAACGAAATTTACGTGGTTTTCCCTCTCCATTTTCAGAAAGGTTTAAAGCAGCCTTTCGTTGATACTTCAATTTCTCAGGACCATATATTTTTCGAAAAGTATAAGAGATTCCTAATTTTCCTGTCATAAATTGATCTTTCCCTGTTCGACTGGCTTGAAAATAAATCGGCTTTAAATTAACATCGGTGCGTGATAATAATTCATCATCCTGCAAAGCATCTATTAAATCGGAATTCGTAAAACGATAGCTTATCTCTGTAAAAAAATTAAGTTGCCCAAACAGATTGTATTTAAAACCAAGATAAATGGGATAGGTTCTAATGGCAGGTATATTTTCTCTAATTAAGATTGAAGGATTTGATGGAACAAAATAAGCGGTATTAATATTTACAAAATTTAAATCGGCGGTATACCTTGGCAATAACATTGTTTTAGGAGGATCTATCATTTGACCATACCCAATTCCTAAATAGGGGGTGAGGCGATAAAACTCATTGCCATTAATTAATTTTAAAAAATTAAATTCAAAAGAAAGGCTCAGTTCCTTTAAATCATTTTGAAATTGGAAGCCTCGTGTATTTTCATAATTATTACTCGACAGTAAATCATTCCCATACAATTGTAAATCTTCGTAATTAATTTTTATACCAATATAGTCGTTGAGTAATCTTTTGTAATAAATCCCTTTGGCAGGTTTTATAAATTGTTTATCGGTAGACACATCACCATTGTAGGAGCTATAACCAGTATAAACGCCAAGTTCCCCTCTGCTTTCAATAAGCTGTAAGTGTTGCCCCTGAAGGTTTTGCGAAAATAGCAAGGCTATTAATATGGTAGAGATATACAATACGCGCATGTACTAATTTCTTTTATCTAAACCCCAGGTTAACTTATTTCTTAAAGTTGTTAAATAACTATTTTCATTTAACCGAATAAAGCTTACTAAAAAGTTTTCTTTTTTGACAGCTAGCTGAATATTTTTGGGAACAATTTCTTTTCTAGCATCCATTGCACAAATTAATTCTTCGGTACGTCCTTCGATTTCAAAAGATATCACTGAACTATCAGGTACGACTATCGATCTAACATTTAAATTATGGGGAGCTACTGGCGTAATAACAAGGCTTGCAGAATCGGGAAATAAAATGGGTCCATTACAACTCATATTATATCCAGTAGATCCAGTAGGAGTAGCTACAATTAATCCATCTGCCCAATAGGAATTTAAAAATTCACCGTTTAAATACGTGTGAATTTTAATCATGGGTGAAGTATCTCTTTTATGTATCGCAAATTCATTCAAAGCAAAGGGAGAACTTCCAAAAATGGGAATATTAGCATCCACATGAATCAAGGTTCTTTTCTCAATGATATAAGTACGATTTACGAGAGACTCCACCATAATACCCAACTCGTCTTTTGATATCGTTGCTAAAAAACCAAGGCGACCATAATTAATACCTAAAATTGGAATTTGAGTATCTCCCACTAAAGTAATAGCATCCAAAACTGTTCCATCTCCGCCCACACTAATTAAACAATCAATGGTATTATGTAAATCTGAAGAGCATGCAAAAGGTATTAAAGGCTCTTTACCTAGAGCAGTTGCCAAAGAAAACTTTTTCAATAAATCTTCGAATACATAAATAGTAATATCATGCTTATTCAATTCATGTAATAAAGCATGCAAAGATTGTTGTTGATCAGCGTCTACCCCTCTACTATAAATAGCAACTTTCATGGATCAGAATTAAAAATTAATACCGCCATGCAAATATACCCCTTTGTCTCCCAACTGATTCACACTGTAATCAATTTTTAACACAAAATCATAAATACTAATAATATCTAACCCAATACCCGCTGTTCTTAAAAGCGTATTAGATAGTTTACTAGCATTTGTAGGGCGTTCACTATACACATAACCCAAATTAGTAAATGCTTTTAGCCAAAAATTATAATGAATATCGGGTAGTTTTTTGCTAAAATTATCAACCATTTTGATGCCCGAAGTTTTAGGCACATTAAAACTACCTAACAAAAAGTGTAACTCTGTTTTTAAAATAGTACCTGCGTTTCCATCAACTACATAATATTCAAGTCCACTCATTTGCATGTTGCCATACCCCATTAAACGGCTATCCAAAAAGTTTTGATTGGGAATAATCTTTCCCACACTATTGGATTCAATATAATAAAACGACTTTTTAGAAAACTCATGTGCCCAAATTTTTCTAAACTGAAATGAGCTTAAATTAGAGGAGGATGAGAATCGTTGATATAAAGCAAATTCGGTGCTAGATCCTTGTGTTGGATAAGCGTTATAATTAAATTTAACATGTGTAAAGGCTAAATTAAAATCGATATATGAAAATGATTTTTTATAATTAGGCATATAATTAGCTTGTCTTAAAAAGATGGAATCTGAGATTTCGCTATTACCATACCCAATTTGTAAACTATGCCTATTAAATAAATTAGGCCGATACAACAAATTAATATTAGCTCTGTATCCTTTTTGATTGATATCGATGGTTTTTGTAAACACTTGCTTGTCGGCTTCAGTGGAAGTATTAATTTCTTTTTGTGTAAAATATTGCCACCCTAAGGCAGCCCCAAATTTTAATTGTTTATCTAAATAAGGAAACTGATAACGTAAAATAGTTTGTTGTGTATAGCCGGAAATAATGCCAATCGTTAATTTGTCGTTATTGCCTGTAGCATTAGATTGTTTAAAATTAAGTCCATAATTAACACGGTCTAGGCTTCGGTGTTGCACATTCCACCATTCGCTAAAATTTCTATCTACCCACCTAAAATAAGGCAAGGGAAATAAATACCATCTTTCTTTTACACTAATAGCAATTTCAACATGTGTACTATCAAGGTCTTTGGCAGTAACTGTTGCACTTAAAAACAAAGAAGTATTAATAAGTTGATGCTCCGAAACAATATTTAATTTTTGTAAAGAATCTTTGGAAAAAGTGTCTCCTACTTTATAAGGCAATTCTCTAAAAATGATATACTCTTTAGTTTTAGCATTTCCCTCAATATGTATCGCGGTAATTTTTTGTTGTGCTTTTGCAGAACTCCCCACACCCATCATTAATAATAGCAGGAGTGCATAAAATATTTTTTTAAACATCTAAGTAATTCATTAAGTGTTGATAATGCTCTTCGATGTCATCATGTATAGGAGAATTTCCAAAATAATGAAGCACTTGATAATTATATCTTTGAAAAGTAGCAATGATAGCAGCAGCCTCTTCTTTATTAATTTTCAGGGTTACCATTAAATTTCCTGTGGCTTCGTCAAAAGCTGCGTTTAAATGCAAAATTTGAGCATTATTCGTTTCCACTAATCGGCTCATTTCTGCTAGAGAGTATTGATATGGATTTATCGCCAACACGATAGTAGCCCCTGGCATATCTACCCCTAAAAATTGAGCCAATAATTCGTTTAAATTTTCTTGTAATACAACGCCTATGGTTTCTTGTTGTTCATTTACTACAGGTAATAAACTAATATGATGTTTGGTAAATAAATTTAAGGCAGTCAAAAAATGAGCTTTTTCATTAATGGCTACTCTCAAAAAAGAATCTGCTAAGTTCCCAATAGTTTCTGTTTCATTACTATCTAACAAAGTTTCTTTACTAATTAACCCTGTATAGTAATCGTCCTTAACTACTGGTAAATGCTGCACGTCAAAATCTTCCATGCATTGCAATACAAAAGCTACATTATCGGTAAACTGTATCTGAGGCAAAGCCTTACTGGCGATAGTTGCAGCTAGCATGTTGATTTATTTAGGCAAAGTCATTAAAAAATTAAATAAAATACTATTAAACTCATGAGGCACTTCCATCATTGGCGCATGACCACATTTGTCAATAAAATGCAACTCACTTTGTGGAATTAACTTTTTAAACTCTTCTGCTACAAATGGTGGCGTAACAATATCATTTTTACCCCAAATTAATAAGGTTGGCACTTTAATCTGATTAAGTTCTTCCCCTAAATTATTTCGGATGGCACTTTTTGCTAAAGCTATAATTTTAATTACTTTAATGCGGTTACGCGTAATCTCAAAAACCTCATCCACTAAAGCTGGCGTAGCCATTGCAGGATCGTAAAAAGTTTGAGCAGTTTTATTTTTTATGTATTCATAATCGCCACGCTTTGGATAAGTATCCCCCATTGCATTTTCAAATAAACCACTGCTTCCCGTTAAAATAAGTGATTTTACTTTTTCGGGATGTTTTAAAACATATACCAAACCTACATGTCCTCCTAATGAATTACCAAGTAAATGTACTTGATCAAATTTTTTATACTCAATAAACTCTGTTACAAATTTTGCTAACCCTGTTACGCTTGTATGTAAAATATCTAGGTCAAATAATGGCAATAAGGGTACTACTACCTTGTGGGTTTGTCTAAATTTTTCAATTAAATCAGAAAAATTACTAAGTGCCCCAAAAAGACCATGGAGCAACAATAGCGGTTCCCCTTCGCCCAATTCTAAGTATTCAAATTTTCCTTCTTTAATAATCTCGTATTCCATAACAATCAATATGAATAAAGATACTTAATTCGATATTAACAAATTAATAAATGTCGGTTTTTACCTATTTAAAGGGGTTTGAAAACGTAACTAGAGTATGTTTTATGGAAGGAACCCAATATGCCATTTGCTCCATAAAATAAGGCCACCATTTATGCAAGTATTCATAAGTGTAAGTGCCTTTCATTTGTGCTTCTTCAAGCACCCCTAAAATTTGTAAAAAATAGACAATAGCACTTAATACCGTGTAATAAATAAAAACGTAAAGTACAACTCCCAATATAGTATTTAACCAGCCTAAATGCAGCCATTCAGCTGTTTGCTGAAGTAATCCTGATAGCCACCTTAAAACAATTAATACTAAAACTAAAACCAATAAAAAAGAAATAAAAGGTAGCCAATGGCTAGCTATTTTTGTATGTTCTTTTAATTGAATAGCCACCCAGCCTGCAAATTGAAATGCAAGCACCAAGCCAATAAAAAGAGAGAAAAAAGAGATAAGGGCGCGAATAAATCCACGACGATACCCTTGCAATAAAGCGATAATAAATAAAGTGCCAGCTAAAATATCTAACCACATGTACTAAGTAGTTAATAATTCTTTGGTGATAGCGGCTATCATTTTGCCATCCGCCTTGCCAGCTAATTGCTTAGACGCTACGCCCATCACTTTACCTAAATCTTGTGGCCCAGCAGCACCCACTTGGGCGATAATGGCTTCTAGCGCCGTTTTTACTTCGACTTCACTCATTTGTGCAGGCAAGAATTTTTCTATAACGGCAATTTCTTCCGACTCTTTAGTTGCCAAGTCGGCTCTTCCTTGTTGCTCAAATATGGCTAATGAATCTTTTCGTTGTTTTACTAATTTTTGCAAAAGCTTCATCTCAGCATCTGCAGAGATTTCGCCATTGGCACCAGGTTCTGTTTTGGCTTTTATAATTTCTGCTTTAATAGCTCTTAATCCTCTTAATAAAGCTTCGTCTTTATTTTTCATAGCGTCTTTCATCAAAGACATCACTTCTGTTTCTAAGCTCATAATTTTTTATTTTGGATTTTGCGCCAACTGACTGGCTTTAAATTTTTTCATAAATGTTTGTGCAAAAATTTTAAAATCTTCTGCCATATCTTTATCTTGAGTAGCTCTCATATAAGTATCTCCCATACCCATTAAATTTTGATAAAAGAAGTCGGCCATCTCATCCACCATCATGTCTTTGGTCCAAAGATCTATTCTTAGAGCAGTTTTATCGGTAGGATCCCAAAAATTTAACATCATTGCTCTTGCGTCCTGAGCTTCTGTAGCCGTACTATCAGTTGCTGACCATTGAATGTTTTGAGGAATTTTCTGTTCGTCTAAATGAACTGTTATTTGGATATTAGATTGATGCATAATGAGTAAGTTAATAAATAAAATAGAGGTTACAAAAGTACAATAATATTCATAATGCTAGTTACCTAGGCTAAATCAGCTGGTAATTGAAAAAGACTATTGGATTCTCTTTTTGCATTGGCAAGTTCAATCCAAGCCTTCCCCAATCTAGCTCTAGCATGACGATACACTTCGTCTTTATAATATAATTTAAAATGGTTGGACAGGGCACCTTTTTCGGAAAACGAAAACACTTCACCTGCTTTTTGCCAACTTGTAGGCATATTCATTTGCTCATCAAAGAGCAAGGGTATATCGTAATGAACTGCCGATTCTATCCAAAAGGTTTTAGAACAGTCAATTCCCTGCCACATAATAAAATAGGCTGCAGCCAACCAATCTGTACTTAAGTTTTTAGCAAGTCTTACCTTAATATTTTCTTTGTATTTGTAGCCTTTTAAAAGTTCGGCAGCTTTATTATAATCTTTTGGTTCGTCAAAAATAAAAACCAATCGCATAGTGCTTTGCTGCCATTTTTTAAAAATTGAAAACTCTTTTAAAGTATCAATAAAATGAGCTACCGGGATACAAGCTAAAAAATATGGATACCCATCTGCCAGAAATTCTTTGGTGGCTGCTAATTGATGCCATTCAAAAATAGGTTTGGCCAATGTAGGCAACCAAGCAAGTTTGCCTTTGGTAGCAGCTATAGGAAATTTTAATTCTACTTGCTCTTGCATCCATTCATTAATATATAAAACCTGTTTAGCCTTTTTTATAAACTTAAAAAAAGCCTTTTCTTGAAAATATTTTGCAATAAATGAGCGAGGTTGAATAGCACCTGGGGTTGTAAGTGGAATAAAATATTGATGCTGGTTTTCGGCTCCTTTTATAGAGGCACCAAAATGTAGAAAGTTCTCATTAGTAGCTGTCTTTAAAAGCAGTTTTGCTTCTTTTAACGTTAATAAATGTACTGCCTTATAAGTCTTACAAAAATCAATAATTGGAGGGTTAAACTGCCCCCCAATTATATAGAAGCTAATAGTAGGATATTCAGCCCCAGCTTGTATCATATCCATTACACGCTCAATTACCAAACTTGTAAAAGAGTGTTCATGTGGTATAGCTAAAATAAATAAGCGCATAGGCAAAATTACGCTATACTTAACAATTTATCCACCAATCATTTATAGAGGTCAGTAACTATTAATAGTCCCCTAACTTTGTTTTATGGCAAAACATTTGCAGCAATTGGATTTATTTGGTAGTGCCCCTGCCGAACCTGTTCATATTAAGAGAGCCATGGTCGAAAAACCATTGCCTACCAAAGAAGCTGTTTTACCCACAGTCTCAAGAGCACCGATGCATTTTGGTAAAGCCACCACTACGCATAAAAGAGGGCGCAAATCATTTGCCTCCATGGAAGGTGAAATGGAAAGGCTCAAAGTACCTTCTCCCGAAGAGCTTACCAAAAAATTATATTATCCCATTGGCGAAGTGGCCGTTTGGTTTAACGCGAATACCTCTTTAATTAGGTATTGGGAAAAAGAATTTAAGCAATTACAACCGCGAAAAACCCGCAAAGGAGACCGTTTGTTTAGAGCACAGGATATTGAATTCTTAAAGCAAATTTATTACTTGTTAAGAGAAAAAAAATATTCAATCGAGGGAGCAAAAACTTATCTCAAGAATAATAAAGAAAAAGCGGAGAAAGATTTGGCTTTAATTAATAGTTTAAAAAACATAAGAGGATTTTTAGTATCCCTTAAATCAAGTTTATAATTTTTTGCCTACGCCTTATCGGCAAATTTAATTTGGTGCTGATGAGCATATTCGATGGCTGCTAAATTAATTTTTTCTCTCAATAACAGGAAAGTTGTTAAGTCGGTATGGATTCCAACAAAACACTCAATGTGTATAGCATGAAACTGTTTGCCAGATTCTGCTACAAAAACAACACTATTGTTAATGGTGTTAATACCTTCAATATAAGTTCTTAAAAACTGAGTGAACTCTTTTATATGCTCGGCCGAAGTAGCTACATTTAACTGTAAATCCATTTCTATTTTTCGCTCTGTACGCAAACTAATATTGTCTACAATTGTATCCACCATTTGCTTATTGGGCACCGAAATATAAGTTTTATCCTGTGTACGTATTCTAGTACTTCTTAATCCAATTTTTTCGATAGTCCCCGTAAAATTATTCACTTTCACTAAATCACCAACAGTAAAGGGTTTATCAAAAAATATAATAAAGGAGGCGATAATGTTTTCCAGGCTTTCTCTCATCGATAATGCCACGGCGGCACCTACGATACTTAAGCTAGTTACTAAATTACCAATGTTCTCATTAAATACATAATGTAAAATCATTAACAGCCCAATGATGTATAAAATCACTTTAAAAAAATCTCTAAAAAATAATACTAGTTGGTCATCGGTTTGATCCTTAGTAAGTTTAGCCTTCTCTTCTAAAATAATCGAAATAAATTCAAGCGTTCTTAAGCATACTCGGATAAACAAAACAATAAAAATTAATTTTGTTACCGACTCCATAGCCACTTGAAGCGTAAACTTATATATATGTAAATTCCAGGCTGCAGGAAAACGAAGTTCATAAAAAGCCACAATAGCCACTAAGAAAATCAAAAATCTTTCTATAGGTACAATCAATCGGTGTACATGTGTTTTTCTTAATTCTGAATGATTTTTTTTATCAATCCAAGTATATATTAAGGAAGCAAAAAATCGGGACACCAACCTTTTTACAGCCATCGTAATGGCCAATATGCCAATAATAATAAGATGACTTTTAAGCGGATTGCTTAGTATTTCTTGATTCCAATTCATACATTAAAATTAAAGTTGCCTATTTTTCCCAAGTTAACAATTGCACCCTTTCCCCATCAAAAACACCATAAGTATTAAGTCTTATCCAATCCCCTAAATTAATATAACGGGTATGTTCATTAATAGGAAAATCAATGGCAAAATGACGATGTCCAAAAACAAAGTAATCCACTTTCATTTCAGCGGCTTTTTGTTTGCAATAGAGTATCAACCATTCTTTATCTTCTCCTAAAAAAACTTCATCAGCACTGCCCGTTTTAGCTCTACTTTTCCCGCTAAAATAATTAGCTAACTGAATACCCAAATCGGGATGAAGCCATCTAAATAACCATTTACATAATGGGTTTGTAAAAATTCGTTTTAATCTTTTGTAGCCAAAGTCGCCTGGACCTAAACCATCTCCATGACCAATTAAAAAATCCTTACCTGCAATAGTAAATTTTTGCGGCTCAAAGTAAACAGTAGCATTTAATTCTTTAGTTAAATAGTCCTCCATCCATAAATCATGGTTGCCAGTAAAAATATGTAAGGACACTCCTGCATCAGCAATATTGGCTAAACAACCTAGTAATCTTACAAAACCCTTTGGCACTACAGTTTTGTACTCAAACCAAAAATCAAAAATATCACCTACAATAAAAATAGCTGCTGCATCTTTTTGAGCTTCCTGTAAAAAACGAACTAAGCGATCTTCTCTTACACGACTTTGCTGTTCATTGGGCGCTCCCAAGTGAAAATCAGATAAGAAATATATTTTTTTTCCAGGAGCCAGCTGCATGTAAGAGGTTTATATAAAGTTAGGAATCCAAATGCTTATCTACTAAAAAACAATATACCTCTTTAGGGCCATGAACACCTACTACTAATGTTTTTTCAATATCAGCAGTACGACTTGGTCCTGTAGCAAAACTAATCATGCTGGGTATTGTTGCTGCTTCGTTTTTAAATTGAACTAAACTATCCGCTATATCAAACACTAATTGATGTGTATAGGCAATACAAATATGAACAGGCGCATATACGCTCGATTGTCGACCACTTAATTGTGCACTGCTTAGTACAATAGTGCCGGTGCGGGCTACTAAATGCTCACAAAGTGTAATTGATGCATCGCAGCTAGCTAAATCATCTGTATTAACAGGATCAAAATGATATTCACTCATGTCATCCAGCCATCCTGACTCTCTAGAATATATTTTCTCCCAATGATGTAATTTAATAAGTCCTGTTAATTTTTCAACCAACTCGGCCTCATCAGCACAGTATACAAATTTTCCTAAGAGCTCTGTAAACTTTTGTGCAAAATCGATTGCCAACTCTTGCTCAGTTGGAATAAAGATGGGGGTATCCGCTACCTGATCCGGAAAAGGTACAGCCACTGGCGAATGCAGCGCTTGTTTTATTTTTTGCAATATTTTATTTCTAGCAATTTGCGATTCCATGCAAAATTTTATTCATTGTTTCCCGTGGCATCAGCCGCTTCAATAGTTGCATTAGCATTATCAATTGCATCTACTACATTATCTGTACTACCTTCAACAGTTGTCTCTGAAGGAGCAAAGGTTTCTGATTCTGTACCAACATCTAATGTGCTTTTTTCTTCAAAAGGACGATTGCCGATTAATTCTTCCACATCTGATTTATGCAATACCTCTCTTTCTAATAACGCTTTTGCTAATGTCTCTACTTGCTCTTTTTTATCACTTAATAAAGCAAGGGTTCTTTGATAAGCTTCAGCAATCATTTTACGCACTTCTTCATCAATTATTTTTCCGGTCTCTTCGCTAAATGGTTTTTGGAAAGTGTTTTCTTGAGAAGGGTCATAAAAACTTACATTACCAATTTTCTCATTCATTCCATAAGTAGTCACCATTGAATAGGCCATCTTAGATATTTGTTGTAAATCATTAGAAGCGCCTGTTGAAATTTTACCAAAGAAGATTTGTTCAGCTGCACGTCCACCGAGCGTCATACACATTTGATCTGTTAACTGTTCAATGGTATATAAGTATTGTTCTTTAGGTGTATACTGTGCGTAACCCAAAGCAGCAGTACCTCTTGGAACTATGGTTACTTTTAACAATGGATAGGCATGTTCCAAGAACCAACCACAAATTGCATGTCCTGCTTCGTGATAAGCAATCACTTCTTTCTCTTCTTTAGAAATAATTTTATTTTTCTTTTCTAATCCGCCTATCACTCTATCAATAGCATCTTGAAAGTCTTTCATTTCTACACCAGTCTTTCCTTTACGTGCAGCTATTAAAGCAGCTTCGTTACAAACATTCGCTATATCCGCTCCTGCAAAACCTGGAGTTTGTTCTGCTAATTTATGTACATCTAAATTTTCTGAAACTTTAATTGGGCCTAGATGCACTTTAAAAATTTCTTCGCGTCCTTTTACATCGGGGCGGTCAATAGATATTTGGCGATCAAAACGACCTGGTCTTAATAAGGCGCTATCTAATACATCTGGTCGATTAGTAGCTGCTAAAATAATAATGCCTGTATCTCCACCAAATCCATCCATCTCAACCAATAACTGATTCAAAGTGTTTTCACGCTCATCATTACTCATCATGGCATTTTTACCACGCGCACGTCCAATGGCATCAATTTCATCTATAAAAATAATACAAGGTGCTTTTTCTCTTGCTTGTTTAAATAAATCTCTTACACGACTTGCTCCCACACCCACAAACATTTCTACAAAGTCGGAGCCACTTAAACTAAAGAAAGGTACTTGTGCTTCTCCTGCCATAGCTTTCGCTAATAAAGTTTTACCTGTGCCTGGAGGGCCAATGAGTAAAGCTCCTTTAGGAATTTTACCTCCCAAAGCTGTATACTTCTTAGGATTTTTTAAGAAGTCAACGATTTCCATCACTTCTTCTTTGGCTTCTTCTAAACCAGCCACGTCTGCAAAAGTGATATTTACTTTTGTCCCACCTTTTTCAAATAAAGTTGCTTTAGATTTTCCTACATTAAAAATGCCCCCTGGGCCACCACCAGAGCCTCCACCGCCGCCCATCTTACGCATAAGTAATACCCAAACAACCACTATTAATCCCAAAGAGAAAATGGTATTGGCGATGGGACCAAACCAATCACTATCAGTGTCTACACTACTATCAGGAATATTTGTAATTGCATTTTTAGTAAGTACATCTTCTACATCTTTATTAAAAGAAGACCAATCGTCTACTTTGTATTCAAACAAATAATTACCTTTTACTTTATCTTTCGGTAATTTGGTTTTAAACTTTTTAACGTAATATTCTTTTTGAACACTATCCGCTTTAATATAAATACGTACTACTTTTTTGTTCTCTACTTTCACATATTTCTCTACATCTCCGCTGGCCATTAATTTCACAAATTCATTGCGAGAAATAGTAGTTACATCGGGCGCTAATTGAAAAAAGCGTGCCGATAATAAAGACAAAGCAATTAGGCCATAGATCCAATAGATATTGAATTTTGGCATTTTAGGGCCATCCCCTAAAGGACTTTTTTTCTTAGGATTATTCTCAGGTGTCATTGTATTATTTTAGGTTGCTTGTAGTATAACAAGCGGCTCGATAATTTGTTTTACAAGTCATGCATTTTAACATCTGCATCACTCCACATCTCCTCTAGTTGGTAAAATTTCCTTGATTCAGGATGCATCACATGTACCACTACATTTATGTAATCAATTAATAACCATTGTGCTGCCGACTTGCCTTCTGTTTTATAAGGCAATTCGCCACATTTTGATTTTACTTCGTAATCGATATTGTCAGCTATTGCTTTTAACTGTGTAGTATTAGAAGCCTCACAAATGATAAAAAAATCGGCTGCTGCCTCATGAATTTTTTTGAGGTCTAAGCTGATAATATTTTCTCCTTTTTTATCCTGAATGGCCTGAATAATGGTTTTGAATATTTTACTGCTGCGGGTAAGTTGCGTAGTAGACTTTTTACGATCTTTTAATGCGGAAAGAGGTTCCAATAGTGCTAATTTATTTATGGTTAATGCCTTGTTAGTGGAATCATTTGAAAAATACATTTGAATCTGCGCTAACTTTACAAAAATAACAATTCTTTGTTACCTGCCACACCAAATATCACAATCGGAGCGCCGCTCATCGAACTGTCTGAGATAGATAGTACCAATATCTATGCCATGAGCCAGATTGAACAAGGCAACGCCAACTCTGGCAGTTGCTTTAGAGCTGATTTTCAAAGCCTTGGGAAAGGGCAACATGGTCGTGTTTGGGAGAGTGCTAAAGGGAAAAACCTTTTATGTACCTATATTTTAGAGCTTAAAACCCTAAAAAACGATAAAAATTGGGGGCCAGCCGATCAAAAAGGCTTTTCTGCGGCCATCGCTATGGGGGTAAGGGCCTTTTTAGGTGCCTTTACCTCCGAAATTTTACATATAAAATTACCTAATGATATTTACTGGAATGACAGAAAGGCAGGTGGAATCCTTATAGAAAATAAACTAAGAGGGGCCGAATGGACCTGGTCGGTGGTAGGCATTGGTCTGAATATAAACCAAACTCAATTTTCTACGGATGCGGGAAACCCAGTTTCTTTGCAACAAATTACATCAAAGCATTATGAGTTGGCCGAAATGCAAAAACAATTATCCCATCATCTTGGCGTTGCCATTACTGAATGGTTGCAGGAAGGCGAAACAAATACCCTACTTAAATTAAATAGTTATTTAAAAGCAAAATAGATGGACATAAAATTAACTGAATATAGTAAAGGCGGAGGTTGTGGTTGTAAAATTTCTCCAGCTGTTTTATCAGAAATATTAGCAGCACACAATGTAGGTGCTAAAAATAAAGTACCTCAATTATTAGTGGGTAATGATAGCAGAGACGATGCAGCCGTTTATCAGTTGGATGAAAAAACAGCAATGATCTCAACAACCGATTTTTTTATGCCCATTGTAGATGATCCATTTTCATTTGGACAAATTGCTGCTGCCAATGCGATAAGTGATGTTTATGCGATGGGCGGGAAACCTATTTTCGCTTTAGCGGTTTTAGGTTGGCCACTTGCAACCCTACCAGCGAGTGTTGCAGCACAGGTTATGGAAGGTGCGCGCAAAACCTGCGCTGATGCGGGTATTGTGATTGCAGGAGGTCATAGTATTGATAGTCAAGATCCTATTTTTGGCTTAGTGGTGAATGGAATAATTGACATTAAAAATTTAAAACAAAACGATACTGCTAAAGAAGGGGATTTGTTATTACTTACAAAACCTTTGGGGGTAGGTATAATGGCTACCGCTCAAAAAAGAAAATTGTTAACTGAAGAAGATTTACAAATATTAGTGGCACAATTAACAACGATTAATAAAGCAGGAGAATCTTTAGGAAAAATTGAAGGGGTAAATGCTATGACCGATGTTACAGGTTTTGGTTTATTGGGACATTTAACCGAGATGATGCAAGGCAGTAATTTAAGCGCCGAAATTTCTTACGCTAAAATTCCAATCATCCCCTCGGTTAGAAACTACATTGCACAAAAAACAATTCCTGGAGCCACTGCCAGAAACTGGCAATCCAATGAGCAAGGTTTGCTACTAGGAGAAGGGGTAGATGAAATAGAAGCATCTATATTACTACCTGACCCACAAACCAATGGCGGCTTACTTATCGCAGTCGCACCCGAAGCATTAACAGAAGTACAACAAGTGTTAAAAGAGGCGGGTATTAACTACACAAATCCTATTGGTGTTTGTACAACTGCGAAAAGTAAAAGAATAATTATTCAAAAATAAGGTGCCCTTTATTTTTAATTTGGTCGGGGGTAAGTTCGGCTACTAATTGTACGCCTTTAATATTTCGTACCGATTGTAAAATGTCGCTTACTTTTTCGTCTTCGATCCATTCTCCTCTAATCCACCAAATAAAATCCATGTGTTTTAATTCGGGTAATAAATATTCACCGTCAAATTGATTGTGATATACAAAATGTTGAATAGAAGTGGTAGGTTCTGTTGCTTCATACATCGAAAAATAATAAGTTCTGTTTTTTCTCTTTAAAGCAATTTCGTGTTCGGGATTAAATCTAAATTCAAAGCCCATATACTGATTCAGTAATATACAAAACTGATAGTTTTTAATAGGTGCAGTAATGCCCAAGATGCGCGTGCCTTCAAAGTCTTGCTCGTTAATCTCTTCTTGGTTTAAAATTAGTTTAGCACTCATAATAAATAACTATTCAATTAAAACTGAATATCAAATTTAATTTCTTCGGCTGCTCTTTTAATAATGAGTATAGTTTTATCTCCTTTTTTAAATTTACCCAAAGCTTGCATATAACTCATTACATCCACTAACTTATAATCTCCCACTTGTAATAAAATATCGCCTTGTTGTAAGCCTAATTTTTCGCCTAATTTACCTTGACTAGCCCCTTCAATTCTAACCCCCGTGCCTGTAAAAGCATAATCGGGCATTACGCCTAAACTTACTGTAAACTTAGTGCTCTTGCCCATAGATTGTTCACGTGTTTTTAAAAAATCTAGTTTGCCGAATGCATCGGTTGTTTTAATAATATCTTGCACATACCTGATCACTTCCTTTTCCCCTACATAATTAATTTTATCCCAGTCATCGGTTGCTTTATGATAATCGTTATGGCTTCCAGTAAACATAAATAAAACAGGCAGGTCTTTTCTATAAAAACTTGCATGGTCACTAGGACCAGTTCCAGCACTATCGTAATGCGTTACCATTGGGGTTTTTACAGCTGTCAATATTTCGGACCATTTAGAGGAAGTGCCATAACCACCCACCGTTAATTTACGCGCTGTATCGTAACGTCCCACCATATCCATATTAATCATATAATTAAAATCGCCTTTAAAACTTGGATGCTCTAACCAATATTTGCTACCAAATAAACCTAATTCCTCTCCAGAAAAATGAATGATTAAATAATTATTGTTCTTGGGCGACTTCTTAGCTAGCGCTTTTGTCATTTCAATTAATGCTGCAGTTCCACTAGCATTATCATCGGCGCCATTGTGAATTAAATGTTCTCCAAGATCTAATGCATTTTTATCTTCATTGTATCCTAAATGATCTAAATGTGCTCCTAAAATAACAGTGGTGGCGGCATGATTATCAATAAAGCCAACTACATTATGTGCAGTTCTTGTACCATGAGTTAATTCAATAGCAGCTTCAATCACATAAGTAGCTGTTTCATCTTTAAAATATTTGTCAAAACCTTCTTTGGTAAAATATACCACAGGCAAAGACAACTGAGCACTTGTATCAAATTTATTAAATTGAATATTGTCAACTAAAGTTCCGCTATTATGCAAAAACAAAGCTGTAGCACCTTTGCGCTTATAATCGGCAGTAGTGTTAACCAACCATTGTGCAATATCAAAATGAGGATTATTGGTATTTTCTTCTAAAACTTCTTGTAAATCCTTAAACCAAACCTGTTTGTTTTCATTTAAAGTTAAAGCCGCTTTTGAACTAATGGAGCCATGGGCAGTATTCGATAAAGCAAAAAATTCTTTTTCTAAGAAAGCTGCTTGCCCATTAATTTTTACAAATGAATTAGGTGCCCATTTTTTCCCTTCATCAATTGGAAAATTTTGAATATACCCACTCTCTCCCATGGGTTGTAATCCTATAGCTTGATACTGTGCTACAATATAATCAACTGCCTTCTGTTCTCCAGGAGTTCCTGCCCTGCGTCCTTCCAATTCATCGCTCGCTAAAAACTGAATATGTGATTGTACATTTTTAATAAGTATTTTATCGGCCTTAGTTAACTTTTGTGCTGATAAAAAAACGGGTGCAAATAAGAGCAAAAAAAACAGCTGTTTGGACATATAAAATGGTTGTGGCCCAAAATTAAGTAAAGAAGGGCTCAATTTCTAATTTCGTAAGCACTACCCAATCTTAACCGCTAGCTTTGCCCGACATGAAGCCGGGTATACATATAGCTTTAGTGGGTAACCCCAATTGCGGAAAAAGTTCTCTTTTTAATGCCCTCACTGGCATGAATCAAAAAGTAGGCAATTTCCCAGGCGTTACGGTAGATAAAAAAACTGGAGATTTACTTTTAGGAAAACATCCTTCCACCCTAATTGACCTGCCCGGAACTTATAGTTTTTATCCAAAGAGAGAGGATGAATGGGTGGCCTATAAAGTACTAATGGGAGTAGATCCTGAAATGCATTCCGATGTAATTTTATTAGTTGCTGATGCGAGTAACCTTAAAAGAAATTTACTTTTTTGTAGTCAAATTATAGATTTAAAAATTCCGGTAGTACTTGCACTTACCATGAACGACTTAGCTACAAAAAAAGGAATCAAGATTGATATTATGGGTTTACAAAAAGAATTGGGTATTCCAGTTGTCGCGGTAGATGCTAGAAAAGGAAAAGGGTTGCAAGAACTAAAAGCTGCGCTCATCGGTATAATTGAAACTCCTAGAGTAAGAAACGCAGATAGCTTTATTGATAATAAAAAATTAGCACCCGAAGCGATTGATGCATTTAAAACCATGTATCCTACCCATAGTGATTATGCAGCACTTCACTATTTGATGCATCACGAAGCTTTTCCATTGGAGCAAGAAATGCAAGAGAATATTGAGCAAATAGAGATAGCTCAAAATTTTAATCATACTAAAACACAGGCACAAGAAATATTACAGCGCTATAGTCATATTCAAGATATTATGAAAGCGAATGTAACTGAGCCAGACCCTAGTGCAAAGAAAAAGAGAACCGACAGATTAGACAATATATTTTTACACCGAGTGGGTGGTTATGCTATCTTATTTTCGGTTTTATTTATTTTATTTCAGTCTGTATTTTGGATGGCTAAATACCCAATGGAAGGAATTGAATGGATTTTTACCAGCCTCACCACTTATTTAAATACCATTTTACCTAATGCATGGTGGGAGGACCTTTTAGTGAATGGGGTGATTGCAGGGCTCGGTGGCATTTTTGTTTTTATTCCTCAAATAATGATTTTGTTTGGCCTTATTACTTTATTAGAAGACACTGGTTATATGGCACGCATTAGTTTTTTAAGCGATAAGCTTATGCGTAAAGTTGGGCTAAATGGGAAGAGTGTTATGCCTATGATTAGTGGTTTTGCTTGTGCAGTACCTGCTATCATGAGTGCTCGCAATATTGAAAATAAAAAAGAAAGATTGCTTACTATTTTAGTAACTCCTTTTATGAGTTGTAGTGCAAGACTTCCAGTGTATACTATTTTAATTTCATTAGTAATTGATAATAAAATTTATTTTGGCTTTTTAAGTTTGCAAGGATTGGTAATGATGGGGCTATATGTATTAGGAATCGTAATGGCATTACTAGCTAGTTTTATTTTAAAACTATTTATAAAAATTAAAGAGAAAAGCTATTTTATTTTAGAACTCCCAGTGTATCGTGCTCCAAGATGGGGAAATGTGGGTATGACCATGATTCAAAAAGCAAAAATATTTGTAACAGATGCCGGTAAAGTAATTATGGTGATTAGTGTTTTACTTTGGTTTTTATCAAGCTATGGACCTGCTGATGGAATGAAAATAGTAGAACAAAATAGAGCTCAACAACTAATTGCAGCACCGCAACAAGCACAAAAAATTGAAAAAGTTTATCATACCCAAAAACTCGAAAACTCTTACGCGGGTATTTTAGGAAAAACCATCGAGCCTGCAATTGCCCCTTTGGGTTTTGATTGGAAAATGGGAATAGCTATTATTACTTCCTTTGCAGCACGTGAAGTTTTTGTGGGCACTATGGCAACTTTATATAGTGTAGAGGCGGAGGACAATAGTTCACTTACTCAAAAATTAAAAGAAGCTAAACGCTCTAATGGATTACCTGTTTATAGTTTAGCCGCCGCTATATCTCTTATGATTTTTTATGTGCTAGCTATGCAATGCATGAGTACTTTAGCTGTTGTAAAAAGAGAGACGGGTACTTGGAAATGGCCAACTATTCAGTTTTTTATGATGACAGGCTTAGCTTATATAATGAGCCTACTCGTTTACACGCTGCTGGGTTAAGTTGCAAAAAATCGAGCATCTAATAAATCAGTTGGGCTACCCCCATGAAATTTCTTGAAAGGCTTGTACAAATGCTGGCGCGAAGCAAAGCCTGCTGATTTAGCTAAATCATCAATAGAAGAAGTATAATATTTTCGATTGGCTACAAGTTCTAAAAAGTAACTCACTCTATTTTTATTTACCAAATCATTAAAACTCATTAAATAACGATCGTATACAAATCGGTATAAATCATTTTTATCAACTTTTAATATGGTAGCACAATCCTCCAAATTTGCCTCCTTATTGATATAATAAAAATTATTAAAAAAAGCTGCTATGAATTTTTCAACATTTATTTTGGTATTGGCATCCGATTTTTTTCCTGTGAATGTAAATCGAAGAGAAGTGCTATTTAAAAATTTAGGGCGATAAAAAATTGTAATTAAAACAAAAAAGTTGATAACAATAAAAGCTAATTTTCTGTACTCTAAAACAATGCCCATATCTAACACAACAATATTTGTAATAACTACTAAAAAATTAAGCACTGCAATAGCAATTATCCATTTTGACAATTCTTCAAAATACACGTTCTCGTTTTTCCTTCTTTTAAGTGCCAAGATCATTAAATAAATAATAAAAGAATAAAAAATAATGAGTGAAAATCTTAAAAAATTAAAAGAAAAAGGTAATTCTGCTGACTGAGAAATATCTACAGGTGCAATAGGTAAATTTTTAGTGCGTCCTAATAATACATCTGTAATTGTTTGGGCATTAACAATAAAATTTACCACCATCGCCCCTAAAATTAAAAATGTTGCCGTAAGTGCCCATTTTAAATAATCTCTATAATAAACCGTGAAGAAAATAATAATAAAGGCCATGGCATTTAATACTCTTGCAAAAACATGATTATAAAAGAAAAGATCAGGTCGGAAAATATTTAGAACAGCACTTGATCCTACATTAAAAGCAATAGTTAAAAAACAAGCTTTTAGCAAAAAAGGTCTTTTGAAGCGAATCATAATTTCAATAAAGACAATTAGCGCAAAAATAAAAACTGAAAAATAAAGTGAGGAAATGAGGGAGGTCATAAGAACTATTATAGCTTTTTATGAATATACCACAAGATAGGAAATTACTATAAAATTGAGAATAATTTATAAATATTAATAAATAGTTTAATTTATAATTAATTATAAATGAATACAATTACCAAAGTTACCAGCCACTTATAGCTAAAATCTCTTCGGTATGATTCTTGGTATCAGGCTTTTCTATGATATGTTGAACAATTCCTGCTTCATCAATTAAAAAAGTTGTTCTTGTAGTACCCATATAAGTTTTACCCATAAACTTCTTTTGGCCCCATAAATTATATTTATCTACTATTTTTTTATCCTCATCGGCAATCAATGAAAAGGGTAATTCGTATTTAGTAATAAATTTTTCATGGGATTTAACCGAATCAACACTTACACCTAACACTTGTAAGCCTTTTTTTAATAATTTCTTATAATTATCTCTTAGATTACAGGCCTGAGCTGTACAACCTGGCGTATCATCTTTAGGGTAAAAATAAAGAACTACTTTTTGACCCTTAAAATCGGCCAAAGCCACTGTTTTTCCGTGTTGATCTACCCCTTTAAATGCAGGCGCCTTAGCCCCCTCTTTTATTACTGCCATATTGATTGAATTCCGGTAAATATATGCTTAATTTTTTGTAGGTTTGCGCAATTTATATTTTTGTAGTTATGCCTAAAGACAATTCCATAAAATCCGTTTTAATTGTAGGTTCTGGACCCATTATCATAGGACAGGCTTGCGAGTTTGATTATTCTGGTTCTCAAGCTGCCAGATCCCTTAGAGAGGAGGGCATTAAAGTGATTTTAATTAATAGCAACCCTGCTACCATCATGACCGATCCAATGATGGCTGATAAGGTTTATTTATTACCCTTAACCATTGAAAGTTTAGAACAAATTTTACAAGAAAATCAAATTGATGCTGTGTTGCCTACAATGGGAGGACAAACTGCGTTAAATCTTTGTAAAGAAGCAGATGAGATTGGTTTGTGGAAACAATATAATTGCAGAATGATTGGCGTTGATGTTGCTGCAATTGATACAGCAGAAGACAGAGAAAAATTTAGACAATTAATGGTGAAAATTGGAATGCAAGTTGCACCTAGTAAAGTAGCCAATAGTTTTTTAGAAGGAAAAGAGATTGCACAAAAAATTGGATTCCCTTTAGTTATACGTCCTTCTTTTACTTTAGGTGGAACAGGAGGTGGATTTGTGCATGACGCTAGTGAATTAGATGCAGCTTTAGAGAAAGGTTTAAAAGCTTCTCCCATGCACGAAGTATTGGTAGAAAAAGCAGTGTTGGGATGGAAAGAATACGAATTAGAATTATTAAGAGACCAAGCAGATAATGTGGTGATCATTTGTACTGTAGAAAATTTAGATCCCATGGGAGTGCATACAGGAGATTCTATCACAGTTGCTCCTGCCATGACTTTGAGCGATACTGCTTTCCAAGAGATGCGTAATAAAGCCATGCTTATGATGCGCAGTCTAGGTAATTTCTCTGGTGGTTGTAATGTGCAATTTGCTTTAAATCCTGCAACAGAAGAATTAATTGCCGTGGAGATAAATCCACGTGTATCTCGCTCTTCTGCCTTAGCCTCAAAAGCTACTGGATACCCAATTGCAAAAATTGCTGCTAAGTTGGCAATTGGTTATCATTTAGATGAATTAAAAAATCAAATCACGCAAACTACATCCGCTTATTTTGAACCAGCTCTAGATTATGTAATTGTAAAAGTACCGCGTTGGAATTTTGATAAATTCAAAGGTGCAAATGATACTTTAGGATTACAAATGAAAAGTGTGGGTGAAGTAATGGCTATAGGAAGAAGCTTTACTGAAGCCATTCAAAAAGCATGTCAATCCTTAGAGAATGAAGCTATTGGTTTAGGTTATTATGGAAAGAGCTTAATGAAGAACGAGGATTTAATGGAGTACATTAAAACCCCAAAATGGGATCGTATTTTTAGAATCAAAGATGCTTTATTGCAAGGTTCAACTGTGAGATCCATTGCTGCAGCAACAGGTATTGATAATTGGTTCTTATATCAGATCAGAATTATATGTGATATTGAAAAAGAATTAATGAAGCATACTTTAGAGAGCTTACCTACTAATACTTTAAAAGAAGCAAAGAAGCATGGCTTTAGTGATATGCAAATAGCTAAACTATTACATGGCGATACCAATGATGATGCAGTGTATGAGAAGCGTAAGGCATTAGGTATTACAAGAGTTTACAAAATGGTAGATACTTGTAGCGCTGAGTTTGAAGCAAAAACGCCTTATTTTTATTCGACTTTCGAAAACTAATTTTAACTTACTGCTACAAAGCACAACCTAAAATATATGAACGTAAAAGATATCGTAGTACAAAACGAAAAAGAAACCAGAGCAGGATTTGGTGATGGCATTTTAGAAATTGCCAGAGAAAATAAAGAAGTGGTGGTGTTAACTGCGGACCTTGCTGGTTCATTTAAATTAGGCCCTTTGATGAAAGAGATGCCTGATCGTTTTATTGAAGTGGGTATTGCGGAAGCCAATATGATTGGTATTGCAGCAGGTTTAACTATTGGCGGTAAAATTCCTTACACAACCACCTTTGCTGGATTTAGTACTGGTCGTGTATATGATCAAATCAGACAATCAGTTGCTTACTCTGATAAGAATGTAAAAATTTGTGCCTCTCATGCAGGCTTAACTTTAGGAGAAGATGGTGCTACACATCAAATTTTAGAGGATATCGGATTAATGAAAATGTTACCAGGCATGACAGTAATTGTGCCTTGCGATTATAACCAAACAAAAGCAGCTACTAAAGCAGTGGCTTCTTATCATGGTCCTGTATACTTACGTTTTGGTCGTCCAAAATGGCCCAATTTTACAAAGGAAGATGGCTCCGATTTTGTGATTGGAAAAGCACAAATTTTAGCTGAAGGTACCGATGTTACTATTATTGCTTGTGGTCACTTAGTTTGGAAGGCTATTGAAGCTGGCAAACAATTAGAAGAACAAGGTATTAGTGTGGAACTAATTAATTTACATACTATAAAGCCTTTGGACGAAGCGGCTATCATTAAAAGTTTACAAAAAACAGGTTGTGTAGTTACTGCCGAAGAACATAATATTATTGGAGGCATGGGCGATGTAGTTGCACAAGTTGCTGCCAAAAATTGTCCAGTACCACAAGAGTTTATAGGAACTAAAGATACATTTGGAGAAAGTGGCACCCCTAATCAGCTCTTAACTAAATATGGTTTAGACGCAGTAAATATTGTAGAAGCTGCTAAAAAAGTAATTGCTCGTAAAGCTTAAAAAATAGAAGTAAAGAAAAAAATTGTTAGGGTGCTAAGCGAACCTTGGTCCAACTATGATTTTCTTGTAAACTGTATTTTAATCGATCATGTAAACGAGAACTACGTCCCTGCCAAAATTCTATACTTGTTGGATGCACTATATAACCGCCCCAATGTGGAGGTAATGGTATAATTCCCTCTTTATATTTTTCCATATTAGCTTGTACAATTTGCTCCAAGTATTCTCTATTGGGTATCACTTTACTTTGCGGTGAGGACCAAGCGCCTACTTGACTACCTATAGGACGGGAATGAAAATATTGCTCACTCTCTTCTTTATTTACTTTTTTAACAGTACCTGTAATGCGTACTTGACGCTCTAACTCTTTCCAGAAAAAATTAATAGCCACCGCCGGATTAGCAGTTATTTCATTTGCTTTATCACTTTCATAATTAGTAAAAAAAATAAAGCCTTCAGGGGTATAGTTTTTCAAAAGTACTACGCGCGACGCAGGAGCGCCATCTTCCTTAATAGTAGATAAAACAAAAGCATTTACTTCATCGATATTACTTGCAATAGCTTCTTCCCACCAATGTTCAAATTGATCCATAGGATGAACCGCAGAACTTGCTTCGTCTAGGGAAGCTAATTGATAATCGCGACGGATGCTAGCTATATCTCTGTTCATGTTGTATGTATTTAGGATACACTTTAGTATATCAATTTTTTGTTGCGTAAATTATATTCACCACACTTAATAATAATAACATGCCTACTAATTGATGTATTTGAGCGAGCCATTCAAAACTACTCCATACACCAGGAACAATATGAGCACTTGATAGGACTGTAAAAATTCCTAAGGCCACTTGCACCAAAACTAAAATCATAGGCAAATTGCGTGCTTGGTTCCAAAACGTATTTCCTTTTTGCTGGAATAATTTAAATGACCAAAGAATAATAAGTACTACTAATAAATACGCCAAACCACGATGCACAAAATGAATCCAAATAGTATTATTTACTGCATTTAATAAAAAAGAATCGGCACTGGTGAGTCCCATAGGTACCCACTGTCCATTAATCGTAGGCCAAGTACTGGCTACATTGGCAGCTTTATGCCCTGCCATTAAAGCACCATAAATTAATTGAAGTGTTAAGATAGTTAGTATTATCCAAGCCCCTTTTTTTATCCAATTGTTATTTTTCTTTTCTGTATCGGCAGTTAAAGCTTCCACTTTTAGTGAGAGGGCAAACCAATAGGTATAACAAAGTAAACCTAATGCAAATATAAAATGAAGCGCTAAACGCGTAGGCTTTACATACACTGCGTCCCCCTCTAAGCCACTCGCTACCATAATCCAACCAATAGCTCCTTGCAATGCCCCTAAAAAAAATAAGACCACTAATGGTTTTACCATCGAAGGTTTAAAATATTTTTTTACTAAAAAATAAATAAAGCCAATGGCAAAAACCAACCCTATGGTACGGGCCCACAAACGGTGAAACCATTCCCAGAAAAAAATAAATTTAAAATTGGCTAAAGTAAAATCAAAATTCAGCAAATTAAATTGAGGAGTGCTTTTGTATTTTTCGAAAAGTGTTTGCCAATGCGCTTCCGACAGGGGAGGAAGCGCACCCGTAACAACGTCCCATTCGGTGATAGAAAGACCACTACCCGTTAAGCGAGTTATACCACCCAAAGCAATTTGAATCACGGTCATACCAACCCCTAAAAGTAACCAATTAGCAACTGCTTTGGAATGCTGATCCTTTAAATTCATACTCATTTTTATAGCCATTGAATAGACCACAAAGGTAGCAAGTAATGTGTGGATAGCTTACTTTTACAAGACCAAAAAAATAAAGTTTGCCAAGATTACTTAACTATTATCAGGACAAATTACTCGAAGCAGGATGCGACGAAGCAGGTCGTGGATGCTATGCAGGGCCTGTATTTGCAGCGGCTGTTATACTTCCCGCAAACTTTTACCACCCCTTGTTAAACGATAGTAAAAAATTAACTGAGAAACAAAGACAGGAATTGGAACCCATTATCAAAAAAGAAGCCATCGCATGGGCCATTGCTTCACAGACCGCTGCGGAAATAGACAGTTCTAATATTTTAAAAGCTTCCATTAAATGTATGCACTTAGCCTTGGATCAATTAAAAAAGAAAGCGCAATTTATTGCAGTAGATGGCAATCGGTTTTATCCCTATAAAAAAATTCCACATCAAACCATTATAAAGGGCGATGGGCAATATGCACATATTGCCGCTGCCAGCATCCTTGCTAAAACAGCAAGAGATAAGTATATGGAAAAAGCGCACCTTAAATTTCCTATTTATGGTTGGAATAAAAATAAAGGATACGGCACCGCTGCGCATCGCGCGGCTATCGCCCAAAATGGCTTATGCAAAGAGCACCGAAAAAGCTTTAATATACTACCCCCTCAGCTTTCCTTACTATAATAATTAGCTTTTTAAAAATCCCATATCCCAGCACCTTGTCTGGTAATGATATATTCTTCGCTTGTGCAATCTACAATGGTAGAGGGTACAATACCTCCAATCCCTCCATCAATCACCATGTCAATTTGACTACCCCAATGTTCATAAATAATTTCGGGGTCGGTATAGTCCTCTACTGCATCTCCCGGAAAAGAGGCCGACAAAATAGGATGACCCAATGTTTTAATAATAGATAAGGCGATATTATTATTGGGAATACGTAAGCCAATCGTTTTTTTCTTAGACTGTAAAATTTTAGGCACTTCTTTACTGGCAGGAAGTATAAATGTAAAAGGCCCAGGTAATGATTTTTTTAAAATTCTAAATAAGGAATTATCAATTGCTTTAGCATATAAACTCAAATCACTTAAATCTGCACAGATAAAACTCAAATTGGCTTTTTCAGGATTTACTTTTTTTATCGAACAAATTTTCTCAATAGCTTCGGGATAAAAAATATCACAGCCTAGCCCATAGATGGTATCAGTAGGATAAGCGATAATGCCGCCCTTTTCCAAACATGCTTTCACTTGAGAAAGTTGTCTAGCTTGAGGATTGTCGGGATGAATACTAATTAGCATAATTGTAATAGTGCAAAACTACCCATTTTTATTACCAATACTTTATGTTTTATTTGTACAAACCTACCCCATGTTTAGCATCACCTACCTCGAACAAAAAGTACTTACTAGAAAAGCACTTAGCTTAGCCATCGAAAAACAAGAAGATTGTAAAATCATTTTTAGTGGTGGCCTTATAACCGACTTTGAACAATTTTTACAAAATACAGCACTCCCACCCGACTTATGTATTATCTCGGATTGTTATAATTACAAAGAGATATTAAGTATCATTAAACTTATAAAAAACAAAGGCAGTCATTCTTTTATACTTTTAAAATCTGATGCTAAGTTTATGCGCGCCATTTGTTATCTAATGAAAAACGGATTACATGGAATATTTTTTACCGACGAAGAATTAATCGACCTTAAACATTGTGTGCGTAACCGAACCCGCTTTCATTTATCATTAGATAAAACCAAATTGATTACCAGTAATGTCCTAGGTGATATCGCCATAAAGGAACTAAACTATAATAAAAGACCACTCACGCAAAATGAAATTAATTTTATACAAGCTTGTACTTTGGATATCAATTATGACGAGATTGCCTTGCAACTTAATAAAAGCGTAAACACCATTTATGGCTATAGAGACAGGGTCTTTAAAAAGTTACAGGTAAAACAAAGGACCGCCATGGTAATGACGGCCCTTAAAAGAAATTATATCGATTTATAAATTCGAGCTAAAACTATTTAATCTCCCAAGTTTCTCTACCACGAATTAATTTATCTAAGTTACCTGGGCCTTTGCTTGTCATGGCTTCTTCAATTTGTAAGGCCATCATGTCCTCGTAACAAGGGCGATCAGCTGTAAAGAATACACCAAATGGACGAGGGAATACGGCACCTTCTTCGTTTGGATTATCAAACAAGCGAGTTAAAATTTGTGCTTTATAAAAATCTTTCTCATCATGAATCCACATATCATCGGCGCTGTACTTATCTCCTAAAGTAACCACTTGAGGACGCATACCATCAAAACGAATACCCATTTCATTATTGGCACCAAAAGTTAATGGCTTGCCTTGCTCTAAGAATAAAGCATGTAATGGCTTAGTAGCTTTTTCAGTGAAAATTTCAAAAGCACCATCGTTAAAAATATTACAGTTTTGATAAATCTCTAAAAATGAAGTTCCTTTATGTTGATGTGCACGTGTGATCATTGCTTGTAAATGCTTAGGATCACGATCCATAGAACGAGCAACGAAAGTAGCATCTGCACCTAATACCAATGCAGCAGGATTAAAAGGATGATCGATACTTCCCACAGGCGAACTCTTTGTAATTTTATTTACTTCGGAAGTGGGTGAATATTGACCTTTTGTTAAACCATAAATTTGGTTATTGAACACCATAAAATTTACATCAAAGTTTCTTCTGATCATATGAATAGTATGATTACCACCAATACTCATAGAATCACCATCACCTGCAACAATCCAAACACTTAGTTCGGGACGAGAAGCCTTTAAACCACTAGCAATAGCAGTTGCACGACCATGAATAGAGTGCATCCCAAAAGTATTCATGTAATAAGGGAAACGACTACTACAACCAATACCACTAATTACCACGATATTTTCTTTGGGAACACCTATCGTTGGCATTACTTTTTGCACTTGGGCTAAAATAGAATAGTCACCACAACCAGGGCACCAACGTACTTCTTGGTCTGAGGCAAAATCTTTGGCAGTTAAAGGAGCTGCTTGTGCAAGTGTTTCTGAACTCATAATCATTCGTTTAGGGAACAAATTTACGAAAATAGGCGCTTCCAAAAGCAATAAATTCGAGCTTATTTTACCTTTCTACCCTTCCAAGTGTAAGTTTTTACCTGACCAAAAAGACCAGCCACCAAGGTATAGGCAATATGCAAGGGTTGATAGAGTACAAAAAACCTAAGGGCTGTGGGCATTTTGAAAAATGTAGCCACCGGATCTAAAAAGAAAAGTTCAAAAAACGTTTTAAAGGCAAGGGCAATAAGTAAGCTTTTATAATTACCTGATAAAAGTAAAAATAACAAACTTGCATTATAAGCATACACTAAAACCAATACCCAAAAAATAGAATTATCATCATAGTATCTTGCTTTGCTCGACCATCTAATTCTTTGCATGATAAAATCTTTCCAAGTAGTCATGGCTTTGGTTAATACAATTGCCCCTGGATGAAATAAGTACCCAATACGATTGGATAAAGTGACTTTCATTTTATGCATTAAAAACATATCATCACCACTTGCAATATGATCTACGCCTTGATAACCACCCACTGCAATAAAGGCCGATTTTTCGAAAGCTAAATTAGCTCCATTGCTCATAGAATGCTTGCCAGCGCCCACTGCAGCCGCCGTTATGCCTTGCAAGGCTAAAAAATCTAAAACCTGAAATTCATTTAAAATTCCTTGTTCTTTAATAAACATAACAGGTGCAGCCACAAAAACCGGTTGATGTATTTGTATGAATTCATTGTATAATTGTAACCAAGTGTTGGGCACTATACAATCGGCATCTGTGGTTACGATCCAATCTCCTTTAGCAATACTCACCGCTTTTTCGATGGCTTTCTTTTTAAATGAATTCATTTCGTTTGGATCAAAATAATCAGCTAAACTTAATAAACGAATATTTTCATTATTTGCTGCCATCGCTTTTACAATAAAAGCGGTATCATCTTGTGAAAAATCATCTATCACTATAATTTCAATATACGAGGGGGAATACGCTTGTGCTAAGATTGATTCCAAGCAGGCTTTAATATTGAGGGCTTCGTTTCGGGCTGGGATAATAACTGTAAAATTCGTGGGCCCCTTTTCCATTAGTGCTTCTGTGGGGGTAAAAACCTTCAGTTTAGCAAACCAATAACGGTAAGCCATCAGTAAAAGGGCATATAAAATAGTTAAAATGGATACCCCCCAGTCGAGAACGGTTTGCATGGGGTAAAGTTAATGGCTTTCTAATGCAAATTTTTGGCAAAATCGGTAAAATCGTTGTACTTTTGAATTAGTTGCATAACTAACTATATGTCAAACAACCAATTTAAAAGAGGGGAATTATACAGTGTGATTAATGGCATGGCCACTACTGCTGTTGCACGTCGTTTACAAAAAAATTTTCGTACTGCTGGACTCGATATTACCATCGAACAATGGTCGGTCTTGTATCATCTTTGGAAAGAAGATGAATTAAGTCAACAGGAATTGGGTACCCGCACTTTTAGAGACAAAGCAAGCATTACACGCTTAATTGATAATCTCGAAAAACAAGGCTTGGTTACGCGCGTAGCAAGTACAACGGATAGACGTATTAATCTTGTATGTTTAACCGACACTGCAAAGCCATTGCAAGAAATTACTTATCATCTTGCGAACCAAACAATGAACGAAGCATTACAACATATCAGTAAAGAGGAGATTGAAGTTGTAAAATCTGTTTTTCAAAAAGTGTATGATAATTTAACACATCCCGATTTAATTTAATTCAAAAAATTATTAGACCCTATTAAAATATTTTTTATGAACACAACAATACATGGAGGAGAGTGGATCATTAGAGAAGTAAAAGCATCCGAAGTATTTATTCCCGAAGATTTTAATGAGGAACAAATAATGGTGCGAGATATGTGTGATCAGTTTGTAGATACTGAAGTATTACCTGTTGCAGATCGTATTGATAAACTAGAAGCTGGATTAATGCCTAGCTTGCTCGAAAAAGCAGGTGCACAAGGCCTTTTAGGTATTACTGTTCCTGAACAATATGGTGGTTTAGGAAAAGATTTTGTAACTGCTACCATTGTAGCAGAGTATTTGGGAGGAGGTTATTCTTTTTCGGTGGCCAATGCAGCGCATACAGGGATTGGTACTTTACCTATTTTGTATTTTGGCACTGAAGCACAAAGAGAAAAATATGTTCCCAAATTAGCCAGTGGTGAATGGAAAGGCGCGTATGGTTTAACCGAACCCAATAGTGGTTCCGATGCATTGGGTGCTAAAACAACTGCTACCTTAAGTGCTGATGGTAAACATTATATTTTAAATGGACAAAAATGTTGGATTACCAATGGAGGCTTTGCCGATGTATATACTGTGTTTGCAAAAATAGATGGCGATAAATTTACTGGCTTTATTTTAGAAAGAGGCATGGAAGGTTTTACGCAAGGACCCGAAGAACATAAAATGGGTATTAAAGGTTCTAGTACTGTGCAATTATATTTTAATGATTGTAAAGTACCAGTTGAAAATGTTTTAGGTGAAATTGGTAAAGGACATTTAATTGCTTTTAATGTTTTAAATATTGGCAGATTAAAATTAGGCGCTGCTACTTTAGGAGGTGCACGCAGAGCCATTACCACTTCAGTACAATATGCTAAAACAAGAGAGCAGTTTAAATTACCCATTGTAAAATTTGGTGCAATCCGTCATAAACTTGCCGAGATGGCCATTAGAATGTGGGTGGGCGAAACTGCCTTGTATCGTGTATCTCGTCATATTGATGAAAAAGAAGTTGAACTTGCAGCGGCAGGAAAAAATTTATCCGAATCTTTATTAGGTGCTGCCGAAGAATATGCTATCGAATGTGCTATTTTAAAAGTGTTTGGCTCGGAGGTATTAGACTTTGTAGTGGATGAAGGTGTACAAGTTCACGGTGGCAATGGCTATAGTGATGAGTATAGTATTTCAAAAGCTTATCGTGATAGTCGTATTAATAGAATTTACGAAGGCACAAACGAGATTAATCGTTTGCTCACCGTAGATATGGTTTTAAAACGTGCCATGAAAGGACAGCTCGATTTAATGGGACCTGCTTTAAGTGTGCAACAAGAATTAATGAGCATTCCTGATTTTGGAAGCGAAGACGAAGGTGCTTTTGCCAAAGAAAAAAAATACATCGCTAATTTTAAGAAATGTGTTTTAATGGTGGCTGGTGCTGCGGTTCAAAAATTAATGATGACTTTAAATAAAGAGCAAGAGATACTTATGAATATTGCTGATATGTCAATCATAGCATATCATGCAGAGTCGGCTTTATTAAGATTAGAAAAATTAACCGCACAAAAAGGAGAAGCAGCCACTAGTGTTCAAGCCGATATTGTACGCACTTATATTTATGATGCAGCAGACGCTATTAATAAAGCAGGCAAGGACGCTTTAAATAGTTTTGCCGAAGGCGATGAATTAAGAATGATGCATATTGGCTTAAAACGTTTTACCAAAGTAGAACCTTTTAATTCCAAAGAAGCTAGACGCCGCATTTGTGCTCAGTTAGTGGCCGACGATGGTTATAAATTATAAACTTTATAAATTATAATTTAGGCTTTGCCATTTTTGAATCCTAGTTTATCTGCAGTAATAGGCAGGTCTCTTACTCTCTTGCCAGTAGCATTATATACTGCATTGGCAATTGCAGCAGCAAATCCTATAAGTGCAATCTCCCCTATACCCTTCGCCCCTATATCATTTACATTTAAGTCGGGCTTGTTTACAAACCAGGCATCGGTAGGCGGTATTTGTGAATGTAAAGGAACATGATAAGCCCCAAAGCTGGCATTTATAATTTGACCAGTAGTATGATCAATTTCAAGTTTTTCAGATAAGGCCATGCCGATTCCTCCTACAACACCACCTAACATTTGACTGCGTGCAGTTTTAGGACTAATTATTTTTCCAGCATCACCTGTTGTCACTACTTGTAAAACTTTTATTTTTCCATCTTTTGGATTTACGGAAAGTTTCACAAAATGTGCCGAAAAAGAATTGCTTGTAAATTTTAATTGCTCAGGGGTTTTACCCGAAGAATTAATAGTTAAATCAATTTTATCTTGATTGGCTAATTTCAATAAAGCAGGGATTTCTATCTTTTTAGAACTGTCTGCTTTTACAATCACCATCTCATTTTTCACTTCAAGTGCATCGGCAGTAAGGGTATTAAAACCTGAAGCAAATTGAATGGCTAACTCTTTTAATTTTTGTTGTAAAGTTTTACAGGCTAAATCAACTGCAGATCCAACTGTAGAAGTAGTTCCAGATCCTCCTTGTGAAGGGCCTGGAGGTAAATCAGAATCTCCTAATTTAAATTTAATTTTTGCAATAGGCATTTGCATAGCTTCCCCTGCAATTTTTGTCATCGAAGTAGTAGTGCCTGGCCCCATATCACTTACGGCACATTCTAATAATAATTTTCCATCATTAGCTAAAACTGCACGCACCGAGGCTGTTCCTTTGCCTGCACCAAAAACACCCACTGCCATGCCATAGCCAATTAGCATCCCATTTTCCTTAACTGTTCCTGGAACCATTGGTCTGTTTTTCCAGCCAATTTTAGTCATACCATACTCATAAAGTGCTTTAATATTATTATCAGAAAATGGTAATTTATTTTCGGGATTAATAGCCGTAAAGTTTTTTAATCGTAATGCTATTGGATCCATTTTTAATTTATAGGATAACTCGTCGATGGCCGATTCTAAAGCAAAGCAACCTGTAGCTTCACCGGGACCTCGCATCCATATAGGCGTACTTAAATCAAGCGGCAATAAACTATATTTAGTATTTACATTTTCGCAAGCATATAAAAATTTAGAAACATCTACAATTCCTTCTCTAAAATCTTCATAGCGAGAAGTATTACTGATGGCTTCATGATTAATCGATAAAAAATTACCTTCTGCATCGGCAGCAATATTTACTTTTTGCCATGATTGTGGACGGTAACCAATTAATGTAAACATTTGAGGACGCGTTAAAACTAATTTAACAGGTCGGTTTAGTTTTTTAGCCGCAATACAAGCAGCAGGTACATTGGACCATGATCTTAATGAACTTCCAAAAGCACCTCCTACGTTTTCTGCAATTACTCTTACATTTTTTTCGGGTAAACCAAAAGTTCGGGCTACAGCCGATTGGGTACTTTTGGGTCCCTGTGTTTTATCGTATAAAAGTAATTTGTCCTCTGCTTCCCAATAAGCAATGGTAGCTTGCAATTCCATGGGATTATGCACTTCGATAGGAATATTATATTCTGATTCTACGCTTGCTGCTGCTGTCTTTACGCCATCTACTCCTCTTTTATAAGTAACCCCTGGCTTTAAATTTGCGGGGTTAAGTCTTGCTTTATCAAAATTAGTTTCAAAACTTTCTGTTTCATATTCTGGTTTTACAAAACGTATCGCAGCATTTGCATTCTCTAAACTATCTGCCACTATAAGTGCAATGGGTTGTCCAAAAAAGCGAACCTTATTATCATACAACACTTTGTGTCCTCTCCACTCTGTTACATTTTTAGGACGCTCTGCAGCATTACTATTATAGCCCGGTACTGCAGGACAATTGACATAATAAATAATATCCAATACCCCATTCATTGAAAGTGCTTTGGAAACATCTAAATTTTTTATTGTCCCCTTGGCAATATTACTAGTTACAAAAACTGCGTAGGCTAAATTCGGTAAGCTGTGTTCGGCGGTATACCTAGCTTTACCCGTTACTTTATCGGCACCGTCCACTCTTTCATCTTCCCAGAATATTGTATTTGTATTATTCGTATTCATTGTATAATAATTTGGAGTGGATTAAATTTTGATTCCAGTTTTAGCTACTTCTTCGATAGCATCCACAATATTTTGATAGGCACCGCATCTACAAATATTAGTATCCATATAAGTTTTTATGGAGTCTCTTGTTTTTGCCTGACCTTCTCTAACACATGCTACTGCTGACATAATTTGACCCGATGTACAATAGCCACATTGGAAAGCATCATGTTTTAAAAATGCTGCTTGCATAGGATGCAATTGCTCGGTACTAGATAAACCCTCGATGGTAGTAATAACATTGTTTTGATTGCTAATCGCCAATTGCATACAAGACTTAGTTCGTTTGCCGTTTATATGAATCGTACAAGCACCACATTGTCCCATCTCACATCCTTTTTTAGTGCCAGTAAAACTTAACTCTTCTCTTAGTAAATTTAAAATGGTGGAACGTGCATCAATTTCGAGATGCATTAATTTTCCATTTATAGTAATGGTTAATTTTTCTTTAGCAATGGGGGCTGGCACCACTGCCTCTATGGCAAATGCTTTTACTAAAGAGGAGGGTGTTAAATATAAGGCAGCAATAGCAGCCGATTTTTTTAAAAATCCCCTTCTGGCATCATTATAGTTACAAGGTTTCATGAACTAAGGTTTGATGTAATTTACAAAGCTTTGTTTATACGATCCTTACATTACGCGAAAAACTTTCTTCTAAAGAAATTAAGGTTTCGGTTCGTTCAATGCCTTTAATCTTTTGGAGCTCATCATGTAAAACAAAACGAAGTTGTTGAATGTCTTTACAAACAATTTCTACAAACATGCTATAATTACCTGTTGTATAATTTACACGCACCACTTGTGGGATGGCTTTAAGCGCTTGTGCAACGGTATCATACATCGAACTTTTTTCCAAATAAATGCCGATAAAGGCTATAATGTCATAGCCCAAGAGTTTTAAATCCACCGCTAATCTTTTTCCTTGCACTATGCCTAGCTCTTCTAATTTTTTGATTCGAACATGGATGGTACCTCCAGATACAAAAAATTGCTTACCTAAATCGGCATAGGAAACCTCGGCATCCTGCATCATTGCCTGAATAATTTGCAAATCCAGCTTATCTAAGCTTTTGTCGATGTTTAATTTGGGGGCTGTTTTTGACTCCATTTTTATATACTTTTAAATAATAGGCTAATTTATTAATAATTATCTACATTTTAAAAATAATTATTAAATTATTTGCAACGTATGACGTATTAGCTTAGTTTTGATATATCAAATGAGGATAAACACACCGAAAATACTCAAATGATGAGTTCTTAATACTGTGGGGTGACGAAATTTTTGGCAAACGTACCTTCTTGTCTCGAAGGTGGGGATAACGGGATAAACGTAACATAGAGCCGTCCCGAGTAATCGGGACGACCAGGGTCGACCACTGAAACTTTGTGTTATAGCTAACTGCCTCTTGGAGGTTCGAGCCCTCCCCCTACAGCAATAAAAAAAGCCTTCCCAAATGGGGAGGCTTTTTTTATTGGATCAAATGAATGTTTTTTAATGATAACTCAAGCCTTCTTTAAGCTTAAATAATGGATAGGTAGGCGACTCCTTCCATCCGGGGATATCAGCTTTGTTTTCATTCACTTCTTTTTCGGAACTAGGAGTTGTAAAAGGCATTTTACCAGTAGGGTTAAATTTACCAGTGATTACATCTAAGAGCGCATCCGTAGTAGTTCCAAAAGTAGCAATGACTGCTTTAATATTAGGCATGGTTTGCTCATTGTAAATTTCATTAATCACCCATGGATTAGTATAGTTAACAACAAGTATGGTTGGTTTTTTTTGACTAAGCCCATTAATGTATTTTACATCCACTGCATTTTTGGAGAGCAATACTGATAAAGTGTTACCATCTGCTTCAAATAAAGACTTTGCTCCGGGTGTTATCCATAATACAATCATATCGGCAGCCTCGGGTGTATTTACAAAAGTTATGTTCTCTCCTCCTTTTGCTTTATATACATTGCTGGCTTCCTGCCCTCTTTTTTGCATATAAGATTCAAAATAAATTTTTGTAGTCTTACTAGTTAATGGCAATGTTTTGTTTTCATTTCTTAATAATACGATCGATTTTCTGAGTGCTAAATTTGCTTGCTCCTGAAAGCTTTTGTTATTCACAATTTTTACTGCAGCCTCTTCATCTACATAAGGGTTTTCGAATAACCCCAATTGATAAAACTCCAATAATAATTTATATACCGAGCTATCAATAAGTTTCATATCCACTTTACCCGCTTTCACAATGTCTAAAAGTTTTGTGGGATCAGCAGTTCCGGAAAAAATATTTACACCAGCATTAATGGCTTTGGTATAGCGCTCTTCGATAGTTAGCTTTTCGGCACCCCAAGGCATCATCTCTATAGGCCCAGTATCTGAATTAATAATGCCTGTAAAGCCCAATTCTTTTCTTAATAAATCCTGTAACACAGGTTTATTATAAGCATATGCAATTTCTGGATATTTAGTGCCCACTGGATAAGAATAATAAGGCATTATAGAAGAAGTGCCTGCTTTAATCGCATATTTGAAAGGGATAATATTGTTATCTAAATTACCCGAAGTGAAAATTTCTCTTTTACCCCATGGGAAATGTGGATCTTGCCCTCCCTCACCTGCACCACCTCCAGGAAAATGTTTAGTAGTTAGTGCTACGGATTGATTATTTAAACTTGGCCCTTGAAAGCCGCGTATAATTTCATAAATCATTTTACCCACCCATTCTGGATCTTCTCCAAAAGTGCCTTCTATTCTTTGCCATCTAGGCTCAGTAGATAAATCGGCCATGTACATGTACCCCTTGCGTAAACCTACGGCCGCCCATTCTTGTCTGGCGATATCTGCAAAGGTTCTTGTAAGTTTTAAATCATTCATTGCCGATAAACCAAGTTCGGAAGGCCATGTAGAAAAAGTGGTTGTACCTACACTTAAACCAATAGAAGCATCTTTAGTAATATGATTACGTGGATTAGATGCAATAATGCAAGGAATTCCTAAAGCATCCGATTCACATAAGGCTTGTAATTTATTGGTCCACTCCGCAGTAGTGCGAGCACTTACATTGGCGCGTAAAATAAAATGTCTTAGCTTAAAATTTTTAACTGCTTTAGTAGTTCCCGCAGCCATCATCATACTAATAGGCAATGGCTGCCTTGTAAACATATTAGTATTTTGAACTAAATCCTCCTCATTAAAATCGCTCGTAATAGGTTCACGCGATTTAGGACCTTCAAAAGACCAATCGTTTTTCATTCTAGACGAACTAATTAGCATAAATCCAACCTTGTCTTCAGTTGTCATTTTAGAAATTAAATCTAAAGCCCTCGCCGAATTGGACAAACGCCAATCTTCATACTTATCAAGCTTCCCATTCTTGTTAAGGTCTTTAAATTCCAGCCCATTTATTTTTAAAATAACTGTATTTCTGTAGCCTAATTTAGGAGGTTTAATAGCCTTTTGTGCTTGCGCAAAAAATACTGAAGATGACACTAAAAGTAAAGAGAAAAATAAACGCATTTGATGGTGGTTAAGATTTAATATTTAAATGGTTTGCCATTTACCATTACTTCTTGAGTGGCCTGATCAAAGGTTACTTTAGCACCTGTTTTACATGCAGCGTTAGTCATAATAGTAGCAATCGAATGTTGATAGCCTGCTTCTACAGGTGCGTTCGGTGTTTTTCTAGAACGAATACATTCCATCCAGTTTCTTACATGCGAAGAAGTTAAAGGATCGGCGCCAGTATTGGCAGAAGCAACTACTTTAATATTTTGATCGGTTAAACTTAACTCAGGTAATAAATTAGGTTGCATATTCATTGCTTTCGCAAATCCTGCAGTTAATCCTCCCTTAGGTGAAACTGTATTATTTATTAAATTTAATTCACCGCCATTAGAATAATACATCTCTGTAGGTTTTTCATCCCCATTATGCATTCTGGACATAAACACCACTTGAAAACCTGTAGTTAAATCATTAGCAGGGCCGTAATCAAATACAGCTGTAATAGTATCCCAGTTTTTTCTGCCATCCTTCCATTGATAAATACCGCCGTTGGCTGTTACCGATCTTGGATTTTGCAAACCACTAAACCAATGCACTGTATCAATTTGATGCGACATCCACTGACCTGCTAAGCCCGAAGAATAAGGCCAGAACAAACGATACTCTAAATATTTTCTAGGATCAAAATCTTCATAAGGACGATTCATTAAATATCTATTCCAATCTAAATCTTCTTTTTTACATTTTGCTACTAAATCGGGTCTTCTCCAACGACCTGGTTGATTTACATTCCAGGTTAATTCTACCATAGTAATTGGGCCAAATTTTCCTGTTTGAATAAAATCGGCGGCTGCTTTATAATTAGCACCACTTCGACGTTGTGAACCAATTTGCACAATTCTATCAGAGGCTTTAATAGTTTTATACGCATTGCGATTGTCCTCCATGGTTTCAGCAAAAGGTTTTTCACAATAAACGTCCATTCCTGCTTTTACCGCTTCCGCTGCATGATTGGCATGTTGAAAATCGGGCGTACTAATAAATACTGCATCAATATCTTTACCTGCATACAAATCATCATTATTAACCGCACCTCTAATTGTATGACCCATTTTTTGTTGCAAGAATGCAACTCCCTCTTCTCTTCTTACTTTCCAGATATCAGAAACAGCAACGATATCAAAATTTAATTCTTTATTATGTTGCATAAAAGAAGGTAGATGCGCGCCTCTAAAACGATCAGAGAATCCAACAACACCTACACGAACTCTATCATTGGCGCCAATAATATTGGCATAACTTTTTGCTGAAAATCCTACCGCTCCTAGGTAAGCTCCAGAAACTGCCTTAGCAGATTGAACAATAAATTTTCTTCTAGAATTTTTCATATGGCTAATTTTAATTTTAAGTTAGTTGAATGGGTTCCAATTACCAAATATTTTGGATAAACGATATTCACTTGCTTCGTTGGGCGTTAATTGGCGTGACCAATTTGCCCTATTGTTACTATTTGCGCCAGGTCCTACACTTTGAAATTCAGCATAATAGGCAGTTTTTTCGTTATTAACATTATCCCAATTATGCCAACCTGCCGCATTTATATGTGCCCCCATACTGCAATCAATAAATGCCGTTTTTGCATAAGCACGCCAGGGGCGACCCAGATAAGTTTGGGTACACTCATCGGCTGCGATTAAATTACAATTCAAAAAAACATACCCATATTTTTGATGGGGCATAGTGGATGCTGCAGTAATATATGAATTGGTAAGTGATTTAATAGTGCACTTATAAAAAACTGCCGTGGCGCTTCCAAAAATAAAATCGGTAGTGCCTTCAATATAACATTGATCATAGAACTGCTCGCTCTCATCATTGGTGGCAAACAATGTATCTTGATTGCCTAATAAGTTACAATTTCTTAAAATAAACCGGCTTCCGTTTACATGTAAAGCCAAGGCTTGACCCACTCTACCCGCTTTATTTTGGATGGTTAAATTTTCCATAGTAATGTCGTTGCCATATACAAACCAGGTAGCAGAGGTAAATGTGGTATGTTTATTTTTATTATTAATCGTATCTGTTGAGAAAAATTTACCTGAATAATCTTCATAACTTATAATTGTGTTTTCCTTACTCTCTCCTATAATTGATAAATTACTTACCCAAGATGGGATGGTAACTTTTTCATGATAAAACCCATTCTTTATATGAATGGTTACATGCGTGGGTGTATAAGCCCTCACAGCATCAATGGCTTCTTGCACCGTGGTATAATCTCCAGTACCGTCTTTAGAAACTACTATAGTGGGTTTATAACTGCTTCTTACATTGGCTTGTTGTGCCAACAAAAAATGTGTAGCGCTAAGGAATAGACATAAAATAATTACTTTTTTCATTCTTTTAATGTAAGGTTAATACCACCACTGAGTTGGGTGGCAATTGTATAGATAATTTATTGTTTGTCATTTTAGCGCCATTAAATACAACGGGTTTTATATTCTCAGGATTTTCAAATGAGTTGTATTCTTGTAATTTTTTAGCTGTTAATATTTTACCTGTTACACCAGCATATTTTTCACCACGCATCTCGATAGCAATGTCCTGACTCTTACTTGGATCGATGTTTACTAAACTTATATGCGTAATTCCATCTTTATCCTTAGAAGCAGAAGCGGATACTGCTGGTAATTTTTCATTTCCTAAAACATAGTCTGTTGTTTTAATATTCATGGGCAACATAGTAGCATCCTGATGCACATTGTACATTTCCATTACATGATATGTGGGTGTTTTTATAATAGCCGAACCTTTGGTTAAAATAACGGCTTGCAAAACATTAACTGTTTGTGCTAAATTGGCCATTTTAACTCTTTCGCAATGATTGTTGAAAATATTTAAAGTAACCCCTGCAATCATCGCATCTCGTATAGTATTTTGCTGATATAAAAAACCGGGATTAGTGCCAGGCTCTACATCATACCAACCACCCCACTCATCCACCACTAATGCTACTTTCTTTTTGGGATCATATTTATCCATAATAGTGGAATGTCTTGTAATGAGCTCATTCATTTGTAAGGCATTTCGTATAATGGTAAAATATTGTTTTTCATCAAAAGCAGTGGCTGAGCCTTTTGCGTTCCAATCAATCACTGCATAATGATGCAGTGCAATACCTTCCATTAAAGAGGAAGGAATCTCTCTCATTAACACTTCGGTCCAATTATAATCGTTTCCACTGGAGCCCGAAGCCACTCTAAACAAGTGCTCCCCATTATTCCAATCACCCATGAAAGTGGCATACTGACGATATATATTGGCATAATATTCTGGTTTCATATTACCTCCACAACCCCAAGCCTCGTTTCCAACACCCCAAATTTTTACATTCCATGGATTTTCTCTGCCATTTTCTGTTCTCCATTTACTCATAGGACTGCTACCTGGCTTGCCATTTACGTATTGCGTCCAATCGATTAAGTTTTGTACAGTACCACTTCCAACATTGGCAGCTAAGTAGGGTGCTGCACCCATTAGCTCACACATATTTAAAAAATCATGGGTACCAAAACTATTGTCCTCAGTAACGCCTCCCCACCATCTATTTACCATGGCTGGTCTTTTTTCTTTGGGACCAACACCATCTTTCCATTGATAGGTGTCAGCAAAACATCCACCAGGCCATCTAAGTACGGGTACTTTTAATTCCTTTAATGCTTGAATAATATCATTTCTAACTCCGTTGGTATTGGGTATTATTTTATTGGTATCTCCCACATAAAAACCATTATAAATACAATTGCCCAAATGCTCTGCAAAATGTCCGTAAATATTTTTATTAATTATTTCTTTTCCTAAATCGGTATTAATCACAATTTCATTTTGTGCAAAAACTTGCATAGATACCAAAAGGAGAAAACCCATTACTATTTTTTTCATATTCCTGAATTTGTAAAAATTAATTATTTGATTTTATATATTTCGGAGCCTGCTAATAAAAAAGCGCCAAGTCCATAATCCTCAAAGTCGGGATAATGATCAAATCCCACAGGCTGTCCATCTTTGGGTTCTTTGCCCGTACCCTGCACATAACCTAAAGCCCCATTGGTGTGAAGCGCAAAACGAGTCATACCATCCCAAGCTTTTGCAATGGCAGGCAAATATTTATTTTTATTTAAAATACCATGGTTAATGCCCCAAGCAAAACCATAAACAAATAAAGCAGTTCCCGATGTTTCTTTTCCCTCAAAATGTGTAGGATCTTGTAAACTTACATTCCAAAAACCATCTTCTCTTTGTAAGGGTAAAATAGCTTCGGACATATCCTTAAAATCTTGCAAATACTCTTTGTAATGTGCATCATTTACAGGCAGCTCTTCGAGCGTTCTGGCAAGTGCCGCTATCACCCAGCCATTGCCTCTACTCCAATAACAATATTTTCCATTGGGTTCCTTGTAGGGCGGTACAAAATCTTTATCTCTCCACCACAAATGTTCTACTTTATTGTACAAACCATTTTCTCCATGATTGTTTTTTGCAAATGAATACAATTCATACATTTTATTAAAATAGGCACTGTCTTTATATAGCACACCTAATTTTGTAAATACCGGCATTGACATTTGTATGGCATCCACCCAAGACCAATCGTCTTTTTTATCGGAATGCACCATAAGATCAATAGAAGCTTTAATCTCTTTTATTCTTTGTGGTTGAGGATCAATTTTATAAAGGTCAATAAAGGTTTGACCTGCACATTGATTGTCGGCATGTCTGATATTGGTACCCCATGCTAATTGCCAATTATGTTTTTCCCCCCATTGTACTGCATAGTCATAATAAATTTTTTGTGGATCAATACTATACAATGCCATTAAGCCTTCATAATAAACCGATCTTGTCCAAATAGTACTTTGCCTTTCTTTATTGGTAATAATAGTTTTACCGGCATCAGGCCATTTGTCCATAAAATATTTATTCGCCAATTGCAAATTAGAAACTACCCTATTTTTTGAAGGCAAGGACTGTGCATAGGTTTGCCAAAAAATGGAACAAAAAAATAAAATCAAAAAATGTTTTTTCATACGTCAATGGTTAATTTCCCTCAGGTAAATGAAAATTACTTGGATTATCTGGCATTGCTGGATCAAAGGAGGTAAAATTATTTTGTAAATAAATTGCTAAGCCGGGTATTAGTTCCTGTATGCCTTTCGCTACACATTTGGCTAAAACATAAGCGCCATAAGTATTAAAATGAGTATCGTCTTTAACTTCATTAGGCTGATTAGGATAAGCATTGGCTTTAAAATAAACAAAAGCTTTAGTAGAAGCTACTGGACCTAATGCTTCATAAAAATCTTTAGACATAGCATTTAAATCAATTAAGGGAACAGCTAGTTTATGGGCTAATTGTCTCATCGCTTCTGGATAATCTCCTAAAGAATTATAGATATGCCCTGTACTATCAAAACTGCGTCTATTGGTAGAAGTTACAAAAACAATATGCATGCCATGTGCTTTTGCTTGGCTTACCCAATCGGTAAGTTTTTCTTGGTAGCTGGTAAATGGATCTAAATGATTGCCTCCTGGCTTTTGATCGTTATGTGCAAACTCAACAAACAAATAATCTCCTGGTTTTGACATCGACCATAATTTAGATAACCTGCCTTCATTTTCGAAAGCCTTTAATGTTTCACCCGACTCTGCATAATTGGCAACTACTATTCCAGGTTTAAAAAAACTAGGTATCATTTGCCCCCATGAAGCCCAAGGATCTTCGGCTTGGTCCACCACCGTCGAATTCCCTGCTAAAAAAATAGTAGGTATTATGCTGTCTTTACTTATTTCAATGGCTGCTACTTTGGCACTGGTATTATTAAACTCAATGGTCAACTTATTATCCCAATGGAAATAAGGTTTTTCTCTTGGCTTTAATTTTACAGCTTTGCCCGTAATATGATTAACACTGTCTCTTATGTGTACATTCAATGCCACTTTTTTTAACTCACCATAAGAAGTAGTAATCTCTTTAATCATTAATCTGCGGCATTCAACCCGAATGGTTGCAATGCTGGTTCCTTTAGTATCTCCCAATAATAGTTTTACTTGATAATTTCCCTCAGGCAAATTAACAGAAAAATAAAAAGGGTGATTACTGGTAATAAAATCTGCTCCTAATTTTTTACCTCCTCTATGTACTGCATACACTCCCTCGATAGATTCAAAACCATAGCCTTTGTCGGTGCTAAACAAATCCTTTGCATTTACATTGGTATACCCTTTGTGTTGAAAATTAGCTCCTAAACTAAAGCGTTTATATAATTGCCCCTGGCCTTGTATCCCAAAGCAAAAAAGTACAAAAGAAAATAAACAATGCTTTATCATAAAAATGAAAGAGTTCAATATTAATTTTCAACTAAATGAATAGCGCTATCATTCATTTCAAATGTATGTGTGTTTAACATATTGATAAGTTCGGCGCCGGCTAGTAAAACGGGGCCATAGCCATGTGCCGCATACACACTAATGGGTCGATAATAATAAAAAGCAGGATCAAAAGCCATACCGGTTCCTACACAAGTACCTTCTACTTGGCCTTCTTTATTAATTTTAGTGGCTACTGCATTCCATGCTAAAATAACAGAAGGTGCATACGCCCTGGCATCTATCCATTTATTATTAATTGCCCTTGCCATTGCATAACAATAAATAGCTGTGGCAGAAGTTTCTAAATAACTATCATTTTTATCTATTAATTGATGCCAAAAACCTAGCCCTGTTTGATAGGCACAAAGTCCTTTAACATGTAGTCTTAATTGTTCTAGTATAGCCTCTCTTTTAGGATGCGCTAAGGGTAAGACATCTAATAATTCAACCATTGTTAAAACAGCCCATCCATTGGCTCTTGCCCAATGAAACTGGGGGTGTACGCTCATGCCCGACACCCAACCATGCATGTATAAATTTTTCTCTTTGTTAAACATTCTTTCCGAAAATTGCAATACTTGTTTTACTGCATCATCATAGTAGGCTTTGTTACCGGTATATTTTCCTGCTTGTGCCAAAGCGGGAACACTCATAAATAAATCATCCAACCAAAGGGTATTAGGCTGAGGTCTGTTTCTTGCTAATGTACCATCCGAAAAACGTTGTTGTTTGGTACTGATATATTGTAAAAAATTATCCGCTAAAGGTTGTAGGTTTTTATCATTATTGGCTTGCAATGTTTTTAAGATAGCCGCACACATAGCACCTGCATCATCCAATGCTCTTGGATCGATTACAGAATGCATAGGATTATTTCGGTTATGGTATTTATCATATAATTGTTTAAAGCTTGCATAACTTGCCCCCATAAGTCCAAGCCTTTCTGCACTATACTTTGTATACCGCTCATCTTTTGTTGCTTTACCAACAGCAAGCATACCACTATAGGTTACCCCCCATTCGTAGCTCGTTAATCTAAAATCTCCCGGTTTAAAAATTGTATTGGTATCGATAGCCGCAATTTCAACAGGATTTCCATTTTGCTTGTTCACCAATTGAGCTGGGGTTACTTTATTTAAATAATCAAATACAATATCTAATTTTTCTTTAACTGCGCTCAGTTTGGGAATATCATAACTTACCGGATAGTCGGGTTTTAAGGCATGCAATGGTGTATTCGCGTCAGTCAATTTTTGTGCATTAAGTTGTACAACAAATAATATAAAACAAACACTTAAAATAAATTGTGATTTTAATTTCATTTCTATTTTTTTATACATTCTTAATTTTATTCGCTTATTAATTTAAGCTTTTTTTTACAATTTACACGACCACTCAAAAAAAATACGCAACAGAAACTGTTGCGTATTTTTTGTATAAAATCTATTGCAGATTAATAACCAGGATTTTGCATAGCTTGCTTTTGATCTGGTGTTAAACTTAAACCAGCTGCCTGAATACCATCTAAGAAATTTTGAGGTATAGGACGAAGCACATGAATATCTTTAATATTAGCTGCACCCTCTGGGTTAAAGGCTTTTACTCTAGCTACTAATGTTTTAGTTCTAGCTAAATCTTCCCAACGCTTAAACTCACCCGCTAACTCACGAGAACGTTCGTTTAATACTAAGGCTAACATTCTGTCATAAGTGCTAGATAAACCTAAAGTGCTAATAATGCTTTCATCTTGAGCTGGCAAAGTAGCTACGTTAGTAATCGCTAAACTTGAAGCTGCAGCAGTAGTGGTGGCAATATTATTAGATTCATAATAAGAGTTAGCCGCAAAAAATGAATTACCTACATTAGGAGTTTGTAAGGAAGCAGATAACAATGTGTTACCACCATCCCAATATTTATCTCTAGCTTCTCCGCTTGCGTATTGAGCTCTTGCTCTTACTGCATTAATATAAGGTAAAGCATCGGCATAACTACCTGTACCAGCTTGTGCTAATCTAATTTTAGCTTCTGCTGCAATTAAATAAGTTTCGGCCGATCTTGCTAAAATAAAATCTCTATGACCTACTACATCATTCAATGAGTTTCTTGAACCATCTATATGTTTGCTTAAAGATGGGAAACCTTGACCTGCTGTTGTAGCATCTGTATATAATGCGCCATCTGTAGTTCTACCATTAGGATAAGCTACATAAGTAGTAGGAATATTACGTCCTGTTCCACGTGTATCTTTAATTAAGTTAGTACCAGCAGTACCTTTACTAATTTTAGTTAAAGGGAATCTTGTATCACCAGGTTGATTAATAACAAACATGATACCTAAGTCGCCTTTTACGTTAGGAGCCACTGGTGCTGCTGCGTTTAAAGCACTCTTTGTTCTGTATGATTTCCAAAAACGAGAATCGTTTACTAAATCATAAATGCGATAATCATAATAAGTGGTAGCCAATCTACTAAAAGGTCGGTCACCTGTTAAATCACGCGCCATTTGATCTTGCACATCATATCTTGAAACAAAATACAAATGCTGTGTATTACCATTACCTTGTAAAGTGTTTACATCGTTTGTGAATTGAGCAGATAAAATTAATTCAGGTAAATTTTCGTTGGCAGAGTTTTGAGCAGTAAAGTTCCATAAAGCACCAAAGTCAGATGCTAAAGGATGTTTTGCAATCACTGCATCACATAAAGGCACAATAGCAGCTAAGTCGGCAGCTTTAGTATCTGCATTCCAAGCGCTATTAATTTCACTTGCTCTAAATAAATACGCTTTAGCTAAAAAATGATTAGCCGCATCTTGCGTAATACGAGCAGGGCCACCAGCAGTTGGTAATAATTTAGCAGCATTGGTTAAATCAGAAATAATTTGCGCACATACATCTTTAGCAGAAGCACGTACAAATTCTGTTTTAACAGTATTAATGGGAGTTAATTGCAAAGGTACGCCTCCATATTGGCTAACTAATTTTAAGTAATTAAATGCACGTAAAAAATAGCCTTCGCCTAAAGCTGTATTTTTAACAGCAGTAGAGGTAGAAGTACTTTTTGAAGCATTGGCAATTAACAAATTGGCATCACCGATACCTGTATATAAGGCATCCCATTGATAGTTGGATAATGCCGTGTTACCATTAGAAGCAATTACGGTAGGACCAAAAGTCGCATCATAGTTGTTCCATGGTGAGTTAGAAGGGTCACCTCCAATATGAAACTCATCTGTGCCATAGTTGTTAGCACAATAGTTCCACTCTCCGTTAAAAGGAACATCAAATACTTGATATTGAGCACCTACTGACAATTGTTGGATACCTGCATCTGTTAAGAAGAAGTCGGTAGTTCTTGCTGTGGTAAGTGTCTCATTTAAAAAATCCTTATTGCAAGACGAAGTAAAAAATACTGCCGCAACAATTAAAAGTTTATTCAAAAAACGATTTCTCATATAATTAAAAGTTATTATTATTAAAATGTTGCATTAATTCCTAGTGTAAATCCTCTATTCCAAGTAGCTCCTTGTACATCCATATCTAGCTGTTTGATCTTTGAGAACAACATACCTGGATTAGAAACTTGCGCATACGCTTTAAGGCTTGACACACCTGCTTTACTCATTGACTTTGCATTAAATGTATAGCCTAAAGAGATATTTCTCACTTTAACAAACGAACCATCCATATATCCTAAAGCTTGGTAATAAGCATCTCCAGTAGCACCACCTGCATTAAATATTGGTTTTTGATAATAAGCACCTGTATTAAGAGGAGTGTAATAATCAATTTTTCTTTGCATACTACGAGCAGCTTGACCTTCACCACCTGTATTATATAAGTAGTTTAATCTACTGTAAATAAACACAGATACATCCCAATTCTTATAAGATAAAGAGTTAGTCATACCCAATACCCAACGTGGTCTTGTCCAACCGATAATGGTACGGTCGTTGTTTGGATCAATTTTCTTATCGCCATTTAAGTCGGCCACTCTAACGCTACCAGCTGAGAAAGAGTTAGAAGTGAATTGATTAAAGGTAGAAGAATCGCTTGCTTGCCATAATCCAATCGCTTTATATCCGTAGATCACACCAATAGGTTGATTAATGAACCAGTTGTTATTGATATCATCTTGTGCACCATTAGATAAGGTAACGATATGTTCTTTTTGCCAACCAGCATTAAATGTAGTAGACCATTCTAGGTTCTTAGTTTTAATGTTTTGAGTAGTGATACTAATATCTACCCCTTGGTTAGCTGTTTTACCAATATTCGCAAAGGTGGTTGAGAAACCAGTAACAGAAGGAATAGATCTTTGCATTAACAAATCGGTAGTTTCAGAAGTATAGGCATCAATTGATCCAGTGATTCTTCTTTTAAATAAAGCGAAATCGATACCTGTGTTATATTGTGTTGTTTTTTCCCATCCTAAATTTAAGTTGGCTAACACAGCATTAGGAATAGAACCTGCAGCATTTGTTCCACCATAAGGATAGAATAAAGAACTGATAGAACCTTGCGTAGAATAAGGAGCAATCGCAGAGTTACCTGTAATACCAGCACCTAATCTTAATTTTAAATCATCTATCCAGTTTACATTAAAGAATTTTTCTTTATTCACTCTCCAAGCTAAGGCAGCTGATGGGAACATAGAGAATTTATGACCTTCTGCTAATTGAGAAGCACCATCATTTCTCATTGACATTGTTAACACATATTTTTCTTTATAGCTATAGTTTAATCTAGCCATATAAGACATTAATTGTTGTTGCACTAAATCAGAAGCAGAACTTAATTGACCTGTAACAGTACCACTTGTTAGAGCATTCCAAAGTTGTGAAGATAATGGAACCCCGTTACCAATAGTATTGCTTGTTTCTTTGTTAAAAGCTGTTTGGCTCATTAATAAGGTAACCCCTAAAGTATGATCACCAATTGTTTTATCGTAATAAACTAAGTTATCTAAAGTGTAAGAGAAGTTAGTGTTCTTGTATAAAGCAGCATAGTTAGTGCTACCTCCGTTTTGAACAGAGTTGGCATCTACATAAACTCCATCACGATAAAAAGAGATATCTGGACCAAAGTTTAAGCGATACTTTAAACCTTGTAAAGCAGGAATTAAATTTCCAATATTTACTTGAGTATATATGCTTCCAAAAGTACGTAAGGTAACTCTCTGATCTCTTGAATATTTCCACTCGTCAACAACACTCTTAATGGCGTTATCGCCTCCTGGGAATAAAATTCTATTACCCGCAGAATCATAAGGTAATGCATAAGGATAAATACCTCTCGCAGACTCATATAAACCACTCGCAGGAGAACCAATAGTAGCAACACCTGCACCATTTTGTCCATATTCTTGAACGCTATAGGTAGCTGATAAATTATTACCAAATGTTAACCATTTAGTAGCAGAGATATCTAAACTTACTTTCGCAGAATATCTTTGGTAAGATTGTCCTTTAATAGAACCTGCATTGTCTAAGAAACCAAAAGAAGCATATCCCTTAATTTTATCTGTACCGCCACTCACGCTTAATACGTGATCGGTAGTAACATTTTGTTGAGAGACTAAACCTCTCCAATCGGTATTTCCTACTTGAGAACCATCCCAAGTACCAGAAGCCCAACCTTTATTGATATTGCTCCATGCAGTAGGATCGGCAGTGGCAGCAAATAAAGATCTATCATTGGCGATAGTAGGTTGATCTCCTCTTGGGTTTGCACTAATACCCGTTTTATTATTTAAACCAGCATAGTAATAAGCCCATCTTTTATAATTGATATAATCAGCAGAATTAAACATCTCCATGTTATCCACTAAGTTGTCAATTTTTACAGAAGTATTTAAGCTTAAAGTTACTTTACCTGTTTTACCTTGTTTAGTTGTAATGATAATAACACCATTCGCACCTCTAGAACCATAGATGGCTGTTGCAGAGGCATCTTTTAAAACGTCGATAGTTTCAATATCACTAGGGTTTAAATAATCAATACCACCAGTAATTAATGGAATACCATCCACAACATATAAAGGTGAGTTGGAAGCAGTTAAAGAACGTACCCCACGAATGGTAATACTACCAACTTGACCTGGTCTTTCGTTTGAAGAGATATCAACACCCGCTACCTTTCCTTGCATCGCTTCTACCGCATTGGCAACTGGGCGAGACTTAATATCATTTTGATTAATACCCGCCACCGCACCGGTTACGTCTTTTCTTTTAACTGTATTATAACCTACTACCACTACTTCATTTAAGCTTTCGTTGGTAGCTTTTAATACAATAGAAACTGGCGTAGCGCCGTTAATGGAGCTTTCTTGTTGATCGTAACCAACATAAGTAATTGTCAGTTTAGCTTTTGCGCTAGACACTGATAATTTAAAAGTACCCTTAGCATCGGTAAGCGTTGATTTGTTGGTTCCTTTTTCAGATACAGTTGCACCTTCCAATGGTTTACCAGATTCATCACTCACTTTACCCGTAATTTGAACGCTTTGGGCATACATTGAAAATGAGGAGAAGAGAAACAGAAATAGTATTGATAAATACCTTCCGCATGTTTTTTTGTTCATAATGGCTAGTTATTTTAGGTCAAAAAGAAAAAATTTAATCAGCAATTTTTGTTTATTGTTTATGTAAAAAAATAAGTAAAAGTATTAAGCAAATTAAAAAGCTCACAGGATTTGACTACAAAGGGTTACCTACATTAGGTTCTACTTTGCAAAGGATCAAAATTGTAGCAAGCAATCTTAAAAAGTTCAAAACTTTCGATATCAAATAACTAATAATTTCTCATTTATAAATGTAATCGATTACATATATTTACGGAATCGATTGCGATAAAAGAATAAATAATAGTAAAATACAGATGTAAATAGTGAAGGCGGTTTACTAAACTATTGAATATCAATATTTTAAGATAATATTTGTGTACTTTATAGGGCAAATTTGATTTCAGTACAGTGCAGTATAGTTAGGGTAAACTCTTACTTACCCCAAGCTCTAAACCCCTTAATTCGGCTAAACCTTTTAACCTGCCAATGGCGCTATACCCTGGATAGGTGCTTTTATGTAAATCATCCAACATTTGATGGCCATGATCGGGCCTCATGGGTATGGAAACATTTCTTTTACGCATTAATAAAACAATTTTTTTCATCACTTCGTACATGTCTGTATCACCGTCTAAATGATCAGCTTCGAAAAAATTACCATTCGAAAAACGTTTTGTGTTTCTTAAATGTAAAAAATGAATCTTATCCCCCAATTGATCAATCATACCTACCACATCATTATCTGGTCTAGCACCTAATGAACCTGTGCAAAAACATAAACCATTCGCAGGAGAGTCAATGCAGTTAACAATATCCAATAAATCTTGTTGAGTACTTACAATTCGAGGTAAACCTAAAACTGAATAGGGAGGATCGTCGGGATGAATGGCCATTTGTAATCCATTGGCTTCTGCCACAGGCACCACTTCACGTAAAAAAGCAAATAAATTTTGCTTTAATTGATCCTTTGTAATGCCTTCATAAGTTTTTAAAGCAGCTAAAATTTGCTGGGGTGTAAAACTTTCATCAGAGCCAGGCAAACCCAATAAACAGTTTTTAAAAACATATTGTTTTTCATGTTCTGTCATTTGTTCGAATTTGTTTTTGGCTATGGCTAATTCCTCGGCAGTGTATTCATTTTCAGCTCCGGGACGTTGTAAGAGATAGATATCAAAAACCATAAATTTATCAAACTCAAAATACAATGCCTTGCTTTTATCGGCCAATTCATAGGCTACATCGGTTCTTAACCAATCTAAAATAGGCATGAAGTTATAGGTAACCACTTTTAGCCCGCAGGCAGCAACATTTTTTAGGCTTTGCTTATAATTATCTATATACAATTCATATTTACCATTGCGCTTTTTAATATCCTCATGTACGGGTAAGCTTTCAATCACCGTCCATGTCATTCCAGCAGCCTCAATTAAATTTTTTCTTTTTTCTATTTCATCAATGGTCCAAATTTCTCCTACAGGTATTTGGTGTAGCGCATTTACAACGCCAGCACAACCTGCTTGTCTAATATCCATTAAACTAACGGTATCATGTGGCCCATACCAACGCATTGTTTGATGTAACATAAAAATTATTTTTTCGAAGTTATTAAATTTTCCTGTTGTAAGGTTCAATATAAAAACATTATGTTTAGTTTTACTTTGGTCTTACTATTTTATTTGAATTAATGATAACAACTACAATGACAAAAATTAGAGTACTGGTTTTGATACTAGTTTTTCAATTCATTAATAACACAAGCAAAGCCAATAATGGATATGAACTTTGGATGGGTTATGAGAAAATCACGAATAAAAATTTATTTGTAAAATATCAAACCCTTTTTTCTGTTATTTATCTGCCTCAAAATTCCCAAGACGAAACCATTGCCATACTTAAAAAAGAATTACAATTGGCTAGCAAAAAAATGATTGAACAAAGTCCTCGTTTTGTTAATCAAGTCTCCGAAGCGCAAATTATTTTTGAGATTAACAAAGCCCAAAATAAAATTAACGAAGAGGGTTATGATATTCAAACGAGTATAAATGCACAACAAAAAACTCAAATAAAAATTCAAGCAAAAACAAATATTGGTTTATTGTATGGTTGTTTTGAATTATTAAGATTAGTGCAATTGCAAATTGATCCTTCTCAGATACATACTACCAGCTCTCCTGCATTAAGCTTACGTATTTTAAATCACTGGGATAATATCAACAGGTCGGTAGAAAGAGGCTATGCTGGTATTTCTATTTTTAATTGGCATACACTTCCCGATTATAAAGACAAACGCTATACCGATTACGCAAGAGCTAATGCTTCCATTGGTATCAATGGCACCGTGGTGACCAATGTTAATGCCAATGCGCTTTTTTTAACCCACGATTATTTAGTTAAAGTAAAAGCACTTGCTGATATTTTTAGACCTTATGGTATAAAAGTGTATTTAACAGCTCGGTTTTCTGCTCCCATAGAAATTGGAAAATTAAAGACCGCCGATCCGCTCAATGAGGAAGTAAAAAATTGGTGGAAACAAAAAGCCAATGAAATTTATAGCCTTATTCCAGATTTTGGTGGCTTCTTGGTAAAAGCCAATAGTGAGGGTCAACCAGGGCCACAAAATTATAATCGATCTCACGCTGAGGGTGCTAATATGATGGCGGAGGCCGTAGCACCGCATAAGGGCATTGTTATTTGGCGAGCTTTTGTATATAGTAATGAACAACCTGAAGATAGAGCCAAACAAGCGTATAGTGAATTCAAACCTTTGGATGGAAAATTTAATAAAAATGTTTTAGTACAAATTAAAAACGGCCCCATCGATTTTCAACCCAGAGAACCTTTTCATCCTTTATTTGGTGCCCTTCCAAACACACCTGTAATGATGGAGTTTCAAATAACACAGGAATATTTAGGACAAGCTACTCATTTAGTGTATCAGGGGCCAATGTTTAAAGAAATTTTAGAGAGTAATGTAGATGCATCTAAAAAAGTAATAGACGTTGTAGAAAATAAAATAAATGGACTAAGCGGCATTAGCGGAGTGGCCAATATTGGGAACGATATAAATTGGTGCGGTCATCCTTTTGCTCAAGCCAATTGGTATGCATTCGGAAGATTGGCTTGGAACCCAAGATTATCGGCTAGTCAAATAGCCAATGAATGGATTCAACAAACTTGGACACAGGATAAAAATGTGTTGGCCACCATTCAAGATATCATGATGTCGTCTTACGAAAATATGGTTAATTATATGACGCCTTTGGGGCTTCATCATATTATGGGCAATGGGCATCATTATGGACCCATGCCTTGGGGCAATACCCTATCTAGAGCCGATTGGAATCCGGTATATTATCATAGGTCAGATAGTTTAGGTATTGGTTTTAATAGAGTCGCCACTGGAAGCAATGCCATAAGCCAGTATGAGGCATGGGTACAAAATAAATGGAGTGATAGCAGTACCTGTAATGAAAAATATTTACTTTGGTTTCATCATGTAAGTTGGAATCACCGTATGAAAAATGGAAATAGTTTATGGAATGAGCTTTGCTATAAATACAATGAAGGCGTAAAGGGTGTTGCGCAAATGAACAGCCAATGGAAAAGCGTTGCAACGCAAATAAATGCAGAAGGATACGATCAAGTAAAACAATTATTAGACATACAATTAAAAGATGCTGAATGGTGGAGAGATGCTTGTTTATTATATTTTCAAACTTTTAGTAAACAACCTTTTCCACTCCACTATCCAAAAGCAAAATTTGATTTACCCTATTACCAATCCCTTAACTTCCCTTATGCTCCAGGCAATGGGAAATAAATAGTGAAATATGAAAAATAAATCTGTAGCCATTGTAACCGGAGGCGCTTCTGGCATAGGTCTTGCAATAGCCGAAACATTTGTAAAAAATAAAATAAAAACCATTGTTGTGGGTAGAGATCCCAAAAAATTAAAAGCTGTTAAACAACAATTGGGCGAAGGCTGTGACACTTACTCTTTTGATTTAAAAGATAGAAAATCGATTCCCGCTTTTGTAAAAAAATTAGCAAAAAAATATGGAACTATTGATATACTCATAAACAATGCAGGAATCAATATGAAAAAACCATTAATTGAGGTAAGTGATGAAGATTTTGATAATATCATTGAAACTAATTTGCAATCCATTTTTAGTTTATCCAGAGAAGTGGTTAAATATATGTTAGCACAAAAAAAAGGATCCATTATAAATATTAGCTCCATGGCATCTCAATATGGAATACCTAAAGTAATTGCCTATAGTGCCTCCAAGGGAGCTATAGAATCTATGACCCGAGCAATGGCGGTTGAACTTTCTCCAAGTGGCATTAGGGTAAATTGTATTGCGCCTGGTTTTATTGCCACAGAGATGAGTGCTAAAGCTTTAAACAATGATCCTGAACGAAAAAATAAAGCTTTAGGCCGTACACCTATGGGTTATTTAGGGGAGCCCAAGGACATTGGAACCACCGCTTTGTTTTTAGCGAGTGATGCTGCAAAATATATTACAGGCGTTATACTTCCCGTGGATGGCGGTAACTCAATTGGTTTTTAAAAACTAAAATTAGCGTAAATAATTTTTTAAAGCCCCGGCTTTATTTTGTTTGATGGCTTCTATTACAATAGCAGCATTAAGTTGTGCTCCTTCTAAATTAGTATGCGTATGATCTTTAGGAAAAAACAAATTCACTTTGTTTTCTCCTAAACTATCGTATCTATCTGCAATTAAATGATGCAAGTCGATAAAATAGGTTTGTGTTTGGTCACAAACTTCTTTTGCCCATACAGCATAATCGGTGCTTCGATTGGTTTTGCCATTCGTAAAATTATTTCTAGGAACAGGAGAACATATAATGGGTATTGCCCCTGCTGCTTTGGTTTCGTTTATGAATTTACGCAGGTACCAACCATAGGAATGAACCACTTCTTTCATTTTTCTGATGGGATTGTAAATTTCAACACTATCCTCCCCGATTCCTTTTAATGTACCTCTTGCTCTTGCCGTATCATCCAAGGGGCTCGCATCGTTATGACCAAATTGTATAATTACATAATCTCCTTTATGTAAGTTACTGGTAATTTTATCCCATCTTTTATCAGTTATAAAAGTGCGTGTACTTCGTCCACCTATTGCATGATTTTGTACATCCAATTGAGAAGAGTCAAAATAATTTTTCATAAAACTACCCCAACCCCATAAAGTATCTCTTCCATTACCATCTCCATTTTTTACAGTAGAATCTCCTACAATATAGAATACAGGCCGGTTGTCTTGATAGGCGATATAGGAACACATAATGAGTAAAGCAAAAAGAGAAATAATAAAATGCTTTCTTTTAAGATAAATATGGAATTGATTCATAAAAATATTATTTATAAAATAAGGGTACAAGGATTGCAGTTCCATCTAATCCCGAAATTTGTGTTTTCCATGAAGATGCATCAAAAGGCTTGTAATTAATATTTACAAAATTAATCTCGTGGTATTTTTTCCATTCAATTTTATTTCGATCCATATAAGCAATTCTATTGGCCATTAAGTTATTGACTTCAATTTTAATTTCATTATTACCCGCATGCAAATACTTGCCTATTTTTAAGGTATAGGGAATACTCCAAATAAGCCCAGCATCTTGCCCGTTCACAATCACTTTTGCAGATTCATACAGCTTATCTAAAACAAGTTCATAATCATCCGCATTTTTAGAGGCTAAAGTATAATGTGTAGTGTAAGTTCCAGTACCAGAGAAGGAAAGTAAACTACTATCCCCCAAAATACTGGTCCATGGCTGCAACTTATTAAGGGTTCTGCTTTTAGGTATAAAAGGGCCGCCATTCGAAAAATTAATTTCCCATGAATTATTTAAAACAATAGGAGTAGCTACATGATGGGTGTATTCATAATTTTTATGGGCAACAAGACTTGCTGTATTTGCCAAGGGTTTCAGCGTACTTGTTTGTACAATCATAGCTTCCCCAGGAGCCAATTGTAAAAGCACTTGTGTTGCGTTTTGATGAGTTGCAAATTTGGCGACACCCGATTCCCCTGTTTGAGGATTTAATAACCAAACCTGTTGCGCGCTTGTTTGTAAATTTATATTTTGTTGAATAGCTTGCGCAGTGTGATTCACTATATAATAATACTTACCATGGTTAATGGATCTTCTAATAAATTTTAATCCCTGGTCCGTTAAGGTTTCTCTTTCGATTTTAGCATAACCCAAAGCCGCCTGCATATTATTACTCACTATTATACTTCCTTTACCTATAATGGCTTCACTCATTTGATTATTTATTTTTTTTAGGGGCAAGCTCGAAATAAGTTGATTCATTTGCTCCTGCATTTTTTTATCTGCCCCTTGTAATCCGGGAATGTTTTTAGGAAACCCTTGCATAATTACTTTTGTTCCTTGCTTAGCCAACCTTATCATATTTTGTAAAGTTGATAAAGGCATAAAATTAGTTTCGGCAACTAAAAGTATTTTATAGTTAGCGCCATTACTTGCCACCTGCACTAAGCCATTTTTTACAGAGGCAGCCAATAACATTTTGTCCGAAGCAAAGTCGATACTATATCCAATGGCTTGTAAATCTTTTATATTCTTATAAAAACTGGTGGGTGTAAGCCATTCGTCTATATTATGCACTTTAAAGGGCATATCCATACCACTTGCATTTTGCCACTGATCATATACAGGCCAATATGCCAATATTTCATTATCCGATTTACCTGCTTGTAATACCGATTGACATCTTGTTACATACTCATTTAAACCTTTAATGTGAGGCCATAAACTATTGGATGGTACAAAATTTACCGAAGCATAAAATAACCAACCTGGCCAAGTTGCTGTTGTGGGAGAATAAGTAGTACCATGATAAAATACATGATTAATGCCTGCTAAAAATGTATTCTCCACTTCGGGCTTACACTGGCTCCAAGCTGTTTTAAAATGTTCAGTTAACCAAGTGAAAGTTTCATTGGAAACTAATTTTTTTCCCATTACATGCGCTGCCGAGCTGGCAAATTGTAACATGATGGGATCAGGATCCACATTTCTGATATCGGCACTATCTCTTCTAATGCCTGGAAAATCAAATTTACTACTGCCAAAAATTTCAGCTTCTGGAATATCAACAGCAGCATATAAATCTAATAGATTCCCTGGAGCACCATGTGACTCGTTGGTATTCATGGATTTTTTACGATGTACCCAGTTTGTGTAATTATTGGCAAAGTGATCCACCAATAAATCACTCAATGTATTTCTGTAATCGGCTTTTATGCGAGCTGTAATTTCTTCATTGGATTTTTCTAGTAAATTTTTTATATAAGGTTTTAAATCGTAACCCCTAAGTTTCAAAAATTCATTAAAAAACATGGGCGTCCAATCGGCCTCAAAAACTTCATAACTATCATCATAAAAAGATCTTACTCCATGATTGCTTTTTCCAAAAGCCGTATCATAAGAACTTAAATATTGAGTAACCGCAGTCTTTGAAAAATGATCTAAAACAAAGCCCTCCCCCCCAGGGGCTGCTCTTTTTACTTTTTGACCAGTCTTGCCTACAAAAGCAGCCACTAGTTCATAAGGTCCGTTATTAGCTTGCCAATGTAAATAACCAGATGCATCCACTTTATCAGTAACATCTATCGTATTCCCTTTTGTGTCATAGGCCATGAGCAGCGATAAACTTGCAGCGCTCAAAACATTGCCACGCTTGTCTTTAGCAATAATTTGCTCAGTTAATTTACTATTTTCTGCTACCCTATATTTTTGTAAAATTAATTTGGTAGCCGCATTGGCAATACTCACTTGTGGACCTCCTATGGGCCATCCTGTTCCTAAAGCAATATCCACTCCCATTTGTAAATCACCCGCTTTTTTTGTGGTATAATCTAAAGCCTTCATCCAATCTTTGGATAAATAAGGAAGATATTTTTTTTCATAACCCACTGCTCCATAAATAGGAACTACTGCTACACCCCCAAAACCTACTTTATGTAATTCTTGCAATTGATTGTTTAAGCCACTTGCATCCACTGCACTACCCATCCACCACCATCTTGTCCATGGTTTAGCTTCTTTTTGAATGATTGGCCATTGTTGCGAAAAACAGGGTGCTGCAAAAAGCAAAATGAATAGGGTAAACCATTTTTTAGATATAGATAAATGAGTAAATCGCATTAGTAATTGAATAGTAGTTTATGGTTGGCAAGCAAATTATAAAATGCAGCAATGGTTTAGTTCATTTTGGAAGTTACAATAATATACTATTTAGCTGTTATGTGCCGTAGGGTTAGCGATAACCTACCTTAGATTTTGTACGCTATGTGAATTTAAACTTATTGAATATCAGTTATTTATAAGCAATTTGAATTTTCATGACGCTTTACAAAATTTTATGAAGGCAAATCAATAAATTTGGTAAAGGCATTTAACGATTGCCTGCTAAAGCTATGAAAAGAAGAACTTTTTTAAAGGACAGTTCCTTGTCCACCCTCAGCCTCATGATAACAACAAAAATGGCAAATAGCCCAAAGGGGCCAGTATATGGTCATAATAACATGAAGTATACACTCGATCCACAATGGGGCAGATTAAATGCCGATGCCACCCCTGTGAATGATTGTCACGAAATGATTCAAGATGGTAAAGGCCGCATTGTTTTATTAACCAATGAAACAAAAAACAATGTGATTGTATATGATAAGCGTGGTAAACTTTTAGAAACTTGGGGGCATGATTTTCCAGGTGCCCACGGTTTAACTGTACAACATGATGGCAAGAATGACTATTTATTTATTACCGATACCAATAAGCACCAAGTATATAAAACCACTATCGATGGAAAAATAATTTTTACCATTGATGCGCCTAAGGATGTTGCGGCGTATGCTAAGCCAGAAGCTTTTGTGCCTACCGAAACTACAGTTTTGCCTAATGGAGAATTTTATATTGCAGATGGCTATGGCGCACAACATATCATGCATTATGATGAAAAAGGAAATTTAAAAAATGTATTTGGAGGCAGAGGCGAGGGTGATGCACATTTTGACAATGCCCATGGTATTTGTGTAGATACGCGCAATAGCAAGCCCAGCTTACTTATTACCGATCGTACACGCAATGCCTTTAAACGATTTAGTTTGGAAGGCCAATTGCAGGAAATTATTCATTTACCTGGTGCCTGCGTTTGTAGACCAGTAATAAAAGGCGATTATTTATATGCGGCTGTATTGCGATCTCCTAATTTAGATACCGAACATTCAGGCTTTATTACCATCCTAGATAAAAATAATAAGGTAGTTTCCAATTTAGGAGGAAGCGAACCCCTGTATGTGAATGGACAATTACAAGCTATGTCTCAAACCGATAAAATATTAAATCATCCACATGATGTTTGTGTAGATGAGGAAGGAAGTATTTATGTTGCACAATGGGCATCGGGAAAAGTGTACCCTTATAAATTTTCAAAAGTATAATGTGGACTTTGTTACAAAATAAAAAAACAACTATTGTAATAATGGTGTTAGTACTTATTGTAGCTAGCAGTATTTATTATTTTACAGGCAATAGTACTTTTAATCAAAAACCAGTTTCTTATAATAAGGATATTCGTCCTTTATTATCAGATCGATGTTTTGCTTGCCATGGTCCTGATATTAATAAAATGAAAGCGGGATTAAGATTAGATAATCCATCGAGTGCTTTTGCTGAACTCACCAAAAACAAAGGACATTTTGCGATCGTACCCGGTAGCCCCGAAAAAAGTGAACTCATTAGACGCATCGAATCTACGGATCCACATATTATGATGCCGCAGCCCGAAAGTCATTTGGCTAAATTAAGTGCTGCAGAAATTAAAATTTTTAAGCAATGGATTAAAGAAGGAGCTAAATACGAAAAGCATTGGGCTTTTGTGACACCACAAAAAATTGCAGTTCCTAAAATAAATAATGATAGCTGGGCAAAAAATGAAATTGATTATTTTATTTCCGAAAAAATGGAAGAGAAAGGTTTGTCTCCCAACGAACAGGCCAGTAAAGAAAATTTAATTAAGCGAGCCTATATAGATTTAAATGGATTACCTCCATCCTATACCGAATTGCAAGCATGGACAAAAAACCAAAATCAAAATTGGTATTCACAATTGCTTCAGCAGTTAATGAAAAAACCTGCTTATGGCGAAAAAATGTCTATTCTTTGGCTCGACCTTGCTAGATACTCCGACTCTTATGGTTATCAGGATGATAATATAAGAACTCAATGGCCTTGGCGTGATTGGGTAATAAAAGCGTTTAATACCAATATGCATTATGACGAGTTTTTAATGCAACAAATTGCAGGTGATTTACTACCCAATGCCAATAAAGAAACTATTTTAGCCACGGCATTTTGGAGAAATCATAAGTACACCGAAGAAGGGGGTGTGATTGAAGAAGAATATCGTGTGACTAATAATATTGATAAAACAAGAACCTATGGAAAAGCCATACTAGGCGTTACCATTGAGTGTGCACAGTGCCATGATCATAAATACGATCCTTTCTCGGCCAAAGATTATTATCAATTGTACGCCTTTTTTAATATGAGTAAAGAAAAAGGATATGAAGGAGATGTAAGTATTTCAACTCCTGCCAAAACACCTAAACTTTTTATTAGTGCCGAAGATCGAAAAAATATTTTTGCTTATTTAAATACCAAAGACACCAGCAAACTTGAAGTTTCTGTAATGGGCGATACGGTTAGACCCACTTATGTGTTAAGTAGAGGCCGTTATGATGCACCTACTACCGAAGTTAAACCTGCAGGCATAAATGCCATCATGCCCTATGATACTACTAAGTATGAGCGCAATAGATTAGGCTTAGCAAAGTGGACCGTGAACAAAAAAAATCCATTAACCGCTAGAGTATTTGTAAATTTTATATGGCAAGATTTTTTTGGCAAAGGGCTAGTAAAAACATCTGGCGATTTTGGATTACAAGGAGAACTTCCTACACATCCTGAATTACTCGATTGGTTGGCTGTTGATTTTATGGAACACGGCTGGGACATTCGTTACTTAGTTACAAAAATAATGAGTAGCGCTACGTATACACAATCCAGTAAAATTGATAAAAAGCATTTAGAGAAAGATCCTGAAAATTCTTATTATGCAAGATCGCCTCGCATTCGTTTAAAAGCCGAATTAATTCGTGATTGGGTTTTAAGTACCAGTGGATTATTAAATACATCTATTGGTGGCCCTAGTGTAAAGCCTTATCAACCCAAGGGAGTATGGGAAAGTACCACTTCGGGTCGTGGTCAATTAGCTGCCTATAAACAAGATCATGGTGATGCTTTGTATCGAAGAGGCATGTACACCTTTATTAAATTAACAGCACCCCCTCCAAGCATGATTATTTTTGATGCCAGCAATAGGGATCAATGCGAAGCCAAACGTTCTAATACCAATACTCCATTGCAAGCATTAACAATGCTCAACGACCCTACTGTATTAGAAGCTTCCAGAGTACTCGCCCAAAAATTAAGTGCCGAAAATACAAGTGCTGCCGAAAAAATTCAAAAAGCTTTTGAATTAATTTTAATAAGAACTCCAAATAGCAACGAAAAAAATAAATTGCTTATCTATTTTAACAATCAAGAAAATTATTTAAAAGCACATCAAGCTTTGGTACCAAAAACATTGGCAACAGGCGAATACCAACAGCAAAAAAATAAAAACCTAGTAGAGGCAGCTGCCCTCATGAAAACTTGTTTGCTTTTATATAATTTAGAAGAAACCATTACTAAATCATAACTATGAACGAATTTTTAGAACATGGATTAAATCAAAATAGACGCAAGTTTTTATCCAAGCTTAGTTTAGGTTTAGGAGGTATGGCTTTAGGATCTTTAATGATACCTGGAATTTTTGATGCCAAAAATGAGGATGATTTATTTAATAATGTACTCCCTCATTTTGCACCCAAGGCCAAAAGAGTTATTTATTTATTTCAGAATGGAGCACCTTCTCAATTAGATTTATATGATTATAAGCCCATGCTACAACAAATGCATGGCGAAGATTTACCTGCCAGTATTCGTAATGGTCAACGCTTAACAGGCATGACTGCCAATCAAACTAAATTTCCTTTGGCAGGTACTCGATTTAATTTTACTCAAAATAAAAATACAGGTGCTTATTTTAGCGAGACCATTCCACATATCGCTAGCATTAGTGATGAGCTTTGTATTATTCGATCTTTGTATACCGAAGCTATTAATCACGACCCTGCCCTCACTTTTTTTCAGACCGGTGCGCAAGTGGGAAACCGCCCTAGTATGGGTTCTTGGATTAGTTATGGATTAGGAAGCGAGAATAAAAATTTACCTGCCTTTACGGTTTTATTGAGCAAGGGCAAAGGCAATGGTCAAGGCGTGTATTCCAAATTATGGTCCAATGGTTTTTTAGATTCTATACATCAGGGAGTACAATTTAGCAGTGGCGAAGAACCTGTGAAATATTTAAGCGACCCTGAATTTATTGATCGCTCCGATAAAAGAAAAATGCTCGACGAAATTGCCGACTTAAATGAGCAGTCGTATAAAGAAATGGGCGATCCCGAAATTGTAACTAAAATACAACAATACGAATTGGCTTATCGGATGCAAATGGAAGTGCCCGAAGTAACTTCCTTGCAAAACGAACCCGAGTCGATCGTAAAAATGTATGGTCCTGATTGTTTATTACCGGGCACTTATGCAGCCAATTGTTTATTAGCCCGTAAATTATCGGAGAGTGGTGTAAGATTTGTACAATTATATCATCAGGGTTGGGATGGGCATAATAATTTACCGAATGAATTAGTTGGACAATGTAAAGATGTGGATCAACCCTCTGCGGCACTTATAAAAGATTTAAAACAAAGAGGATTACTTGATGAAACCTTAGTTATATGGGGCGGTGAATTTGGAAGAACCAATTATTGTCAGGGTAAACTCACCAAAGATAATTATGGTCGTGATCATCATCCACGTTGCTTTACCATTTGGATGGCAGGGGGTGGCACCAAACCTGGTGTGTATGGTGAAACCGATGAGTTTGGTTACAATATCACCCAGCTCCCCGTGCATGTACACGATTTTCATGCTACCGTCATGCACTTGATGGGGGTTGATCATGAAAAATTTACATTCAAACATTTGGGAAGACGTTATCGATTAACCGATGTGGCTGGTAATGTGGTAAATGAAATAATTAGTTAGGATGAAAAAAATTACGGCCCTATCTTTTATCGAAAATCTTTTATGGGTACTTAATCCTTGCTTGATTTTATTATGTGTATTTAGTAGTAAACTAAGTATGGGTGCTTGGCTTTCTTGGTTAGGGCAATGGCATCCCGTTGTTTTACATTTTCCTATTGTGCTTGGCATAGGGGTGGGTATAAATTGCTTTTTTTATGAAAAATTTACCCTGCCTACTATTACCGAAAAATATCTTTTTCGTTTGTACGCCCTTTTCGCAAGCCTTGTAGCTATTCTTGGCGTGTTTATTTCTATGGGGGGTAGGTATGACGCATCATTGCTTATTACTCATCAATGGGGAGGTTTATGTATTGCTTTATTGGCTTGGGTTTTAGTACTCATGGAAAATTTTATACTTCATGGTCAACCTTTACAACGAAAATTATACGGGCTTGCCACTATTATTGTAATTGTTTTTTTTACGCATAAAGGAGGGCAGCTTACCCACGGAAAAGAAGCACTTGCACTACCTAGTAAAGTGCAAGTAATTACGCCATCCAATAAGCCAGACTCTTTATTAACCGTATATAAAAAAGCGGTGCAACCTATTTTAATGGATAAATGTGTGGGATGCCATGGAGGGGATAAAATAAAAGGAGACTTAAAATTAACCAGTATTGAGTTTATTCAAAAAGGCGGCAAACATGGAGATAAAATAACTGATCGTATTCATTTGCCGTTGGCTGATGAAAAGCATATGCCCCCCAATGGTAAAAAACAATTAAGCAAAGAGGAGCTTTCGATATTAACCAAATGGATGCAGCTAGGCGGCAATTTAAATAAAGCCTTAAGAGATTTATCCAAAGAAGATAGTTTATATATTTTGGCGAGTAAGTACATAGCTCCTCATTTTGAAAAAATTAAAGAGCAACCCGATTTAACAAAGTTCAACAGCAATTATGTTTCGGTACAATACGAATATCATGGCGCTTCAACCATTCATGTAAACTTTTTTCAGGGAGCTTTTTATAAAACAGCTTTTTTACAAAATTTAGCCCCTTTGCAATCTGCCATTGTGAATATAAATATGCAAAGTATACCCTTACATAAAGAGGACCTTGCTATTCTTGCAAGTTTCGAAAATTTAGAAAAATTAAATCTTAACTATACGCAATTAAAAATGCAGGATTTAATGGCCATCTCGGGTTTACAAAAGCTTAAATCCCTCTCCATAGCAGGCATGCCCATTGATGCAACTGTTTTAACCAGCTTTTTACAAAAAACAAAACTCAAGCAAATTCAATTATGGGCCAATGGCGTTAAGCCCAAAGACTTGGATCCAGTTCGAAATAAATTTCCTGGGATACAAATTACGGTGGGAGATAATTTAGAGGATTCGGTGATGAAATTAAACAAACCCATAATCGAGCAAGACAGTAGTATTATTACAGATCAAATTCATGTGCCATTAAAACATTTTTTAAAAGGAGTAACCATTAAATATACTTTGGATGATAGCGAACCAGATAGTATTACAAGCCCCACTTATACTCAACCATTAGTATTAACCAAGAACACCACTTTAAAAACAAAAGTGTTTAAATCTGGCTGGTTAGCTAGTGATTTGGTGCAAAAATCGTTTTATAAATCTGAGTTTAGTCCCGACACTATTATTTTACTTACTCAACCCGACCCTAAATACAAGGGTATGGGTGGACATACGATTATTGATCATGAACTAGGTGAACTCAATTTTGGTAATGGTAAATGGCTAGGCTATTCCAAAACGAATATGGAATTTATCATGCAGTTTTCAAAGGCCACTGCCCTTAATGAAATTATTTTTAATGCACTTATAAATACACCTAGTTATATATTTCCTATTCAAAACATTCAAGTAGAAGCCAGTGAGAATGGTAAGGAATTTCATACTTTACAAAATGCTGATTTTACAGCCATAACAAAAGCCTATACCAAAGAGCCTAATATAAATCAAACACAGGCTTTTAAAGTAAAAATGAATAAAGGGAAGGCCTATAAGTATTATAAACTTACCTTACGTAATTTAAAAAAATTACCCCTATGGCATCCTGGCAAAGGCACGCCTGCTTGGATTTTTGTAGACGAAGTATTTTTTAATTAATAGCGGATTTACCTTTTATATTATTGTATTAAATACCAACAATACCCTTTAGCAGGAATTACTACGGCTAACTCGATAAAATTATCTTTACTTACATTGTATTTTCTCAAACCTCCTTTGTTATCGGTAATTTTTGCCTCCAATTTAATGCCAGTATAATATATTGGGATTTTTATCTTTCTACTCATCATTTGATTTGTAGGATTAAAAAGCATTACAAACCCTTTTTCTTTTCCTGCGGCATCAACATGCATCCATCCATCCCAATCTCTTCCATCTGCTCTTCTTAGGGGAATGTTATCTGCATTTAAAATATTTCGATATTTTTTATACCAATCAATTGTAGTACGCACCATATTTTGAGTAAGCTCGGTATCATATAATCTTGGACCACGATAACAGGCTTGCACGCCTGCTCCAAAATATTGTATCATGAGTTGTTGATAGTCTTTTAAGTGATCTTGCAAAGGCTCTAAAACCGCTTCGAGCCCTCCTCCTTGATATTTAGTGAGTGGCACAAAACCCCAGCCCATCGATGGTGTTTTTTCTTGGGTGCCATCAAAAATATTTTGACGGTTTAATATTATTTGTTGTTCACGTGAAAGTGAAAAGTTTACTTCTCTGTACCCTACTGCAATTTTATGCGTACCATCTAAAAAATACCAATCGGGTGCATTTATGTACACCCCCATTTTAGTTAGGCTTTGATACAAGCCTTTCTGAATTTCCATTTGTTTCCACTGAGAATCATCTAAGCCTTTATGACCGGGATGTTGCGTGGAAGCACATACATCACCAGGATAGGGACCATCATTTTCCCAAATATTAAACCCTGTTTTAGTATAAAAGTTAATTATTTTATCGCGATAAGCCAGTCCCCATTTACTTCCAAAGCATGGTGCATTGCCAAAAAAAGCACCGCCAGGTTTTCCTGTTACTGCATCAATTACATCCTCCTCTGGGCCAATAGTACGACTACTAAAAAGGGAGTAGCCTCCAATTAAAATATTTTTTTGATGCGCATAGTTGGCAAGTAATTTCCACTTATTTATATTTTGCTCCGAAACATCTTCCATATTTAAATGACTTCCAAAACTTAATATCACGGCCTCAAAGCCTGTGGCAGCACACTGATCAATTGCGTTTTTTACTTCCTCGTCGTTCTTACTCACCAAATGCATAAAGATAGGATTCTGCGTTACCCAGGGTGCTACGGTACGATACATTTTTTTAATCATGAGGCCTCTCCTACTGCGATCATAACTATCCATTAATAATTCAAAACTACGAACCGATCTAAATTTTTCATGAGGATCTAAATCAATACCAGGTGCTTTATCCGGGTATACCGATAACAAGCAAGGTGTTTGATAATTGTAATTTACCTGAGATGTATAAGAGGAATCGATATCCCAATGCGTGGTATGATCGCTAATATCATAGCGCATTGAGTTATTAAAAGCATAATTAGTTTCGATATAGAGCCCGTGTTGTTTTTTCATTTCTTCGGGCTTACCAACCACTGCACTCTCCTCCTCTACCAAGCCTAATACCTCATTCACTACCCTATCTATATGTATGGTACTGGATCCATTTTCTATACTTACCCATTTTGCAATAAGTGGAATGCCATCATAAATATTATAATGAACTTTTACAATGACCCCTTTAAGAGCAGGCAAAGAAGAGGCAAAGGATAAAACGAGTTGTTGGCCTTTAAATTTTTTAACCCCTGAAGCATATGCAGTAGGCATCCAAGTAATTGGTGTATAGTTTACAAAACTATCTATTGCTTCGGTGGTATATTTAGTGAAATAAAAATCCTTTAAATTGGCATGTAAATTTTTTTCCCAATTCAAATCGAGATAGGCTTTTTCTTTTTGGCCCTCTAATCCACCAATATTGTATGCTATTTTATTAATTACGATACGCGCTTCTGGTTCAATGCTTCGAATTAATTGTTGTTCGGTACTTAAATTGGTGTAATCGATACAGGCTAAATTTTCGGAAACCAAAAATGTTCTTCGTACTAATCCGTTCTCAATGATAATTTTATTTTCTTTCTTAGCAATTTTAGCAGTATAGTGGCTATTATCTAGTAGCCAATCATTTTGAGCTTGTAAAGAAAATTGACTAATAATACAAAGTAAAAAAAATAACAAACTTACTTTATTACGCATGAGGATTTATTTATAAGTAGTGTAATTTATTAAATAGGTTGTTGGTTATAATATAAACCAGCAGCTCCTAAAATGGCCGAAAATTCAAGATCCGAAACTATTATTTGTAAATTTTTTACCGACTGTCTATAAACAAAACTTTGTAGCTGATTCCACAATGCCTGCTCAAAATAAGGAAACGCATTTTTAACTGAGCCTCCAATTACGATACAACTAGGATCATAACTATACATTACTAATTTAATAGCATTACCTATATGCTTACCCAATTCTTGATACAAGGCAAGACTATGCGCATCGCCCTGTTTTGCTTTAGTATAAACTTCTTCCCCATCAAGCCCATATACATTTTTAAAAAAGGAACCGCTCGCATAATATTCATAATAGTGTTCTAAATAATCTACCATTCCTAATTCACCTGCGCCGCCATTGTCTCCTTCATATAATTGATGATGTATAATTACTCCGGAACCTAGGCCTGTGCCAATGGTAAGCCCAACTAAATTTTGTACACCTTTTGCTTTTCCAAAATAATATTCACCCAATACAAAACAATTGGCATCGTTATTTACAAAAACAGGAACAGCATATTTTTTTTCAAGTATTTCTTTAAGGGCTACTTTTTTCCAAGAAGGAATATATTGCACATCATACACGATTCCTTTTTTAGTATCTACCACACTAGGTACTCCAATACCAATAGCTTTTATATCTTTATCGAAGAGTTTATCAATTAAAGCAAAAAGATCGGCAAGTACTTCCTGCTCCGTTCCCTCATTTTTAGTTTTCACAGCCAATACTGTGTCTAGCACATTTCCATTTACTACCCCTGCTCTCATATTAGTAGCGCCTAAGTCGATGCCAATAATTTTTTGAGTAAGCATGTAAATTATTTTTTAACGGTGGCTGCCCATATAATACCAGCAGCAATATGGCTTAAAAAAGAAGGATCGGTATAATCGGCGGGTACATGTCCTAGATTGGTGTAAAAGGAACGGCCTCCATCAAAATTATGATACCATGCAATGGGATGAAAAGCACCCATGCCTTTTCCTGATACAGCGGCTCTTTGTGGATTTGCAGCCCATTCAGCTTTGGGGTCATACGATTTTTCATCAACCGTTAATATGGTTTTTAAATCCTTCGCTTGATCGGGACCAAATTCATACCACTCGTCGGTCCATTGTTTATTATTGGCAAAACCTTCCAAACCTGGAAAGCTAGCATCTATTACATTTAAACGAGCCGATTGTATGGCAGGATGTATATGAAACATTCTTCCCACAAGTTGTGTATACCAAGCCCAATCATACTCCGTATCAGAGGCGCTATGAATACCCATAAAACCTTTACCTGATTGTATAAAACGCTCCATTACTTTTTGTTCCTGCTCATTCAATATATCACCCGTGGTATTTAAAAATATGACCACCTGATAATTCGAAAGCGTTTTGTCGGTAAAGCCATAATTATCTTCCAATAAATCGACCTGAAAAAAATGTTTAACCCCTAATTGTTGAATGGCTAAAACACCTGCATGAATAGACTCATGATGCCAGCCTCTGGTAGTAGTTACCAGCAATGCTTTAAACTGTTTTTGTGCGCTTGCAGTTTGAGAACTCAATAATACCAGTAATGCGAATGCGAATAACTTTACATTTTTCATAGTCATCAATTGTATACTAAATGTAAGAAATTTGGCGCGAATAAAAACGATTATTCTGTAAGGTGCTGGGGCTTTTTATGAAAATCGATGGTATTAAATACAGATACTCTTAGAACATCAGAATTCACGTATTTGTCGGGGGCATTTAACTTTTGATACATTTTGGTATACCCTAATTGTAAAATATTATCCTTGTTTAAGAAATAATAAAAACCCAAAAAAAATCTATTTTGATCGAAAGTGTTGTACACTATGTTTTTCCCAAAATTTAAATACAGTTCTTCGGAAGTAACAAAAGATACTGTTCCTTTTTGGTATTGACGTTTGGATAAAGGAAACTGAGCAAGTAAATAATAACGAACTCTTGTACTTTCATCAAAATTTCCCGTAGCTAATTTATTAGCAATGGTTTCTTTAAATCTTTCCTCCACTCTTAACCACTGAATCCATTTAGAATAACTATTGCTGGTATTTAATTGAATCATGGCCCAAGGACGAAGCTCTTTGGTATGATTTATGTGAGCAGTATTAGCATAGGCATCCACTAAAGTGAATGCTGCAGTGTACTTGAAATTTTTTTTAGCGAAATAAGAAGCGCCTGCGGTATACTCTCCTGCATTTTTAGCATGAATATATCCGTCGTTCAATTTTAATTGCAAATCTAACCATGAGCCCCATCTATCAGAATATCTATTTTGATTTAAATAATCTAACCAGGTTTCTTGTGTGGTGTTGGTTTGAGCCCGCAGCAAACTACTACATAAAACAAAAAATAAAACTAGCGGCGCTTTTGTAAACATGCGCAAAAATATCTAATAATATTGTAAAGGGCTCGCCAATCATCCATTTTATTTACGAAAAATTATCGGCCTCACGATACGCTTTCACAAGGGCTTCCACACCCTCTTTACCTTTTCCAGCAATACCATGCTCCATACCCAAAACTCCTTTGTAACCCTTACTATGAATAAATTTAAAAATATTCTTATAATTCATTTCGCCGGTGCCAGGCTCATTTCGTCCGGGATTGTCCCCTATCTGAAAGTAGCCAATCTCGTCCCAACATTTGGTAATATTTGCTATAATATTGCCTTCGTTTCGCTGCATATGATACATGTCGAATAATATTTTACAAGCACTGCTATTCATGGCTTTACAAATAGCATAGGTTTGATCGGAATGACGTAAAAACAATTCGGGTGTATCACTTAAAGGCTCGAGCACCATGGTTAAATTATTTTTTTCTAAAATTTCAACACCAGGTCTTAAACATTCTAGTACATTGGCTAATTGCATATCCAAAGATTTTGAATGATCATAATTACCGGGTACTACAGTCATGTATTTTGCATTGCAACGTTTGGCCACTTCAACCGCCTCTTTGCAATAGTCTACAAATTTTTTACGCCATTCTTTAGAACCATTGGTCATAGAAATTTGTAATGGCCAATGATCAAAACTAATTACAAAAACACCCATTTGCATTCCAAGTGCTGTAAGTGTATCACCTATTTTTTGCTGCATATCAGGGCTGCGATCCATCATGCCATTATCCTCAATAGCAGTAAAACCAATACTATGCGCGTATTTAATTTGTTCAATAAAGTCGTCCCCTGCCACTGCTTTAAACATACCATCATGAATACCATACGCTAAATTAAAAGCTGTAGGAGCTGTGTGAATCGTACGGGGGGTGGAGGCCCATAAAGCGGAAGATGAAAATACTGCGCCTGTGGCTAAAGCATTTTGTTTTAAAAAATGACGACGTTCCATAAGGTTTTGTTTTAATTACTTAAATTTAAGCATATCTAATTAAGGTTCCAACTTGAAAAAACTGTTTTTATTTTTTTTATTGATACACCTAAGCCCTTTGGGTGTTTTTGCACAAGTAAAAAAATATATTTTTTATGCCGATAAAATGGGATCACCTTTTACTACTACTGTTATAAGTAATGATAGTGCTAAAACGGCTTTCACTTATCAAAAAGGTCTTTTACTGGTAGATTCTTTAGTGCATATAATTAGTGATTATGATGACAGTAGTGAGTTAAACAAACTTAATGCCAGTGCAGGAATTAAGCCAATTGCCATTAGTCCTTATTTAGAAAAAATATTGCTAGCTGGAAAATCAGCTTATGCTACCACCCATGGCCAATACAGTATTGCGATTGGCTCATTAAGCTTGCTTTGGCGAGAGGCGCGTAAAACCCATACTTTTCCTAATCCAAAATTGGTTGCCAAAGCCAAAGAACATATTAGTTGTGATGACCTACTTATTGATACACTCAAGCATACTGCTTTTTTGCGCTATGCTGGTATGCATATTGATTTAGGTAGTTTGGGCAAAGGATATATAGCGCAATCAATGATAAATTATTATAAGCAAGAAGGATTCGAAAATTGCATGATAGATGCAGGCGGAAAAATTGTGGCTAGTAAAGCTTTAGATGAAAAATATTTTTGGCATGTTGGCATTCAATTGCCCAGAAATAAAAATAAAATGGCTAGCGCTATTATTCGTATTGAGAATGGTGCGATTGCTAGTTCGGGAGATGCTTTTCAGTATATTCAAAATAAGGGGAAACGCTACTCTCATATCATTGATACCAAAACAGGCTATGGCATTACCAGTCCTAAAAATGTGACTGTGATTGCGAATGAGGGCATCTTGGCCGATTGGCTCTCTACTGCTTGTAGTTTAATGCCCATCTCCAAAGCGATACAATTAGCACAACAACATAATGCTCAAATTTATATTGCCATTTTAAAAGGTTCAAAAGTTGAAATTTATAAATCAAAGGGTTTTGATGCTTATTGTAAAGAAAAATTGTAGTAACTTAAACTGTTAAATTTTAAGGATTGAAGCGTATACTAATTAAGATTGCTTGCTTGTTTTTTACTTCTTTATTTTGTGGGCAAAATATAGCTGCACAATCCAGCACTAATTCCAACCAATTTTCTGCTTATAACCAATTAATTCTTGGCTCCGATTTTTATTGTAAAATGGTGCCCATCAAAGGAGGTAGTTTTACCCTAAGAAGTACCCGAAAAAAAATAACCCTATCCCCTTTTTGGATGGGTGCTTATGAAGTAACCAGGGATGAGTTTGATGTATTTTTAAAAGACGAACAAACCAGCCAGAACGTAAGTGTAGACGCTATTACAAGGCCTAGCCCACAATATGTAGATTTAAGTTGGGGCATGGGCAAAGAGGGAGGATACCCAGCCAATAGTATGTCGCAATTAAGCGCACTTATGTATTGTAAATGGCTGTATCAAAAAACAAAAATATTTTATCGTTTACCTACGGAGGCTGAGTGGGAATATGCTTGTAAAGCAGGTACTAGCACTACTTATTTTTTTGGTAACGATGCTAAGCAACTTTCAAAATATGCATGGTTTAGTGATAATAGCAACGAAGTATATCATAAGGTAGGGCAAAAACTCCCTAACCCATGGGGCCTTTATGATATGTTGGGAAATTTATTAGAATGGACTTTGGATCATTATCAAGAAGACGCTTATGCAATGTATACAAATGAAAATCCAATGCTTCCTGCCAATAATTTACGTTATCCCAAAGCTTTAAGAGGAGGCAGTTATGAGGACGATGCTGATCATTTACAATCAAACATGCGTTTTAAATCCGATCCTGTTTGGAATCGCAGAGATCCGCAAATACCCAAATCCAAATGGTGGCTTACCGAAGCCAAGCAAGTGGGTTTTAGATTGGTACGTCCACAAATACAACCCAGCGAAGAGGAAGTAAATCAATTTTTTAACACTTATATTCATTTATAAAAATCAAATACGATTGCTATGAAAAACAATGATTGGAAAATAAAAACAAGAAGAGATTTTGTAAAAAGTGCCGGCCTTATTGGAGGCGGTTTAATAACAAGCCCTTTACTAAGCAATGCCAATTATTTTAGTGGCTCCGAAGAAGTTATTAAAGTAGCGGTAGTGGGTTGTGGTGGTCGTGGTACGGGCGCTGCCATTCAAGCATTATCCAGTAAACAAAATGTAAGAATTGTTGCTATGTGTGATGCATTTAAAGATAATTTAGATAATTGCCATAAAGAATTAACCAACGAAATTAACAATAGCTTAGGTGAGTTAGCGAGTCGTTTGGATGTACCAGAAGAAAGACGCTTTACTGGTTTTGAGGGTTATCAAAAAGCAATTGCGCTTGCCGATGTAGTTATATTAGCAACGCCTCCAGGTTTTAGACCTATTCATTTTGAAGAAGCCATTAAACAAGGCAAGCATGTATTTATGGAAAAACCGGTAGCCACCGATCCTGCTGGTGTTCAAAAAGTTTTAGCCACTGCAGCTATTGCGAAAGAGAAAAAATTAAATGTAGTAGTAGGATTACAACGTCATTATCAAAATTCCTATCGTGAATTATTTAAGCGCAAGGATATGATTGGTGATATAGTATCGGCGCAAGCTTGGTGGGACAATGATGGGGTTTGGGTAAGACCACGTAAAGAAGGTCAAACCGAAATGGAATACCAAATGCGCAACTGGTATTATTTTAACTGGTTATGTGGTGATCATATCACCGAACAACATATACATAATTTAGATGTGATCAATTGGTTTAAAGGAAGCTACCCCATTAAAGCACAGGGATTTGGAGGACGTCAAGTAAGAAAAGGAAAAGAACATGGTGAAATTTTTGATCATCATTTTGTAGAATTTGAATATGCGGATGGATCTATTTTAAATTCTCAATGCAGACATATGCCTGGCACAATGAGTAAGGTTGATGAATTATTTATTGGCACAAAAGGAAAAATTGCATGTGGTGCTATGAATATTAAAGATCATCAAGGCAATGTGCTTTATCAATTCGATAAAAAGCAAGAGAATAATCCTTATCAAACAGAACACGATGAACTTTTTGCCGCCATCGTAAAAGGTGAATACAAATTTGCAGATGCCGAAAATGGAGCTAAAAGCACCATGACATCCATCTTAGGTCGTATGGCAACTTATAGTGGTCAAAAAGTATATTGGGATAAAGCCATTAACTCTGGTATGGATATTCACCCTAAAGTGTATGCATGGGATGCAATGCCACCAGTGCTTCCAGACCCTGACGGATATTATCCTGTGGCAGTTCCAGGGGTTACCAAATACTAGTATAAGAAATTAGGGATGGCCTGCTTTTATTCGGATATTTGTAATCTAAATGATAGGTTATGGCAATATCAGTATGGGAGCAGGCCACTTATTTTGCCCCCAAAGATGTGGTGATTATTGGTTGCGGCTTTGTAGGCTTGTGGACCGCCTATGAATTAATTAAAAAAAATCCCCAACTACAAATTACGATTCTAGAAAGAGGTACTATTCCTTCGGGAGCTAGCACAAGAAATGCAGGCTTTAGTTGTTTTGGTAGTGTATCCGAATTAATCTATGATGTGCAACTCATGGGCGAAGCCAATATGTTAGAGACGGTGAAGATGCGATACCAAGGATTACAAAAAATTCAAAAAATATTTGGGAAGGCCGATATCGATTATGATCAATTTGGGGGATATGAATTGTTCGAAGAAAATGGACCTTATGATATTTCCAAACTAGATGAGGATATTGCTTATTTAAATAAAGTATTAGCACCTGCTTTACAAACCCCTAAAAAAAATGGCAAGTACTTGCCTATTTATAGTAACGAGACCAAGAAAATAAAGCAATTAGGTTTTCAAAATATTAAAGCATTGGCCTTTAGTCCATTTGAAGGACAATTAAATTCGGCTAAGTTGGTACTTGCTTTACAAAAAGAGATTCAAGCCAAGGGAGTACAAATATTATTTAATACCGAAGTAAAAAAATTTAGCTCCCATAAAAAAGGTGTTACCCTACATACCAATTTAGAAGCCCCCATAGAAACCCAACAATTACTTATTTGTACCAATGGCTTTGCCCAACAATTAGTGCCCTCATTGGATGTGGTACCAGCAAGAGGTCAGGTATTTATAACTGAACCCATCCCTAATTTAAAATTCAAAGGCACTTTTCATTTTGATGAAGGCTTTTATTATTTTAGAAATGTGGGCAAACGTTTACTATTAGGGGGTGCACGCAATAAAGATTTTAAAAAAGAAAAAACATACTCTCTAGAAACTTCTAAAAACATACAAAAACATTTAGAAGATTTTATGATGAAAAGAATTTTACCCAAGGGTAGTAAAAAACCAAAGATTGAATTAAGATGGAGTGGCACTATGGGTATGGGTAAAATTAAAAAGCCAATTATTGAAGCGCTACAACCCCATGTGTTTTGTGCTGTACGTATGAGTGGTATGGGTGTAGCCATTGCGCCTATTGTGGCCGAAAAAGCCGTTCAATTAATGGGTCGCTAGGCTTATATTTGCGCTATGGGTCAGAAAAAACTAATCAAGTTTGCGGCTATCAAGGAATATGAAAATGTGCTTGAGTACCCCCAAGCCATGCCAGGCAAGTGGGAGGCCTTTTTTTTAGCACTTACACAATTAAAAAATAATACTAAGCAAGGCAGTCCCTCTATTCATGTAGACGAACTATCTATCCAAGAAGCAAAACATCCCCTAGTACTTGAATTGGCTTGTGGACGTGGCGAATATGCAGTGGGCCTAGGGCGTTTATTTCCTCATCAACATTTTATTGGTTTAGATATTAAAGGTAATCGAATTTGGAAAGGGGCTAGTATTGCTAAAAGAGATGGCTTATCCAATGTGGCGTTTGTAAGAACACAGATTGATCAGGTAACAAGCTATTTTGCCAAAAACGAAGTAGATGAAATTTGGATTACCTTTCCCGATCCCCAATTAAGATTCTCAAAAGCTAAAAAGCGATTAACGCATCCTAAATTTTTACGCTTATACCAATCGTTTTTAAAAGCAAAGGGGATAGTGCATTTAAAAACAGACAGTCCTAATTTATATTTATTTACCCAAACAGTAATTGAGCTATACGGATTAAACTTAATCACTGCAACCGATAATTTATACGGCACTGATTTTAGACAATCGGAAAAATGGGAAGATCGCTTTGCCATAAAAACTTATTACGAAGGTTTAAATATCGCCAGCAGTAATCGTATTCATTATTTATCTTTTACATTAGACAAAGAACTCCCTATTGAATTAGACGATGTTTTAAAAGAGAAGATTGCCGATTTTGAAATTACCGAAACCCATGATAGCTTGGCACGTAATGGTAAGCAAGCTATGGAATAGTAATATTATTATATGCTAAGCAATAATAAATAACCATGCAGTACACTCCTAAAACAAAAGACTTTTTTTTAAACGTATTTGATGTAGTGCGTTTAATACCTAAGGGTCGTGTAACAAGCTATGGAGCAATTGCTAATTATTTAGGCACTGGCGGAAGCTCTCGAATGGTGGGTTGGGCCATGAACGCTTCGCATGGGGTAAAACCCAAAGTGCCTGCACATAGGGTGGTTAACCGCAATGGGATGCTTACAGGTAAAGCACATTTTGAGACTCCTACACAAATGCAAGCCCTACTCGAGAAAGAAAAAATAAAAGTAAAAAACGATAACGTTGTAGACTTTAAAGAAATATTCTGGGACCCAGTTATCGAGTTAGGTTATTAAATTAAAAAGGGGATGAAATTTTTCATCCCCTTTTTAATAGGTGTTACTATTGTTAATTATAATAAGGCTTAATCATGGTATATACTAAGGGGCCAGTAACGGCTACATAAAACCAAATAGGCCACATACGTTTTGCTTTACGCTTATGATCTTCATACTCCCCAGTTAAACCTCGGTAAGCAGTAAATAAAATAAAAGGCAAGCTAGTAGCAGCTAAAATAATATGAGTAGACAAGAGAATAAAATAAAAAGGGCGAACATTACCTACGGCAGTTTTTTCATCTTCCGATATAATACCGTCAAAATTAGCATCCCCAAAACGTGCTTCTCCTGCAAATAAGTGGTGTGCGATATAAGTAACCAAAAATAAAACCGACAATACCAGCGCCGACATCATCAATGTTTTATGCAATTGATAATTTTTATTTTTCACCGCTATCAATGCCACAATTAATAAAATAGCTACAAAAGTATTGAGTAAGGCATTGATAAAAGCAAATATATGTTTATCAAAAGGCAATTGAACATCAAGTGTAAACTTGCTTAAAAAACTTACGGCCACCAATACCACTACCGAAAAAATACCAATTAATAGTTTAGCTTGCTTATCGTTTTTATTTAATACAGGTGTTAACATATGTATTTACAATTTTAATTTTTTTGTCTTGTACTTGAAAAATAATAAACAAAGCCAGTTACTAACACGGCAATAAGTAGCCACAACCAACTAAGGTCGATGATTTGTGTGAACACTTCACTTTTTTTAGTGCGATCTTTTTCAAGCATTATATAACCCACGTCCTTGGCTAGTTTTAAAAGAGAGGCAGAGTCGAGTCCATTATAATAACCACGCACTTGCATTTTTTTATCAATTAATACAAAGCGGCTGGTATGCACAAAATCGGGGCTTACGGGCTCTTGACTAAATTTATCTACTTTCATTTCCTCAAAAGCGAAATTGTAAATAGAATCGCGATTACCAGTAAGTAACCACCAGTTATCAGAAATTACACCCATCTTATTGGCATAGTCTCTTATTACGGGTACACTATCACGCACAGGATCTACCGACATCGACATAAATTGTACAATAGTAGTATCCACTTGTTTTTTTCGAGCGTCTCCCCCTTTAATAAATGCTTGCTGCAACTTAACCATATTACTTGTTAAGCGAGGGCAAATGCTACCGCAACTCGTAAAGAAAAAATCGAGAATAATAATTTTACCTTTTTGATCGTAAAGATTTACAGTATCTCCCAATTGGTTAACCAAACGAATGTCTTTGGTAGTATGCCAAATACTATCCGATTTTTGCTTCCCATTCACCACCGATTCGATAACTGTATCTAGTAAATAATGCCTAGGCATAACAACAGCTGTATCACTGGCCGATTTAAGCCATAAATAACATAGAACTGGTATTAATAAAGCAATGATTAAACCGTAAATAGACTTTTTAGACATTTTACTAATTGAAGATCAAAGTTACAACCGAAAGGGTAAAAACCCATATAGGCTCCAACAAAAATGAGCCTCGTAGAGGCTCATTGTATCGTAAACTTAAAGTTATTATTTGGTTTCAGCTGGTTTAGCTTCCTTTTCGCCTTCTTTGGCTTCATGCTCGCCTTCGGCTGCTTCTCCATGCTCTTTTTTCTCTACCTTAATAGTAGATTGAGCTTTAAAATGAGGATCGTAATTATTACGTAAGTTTTTGTATGAACCACCATCCGATAAGAAAGCGGTAATAAACCAAACGAATAATAATAAAGGCACTACAATAGTCATGATTAAGTTTTTTAACTCATGCTTTAAGTGCATAAAATAAGCCACAATATAAAAGGCTTTAGCCATCATTAAAATAACGATAACGCCTTTAATAGCTAAACGCATGGACTCGCCAGTAATACCAATCATCCAGAAACCTAAAATCAATTCAATGATGGTAAGAACCGATAGGATAATGGTTACTTTTTTAATTTCTGCAATTGGATCACCGTGGTGTTCTGCGTGATCATGTGTATCGTGATTTGACATATTAATATTTTTTCGAGCTAGGAATCTTAGTTTATAATAAGTAGAAACAAGTGAATACGAATACCCACACTAAATCTACAAAGTGCCAGTACAAACCAGCTTTCTCAATCATTAGGTAATGGCCTCTTTGTTCGAACTTATCTAACAAAGTCATGATGAGCATAATGATATTGATAACCACACCACTAAAAACGTGGAAGCCGTGGAAACCTGTAATGGTAAAAAAGAAATTAGTAAAGTTGGTTGAGGATTGTGTGCCATCTGCATTTAAAAATGGATTCATACCCCACCAAGCACCTTCATGATGTAAGTGATTCCACTCCCAAGCTTGACAGCTTAAAAAAGCAATACCACCAATAATAGTTAAGATCATGTTTCTCACCACGCCTTTTTTATCCATCATTTTTCCCGCATGTACGGCAAGTACCATAGTTACAGAACTAATGATCAAAATAAAAGTCATGATAGATACAAACACTAAGGGTGCGTTTACACCTTCGCTAGCGAAAGGATAACTCTTGAACACTTCATTAGGGTTAGGCCATCCATTGGTAGAAAAACGTACGGTACCATAAGCAATTAAGAAGGCGCCAAAAGTAAAGGCGTCACTCATTAAAAAGTACCACATCATTACTTTTCCGTACTCTACATTAAAGGGGCTTTTTCCGCCTCCCCACCATTTTACTTCTTTCGTAGAAGCTGTTGTTGTTGTTGACATGTTCAATTACAATTTCAGTGCAAAAATATTGGCTATCAAGGACAATTCCAAAACTAGACTAGCCAAGCCAGTGAAGGAATATGAATAAATAAATCCATAAAATATCTACAAAATGCCAGTAATGAGAGAGCAGTTTTACTGGCAACTCGTTTTCCATACTACTATTGGCAGAAAATGCCTTAAAACTAACCCCAATTAAGCCTAAAACACCCCCTAAAACGTGTAAAAGGTGTAATCCAGTGATTACATATAAGAACGAAGCTGCTGAATTACTGCGGGCCCCCGTTAAAGCTATTCCATTTCCCTCCAAAGTTCTAAAACCCTGTACCTGTAAAATGATAAAAAGAAGGCCTAAAATAGCGGTTACGGTCATAAATCCGCGGTACTGATTTTCGTTTTTTTCGCCAAATTTTTTAACTGCCATTTGAATGGTAAAACTACTTACTATAATAACCAAAGTAGAGACCATGAAAATATTGGGCAATTCAAAATCTAGCCAATTGGCCTGTGACTTTTTAACTATATAGGCGCTGGTTAAACCTGCAAACATCATAACGATACTACCTAAACCTGCCCATAAATAAAACTGATAAGGATGTAGTTTCTTTTTTTCGGTGATGAGTTCTGTTGTCATAGTTTCAAAATTTGATTTGTGATAGATCTATAATTTATCGGCTAATAAGGCTAAGAATACAATGGGTAAATAAATATAACTGCTAAACATTACACGTCTTGCTGCAGGTACACCCATATTTTGATAGAGTCTTATAGTTTGTACAACCATAAAAATATTGGCTACTAAAACCACCCACATGCTCCAGTCTCCAGTGATGTGAAAATAATGAGGCAAAAATCCAATGGGTACCATTAACACCGCATACATAATGGATTGTATGGCAGTGAAACGAGTAGGTCCTTCTTTGGCTGGTAATAATTTAAAACCTACACTCGAATAATCCTGATGTGCTACCCAGGCAATTGCCCAAAAATGTGGGAACTGCCATAAGAACTGAATTAAAAATAAAGACCATCCAGCTAAACTAAAATCATCGTTGCCTGCTACCCATCCAATTAAACAAGGTAAAGCTCCTGGGAAAGCGCCCACTAATACTGCAATTGAATTTACTTTTTTTAAGGGCGTGTAAATAAAAGCGTAAATAAATAAACTAAAAGCAGAAAGTAAAGCAGAGGAGATATTAAAATAATACCACATTAAAGCTACGCCCAACACACCCGTTACCAATGCAAAAGTATAGGCTGCTTTTTGCGACATTCTACCCGCAGCTACTGGACGCGAACTAGTACGTTTCATTTGAGCATCCGTATCTTTTTCGACAGCCTGATTAATGGCATTGGCACTCCCCGTAATACATAAACCTGCAAAGGTTAAAACAATAATCATAAACCAATCATAAGCAGCCACTTTTGGTGCCAGCATATAACAAATCACGCAGGAAAATACTACGGTGAAACTCAAAGTGAATTTCATTAGTTGTGCGTAATCTTTAATGGTTTGTTTCAAGAGATTGAATTAATCAATGCTGTGATAAAATAAAATACAAATTAAATTACAATGCCCTGTGATCAGGGCATTGTAAACTGAATATTGTTTAGTGGCTACTTTCGTGCTCGCCCACTGGTGTAGTTTGCGGCGTAAAGTCGACACCATCTTTACCGTAATCATAAGGCCAACGATGTACTTCAGGAATTTCACCAGGCCAGTTACCATGACCAGGATTAATTGGAGTAGTCCACTCTAAAGTATTTGCTTGCCATGGATTTAGCGTAGTTACTTTACGACCTTTGAATATAGAATAGAAGAAGTTTAATAAGAATAAAATTTGAACGGCAAAAACAATCATAGCCACCGTACTAATGAAACGATTTAATTCGGCGAATTGCTTAAAGCTTTCCCAAATACTAAAGTCATAATAACGACGTGGCATACCCGCTAAACCTTCATAGTGCATGGGCCAGAAAATTAAATAAGCACCTGCTAAGGTTACCCAAAAATGCATATACCCTAAAGAGTTATTTAAATAACGACCATACATTTTAGGAAACCAATGATACACCCCTGCGAACATACCAAACATTGAAGCCACACCCATTACAATATGGAAGTGAGCGATTACGAAATAACTATCGTGTAAGTGAATATCTAAAGCAGCGTTACCTAACCAAATACCTGTTAAACCTCCAGAGATAAATAAGCTTACAAAACCAATAGCAAATAACATTGCTGGCGTAAAGCGAATATTACCTCTCCATAAAGTAGTTAACCAGTTAAATACTTTAATAGCAGATGGAACGGCAATCAATAAAGTTAATAATACAAACACCGATCCTAAGAAAGGATTTAATCCAGTTACAAACATATGGTGTGCCCATACCAAGAAGGCCAATACCGCAATCGCGAATAATGAACCTAACATGGCCATATAACCGAAAATTGGTTTACGTGAGTTAACCGACATTATCTCAGATACCATACCCATGGCTGGTAATAAAATAATGTATACCTCGGGGTGACCTAAGAACCAGAATAAGTGTTGGAATAAAATAGCGCTACCACCTTCGTTAGATAAAGCGCCTACGCCATTCACATAAATATCAGAAAGATAGAAAGAGGTACCGAAGTTTCTATCAAAAATTAATAAGATAAAACCAGACAATAATACAGGGAATGATAATACCCCTAATACTGCAGTAAAGAATAATGCCCAGATAGTTAAAGGTAAACGAGTCATGCTCATTCCCTTAGTACGCATATTTAAAATAGTAGCGATATAGTTTAAGCCTCCTAATAAAGAAGAGACAACGAATAAGGCCATCGCGATAATCCACAAGTCCATACCTGTTTTAGAACCTGGAGAAGCGTCCCCTAAGGCAGACAAAGGAGGATAAGCAGTCCAACCACCACTAAAAGGTCCTGTTTCAACAAACATAGAAGATAACATCACAATACTTGCAGCAAAGAAGAACCAATAAGATAACATGTTCATGAAAGGCGAAGCCATATCACGTGCACCAATCTGTAAAGGAATTAAGAAGTTGGCAAAAGTACCAGACAAGCCAGCGGTTAATACAAAGAATACCAATACTGTTCCGTGCGTAGTTACTAAAGCGTAATAAGCTTCGGGGGTAATTTGACCACCCTTTGCCCATTTACCTAAGATAGATTCTAACCAAGGGAAACTCGCTTCTGGATAACCCAGTTGTAAACGGAAAAGCACACTCATTAAACCACCAAGTACAGCCCAAACCATACCCGTGATTAAGAATTGCTTCGCAATCATTTTATGGTCTTGACTAAATACGTATTTAGTTAAGAATGTATCATGATGTTCGTGATGACCATGGTCATCATGTCCATGCGATTCGTGTGCGTGTAATGCTGCTTCGTGACTCATACCTTTTATTTAAAAGTTTTCTTTTTTAAAATTACATTTTTGCTGTGGCTGCTTTTGCAGTGCTATCTTTTGCAACAGTGGCAGCTGCTTTTGCAGCTTCAGGATCTTTATCCGGGAAAGCTGTATAATACTGTGGTTTTTGTTTAGCCAACCACATATCATATTCTTCTTGATCTACAACTTCCACCACCCCTTTCATAGAGTAGTGACCATTACCACACATTTGATCACAAGAAATCTCGTAAGTGAAATTAGGGTTACCTGTTTTTTCACGCATTTCTTTAGTGGTGAATTTAGGTGTAAACCACATAGTAGTAGGAATACCAGGAACGGCGTCCATTTTTAAACGGAAATGTGTTAAACCTACGTCATGAACTACGTCTCTTGAACCAATAATTAATTTAACAGGCTTGCCTTTTACCACATACATAGTTTGCTCTGTTAAAATATCATCTTGTGCATAAGTATCCTCCCAAACAATACCTACTGAGTTGGTAGCTGGGTCGATGTTTTTATAATATTTTTTACCAAATACGGCGTCCTTACCTGGGTAACGGAAAATCCATCCAAATTGTTTACCTGTTACCTCAACCACCATCGCTTCCTTTGGTGCATCACCTGTAAAGTAAAACCAGTTACGTAAACCAAATACTACTAACACTGTTAAAGTGATTGCAGGAATGGCTGTCCAAATTAATTCCAATTTAGTGCTATGCGCAAAAAAGTATACTTTTCTGTTTTCGTTTTCTTGATATTTATAGGCAAACCAAAATAACAAAAACTGAGTAATAATAAATACAATACCTGTAATGATTAAAGTAATCCAAAGCATCTGATCCACTTTCTCTCCTTGAACACTGGACGCTTCGCGTGCTAAAAACGTTTTGCTAAAAAGCATTTCATTACAAACATACACACCCACAAAACCTAAAACCAAAAACACGACCATTAAAAATCCGTTGATTTTATTGTTTTGTTTACGGCTTGCCTCTTCTCCTTTTAGGATAGATACATATTCACTTGCTTTGGCAATTTGAAAAATTACCACGAAAATGAGAACGATAATAGCGATGGATAAATATAAACTCATAATTCTTTTTTTCTAAATCAATAATTGTGCTACGCGATAATTATACTTGGTGAATAATACTTTCTTTTAAGAATGGATGATTTTTAGCAATCAATGGTTTGCTAGCTAAAGAGCGTGCTACCATTAAAATTAAAACACCCACAAAGAATCCTAAAATTCCAAAGTCCAACCAACCTAAAGTAACGTGATCCTTCATAAGGCTTCCCATTACCATTTGGTAAAAATCGATCCAGTGACCAAATAATATTAACACGGCCATAAAGGCAACGAGTGTAAAGTTTCTCTTAGCAGAACGCTTCATTAAAATTAATAAGGGCGCTAAAAAGTTAACTACTAAGTTTAAGAAGAAGATAGGTTTGTATGCTCCCTGAACACGATGCTTAAAGTACACTGTTTCCTCAGGAATATTCGCATACCAAATAAGCATGTATTGAGAGAACCATAAATAAGTCCAGAAGATAGAGAAAGCAAACATGAATTTTGCGATATCATGTAAATGCTCTGAATTTGTTAACTCTAAGTAGCCTTTGTTTTTTACATAAATTACCCAAAGCGCGATTAAGGCCATACCTGCTACAAAGGAGCTTGCAAAAGTATACCAGCTATACATAGTAGAATACCAATGTGCGTCGATACTCATTAACCATAACCAAGGAATTGTAGAAGCTACCGTTAAACCAAACCACACTAAGAAAAATCCAGAACCTGTCATGCTTCTAATATTAAAGCTATGCGCTGTTGCATGATCCATTGGGTTTTCGTCGGCTTCGCGAGAAATCTGACGCATTCTGTATCCAAAATAAGACCATAAACCAATCGCTAAAGTTGTCCAAATAATAAAGAAAGTAGGATTTAAGAAACCTGCTTTACCTTTTAAGATAGGATCTTTTGCAACGGCTGCTGCATCTAACCAATGATAGATATGATGTTTTTCACTTACAACTACATATATTAATACTGCAAAAGTGATAGCACCAAAAATAGGTACAAGAGTAGAGATGGCTTCGGCAATTCTACGGAAAGACTGCATCCAAGCAGCTTGTGCCATAGTGCTAAAACATAAAAAGAACATAGCTGCATTGGTCACTAAAGTCCAGAAGATAGTGTTGTACATTAAAGTACCCCAAAAGTGCACTTGCTCATGTTCGTCTGTGCTAAATCCTTGGGTAAACATACCATACAATAAGGCAACACCGCCAATGCCGATTAAAGCATACGCCCATGTTTTTAATTTACCAGGAATTTCAAATTGCTCTTTAATAGATGCCATCGTTTCGCTTTTATAATCTTTTTAAATATCGTGAGTCTACCTATTTATTATTTACTTGCTTTTGCAGCTGCTTGTTTGTTCTTGATGTATTTAATAATCATCCAACGTTGGTGTCGGCTTAATTGAGAAGCATAAGAACCCATTAAGTTTTTACCATACGCTACCGAATAAAACATTTGACCTGCAGGCATGTTTTCATATTTTGCATCGCCCACTAATGTAGCAGGTTTTGCAGGATAAGGACCATTACCATCTTTATATAAAGGACCATTACCATCTAATTTAGCGCCATGACAAATACCACAGTTTACTAAATATAAACGCTCCGCTTCGTCGGCATCTCTTTTGCTTAAAGAATCGATAGGGTTAGGAATTGCTCTTGAAGCATAATAATTAACCGTATCCCCTACTTTATCTTTTGCAATGGGGAAAGGCATTTCATGGCCACGTGCAATAGTACCCGCTACTGGACGATTGTCGTAGTTAATTCCTTTCTCGGCTAAGTTGCTATGATCGGCATAGGTTTCGTAGGCACGGCTATAGGCCATGTCTGGCATATAGATAGAACCTGGCGTACGCTTAACATCGCTACAACTTACCATGGCAATTGAGGCGATTAAAATAGTTATAATAGATAGTTTCTTCATCGTATGATTCTTGATCGTGTTTTCAATTAGTGTGCAACGTTATTATACAAATTATCATTTTCGGTATCGTAGGTACCAAACCACCATCCCTCTTCTGCGATTTGAATATCGGTTTCAACGGCTCCTTTTGAACTTAATAATGATGTTAAATCTTCTGCATTTGTTTTATCGGTACACTCGATAACCATTACAAATAAATCGTCGGTTGCTTTTTTATGGAAATGATGTTTTTTAACACCTGGTGCCATTTGACATAACCACATAAAAGTCATTACCATTCCTACAGCTGCAAATAAAACGGTTAACTCAAATATGATAGGTATCCAAGCAGGTAAAGCAAAATGTGGTTTACCACCAATGTTTAAAGGCCAGTCTTTGGTAAAGATCCAGCTAATACAACTTATTGCAGTAGTAGTACCTGTGATACCATATATAAAGCCAGCTGTATGCAAAGAGGTTTCGCGCATACCCAATGCGTGGTCTAAACCATGCACAGGGAAAGGCGTATACACGTCTTTAATTTTATAACCAGCAGCACGCACTTGCTTTACTGCAGGAAACAATACTTTTTCATCATCAAAACAGCCAACTACAAATTTCTTTTGTGCCATAGTATAATTCTTAAACTAATAATTAATGAGCATGCGCTTGATCGTGAACAAATGTGTCAATGGGTTGTGCATCGATCGCGTCAAATTCTGGTTTATACGATTCACCACTTCTTTTTAATACATACTTAATTTCGGCCACTGCAATTACAGGGAAGTATTTAGCAAATAAGAAGAAGCAAGTAAAGAACAATCCAAAAGTTCCTACGTAAAAACCAATCTCCCAGATGGTAGGGCTATAGTATACAGACCAACTAGAAGGTAAGTAATCACGATATAAAGAAGTTACAATAATTACAAAACGCTCAAACCACATACCAATATTTACGATGATGCTCATAAAGAAGGTAACAAATACATTGCGTCTCATTTTTCTTGACCAGAAAATTTGTGGCGACAATACGTTACAAGCCATCATACCCCAATAGCTCCATCCATAAGGGCTAAATAAATAAGCACGGCTATACCAGAAAGTATATCCTTCATATTTATTTTGAGAATACCAGCCCATAAATAATTCTGTTAAGTAAGCGATACCTACAATGGATCCTGTAAGTACAATTACTTTATTCATTAAGTCGATATGACCAATAGTGATATAATCTGTTAACCCAAATACTTTACGTACAATAATTAATAAGGATTGTACCATCGCGAAACCAGAGAAAATCGCACCGGCCACGAAGTAAGGAGGGAAGATAGTAGTATGCCATCCTGGAATTACCGAAGTAGCAAAGTCAAAAGATACGATAGTGTGTACCGATAATACTAGAGGTGTAGATAAACCCGCTAATACTAATGATAAACTTTCGTGTCTTTGCCAATGTTTAGTGGAACCATTCCATCCAAAGGCAGCAATACCATATAATTTTTTACGCAATTTTGTAAACGCTCTATCACGAACTGTTGCAAAGTCGGGCAATAAACCAGAGTACCAGAATAATAATGAAACAGTAAAGTAAGTAGAGATCGCAAATACGTCCCACAATAATGGAGAGTTAAAGTTTACCCATAATGGACCACGTGAGTTAGGATAAGGCATTACAAAGAAAGCCATCCATACACGACCCATGTGGAAGATAGGAAACTGTCCTGCACACATTACGGCAAAAATAGTCATGGCTTCGGCAGCACGGTTTACCCCAGTTCTCCATCCTTGACGGAACAATAATAATACCGCCGAGATTAAGGTACCTGCGTGACCAATACCTACCCACCATACGAAGTTGGTGATATCCCAACCCCATCCAATGGTTTTATTTAAGTTCCACTGACCAATACCATAAGTTACCTCACGATACACACTGTAAGCACCAAAACTTAGTAAGCTAACAGCGATAAAGAAACCTATGTACCATAAACGAGATGGCTTGGCTTCGATGGGTCTTAAGATGTCTTCGGTAACTTGACTATAAGTTTTGTTACCATACACCAATGGTTCGCGTAATTGTGATTCGTACTTTAAATGCATCTTATCTAGTTTCTAATATTTTTAAATTATGCTTTTTTTGCTTCTGCTTTTTCTCCTTCTGCTTCGGATTGGTTTCTTACTTTGGCTAAGTAAGTAACATTAGGTAACACGTGTAATTGCTCTAATACATGGAAAGAACGTAATTCGTTTTCTTCACGCACCATTGTAATAGCACTGTGTTTATCGTTCGCATTACCAAAGCTGATAGCATTTGTAGGACATGATTGTTGACATGCCACTTTAATATCGCTATCCACCATTGGACGAGATTCTTTTTTAGCATCTAATTTAGCTGCTTGTAAACGTTGAACGCAGAAAGAACATTTTTCGATCACACCACGAGAACGAACGGTAACATCTGGATTTAATACCATTCTTGTTAAGTCGTCGTTCATGTTTAATACTACATCGTTCACTTCTCCTCTTTGGTTATCTGGGAAGCTATCTGCACCTGTATAATCGGCCCAGTTAAAACGACGCACTTTAAATGGACAGTTGTTCGCGCAATAACGAGTACCAATACAACGGTTATACGTCATTTGGTTTAAACCTTCTGAGCTATGGTTGGTAGCAGCTACTGGACAAACGTTTTCACAAGGAGCGTTATCACAATGCTGACACATTAATGGTTGGAATACCACATTTGGATTTTCCATATCACCACTAAAATATTTATCGATACGTAACCAATGCATTTCATGGCCACGTAAAACTTCTGGTTTACCTACTATCGCAACGTTGTTCTCTGCATTACATGCTACCACGCAAGCACCACAACCGTTACAAGCATTTAAATCTACGTTCATGCCCCACTTAATACCTGGACGCTCATATACTGGATAGATGGTTGCTTCTGCTTCAAATTTTTCTAAGCCACCAAATGGTTTTGCTTCTTCTTCTCTTTCTTCTAAAATAACTTTAGGGTTTTTAGTAAACTCCGCTAAAGTTAATTCCTTCATTACCTCGGTACGATTACCTTGCGTAGTGTCGTAACGGAAATGTGTTTGCGTTAATGCTACTGGATAAGTTTCGCCAGTAGGTGTTAATGTAACATCGCTACAGCTAAAGTTTACAGTACCATTTTTAAGACATGCTAAAGGGAAGGCGTTTTTACCTGTACCAATAACTGCTTTACCTAAAGATTCTGCACGACCATAACCCACTGCGATACCCACTGTTTGAGGATGTGTACCTGGTATAATTAATACTGGAAGTTCGATTGATTTTCCTTCTACTGTTAATTTTACAACTTTTTTAGGCGGTTGTACTTCGTAAGCATCTGCCTGACCACCATTATTTAAATCGATGTTTAATAATGTTTTAGCCATTGCAGGGGATACTATAATATAGTTATCCCAAGTAGCACGAGTTACTGGATCTGGTAATTCTTGTAACCATGGGTTACTTGCACCCTGACCCGCACCGATACCTACTTTTTGGTATAGGGCTAATTCAATTTTTGTAGAAGGTTTGCTTGCGTTAACTGCTATTAAGGCAGCAGCCACTGCAGATGAATTAATACTTGCACCACTTACTACTGGTGTTGCAGGATTAATGACACCCTCTTGTAATGTTTTGTTCCAACCATTCTCGCCGCCTAATTTAGCCGACCAGAAATTTTTAACGTAGTTGGTATATTCAGTAGCATCCCCAGACCATAATAATAAAGAGTCTTGGAAAGCACGTGTTTTAAATAAAGGAGCAATAGTAGGTTGGATAAAAGATATGTGACCAGTTACTGGTTCTGCATCTCCCCAACTTTCTAAAAAGTGATGATCAGGAAGTACATATTTACAAACAGCAGCTGTTTCATCTAATTTACCATTAAATGAAATAGTTGTTTTTACTTTTGCTAAACCCGATTTTACTTTGTCTGCTTGAGGCCATGTGTACACTGGGTTAGCGCCATGGAATAAAATAGCATTTACTTTTCCTGCATTCATATCGTCTACTAAAGCAGCGAAATCGCTATCAATACCTTGACGATAATTTACAGTAGCACCAAAATTAATGGTAGTGCCATTTGCGCCAATAGCATCGTTGATGGCGTTTACAATTACTTGCACGTCTTTATCGTTGCTGCCTGCTACTACTAAGGCTGCGCCTTTGTTAGCGGTTAATGCTTTAGCAGCTGCTTCGATGCCTGCTTTTAATTTAGCATCCACACCTGCAATTTCTCCACCTTTTACAGCAGATAATAAAGCAACAGCGATGGCGCCAATTTCAGAAGGACGACATAAATATTTTTCGTCTGCGTTAGAGCCTGTTAAGCTAGCCACTGTTTCAAAGTGGATATGCTTGCTCATCGCAGGATTTTTCTCGTTTATTTTTTTACCTGTTGCATATTGTCTTGCGAATTCAACAGGGCTTAACCATGTACCTAAGAAATCGGCACTCAAAGAAACAATGGCTTTTGCTTTTTCAAAATGGTAGGAAGGAATTACTCTTTTACCATAGCTTGCTTCGTTGGCAAGTAACATACCACTAAAAGAAACTGCGTCGTAAGTAACGTGTTTGCTTCCTGGATGTTTTGCTAAGAATTGTGCGATAACTGCTTTAGTGGAAGGAGAAGTAATAGTACTTGTAACAATTACTGCAGCACCATTTAATTCGGCAGCAACGGCTTTATCAACTGCTTCAAATGTAGCTTCTTTACCAGCGATGGTAGGGAAACGTAAACGAGCAGTATCATATAAATCTAACACAGATGCTTGCACTCTTGCCGAGGTACCACCACCAGTGATAGGGCTTAAACTATTGCCTTCTAATTTAATAGGACGACCATCACGCACTTTAGCAATTACACTTACTACATCTCCATCTTGCACATAAGTAGTGGCGTAATAATCGGCGATACCTGGAACGATATCTTCTGGTTTGTTGGCAAATGGAATTGCTTTTTTAATGGGCATTTCACAACTTGCCGCCACGGCTGCTGCAGCGGTGCTAAAACCTAAATATTTTAAGAAATCACGTCGAGGTGCTTTTGATTGTAAAAAACCACTATGGTCTTCTACAAAAGGAAGTTCTTCTTTGAACTCGTTGTTCACCTCTTTGTTGTAGGCTTCAGATTTGTTTAATTCGCCAAAGCTTTGCCAGTTCTTATTTTGCTCCATAATAATGTATATAAAATATTACGCGTCTTATTAATTCGTTTTGTTACTCAGTTACTAGTAGTGACATTTTTGACACTCCGTACCACCAATTTTTTCCACTGTGATTCCTTTAGTGCTATCAATTTTTCCAGATTTTAAATCGGCATGGAATTTTTCATAGATACTATAAAAACCATTGTCTTTAAATTGAACTTTTGTTTGTCTGTGACAGTTTACACACCAGCCCATACTTAAATCAGCAAATTGTTTTACTTCGCCCATTTTTTGTATTTCGCCATGACATTGTTGACAAGCCACTTGGCCCGCATTTACGTGCTGAGCGTGGTTAAAGTAAACGTGATCAGGTAAGTTGTGAATACGCACCCACTCAATTGGTTTTGCTTTAGAAGCATCCCATGGTTGACCTTCGGTGAAGCCAGCGTATTTGTATAATTTTTTAATTTCGGAAGTACCATCTACCACATCTCCATTTTCTCTTACTAAAGGTTCTCCTTTGTATTCGTTAATAGCCATGTGACAGTTCATACACACATTAACACTTGGTAAGGTAGCTTGCTTACCTTGGTAAGTTCCCGTATGACAGTATTGACAGTTAATTTGATTAACGCCCGCATGAACTTTATGAGAATAATAAATAGGTTGTTCGGGTTGATAATTTTTTGAGCGGCCTAAGTTCATAGCACCTACTGTGGTCATATAACCACCTGCAATAAATAAAATGATGGCAACAAAAGCGATGTAGGCTTTGTTTCTGTAAAAAGGTACTGGCTCAGTAGCAGGGATGCCTGATTTATCGTCAGATAATTTTTTTAAGTTACTATTAACTTGTAATAAGATTAATGCAACTACTGCTAATATTAAAGTTAATAAACCAAATACCAATGTGCTATCCGACTCATCGGCTGGAGCCGCTGCTGTAGCTGCGCCAGCTGCTGGTGCTGCACCTGCTGCAGGTACTGATTTAATATAAGCTAAGATGGCATCAATATCTTTATCAGATAAATTAGGAAACAAGTTCATAGCCGTCTTATTGTACTCGGTGTACAATTTGTTGGCATAAGCATCGCCTGTTTTCAAAAATGCTTGGTTGTTTTTAATCCAAGCGTACAAATTCTTTTTATCAGGCCAACGGTCTTCTACGCCGGCTAATGCTGGACCAGTTAACTTTTTATTAACTGCGTGACAGGATGCACAATTCTGAGAGAAAAGTGATTTCCCATCTTGCGCATTTAACTGATTACCGATAGATGAACTAAGGGTGATAAATAGGAAGATCGAAACGATCTTAGCTAGGCTTCTTAAAATTGTCATATACACAAACGTGTCTAGTGTGGAAAAATATCCTTGAACGGGTGCAAATTTAGCATAGAAACACAATCGAAACTAGGAATCGAAGGTTTTTTTTCTCATTATTTTGTTTGCGAACGATTGAGTCTCAAGCTTATCGGCGTAAAAAGATTGACGAATGTCATAAAATTGTAAGCTTTGCTTAAACAGGGCTAAAATTGTTGAGGTGGGTTGTGGGGGGATATAAAAAAAAAGAGCACCTTTGGGGCGATGAAAGGCATAAACAAACTTCAGGCTAAATGGGGGCTAGGACCCATCCAGTTTTGGCTGGTGATTCTCACTTTTGCCCTAGGGGGCAGCCTAAGTGGAAGGCTAACCAGCTTTTTGCTAAAATTGGTGTTTTTGGAGAAAAATTGGGCATTTTGGCTCGTTTATCCCCTGTTTTTGACCATTTTATGGCCTTTTTCGGTAATTTTTGTAAGTTTCTTTACCGGCCAATTTCGCTTTTTTAAGGGTTATTTAGCCCGTGTTGGTGCAAAATTAATGGGAGGTAAAAAAGTGCATGTGGCCATTTTTGCTTCGGGTGCAGGCTCTAATGCCCGAAAAATTATTGAGTATTTTGAAAAAAACGACCGTATCAAGGTTTCTCTCATTGTTTGTAATGTTCCAGGAGCGGGCGTTTTGGATATTGCCAAAGAAAAAGGCATTCCTACACTTTTAATTAATAAGACCGAGTTTGCAAGTACTGGCTATGTAACAAGTTTGCGTAATGCCGAAATCCATTTTATTGTGCTGGCTGGTTTTTTATGGAAAGTGCCAGCTGTTTTGGTAAAAGCATTTGCGCCAGGAGTTGAAAATTCAAAAGGTATTATAAATATACATCCAGCACTTTTACCTAAATATGGGGGCAAGGGCATGTATGGCGCTCATGTACATGAAGCAGTAATTGCTGCTGGCGAAAAACAGTCGGGCATAACCATTCATTGGGTAAACGAACATTACGACGAAGGCGCCATTATTTTTCAAGCAAAGTGCACAGTTGAAACAAGCGATACACCTATTACACTCGCTCATAAAATTCATGCACTTGAGCATGCACATTTTGCCCCTACGATTGAAGGTTTGTTGAAGTAGGAGGATTTATATTTTTGATTTTATAAAAAAGAATAAAGGAATTAATAAGAGAGCCAAAAAAAAGATAGCAGCCCATCGCAAGCTTGACCTAAAGTGCTTCTTGAATGTTTTTTTATTTAGTAAAAAGGATATTGTATTAAAAAGAAATAAAAATAGCAGCTCAAAAATAATAAGCAACAATAATTCCTGTAAAGCTATACTTCGCATATATAAAATTAATTCAAGATTAGATTTTATATAAATCAACTTATTCGTTAGGAAATAATCTAATGTGCAAATAAAAATTATCCTGGCATGCGAGAAATGTATTTCTCAATTTCTTTAATTTGATCCACTACTTGTTTGGTAGTAGGCTTGCAGGCTTTGGCTTTGCGGAAATAATCTTTAGCGGCACGAAATTCGCGCTTATTCATAAATATCTGGCACATACTTAAAAATGCAACGGCTTCGGATTCTTTATCTGGAATTCCTGCACGAATAGCGGCACGTATATAAGCTTCGCCTTGTTTGGTATCTCCTTTTTGCATGGCCATCATTCCTAATTGCAATTTATTTGCACCTTCTGCTTCTGGCATTGCAGAACCAAGTGAGCTACTGTGCTTTAAATGTTTTTCGGCAGCATCAAAATCTTGTTTTACCATGGCGATATTACCCTTAATGGTATAATAAGTGCTTCGGATGGGTGTGTATAAAAGCTGTGGCCACCAAATAGTAGCTAAAATGCGCTCCACCTCGTCCATATCGCCTGCTTCCATGGGCGCTTGCACCAGGCGAAGTGGGCCTATAAAAAAGTGACTAAATAATCCAATCACCCCTAATAAATACAATGGGAAAACGGGCCAAAAATGAGCTACCCCAATTAATTGAAGGCCTAAACCGGCTAAAATAGTTATTAAACTAAGCCAAAAACGGTGTTTTATAATAATGTTATAGAAAGCCATTTGATTATGTGTTTGAAGGGCGAAGATACCAAATTATGTGGTTATTTTTGCGCTCCTCAAATAGCTTGGTATAATGCTAATTTTGAGCAGGTCCCATAGTTTAATGGATAAAATAAGAATTTCCTAAATTCCAGATACAAGTTCGATTCTTGTTGGGACCACTACTCCACTTTATCGCCCTTCGGCCTCCCTCCAGGCTTTTACATCGTAAATAATGGAGTTGAGGGAGTGGCCTTTATCAATTGCATTTAAAAAATTATTTAAGGCCTTACCTAAGGGGCTTAGGGTATTAGTTAAATAGTTTTTACCTATCACACTACTAATGGTTTCTTTTTTATTACCAAAGTAATAAGTATACTTGTTTTTATGCAGCAAAGTGTCATTTAATAAATGTTGCATCATTACATTACCAGTTGCATCTAAAGCAATGGCTACCTCGATAAAATAAATGGTTAGCCATTTTGTTTTATGAAATAGAAATTGTCGAACTACTGTATATAAAAATCCTATGGGTGCTGTGCTCACCATTAAAATAAAAGCAATGGCAAAAAGCAAACAACTTTTGGCTAAGCCCATAGGTGGATTATTTTTCATAAAAATATTTTTTTGATTTTTTTCGCATTAGAAAAAAGAGAGCATACTTGCTGTGTTTGTCTCTGTCAACAATTGTCTAGAACCCTTTCTATGTTTACGTTTTATACCTGTAGTTAAATGTAAAAATAAAATTTGGCAAGGCCTATTTTAATTCTACATTCAGTATATAAAATTAAAAAATATGAAAAACAAAGCACTATTAGTTGGTATCAATAAATACCCCGATCCCCGAAATGAACTAAGAGGTTGTGTGAATGATATTATCGACATGGAACATTTTATTTCTGAAACCAATAAAGTTTATTCCAAAGAAAACATTAAAAAATTAACCAATAGAGAAGCCACTAAAAAAGCCATTGTAACACAAATACAATGGCTTATCCAAGGTGCTGAAGCAGGCGATCAATTATTGTTTCATTATAGTGGACATGGTGCACAAGCACCCACAACGAATGCTTTAATTGAGCGAGATGGTTTGGATGAGATTATCTGCCCTTATGATTTTGATGGAAGCAGTAATACTGCATTAAGAGATAAAGAATTTGCACAGCTTTTTGCAGCCATACCCAAGGGCGTGCACTTTGTTTGGATATCAGATAGCTGCCACGCCGAGGATTTATCTAAAGATCCTTATGTGGCGGGTCAAACAATTAATTACAGAAAATTTCAGGGGCTTGAAACTATCATTTATCAAAATGAAAGTAAAGGGGTAAGTCCAATAGCCGTTGAGCCACCCCTTAATGGAGCACTATTAAGCGCTTGTGCTTCACATGAACTTAGTGCCGATGCAATTATTAATAACCGCTTTAATGGTGCTTTTACGTATTACTTAATAAAAAACTTAATACAGTATGGTGCTCATAAAAGTATGAAGGCGGTAGTAAATTTTGTAAATGCCGATTTGGCCAAATACGGTTATGATCAAAATCCTCAAACCGAAGGCCTACTCGAAAATCAACCCTTCTTTTTATAAAATTAGTAAGCTTATACTTTATGAAAAATTATCCTAGGCTTTTTGTGCTGGTTATTTTTATTTTTGTTGTTGCGGCTGCGCATGCGCAGCCGCAACAACCCCACCCCGCTCCTCAGGGCATATTTTCTCGCTTAATAGAAATTAAATACACAGCAGAGCTATTTTTAAGTAGGCAGCTTAAAAACGAAGGCAATATAGGAAACAAGGATAGCGCTTTAGCTATTTATAATACGTTAAGATTACAAGTGGATGGTTTTATCTTTTCACTCAGTGGAGATATGATTGCCGCTAATAGTCCCCGAAAATTACGTTTGCTTAATGAATGGTGTTTAGCACAAAATGACCAAGTAAATATTGAACCCACCACTAAAAAGCAAATACTCAATACTACTTTAAGCTTTAGTGAGCTTGATGCTTTTTACAAAGATCATATCCTGAGTGCTATTTACAGCAATGCCAGAACCCTTAACCTAACTACCAATGTGTTTTACTTACTCAAGGATTCCTACACCATCGTTAAAGGCCTTACCGACCTTAAAACGCAAAAAACCATGGCTTTGGTAGAGCTATTAGATAATTGTAGGCTATTAAGCCCTGGGGAGCTGGGTAAGGCGGGAAAATAGCAGGAATTAGTGTGGACCATGTATATCATAATATATAATTTATTGTATACTAATAATTTATACGCAATATAGGGCAAAACCTAGGTCGAGAAATGGCTATTATCAGATCGTAATAAATAGTGTAATAGAAAATTTAATTAATCTTGTTAATTATCATCTGAAGGCCCTGAACTTCAATAATAATTTCTTCAAAGGAAGGTGGTTCTCCATAAATCATTTCAGCTCTCATAATTTCGTAGTCCTTCCTCAAAGCTTCTAATATATCTGAACTAGGAATGAGATTTAAACTTCCTCTTTTAAGGGTGTTGTAGTCAAATCTTTTTAGTCTAGAATAATTTATTCTGTGTTCAATTATATCACCAATAAATACATTGTCTGTTAATGTTGAATGGGTAAAATCTTGCTTACTTAATTGATATAAATCGTAATAGTGTCGAGACATACGTTCTGTTCTCATTTTATCAAACTCTTCTCTATTGTATTCTTCATGTAACAAAAGCATTTTTTCAATCAAAGTTCGTTGCGGTAAAATAGTTAGTATTTCATAGTCTTGCTCTAAATAATTATCATTGGGAAAGTGAGTGAATAACAATGAATTCATATTACGTTTAGCACTTGGATCTTTAAGTGAACGAACGCTAAATTCTATTTTAACTCTATCTGGCAAATATGGATTTGGCCCAAAAAGTGATACATAATTTACATACAAAGTTTGTGGATCCGTATCAGGCATGTCAGGCCGAACAGGCTTTGCTTCAATTGAATAAAGATTTTCGGGAACTTGTATATTTTTAAATTCTTCTTTTAAAGATTCTAGTAATTCATTGGAAGTAAAGGAGCAACCTGCTCTTCTCAATTGCTCTACAAATGTTTTAGAAGGTGCATCCACATAATCAATGCCCATTGCTTCTGAGCTTAAAGAAATATCAATATCTTCCGAAAATCTATTTATTAGTTGCCATCCTTTACTTAAAGATGTTCCACCTTTGAATGCAAAGTGTTTAGCATTAGGAGTGTTAAAAACAAGTTTAAGCGTCAGCGTAACCCACCAATCTTTCTCTAATGCTTTTGCAGAAATTCCCGAAATTCTAGATGCTTCATTAATTGAAATTAATCTAGAAGCATTGTTTAAATTTTTTAACCAGCCTATCATTACGCGGGATTTAAAATGTTTTTAATTATAAAGTCACTCACTTTTGCCGGGGCTAATCGAAGGTTATACTTTAGGTTTTCAGGACTATCTTTTTTTATGAGCATCTGAATATGTTCTAATTGAGTTGATGATATATTTTTTAAATCAAGTTCTTCTAAACCTAGAAAAAGCAAGCTGGTAATCTCTCCTTTCATAGAAAGTTTTTTAGCTGTAGTTGACTTAAAAATGATGGCACTCTTTCCTATCTGTATTTTTTTTGAATGCCCTGTAGTAAGAAAAACAAGCCGCATAGGAACTTGGGTTGATAAACCCACTTTATTCAAAGCATTTTGTCCCGAAGGCTTAATTTTAACATGATCTTTTTTGGCCAATATATTCGCTATATGTTCTATTGAAGGCAATACTTTACCAAATACTTTATCATATTTAGGAATAACATAAATTCCCTGTCCCATTCTTTCCACTCTTCCAGTTTCCACAAACCGTGAAAGCGCTTTTCGTATAGCTGTAGAAGTACCTAAATCTTTAAAATCAGATGGCAAAAAGACATCACCAGGTTTTAGTCTGCCAATTCTTAATTCGATAGTATTGTTAACCGAAGCGTTCATAACACAAATTTAGTCTCAATTTTGATATATTGGACTACTTTTTGTCACAATTTTTAAAATGTTTGTGACATTAATTAAAGTCTGAATTGTAATTAGGATGGTTTAATCAATAATTTGATATTAAGTAGTGTCTAAAGTGCGGTCACGAAACGGTGTTTTTAGATTGTAGCAAATTAGTGTGGACCAAGAAAATTTATTCTCTCAATTATTTGATAATCAATATTTTATAAAATATCACTGACGCAAACAAGGTCGAGAAAATCTTATTTTTAGATCGTGATTAAATTAGTGTGGCGGATTAGTGTGCTGGGTTAAAACAAATTAGGTTAATTTGATATGCATATTTAAAGTTCATCAAAAAATTATTAAATAATGATTCTAAACAATTCAGATTTTAAAAAAATTAAAGGGATAGTAAACAAAGCAATCAGAGATTCCGAATTTAATAATCATACTATTACTTTACGTGAGATTGATAAATTTGATGGTTTAAGAAAATACAATTTGATTGAATTAAAAAATAATTTTAAAAATCCATTTAATAAGATATTTAACTCAGTTTCAAAAAATCAACTTAAATCGAAAGATAAATTTTTTCATTTCAAATCATATGAATTCGCCACAGAAATTATTAATAAAAAGAGCATCCAAGTCAGCAACATATTATCAAATGATGAAAACGACTTTTCAGAATATTCTGAATTCTATAAAAGATTGGGCTTATTTACAAAATTAGTGCCAAAAAATTATTGTATAAATAGAAAAGAAAGTCAATATGAAAAATTAGGGATTAGCAAAATTGAAGAAGAAAGAAAAAATATTTTTATATTATGTTTTACAAAAAAACTTAATAATAAAAGGTTCTGGAATGAATATGCTTCAAATGATCATGGCGTATGTATCGCTTTTAAGATTAAAGAATTTAACAAAGACATGGAATCATTTTTTGATTTTAGAGATGTTTGTTATGATAACGGATATCGTTTTGACTTTATTAACCAAATAAATTATTTTTTTATTAAAAGTTTTAATAGAAATATTTTTATTGCAGGTATAACTAAATTTTCAAAATTCTATAAAAGAAATAAATATAAGTGGGAAAACGAAACTAGATTATCATTTGATTTTAATGGGCCCTATAAAAATACTTTATTAAAAGAATTTAAAATTCAAGAAGATATTGAATCAGAAAGAAAATATATAAATTTCTCTTTAGATACTAATTCTTTTCTCACATTAACTGTCGATGAAGTTATATGTGGGAGAAATTTATCTGATTTTAAGGTAAATAAATTAAAAGATATATTACAAATAAATTTTCCTGATGCTACAATCAGAAAAAGAGAATAGAATTCATTTTACAAATCAAAATTTATAATAAAATGAAATTTGAAAGATTTTGGAATGAATTTACTTTTTTCACAAACCCTGTTGTTAGATATAGTGGCAAGCCAACTACATTGGATTTTTCTTTTCCAATCTATCGGGCAAGAGAATGGGACGGATTTGAATTGAAGAGAGAAAATCTTCAATATCCAAGTAAATATGATTGTAAAAGAATTGGAAGAGCAAATGTTCCGTACCATCCTGTTTTTTATGGAGCATATTCAAAAGATTGCGCAGTAAAAGAAATTAAAACGGATAAGCCTTATGCTTTGTCTACTTGGACTTGGAAAGAAGAATTTAAAATTAATGTCCATCTATTGTCAACAAGAGAAAAAGAATATGAATCTGCTTTGAAATCATTCAATATAATGAATAACGAAGAATATGAAAAGAGGCTGATTGAATTAAAAAGAGATTTTAGTCCTGGAACAATGCATGGAGAAATGCTGGAAACAATGAGTGGTGTTGCTGATTTGTTCCTAAATGAAGAGGACTATTTTGGCAGTGCTTTGATTGGATTTGAAGAGCTATACAGGACAAGAATCAGTAAAACATATCCTTCAACAGATGTAATAATTTATCCTAGCGTACAATTATCAACAGGCATAAACTTGGCAATTCATCCAGAAATAATTGACAAATATTTAGTGATGACGTCGGCAGAATTGTGTAAATAAAAAAACCACCCGTTTAACCGAGTGGCTCCCTTACTAACCATAACAACCATCTTAAACCGTTTATCCAGCCATTTCTAAGCTATGTTCCATATCAGGTAATAATAGCCCTGTCCTATACATTAAGCGTTCTTCAAAGATGAAATAGGGCGAAGTCCTTAGATATATTGCACCATCTTCCTCAATGAAGCACTTAAGAAAGTCCGGGAACTGTTTCCTGCACTTAAGCAGGCCTTTTCTGCCATCCTTAATTTGATGAGCATAAATGCTTGGATCGGCATCTTCACCCATAATTTGAAGCTCCTTTTGGATTAAATCCTCTGCATATATAATTTGTGCAGTCCAGGCTACAATGCGTTCAATTATGCGTAACTCACTGTCATTATAACGATGCGTGCCGCTCATGTATACCCTATAGCCACTTGCTCTAAATTTGTCGAGGTAATCAACCACTGCGGCATACGCTTCATGTGAATTAAATTCCTCAGACGTTATCGCTAACCATGTAGCAAAGTTTAAATCGTCAATTGTTATCTTATTTTTTTTCATGATACTATTGTTTTTGTTTGTTATATTATTTGGTATGTTACGGTAATATTTTTAGGGTCGTATTGCCCATAGAATTGTAGGTACGATTAATCATCCAATGGATTCTTCTCCCATACTGCATTGGCAGCCATTTCTAAATACTCTTTTGTCTTTAATATAGATTCACTTTCATATAAGCCTACCTTATACATAATGCAATCTTGAAAAAGAAAGTACGGAGCTGTTTTTAAGATGATGTCATCACCATCAAGATAAAAGAAACGAACACCCTCAGGATAATTGACACGGCATTCCATGAGGCCTTCTTCTGCGTCACTCATGTAACTATTATACAGATCCAATTCCGGCTCCTCTTCGTCATCAGTCATTTCATAACAGATAAGCTCGTCTGCCGCTATTAACTGTGTTATCCAAGCAGTAAGCTTGTCAATTACACGCATCTCGTAATCAGTGTAAACATCAAGTTCATCACCCTCACTTATATTATAACCTTCGCTTTTAAGCGAACTGATAAACTCACACACTTCCTGATTTGCAGTGTGCATGTATGCATCTTCCGATGTCATTGCAATCATTGTTAACTTGTTTAAATGATCGACTTTTTGATTGATTGTAGCCATTTGTTTTTATTTTAGTTGTTATTAATTTTTAAAAAATTGTGTTTGTGTAGTCACACGAAGTGTGACTACACAAACAGTTAAAGACCCTTTTCTTCCCGCTCTTGCCATATCTTTTCCATCTTGTCGGCGAATTGATCGCCAGACACTTTAATGTATCGCATAAACGACTTGTACGATTTATGACCACTTATAGACATAATTATCATTGGGTCGGTACCTCGTATATATTCATTAGAGCAGAACGAACGGCGCGCAGTATGCGTCATTAGAAACTCATACTTCATCTTCTCAATCTCAACCAGCTCACGTTTATAAGTTATCTGTTTCGTAAATGGCACATGTAAACTCGGCATCTTCTCTCCTACTGTTTTAATTATTGCATTGAATTCATTATTCCTTGGCACTGGTGGCAACACATATTTGTATTTCTGCAAAATCTCATTCACTATTGGATGAATTGGTATCGTAACCTTCGCTCCTGTTTTTACCTGTATAAAAGACAGTCTATTGTTGCGAATGGCACTTGGATCCAGGACACTATAATCGGAGAATCTCATACCCGTAAAGCACCCAATAACAAACATATCGCGCACCACTTCCTGTTCAGGCAAATCAAATTTCTTAATTGCATACATCTCCATTATTTGATCCATCGTGATATAAATAGCATCCGTCTCTTCCCTACTTGTATCAAATTTCAACTCAGTTAAAATTGCTGGAGGCAGCTTCTTTAACTTCACTGCATACTTAACCATCTGGAGCAAATCCATCATAAATTTAGCGTGGGTATTCATCGACCACTCTAAATCCAGTATCAAATGATCACTCAGCATATCAATATGCTCCTGAGTAATCTCCCAGAGCTTTAAATCCCAACCTTTTGAATTAAAAAAAGCCGCTATTTTTTTACGGGTAGTTTTAAAACTATTAATTGTAGAAGGCTTCAACTTCTTTTTGGTTGGTGATAACCTTACACCTGATTCACTGTCCTTAATAAAGTAATCCCAAAAATATAAGACTGTATCCCCTCCACGCCCTACCCCACTTTTCTTATTCTTATTAAAACTAGTACGAGGGTTATCAATTAATTGATTGAGTTTTTCTTCAAGCTCAATAAAGGTTAATCGTGGCTTTCCATGCCTATATTGATCTAGATACTCATATATAGACAGCTCAATTTCTTTGAGCCTTCTACTGATTAAGACGTTAGTACTTTTACCAGGGTAAGTTTTCACAAACCCTTTTTTAAAATCCCAATCAACTACTTTTGTTTTATAACCTGGATGAAGTCTTAACCTTGCACCATCAACAGAAACATCTATGATGATTGACGTTGTTAATGCATTTTTATTTGTTAAGCGACAGATCACTGACATTTTAGCTAGATTTACGATTTAAATATTTGGCAACGTTGTGCTTTGTAAGCTTCCATTTGCGGCCTGGCTTTACGCCAACAATCTCACCACGTAATAGCATCTTAGCCAAAGTTTGCGTAGAAACTCCAATAACTGATGCAGCTTTTTGCAAAGACCAAATTTCATCTTGCTCGATATCTGGAAGCGGTTCATTAAATGCATGTTTTCGCATTTCATCGTAAATGATTGACTTAATGTATATATCCAACTCTGGAAACATACCATTAGGGAAAAGTGAATTCATAAAATTTATTATTTTAAATTGATTTATTTTTTTTTGTGTGATTTTTATATATTTTATACGCGGCAAAACACAATAGAATTCCAAAACCAATTTTTATCGCTGGCGATACCCAATCTCCTTTTGAATTTTTTGAAGCCACCTTACTAATAATATTTACAGGCATAAGATTTGGAGCTGATGGTATAATGTCTGGTGTTTGCACAAATGGTGCAATTAATGGCATAGGTGGAACAAATCCACCGGAATCAATTTTTGGCACTTCTACATTATTTAGATGAGGTGCGTTTTTGTAAAGCTCTGCAAAGGCTGGATTTTTTAAAAGTTCTTGTAGCATAAATTATAGTTTAAAGATTTTAATAAAATGAGGTTGATACAGCATGTAGCCAATGTCTCCGAGTGCGACACCCATTGCACCATCTTTGTAAAATGAGCCTGTTTTGATTGACCAGTCAATTTTTAAGGGTGAAACATAATTGAGATCGATTGGAACTTCGAAGCCAAATTTATTGGCCAGATCATTAAAGTACTCTCGAAGCTTAATGATGGGTAGAGCAGTATTACGTACTTTTTGGTAGTAGGCAGCATCACGAGCTTTTTTTAACAGCTCTCCATGCTCGTCGCAACACGTTGTAGCGTTGCCGTGACGCCAAGCGGGTATATCTTTTTCACACCCAGGTAATTCACAAATTCCTTTTTTCATAAGGTTTTTTTTTATATTTTTGAAATGATAAAGCCAAGTCTGTATAATTGGTAAAAGTGTCAAACTTGGACTGCTTTGCAAATATAAATGGTTTTTTATCATTTATTCAAATTATTTTTAACAAATTTTCATGGAACCTTTAACCCAATTATTCAGATCAACCATCGAAAACTTCCCTAGTTTACTCTTAGAACACAGGGTAAAACTTGCAGATATTACTAGTGAGAAAGAGGTTTTAGGGCTAACTGATGATGAAATCCTAGTAAGTGAAGATGTATTCCCCAGAAGGTATGAATTGGAGACATTGAGGTACTGGAGAAAAATGGGGCTTCTACCGTTTTTCGACCATAGCAAGCATGCTTATATAAGTATATCCCAAATGATGTGGCTCCGATTCCTATCGGAACTTAAAAACCTAGGCGCTAGCATTGCTTTGTTAAAAGAAGCAAACTACTACTTCATAGAAAGGGGCTACAGAGATGAAGTTGCTAGGCTTAACTTACTTGAGTTAAAGAAAAAAATCATTAATGAGTTGGAGATAACCCCTAATAACCCCATTAACATTCAGACATTGAAAAATGTGGAGCATATTCTTAACGACCGACTACTAAAATATTCTATCCAAATCGATTTCAATTACTTTAACCTAAACATAATTGATCATGTAATCAACGGCACCGATGTTCAATTTGCTGTTACATCAGAAAAATTATTAAATAAAGAAAATAATGAGGTCGAAAAAAAACAAACATTAAGTGTAATAAGAGATCACAAAGACACTAAATTTTTAAATACTGTTTTAGATAGTGATAATGCAGATTTTTACGACTTTGAGAAAAAGGCATTGAAGAAACCTGCAATATTATTTCCAGCTAAATTTTTTATAGAAGATGTGTTCGGAGATTGTAGTATTTCAGAAAAAGCGTTCAACATAATAATCCTGACAAAAACAGAAAAAGAACTATTTACAGAAATTAGAAAGCGAAATGTAAAAGAGGTGAAGTTGCTGATAAAAAATGACAAAATAGTAGAGATGCCATACAGCATCATAGATGAAAAAGGAAAACTTAATACAGAAAGTATTAAGAAAATAAAAGTCTTAATGGGAACAAAAAACTACGAAAAAGGGTTCGCTAAATTAAGTGATGGGTCTATAAAAGAATTTAATCCTAATTCATACGACCCAGATAATAGTTTAGAAAAAAAATAATCTCTTACCGACCACAAACAAAAATGGGCCTTACAAATAGGGCCCATTTTTGTTGGCAGATACTTTAAATTTAAACTAAATCTAAATTAAGTTCTATAAGTTTTATTGCATCTTAGTTATTGTCTTTAAAAATTCAGCGGAATTAAGATTTACACCTAAAACTCACTATAATTTATTGGGACAATATGTAAATTTCACGATAGTTTCTAATTATGTGCATTAATAGAATGAACAATCATTTAGTCGAATTGTGTGGCCATCACCAACAAAAGTGGCTCAGTTTTCGTGGAATATGCAATTATTCTTAATTTGGACTTAACAACAAACAAAATGCCTACATATACCTTTAAATTAGACTTAATCAAAACAAGCCCCTTGGTAACTCGAACCTTTAAAGTATCATCGGAATCTTCTTTTTATTTATTGCATCATATCATACAAGAGGTAATGGGTTGGAAAAATTACCACTTGTATGAATTTAAGGTAGACGGCAATACAATTGCAGATAAGAGTATAGTTGAAGAAGACCTCAGCCCTATTTCAGAGGCAAAAGAAGTAATGTTAGAAGATATTTTTACCCATATTGGGAAAAGTGTAAAGTATGTATATGATTTTGGCGATTGGTGGGAACATCATTTAGAATTAATTGAAATTAGCAATGCGCCGCAAAATGAACCATTGCCAATCATTGTATGTGGTGAAAATGCCTGCCCACCAGAAGATTGTATGGGTGTGCATGGCTATGCTGAATTAAAAGAAATTCTAAAAGACCCTGAGAATTTAAATCATGAAGATTTTTGGCAAAATGTTGGGCTATCTTTTAATCCGCTGAAATTTAATAAAAAAGCTGCTGAAAAGGAATTAGCAAAATTAACTACAAAGATTAGGAAATATGAAGGATAAAGTGATTAAGGTACTAATTCCGCTGAAACTGAGCCACTCCTTTAGCCGCAAAACCAGAAGACAATAAGTAATGCCAAAATCTTCCGTGCAATAAAATTAGTGCTGTACTTTAATATTTTATTTTATCAGGCATTCTTTCAATTATCAATGCAGGAACAAATTTAGAAGAATAATGGCTTCTTTCGGATTCAGTTAAAAAAGGCGGTGGATGATCCCCTACTATTACCAGCTTATCTACTGGGTACTTCTTTAGAAGTGCCGCTAAGTAGCTAAACTGTTCTTTAATCCTATTGTACTGACTCTCTAATTCGGATTTACCGCTTTGAGTATGAAATGGCAAATGGGAATTAATTGTAAGTATGTATAAAAAAGCCTTGTTTTCCTTACTTAACTGCTTAATACCATAATCGAACACCACTTCGTCATTTACAGAGATATAGTGGTTATTGTAATTAATTGCAGATCCATTCTTAAAAAATGAGAACTCCTTAATCTGGTTAAACCCGGAACTTTTACGAAAATGATATCCGTTACTATAAAATCCACTAAAGGACTGTAATGCAATAGTATTATAGCCGGAAATTTTCTTGTACTGCGCAATACCCTTAATATCCGATATGCCATGTTGAATTACCGAAAAGTATGCTTCTCCAGATTTATTGTATAATTCTCTTACTTCGGCTTGAGAAGTACCTCCAAAAAATAAAGATGAATCAAAATTTACTCGATATTCACTATTGTTTAGAAGAATAATAGGCCTAATCAGCTCCATCCTTTCTTGTACATCATTATCCAGTCCCCAACTCTCAAGGATAATCAAGGCTTGCTTTTTTGAGCTATCTCTTAATAAATAACGATAACTCACAGATTCCCCCTTATTGATATTTTCAAAATTTTCAATCTTAGATACCGGAAGATACTTTTTGAGATAAATTTTCGCATCCTTAACATACAGCACCGCTATAGACTGCGAAAAGTTGATGTTTACCTTCCCGTTCGGCTTGAACTTTAGAGAACTACTACCAAAAAGTGAGTCGATCCCGTAAACTACCGTAAAACAAAGAATTAGGAAAAGCACTCCAAATTTCTTGTCATTTTTTGTTGTACCTAATCTACGCAATGCGGTTTTCGTTATAAGCATGTGAATCAACAAAAAAACAACCACAAAACAAACTAAGACAACTATCCAAAATTTGAGGCTAAAGTTTGAAATAAATATAGAGCTAAACTTCTGCAAAAAATTAAAGGTGTCAAAATAATATATCTTTGAAATACTTACAAGTAAGTCCGAAACGAGTAAACCAAATATTGTAATAAATCTAAAAAGATAGTTTCGTGTAAAGCTAAAAACAATGGGAATCAATAGGTACTCATAATAAACTACTGGTCTTCCCAGATGTAGTAAATAAAATGCTCCAAACAATAAATTAATACTACATATAATTAGCAGAAGGTATAAAGCCTTATTTGTATATTTAGATAACATATAGTCTATAAAATATAATCATAGTATGAAATTAAAATTAAGCTTAATATTGATAATATAGAAAGATATGATCTACCTACACAAAATACTGCCCACATTTGTTCTTCCTATCATGCTAGTGATAATAGTAATACTAATAGGATTAATCAGGAATAAGAAAAAGCTAATATATATAGCAATAGGAGTACTATATATATTATCAACCCCTATATTCTCAAATAACTTCTTTAAACTAGTAGAAGGTAGTGAATACAGAAAGCCAATAAGCGCTATAGATAGTGCAGATGCAATTGTAGTGCTAAGTGGGATGTTGGAAATAAATGAGGTGGGAGATTCAACCTACATAGAATGGGGAGACCCAGATAGGTTTTTTGGAGGGATTGCTTTATTTAAAGCAAATAAGGCTAAAAAGCTAGTATTTACTGGAGGTAAAATGCCATGGGATAAGGCTAAAAAAACAGAGGGAGAAGTGTTAAAAGAATATGCAATTTCTATTGGTATACCATCTGAAAAGATATTTGTAACAAAAGATGTGGAGAATACTGCAGACGAGGCAGTGGCTGTAAAAGAACTAATAAGCCCAAGTAAAAGAATTATACTTGTAACATCGGCTTTTCATATGTATAGAGCAAAGAGGCTCTTTCAGAAACAAGGATTTGAGGTAAAACCTTATAAAGTAGATTATAAAGTCATGAGTGATAAAGACATTACTATTATTGACTTTTTCCCCAGTGCAGGAAATTTAGAATTAACAGAAACATGTGTTAGAGAAATATTAGGAAGATTATACTACTTGATTCAATAGTTGTCATTTTCACATTGTAATAGTTACTAATATTAACTATTTTTGCGCACTATGCAGGTAATTGAACATTTAGCTAAAGCAAAAGACACCCTAGTATCCTTTGAAGTATTACCCCCTTTAAAAGGAAGAACCATCGCTTACATTTATGAGCACTTAGATCCGCTTATGGAGTTTAATCCGTCATGGATTAATGTCACCTATCATCGAAGCGAAACGATTATTCGTACCAACGCAGCTGGTGTGGAGGAAAAAGTAGATGTGCGTAAACGCCCCGGTACCGTAGGTATTTGTGCGGCCATCATGAATCATTATAATGTTGATGCCGTGCCGCATATTATTTGTGGAGGCTTTTCAAAAAGAGAAACGGAAGATGCATTAATTGATTTACAATTTTTAGGCATTGATAATGTATTGGTTTTAAGAGGGGATGCTGAAAAAGGACAAAAAACTTTTGTGCCAGAACACAATGGCAATAAGCAAGCCATTGAATTATTAAAGCAAGT
>CANGEP010000005.1 GCA_947452905.1 Bacteroidota bacterium | reverse complement strand
TTGTGATGCCGTCAACTGTTACTTTAAATAATGTTTGTTCGCTCATAGTTTATCTTTCTATGTTATGCAGGTACATGAATTGGATCTGCATAGTGTTGTAAACCAAAATTGCTTGTTTGTGATAATTCAGGATTATTTACATGCCATTCGAATTCATCACGGAAATGACGAATAGCAGCTGCCACCGGCCATGCTGCTGCATCCCCTAATGGACAAATTGTATTTCCTTCTATCTTTCTTTGAATATCCCATAGTAAATCGATATCTGAAATACTGCCTTTACCCTGTTCAATTTTTTGTAATATTTTTTCCATCCAACCTGTACCCTCTCTACAAGGAGAACATTGGCCACAACTTTCATGGCGATAAAATCTTGCCAAGGTTAATGTATTTTTTACAATACATTGATCTTCGTCTAATACAATAAAGCCACCCGAACCTAACATTGAGCCTGTAGCAAAACCTCCATCACTTAAACTTTCATAGTTCATGTAACGAGCTTCTCCTTTGGCTGTTTTTAATAATAAATTCGCCGGCAAAATAGGCACTGAGGAACCACCTGGAATACATGCTTTTAATTGCTTTCCTCCTTTAATACCTCCACAATATTCATCACTATAAATAAATTCTTCTACCGATATAGTCATATCAATTTCATACACACCAGGTTTATTGATATTGCCACATGCAGATATTAATTTTGTTCCTGTAGATTTTCCAATACCTATTTTTGCATATTCTTCTCCTCCCATTTGTACGATTGGAACAACTGCAGCTAAAGTCTCCACATTGTTAACCACAGTAGGTCGCATCCAGAGTCCTTGAATGGCAGGAAAGGGAGGTTTAATTCTTGGGTTTCCTCTTTTTCCTTCTAAAGATTCTATAAGTGCTGTTTCCTCGCCACAGATATAAGCCCCCGCTCCTCTTTGCACATGAATATTGCAATCAAAGCCAGTGCCTAATATATTTTTTCCTAAAAATCCATTCGCATTTGCTTCGTTAATAGCTTCTTCTAATATATCGGTAATCCATGCATACTCACCTCTTATATAAATGTAAGTATCATTAGAGCCTAAAGCAAAGCTTGAAATAATTAACCCTTCTAATAATAAATGAGGTAAAAATTCCATTAAATATCTATCCTTAAATGTGCCTGGTTCACTTTCATCTGCGTTACAAACCAAGTGACGTGGCACTCCATCGGGCTTTGCAATAAAACTCCACTTCATGCCTGTGGGAAATCCTGCACCTCCTCTACCTCTTAAACCACTTTTTTTAACTTCTTCCACAATGGTTTCAGGATTCATTTGCTTCAAAGCTTTCTCTACAGCGCTATAACCACCTTCACGACGATACACTTCGAAGGTTCTTATGCCTGGTACATTTGCTTTTTCTAATAATAATTTTACGCCCATTTTAATATTTTTAATTCCCTACTTAAATTAATTTTTTGAAGCAGCTTCGGATCGATAAGCTATAATGATGGCATCTATTTTTTCTTTGGTTAAATGCTCTTTATAAATTTTACCCACTTGCATCATAGGCGCATAGCCACAAGCCCCTAAACATTCTACTAATTTTAAAGTAAACAATCCATCCTTAGTAGTTTCCCCAGGATTAATACCTAACACTTTTTTAATGTGATCAATAATGGGATCAGAACCACTTACCATACAAGGACCCGTTTGACAAACTTCAAATACATATTTACCCACTGGCTTTAAATTATACATACTATAAAAAGTAGCCACTTCGTACACTTCAATGGGTTCAATTTTTAATAAGCTTGCTACATAATCCATGGTTTCTGTTGACAACCAGCCATCAAAACTTTCTTGTGCCAAATGAAGCACAGGAAGCAATGCACTTTTTTGTTTCCCTTCTGGATAACGCGCTACCAAGCGTTTAAACTCGGTCATTTGTGTATCGTTAAAAATAGTAGCCATATTCTAAACTTTCTTTTTTCTAATTTCTTTGTTTCTAAACATTAAGCATCTAACTCGCCAGCAATTAAATTTAAACTACTCATCGTTACCACGGCGTCACTTAACATGCCTCCTGTTATTAATTCAGGATAAGCTTGATAATAAATGAAGCAGGGTCGACGGAAATGCAGTCTAAAAGGAGTTCTACCACCATCGCTAATTAAATAAAATCCTAACTCACCATTACCCCCTTCAACTGCACTATATATTTGTCCTTTTGGTAATTCCACTTCGCCCATAATTATTTTAAAATGCCAGATTAAGGCTTCCATATTATTGTATACATCTTCTTTTTTAGGAAGATAATATTCTGGCACATCAGCATGGAAAATTTCGGCCTCAGTTCCTTTAAAGCTTTGCACTTTTTCATAAGCTTGCTTTATAATGGAAATACTTTGCCACATTTCAGCATTACGCACTAAAAATCGATCATAATTATCCCCTGTAGAACCTACTGGAACTGTAAAATTAATATCCTGATAGCTACTATATGGATTGGCTACACGTACATCGTAGTCAACACCTGCAGCACGTAAGTTAGGACCCGTAAAGCCGTAACTCATGGCACGCTCTGCACTGATGCCACCGGTGCCTTGCGTACGTTCCATAAAAATTCTGTTGCGTGTAAATAAACTTTCAAACTCTTTTAAAACTTTTGGATATTCATTTAAGAATTTCTCGAGTTTCGTAAACGCTGTATTTGAGAAATTCCTTTCAAAACCGCCAATACGCCCAATATTAGTAGTAAGACGGGACCCACATACTTCTTCATATATTTCGTAAATTAATTCTCTGTATTGCATTACGTATAAAAAACCAGTATACGCTCCTGTATCAACCCCTACAATAGAATTACATATCAAATGATCGGAGATACGAGCCAGCTCCATTATGATAATACGTAAATAATCGACACGCTTAGGTATTTCAACCTTTAAAAATCTTTCGCAAGTAATATGCCAACCCATGTTGTTGATAGGACTGCTGCAATAGTTCAAGCGATCGGTAATAGGAGTGATTTGATATAAATTTCGGCGCTCCGCTAATTTTTCAAAAGCACGATGAATAAAACCTACAGATTGTTCTGTTGAAACCACTCTTTCGCCATCTATCTCCATTATATTTTGAAATACACCATGCGTAGCAGGATGTGTTGGACCTAAATTTAAGGTGGTGGTTGTTTTTTCGATCGATCCTTCTGGTAAAATTATATTGTGATGTGCTTCCATATATTTATTTATTGCGCTATACTTTTTAATTATTTGAATTACCCTCTTCCGAACATTTCATCGTCCTTATCAATTCTTGTTTGATCTTCTAATGGGAATTCTTTTCTCAGCGGGAAATAATCCATTTCATCCACATTTAATATTCTCTTTAAATTTGGATGGCCTATAAAATTAACACCAAAGAAATCGTAGGTTTCACGCTCCATCCAATTGGCACTTTCAAATATTTTACTAGCGGTAAATACATCAGGTTGTGTAACAGGTACAGCAATCGACAAGCGCACACGAATATTTTGTACAAAATTATGCAAATGATATACAACCACAATTTCAGCACCCGTTTGATCTGGATAATTGACGCCACATAGGTCTGTTAAAAATGTAAAACCTAAATCGTCATACAAAAATTGAATCACTTTTAAATTTTGAGCAGCAGGTGCTTCAAAAGAAAGGATACCAGAATCAGTTGAAAACTGGAATACTTGATCTCCAAATTTTTCTACTAATTTTTCTTGTATCGTTGTGTTCGTTAATGACATAGTTATTAAAATAGTTGAATATAATTTATTGAATACCGTAGCTATTTAATAAAGCTTTGTATTGTTCGCTATTACGACGACGTATACTTTCTTGCCCTACTAAATCTTGTATTTTCATAAAGCCATCAATAATGGCTTCCGGTCTTGGAGGACAACCAGGCACATAAACATCAACTGGGATCACTTGATCAATCCCTTGTAGTACGCTATAAGTATCAAAAATTCCACCACTTGAAGCACAAGCACCCACGGCAATTACCCAACGAGGCTCAGCCATTTGCAAGTATACTTGTCTTAATACTGGTGCCATTTTTTTTGCAATGGTCCCCATTACCATTAATAAGTCGCATTGACGTGGAGAAAACCCAACGCGCTCCGAACCGAAACGAGATAAGTCATAGTGAGAAGCCATGGTAGCCATAAATTCAATTCCACAACATGAAGTGGCAAAAGGCAAAGGCCATAAAGAATTTTTTCGAGCCAAACCCACTACTGAACTTAATTGAGTAGCAAAAAAACCATCGCCACCAATTCCATCTGGAGCAGGGGCCATCGAAATTGCTTCGTTAATATCAGCTTCTTTGGGATGAACATTAAATCTAACTGGACGCATATAGATGCTTTAATAGTTTAAAAAATTAATCTTCCCACTTAAGGGCTCCTTTCTTAATGATATAAATAAAACCCACTAAGAAAAACAACACAAACAAAAGCACTTCTCCTAACCCATTCCATCCTAAGGATTTAAAGTTTACTGCATAGGGATAAAAGAAAATTACTTCTACATCAAAAAGCACAAATAAAATAGCAATTAAAAAATATTTGATAGCCATAGGAGAACGAGCATCTCCGTGCGTTGGAATACCACTGGTGAAAGTGGCTAATTTATCGTCAGTTTTACGCTTTGGTCCTAACCAACTAGATACTAAAATCATGAAGGCTACAAAACCACCAGCAAACAATATTTGTAGGGCAATTGGAAGATAATTAATAGCGCTATTAGTTTCGTTAGCAGACATCAAAAATGCTGTCAAATTCATACGATTGTTTTAGGTGCCGCAAAAATACAACAAGGATGGCACCTATCACGAAAAACTCCCCATAAAAGGGGAGTTTTTTTGAATTTATTTTTAGCTTTTCTTAGGAGCAGCTGAATCTTCTACAGGGGGCTTAGCGCCTTTACCAGATTGCATCTTTTTTATAATCTCGATGTTCTTGGTAAACTGAGCCTTTGCACTTAAGGTATTAGGGTCGTTAGGCACTAATTCTAGCACTTTGTCACACATAAGTACCGCATTCTCATAGCCCTTAGTTTCGTTATAATAACCAATTAAAGTATAGTAATTGTTGATTAAAGTTTGCTTGTTCTTCTCCACATCCTTTAACAAAAAGGTGTTTTGGGTGTTAACCGCCTCAAATAAAATACCTAGGTTATTGGCTGTATCTAATAATCGAGCCGCATTTACATTATAAGAGTATCCATTTGGTTTTTCTGGGAAAGCCGCTATATATTCCTTGGAAATAGCTGCTGCTGTAAGCCCGTCTTTAGCTTTTACGGCTAAAGAAGCAGTTTTATAGTAGTAAACCTCATCTTTTAAAGCTCTTAAAGCAGCGTAATTGCCATACCATTTTAAGGCATCTGCAAACAAACCACTCTTTTCGTACATCTCATATCCCAACTTATAAAATTTTAATTTATTTGCTTTTAATGAATCAGCTGCAATCGCTTTTTCTAATAATGCCGCTAATGATGCCTGATTGCCAGAGAATTTAGAAAGCACTTTAATAGCCAATTCGTAATCAGCCCCTAAAATTTTATCTGTTGGACTATTGTTTACAAATTGCTCAATGTAGTTTTTTGCTTGTGTAGAATCGCCTTTGCGATCATAGTTATAAGCCAATAAAACAGCGATACGTGGGTAATTAGTAATGCCCACTGATGTTTCTAATTGCTTTGCTTTTTCAAGTGATGCATCGTATTGACCTGCTTGGAATAAATAATCAGCGTTTAAGTAATCAAAAACCGGATCCTTATCGGCATTCTTTAAAAATAGATCCAAGTTGGCTTTTGCAATGTCTGTATTTCTGTTCGCATAATAAGTATAGTAGGCTAAGTAAACAGGTGCAATTGTTGGATCCGCTTCTATAGCTTTTTTATAATTTTCTTCGAAAGACTCTTTGTTATCTTGTGTTTGATATACTTTGCCAATTCTATAATAAGCATAGGCATTTTTAGGATCACGTGTTACAGCTTCATTAAATGCAGTTACTGCTTCACCGCCTGCTTCTCCGCCTAATTTTAAATAATTAATTCCCAAGTTTAAATAAAAGGCAGGGCTTACATTTCCTTCATAGGCCGATTTTGTTTCTACCATTTTAGCAATCGCATAACGATGATCTCCAATATTCATAGGTAATTCAGCATATACTCTACCTAAGACATTAATAATATCCGCATTAGGCTTTCCTTTGTATTTACCTTTTGTATTTAAAGTAGTAGTAATGGCCACTTCAATGTTTTGTTTTACTGCATTGGCATCTGCGCCTTCTAATGATTGGATATGTGACATGCCAATTAATAAATAAGCGTCGTTGCCTTTTGCTTGTAAAGCTTGTTGATAAACCTCTTTTGCCTTTTGAATTGCCTCTTTGGTTGGTATACCATTATAGTTTTGAGCTAGTATTGCTTGACCATACCAAAAAGTAGTTTCTCCATCACCTGGATTTTTGTCCACGGCTTCTTTAAAAAAGACAAGCGCTGATTTGTTTTTCTCAAAGTTCAATAATTTCACCCCTTCTGCTAAAGGAGATACAGGCGTTTGTGCTTGTAATCCAGCCAATACTAACAGCATTCCTAAAGACATTAAAACCAATTTTTTCATCACTTGTTTTTTTTTCATTTTACTTATAATTAAAAGCCCGCACATAATTTCAACAACAGATTTCTTCACTGTTTTCGAGAAAGTTAAAAATATTAATTTTTTCGCAAGAAAATTATTAATTTTTTTAAACGAGAACAAGGTTTTGTTAGTTTTTAAAACTACTGGGAAATCATACCATTGCGTTTCGAAAAGCCCATTTTGGCAGGCACTAAAAAGGACCTTCTAAAAATGAGTTGACCCCGCTCTAAACTCATAAAATTCAAAAAGCCAGAACCTAAACCTGGTGCATTTTCTTTTAATATGTAATACACTGGTAATGATAGAGAATATTGCCCTTTTCCAATAGTTGCTTGGGAAGGATGGGCATATAAACCCTTCTCGGCACAAAGGGTACATTCTAAAAGTGCTGTTTTGAGTTCTTTTCTAATTTCTATTTGCTTAGGATCATAGCTGTCTTCGACCCAATTCATGGCTACAAATCCAATTGCATTAGGATGTTTTTTAATATACTCAATCACTTCGGATGAACCATTGGCAGAAACAACATTTTTGCCAAACCCCTCATTTTTAACCAAACTATCTTTTAAAAACCTAACTATGCCTGTTAGGTTATTGCCATCCATCACCACTTCGGTAGGTTTTTTGCCTGTTAAAATTTGTTGTAATTGTGCTAAACTATATAATGAGTCCGTATTATGCTTATTCATCAATATGGCAATAGCATTATAAGCTAGTACGCCAAAAGTGGGTGCAAAACTAAGTTGAACTCTATAATTTGACTCTTCTTGTTTGGTTAATCCTCTTGTAACCATAATCATTCTTGTGCTATCAGAAGCCAAGTCTTTAAAACAATCAATTTCTGATTTATACCTTATTTCAATTTTTGCATCTGGATAGGCAGATAAAAAAACCTTTAACTGCTCCTCCAAAATAGGCTTAAAGCTTTGCTCTGCTGAAATGCGTATAAAGCCTGCACTTGGTGTGTCTTGTGGTGTCAATTTTGTATTGCTTTTACAAGCTGCGAAACATAAAACAATAGCTGCTCCTATTAATAATTTGCGCATAATTAATACTCTTTTTGAAATCCTCTGTATAATCTAAAACTACCATAAGCCAAACACATACAACCAAATATGATCCTCCACTCATTGTCCAAATTAATAATTTGATCCAAATGCAAATATTTAGCAAAGAACATAACAAAACCACAACCCAAAATTAAAGCTGCCATGGTAAAATCATAAATGCTTCTAAATATTCGATATGTTTTTTCAGATCTTTCACGGCCCTGTTTCATTGTATCCATAAAAAAGAAATTAGGACAGCAAATTAAACAATTATATAGGATGAATTTAAAAATTTATCTTTACGTCCAAATAAGCTAGTATGAGCAAACCTTCTTTACCTCAAGGCACCCGTGATTTTAATGCTGCGGTGGTTTATAAGCGTCAATATATATTCAAAACTATACAAAGTGTTTTTGAGACCTATGGATTCCAACCCTTGGAAACACCTGCTATGGAGAACTTGGAGACCTTAATGGGAAAATACGGAGAGGAAGGCGATAAGCTTATCTTCAAAATTTTAAATAATGGACTGGATAACCCACAAAAAAGAGCTGCAGTTGAAGCAGGGTTTGAAAAAATACTAGCTGGGAAAAACAACTCTATTATAACAGAAAGAGCTTTAAGATATGATTTAACCATCCCATTTGCAAGATATGTAGCCATGAATCATGGTCAACTCAGTTTTCCGTTTAAAAGGTATCAGATACAACCAGTGTGGAGAGCAGATCGTCCCCAAAAAGGAAGATACAGAGAGTTTTATCAATGTGATGCCGATGTAGTGGGCAGTGATAGTTTATTAAATGAAGTGGACTTATTAGCCATTTATGTAACTGCTTTTGAAAACTTACAACTGCCAGTGGAAATCAAAATTAATAACCGAAAAATTTTATTGGCCTTAGCACAAGTTTGTGGAGGTGAAGAAAAGTTAATTGATCTTACCATTGCTATTGATAAACTTGATAAAATTGGTTGGGATAAAGTAAAAGAAGAATTAACACAAAAAGGATTTACCAACGAACAACAAAATAAGGTGCAACAATATTTAACAATAGAAGGAACAAATGCCGAAAAAATAAAAGCATTGTCCATACTATTGGGTGATAATGAAAATGGCAAAATTGGCATTGAGGAACTAAATTATGTATTAGCCTATCATATAAAAACGGGTATGGATAAACATTTAGTTGCTGACTTCACTTTAGCAAGAGGGCTCAACTATTATACTGGGCTTATTTTTGAAGTAAAGGCCTTGGATGCTCAAATGGGCAGCATTGGCGGAGGAGGCAGGTACAATGATTTAACTAGCTTATTTGGCGTTCCTAATATTCCTGGAGTGGGAATCAGTTTTGGTGTCGACCGAATTTATGATGTTTTAGAAGAGAAAAATTTATTTCCTAGTACAGTGGAACAAAAAACACAAATATTGTTTTTTAATTTAGGGGACGAAGAAGCAGCTGAAGCCTATGGTTTAATGATGACATTAAGACAACAAAAAATTGCTTGTGAAATTTACCCAGAGAAGAGCAAATTTGACAAGCAATTTAAATATGCGGAGAAAAAAAATATTCCCTACGTTGTAATCATTGGTACCGAAGAGCTAACGCAAAAAAAATGTACTATTAAAAACCTTACAACAGGCAAACAAGAAAGCATCGATTTTGCTGCACTCATTAATTTTACCTGGTAAAATTATCTTGCTTTATCGGCCCAGATGCTGCTGTAAAAATCATCTTCTTTTAAAGCAACAGCAGTATCTTTTTTACCTACTAGCTCCATGCCTTGTACAATTACAGCAACCGCTTCTACAGATTTGGTAGTTGCATTTCTTTTAAATACAATTAATCCATCATAGGCTGCTAAATAAAATGTATCCACCCCTTTTTTCTCAATAGGAGTTGATCCCATTGCAGAGTTAAGTACCAAAGAAGAATCTTCAGCTGTAAATGTAACTTCAGCCACTGGGCTACCTGGTTCAAAAACAAACTTTCCAACATACTCCTTTAAATTATTATTTTGAGCACTTACACTCATTAATAATCCAAACATAACTACAACACTTAGTATCAATTTTTTCATAATCAATTGTTTTATTTTAAGAACCTCAAATTAATTCCTTTTCTTGGCCTTACAAAAAGAAATAAAAGGGTTCAAAGGGGATGGAGTATCTTTGCATTATGGAGACGAATAGACCCAATATCAGAGCTGTAGAAGTAACTGACATTGAACGCTTTATAGCTAAAATAGGGGAAAAGCCCTTTAGAGTAAAACAAATCGTAGAATGGTTATGGCAAAAGCATGCACATAGCTTTGACGAAATGACCAACTTAAGCAAGGATTTAAGAAAACGATTAGTGGAGGAGTTTAGCTTTCCTGCCTTACAAATTGATGCCACCCAACAAAGTGAGGACGGCACCCTAAAAACTCGTTTTCGCACTTTCGATGATTTTATGATCGAAGGCGTTTTAATTCCAACATCAGAGCGAAAAACGGCCTGTGTATCTTCTCAAGTAGGATGTAGTTTAAGTTGTAAGTTTTGTGCTACTGGCACTATGGATCGTAAGAGGAATTTAAACTTTGATGAGATTTATGATCAAGTGGTTTATATCAATCAACAAAGTGAAGCAACACATGAAAAACATTTAAGCAATATTGTTTTTATGGGTATGGGCGAACCACTCATGAATTACAAAAATGTTTTAAAAGCTATCGAAAAAATTACCTCCCCCGATGGATTAGGCATGAGCCCTAAACGAATCACCGTATCTACCGCTGGTTTAGTTAAACAAATAAGACAATTAGGTGATGATGGTGTTCGATTTAAACTAGCAGTATCATTACATGCACCTAACGATAAAAAAAGAAACGAGGTAATGCCTATTAATGAAACAAATAACATTAAATCATTGATAGAAGCCTTAAATTATTTTTATAAAAAAACAGGAACTGAAATTTCTTTTGAATATATTTTATTTAAGGATTTTAATGATTCCGAAAAAGATGCCGAAGAGTTAACCAAAATATACCGTCAGGTACCTGCCGATTTGATTAATGTAATTGAATACAATGCGGTTGATCATTTTGGATTTGACAAACCCGACGAAGATGGCTTTGAAAAGTTTGTAGAAATACTTCAAAAGAATAGGGTTAATGTAAGAGTAAGACGTAGTAGAGGAAAGGATATTGATGCAGCTTGTGGCCAATTAGCTAACAAAGCATAAGTCCAAAAATAATATATAGGGCAATGAACAAAAAAAGATCTGACAACTTTGAGAAATTTTCGAAGCACAAAAAAGGAAGTGCTATCAAAGAAGAATATCGTCAAGAAAAGAAAAAAGCAAAACAAGCCTCTCGAGCTGCTGGCGAAGCTGCACGTCAAAGAAAAAAAGATATTCAAAGAGGAATTGCAGTGGCCCCAGTTGGAAATAACAAAAGAGGCCCACAAGCCAAAAAAGAATTCATAACTGGTCCTCCAACTTACACAAGCACCTTAAAAAAAACCACTACTACTGCACCAAGCAAAGCTGCCATAAAACGCACGCCTGCCAGCATGGACAGAGCAGATGTTAAAAGAACAGCAGGGATTGGGAAAGTTACCGCCAATATCGATATTGAACATGAACAAATGCCCCTCAATAAATACATTGCCCACGCAGGTACCTGTGGTCGACGTGAAGCTGCTGAACTAGTAAAAGCAGGCAATGTAACTGTTAATGGCGATACTGTTTTAGAGCCTGGTTATAAAGTAAAATACAAGGACGTTGTTCGATTAAAAGGCAAAGTGTTACAATTACAAGTAACCCCTGTTTACATTTTACTTAACAAACCCAAAGATTATATCTGTACTGCCAACGATCCTGAAGGACGAAAAACGGTTCTTGATATAATAAAAAACGCCACTACACAAAGAATGTTTCCGGTTGGACGACTAGATCGCAATACAACTGGTGTTTTAATTTTAACCAACGATGGCGATTTAGCCCAAAAATTAACACATCCTTCTTACGAGATTAAAAAAATATACGAGGTAACACTCGATAAACCTGTAACCAAAGCAGATTTAGAAGCGATAGCTGCAGGTGTTGAATTAGAAGATGGATTTATTGCAGCCGATGCGGTAAGTTATTTATCTAACACTTCTAAAAATGTAATTGGTATAGAGATTCACAGTGGTCGTAACCGAATTGTAAGAAGAATTTTTGAACACTTAGGATATGATGTTAGACATTTAGATAGAGTTATGTTTGCCAACCTTACTAAAAAGAATGTAGATAGAGGTAAATGGAGATTTTTAGCAGAAAAAGAAGTTCGTCTTTTAAAATTCTTAAATAAATCCTTCACTCGAAAGGCCAATAAATAATCGTTTAATTACAAGGGATGTTATCTATACTTTTTGAAGACGATGATATTGTAGTAATCAATAAACCAGCTGGGGTATTAAGTATCCCCGATCGTTTTGGCAGAGAAGCTTCTATTAAATCTTACTTACAAGAAAAGTATGGTATTATTTTTACGGTACATCGTTTGGATCAATTTACCAGTGGTTTAATTGTATTTGCCAAAAATGCCGAATCACATAAATATTTTAGTGAACTTTTTGAGGGCCGTACCATCATTAAAAAATATGTAGGTTTAGTTATGGGCCATCCTCCTGCTTCTGGCATGATTGATCAGGCCATAATGGAACATCCTATTAAAAAGGGCCAAATGTATACACATGCTAAAGGAAAAACAGCACAAACAAGCTACGAAGTGCTTACTTACTACAAACAATATGCATGGGTAAGTTTTCAAATACATACAGGTCGTACGCATCAAATTAGAGTGCATAGTCAATTTATAGGGCACCCTATGGTGGCAGATGATTTATATGGAGATGGAGAAAAATTATTACTCTCCAGCATTAAAAAGAAGAATTTTAAATTAAGTAAAACAGAAGAGGAGGAACGTCCATTATTAGGCAGACAAGCTTTACATGCCGCAAGTATTCAATTTGAATATAAAGGAAAGGAGCTCCTCATAGAAGCTCCTTTACCTAAAGACTTATTGGCTACTTTAAAACAACTTGATAAATGGAATAGCTCAAAAAGCTAATTCATTATTTGGATTTATAAACGACACCATCTTTCATTACAAAGTTTACTTTACCCATTAATTCAATATCCTTAGTTGGATCTCCGGGTACTGCAATGATGTCGGCTAATTTATTTTTTTGGATACTACCTAAAATTGCTTGCGTCCCCATTAAATCGGCCGCATTCCAAGTAGCAGATTGTATGGCTTCAATAGCAGGCATTCCCGCCTCTGTCATATATTTAAATTCCATCCAATTTTTTCCATGTGCATATACGCCTGCATCGGTACCAAATGCAATTTTAACTCCAGCCTTATATGCTTTTCCAAAAGTATTCTGAATTTTAGGGCCAATCTCAGAAGCCTTTTTAGCAACCATCGCTGGAAAATAACCTGGAATTTTTGCAGAGTCAGCAGCAGATTTTCCGGCAATAATAGTAGGCACTAAATAAGTTCCATATTGTTTCATTAATGGGAAAATAGATTCATCCATAAGTGTGCCATGTTCAATCGAACTTACACCACCCACAACCGCTCTTCTCATAGCTTCTACACCATGGCAATGGGCTGCCACTTTAAAACCATAATCTTTTGCAGCAGCTACAATCGCTTTCACTTCTTCTTCTGTAAACTGAGGATTTTCTCCACTTGCCGCCATACTTAATACACCACCACTAGCTGTAATTTTAATTACATCACTACCCTCCTTATATCTTTGTCTTACAGCTTTATAAGCATCTTCTGGACCATTTATTACCCCTTCTTTGGGTCCAGGATCACCCATTAAATCTTTTCTATAATTATTCGTAGGATCTGCATGTCCGCCAGTGGTAGCAATAGATTTGCCTGCAGTATAAATTCTTGGGCCAATGATTTGTCCTTTTTGTACTGCTTTACGCATAGCAATATTTACGCCCGAACCTCCTAAATCACGAACAGAGGTAAAACCAGAAAGTAAACTTAGTTCGGCAAAACGTAATGATCCAAAAGCAACCTCCGCTTCGTTTTGCGTAAAACCTTCTAAATATCTGTTGGGGCTAGTTTCATGCTCTAAGTGAACATGCATATCCATAAGACCTGGCATTACAGTACTTGTTTTTAAATCAATCAATTTATCGGTAGCCAATCCTTTTGTATAGCCACTCACTACATCAATAATTTTATTGCCTTCGATGATAATAGTTTTTTCTTTTAATACTTGCAATTGTTTAACATCAATCAATTGACCGCATTGAATAAAAGTTTTTTGTGCTTGCACCGATAATGTCAAAACAGACATTATCAAAATCACTAATAATGAACGCATAATTTTTAATTTAGAATTTAAATATACAAAAAATCCCCTCCTAAAAAAGGAGAGGATTTAATTAGTTAAACGCTGACTCGAATCTACAGTGACACACTGCGTCTAGAATCGTCCAGCGCCCAGATCTTATAATTATTTATTAGGCTGTGGTGTATAGCGCAAATAAGGTTTTACAATGTTTAATCCTTTAGGAAACTTTACTAAAGCGTCCTCCGTTTTTACAGCTGGCACTACAATTACATCCTCCCCTTCTACCCAGTTGGCCGGTGTTGCTACACTATAGATTGCTGTTAATTGCAAGGAATCAATCACTCTTAATACTTCTACAAAGTTGCGACCAGTAGAAGCTGGATAAGTAATAAATAATTTTACTTTTTTATCAGGCCCGATAATGAATAAAGAACGAACTGTAAATGTTTCTGAGGCATTGGGGTGTATCATGTCATAAGCATTGGCTACGGCACGATCTTCATCAGCAATAATAGGAAACCCTACAGTTACGTGTTGCGTTTCATTAATATCACTAATCCATTTTAAATGACTCTCTATACCATCCACACTTAAAGCCAATACTTTAACATTGCGCTTTGTAAATTCCTCTTGTAAAGCAGCAGTGCGTCCTAATTCGGTGGTACAAACGGGTGTAAAATCGGCTGGATGAGAAAATAAAATTCCCCAGCTATCCCCTAAATATTCATGAAAACTAATGTCTCCAATACTTGTTTTGGCTTTAAAATCGGGAGCGATATCACCTAATCGTAAACTCATAATTTGTTTGTTTTAATAATTGAATACAAAGATAAATATTTCCTACTAATTTAGTAGACTTTTAATTAATTATTTTAAAAATCTTTATAAAAGATGGTAAGTATACTTAAGCTTGTTGTTCGGAATACAAATCTAATAAGCCGTCTGGCAAGGACACCTGAACTGTTTTTTTGGCATGATTGACACCCAATAAACTTTCCTCATGTAAAGGAATGTATGCTTCTTGCCCATTATATAAAATGGTCACCATTAATTGATGAGGTTGTTCAATTACTTCTTGTATAGGTCCTAAATTTTTCCCTTCTTCTTGAACCATATAACCTAGTAAAGCCAAAGGTGAATTTTTCTCCACTAATTTTTGAAAATCGGCCTGCGGTAACCAAACTTTTTTGGCCGTTAAAAAATTGGCTGCTTCTCTAGTATTAACCCCTTCCAATTGTAAATGGGTAATGGTTTCTGTTTTCGCTTGCGCCGACTCAATAAAATAAGGAATAAAACTTCCCGCTTTTTGTTCCACAAATAAAGCCACTATTCCTTTAAAATGAATAGGGTTGCCTAAAGCATGTTCCAAAATAACATGACCTGTTATACCATGGGGGGCTACCAATTTTCCGATGTGTACATATTCGCTCATGGGCAAATTTACTTCTTAAGATTTACTTTCAAATAAAAACCCCAGCTTCCAAAAAGGAAACCGGGGTTTTTAAAGCTATGTAATAGTGTTAACTATTCAGCAGCTGGTGTTTCATCAGCAGCAGCTTCGGCAGCAGGAGCTTCCTCAGCAACTTCTTCAGCAACAACTTCAGCAACTGGCTCAGCAACTTTCTTTACAACCGGAACATACACTTTCTTAGCAGCTTGTGCTTTCTTGTGATCATCCGATTTAGAAGCTACTTGTGACTCATGCTCAGCATACCAAGTTTGAAACTTAGCCATGGCTGTTGCATCATCAAACAAGCCTAATTTAACACCACGTAATAAGTGTTTTAAATACAATACACCTTTGAAGGATAAAATTCTGTGAACGGTGTCTGTAGGTTGAGCACCTTTGTTTAACCACTCTAAAGCTTTTTGACGATCCAATTGGATTGTCGCAGGAACTGTTAAAGGATTGTAAGTACCAATTTTTTGGATGAATTTACCATCTCTTGGTGCGCGTCCGTCGGCCACTACTATAAAGTAGAAGGGTCTTTTTTTACTACCATGACGCTGTAGTCTGATCTTTACTGCCATTTTAAATAGAAATTTATAGGCGTTAACAAATAGGGTTAAGGCTGCGAAGATAATAGAAACTGTGCAATAAATCCAAATAAATCCAAATAAAAGCTGATAATCAAGCAGTTAAACATTAACTAGTGTCTTAAACCAGGCATTTTCCCAGCCATCGCCGACCCCATGGGACCATTCATCATCTTCATCATTTGTTTCATTTGGTCAAACTGCTTTATAAAAGCATTTATCTCTCCAATGTTTTTACCCGAACCATTGGCAATTCTTTGCTTACGACTAGGGGTTAATAAATCAGGATTTCGTCTTTCTATTAAAGTCATTGATTGTATAATGGCTTCTACCCCTTTAAATGCATCGTCCTTAATATCCACATCCTTTAAAGATTTTCCCATTCCAGGAATCATACCCATTAAATCTTTAAGGTTTCCCATTTTTTTAATCTGCTGTATTTGCGTTAAAAAATCTTCAAAATCAAATTGATTTTTTCTAATTTTCTTTTCTAATTTTTTGGCTTCTTCTTCGTTAAACTGTGCTTGTGCTTTTTCAACTAAAGAAGTTATATCCCCCATACCCAAAATACGTTGTGCCATTCGCTCCGGATAAAAGATATCTAAGGTATCCATCTTTTCTCCACTACTCATAAACTTAATAGGCTTATTCACGGTGTATTTAATAGAGAGGGCTGCACCACCTCTAGTGTCACCATCTAACTTCGTTAACACGACACCTGTAAAATCTAAGCGATCGTTAAAAGCTTTTGCAGTATTCACTGCATCCTGCCCTGTCATTGAATCTACCACAAATAAAATCTCTTGTGGATGAATCGCAGATTTTATATTTGCCACTTCTGTCATCATTATTTCATCTACCGCTAAACGACCTGCCGTGTCAATGATGATAACATTTTTATTATTTTGTTTTGCATAAGCAATGGCGTTTTGTGCAATTGATACTGCATCTTTATTTTCTCTTTCTACAAAAATATCTACGCCCACTTGTTCTGCTAAAACAGTTAATTGATCCATTGCAGCAGGTCGATAAATATCCGCTGCAACTAATAGGGGAGATTTTTTTTGTGCTTTTAAATAAGTGGCTAGTTTACCCGAAAAAGTAGTTTTACCAGAACCTTGCAAACCAGCTACTAAAATAATAGTGGGATTCGTATTTAATTGTAAAAGACTTGCTTCCGATCCCATGAGCTCGGTTAATTCATCTTGAACAATCTTAACCATTAACTGACCCGGACTTATGGCATTAATTACTTTTTCGCCAATGGCTTTTTCTTTAATAGAATCGGTAAATTCTTTGGCAATTTTAAAATTAACATCGGCGTCTAATAAAGCCTTTCGTATATCTTTTAAGGTATTGGCTACATTCAATTCATTTATGCGCGCCTGACCTTTCAGGTGCTTAAATGCAGATTCTAATTTTTCACTAAGGCTATTAAACATGTTTCAACTTTAAGGGAGGCAAAGATAAGCCAGAGATTTGAATTTAAAATTAAGGACAATTTTAGGTATAATTAATTGATATTCAATATTTTAGATTATAATCTATAGTATGTATCCTATTTCTTGACAGAATGTTAACTAATAAACTTTCATAATTACTTGGAACTTAACCTTTAATTATTATTATTGCACCAACCGAATTAAATTATAAAGAGGATATAGCGTTATTATGAGTAAGAAACAATTATTTACACTTGAGTTCCCAGTAAGGTGTTCTCCTGGCATACTTTTTGAATTTTTATCAACTGCTTCTGGATTACAAGAGTGGTTTGCAGATAAAGTGGATGAATGGGAAAATGTTTTGAGTTTTTCTTGGAATGGTGGCACTCCAGACAAAGCAGAAATTGTAGACCAAGAAGAGGATAAATTTATCAGATTTCGTTGGTTACATGGGGAGAAAAACGAATATTTTGAATTTAGAGTCGAAAAAACGGAGATCTCTAATCAGACTATTTTGATTATCAAGGATTTTGCCGAAAAAAATGAAATTAAAGACCAGAGTCAACTTTGGGAATACCAAATAAAAGATCTATTTCATCGCATAGGTAGCTAATACCATACTTTGTTCAAAAAATTAGACATACTAATTCTAAAGGCTTTTATTGGGCCTTTCTTGGCAGCACTTACCATTTCTACTTTTGTGCTGACCATGCAATTTTTTTGGTTATACATTGACGATTTAGTAGGGAAGGGATTGGATACAATTACTATTTTTAAATTAATAGGGTTGGTATCTGTAACCACTTTCACCACTGCACTTCCTTTAGCCCTTTTGTTTTCGTCCATCATGACTTTTGGAAATTTAGGAGAAAGCTTCGAGCTTATTGCAATTAAAGCGGCTGGTATTCCTCTCATTCGATTCATGCGCCCCTTGTTTATCTTCTCCATTTTTTTGGCAGGGATTGCTTTTTTGTTTTCCAATAATATCATACCCGTTTCACAAATGAAACTCACCAATTTAAAGTATGAAATTATTGTAGCAAAACCTGCTATTGATATTAAAGAAGGGGTGTTTTATGACAAAATAGATGGCTACGTTATTAAGCTAGGAAAGAAAGAGTCAAATGATAGTGTTATAAAAAATATTGTCATTTTTGAAAAACGATTTGCATTACAGGACAATATTATTATGGCAGAATCAGGTGTGATGAGGGTTTCGTCCAATAAAAAATTTTTAGAATTCGTGATGTACAATGGATGGCGCTATCAAGAGCGAGGTTTAAAAAACACCACAAATACAGAGTTTACGAGAATGCATTTTAAAGAATATAAAAAGGTTTTTGACTTGAATAGCTTTAAGATGAACAAAGACAATGAAAATATTTACGATCCTAAAATGCTAAGTGTACGTCAATTGGGAAAAGCAATTGATTCTATTCACAATAAAGATAGTTTTTACATTAAAAAAACACGTTCCGAAGTAGCGCCCTATCTAAGATTCATGGTCTACAAAGACAGTCAACAATACTTTAAAGCCATTAAGAATTTAACTCCCATCAAAAATTTAAAAGAAATTGTTTCTGACTCTTTAAATACTTCCATTGCGAGTGCTGTAGGTTATCAATTCTCTTCCATACTTGGAAATATTGGAGCCATAAAAGATACTTATTTGGACAATGAAAGAGCCAGTGCTTTTCACAGTATCGAATGGCATCGAAAATTTACATTATCTATTGCTTGTATTGTACTTTTTTTAATTGGCGCTCCACTTGGTTCAATTATTCGAAAAGGAGGTTTAGGAACCCCTATGGTACTAGCCATTGTATTTTTTGTACTCTTTTTCTTACTCAATAATTTTGGAGAGAAATTTGCAAAATCTGGCGAGTGGACAGTATATAAAGGCATGTGGATGTCCACTGCTATACTCATCCCTATAGGTTTATTTCTAACTTATAAAGCCATGCGCGATTCCCAGTTATTTAACTCGGAATTTTACTACCGACTTTTACAACCAATTAAAGTAACTTTACGTAAGTACTTTAAAAAATAATACTATGAAAAATCAGTCCCAAAACCGTCGCCAATTTTTAGCAAAAACTGGTAAAGCGGGTATTGCTTTAGCGAGCATGCCTTTGTTAACAAAAATTATGCCTGATGCTACTATCCTAGGTAGTAGTGATTTTTCTCAACAGGCCTTGCCTTATTCATATACTGCTTTAGAGCCCTATATAGATGCGATGACTATGGAGATTCACTATACAAAGCATGCAGCTACTTATGCAAAGAATCTAGCAGATGCTTGTGTGGCAGAAAAAGTAGATACATCAAATACTTCACTCAGTTCCCTTTTAAATAATATTTCAAAATACTCGCCTAAGATGCGTAACAATGCTGGCGGTCATTTTAATCATGAAATGTTTTGGCAATTAATGAAGCCTGCTCCTGCAACAACTCCCTCTGGTGTATTAGCGGAACAAATCAATAAAACATTTGGCTCCTTAACAGATTTCCAAAAAGCATTTGGAGAGGCCGCTAAAGCTAGATTTGGAAGTGGATGGGCTTGGTTATTAGTTAAAGCAGATGGCAGTTTAGCAGTAAGTTCAACACCCAATCAAGATAATCCCTTAATGGATATTGCAGAAGTAAAAGGCACCCCAATACTTGGTTTAGATGTATGGGAACATGCTTATTATTTAAAGTATCAAAACAAAAGACCCGATTATATTAATGCATGGTGGAACTTAGTGAACTGGGATTTTGTTCAAAATAAATATCAAGTAGCTATTACGCAAAAATAATTATAGGTGCATTCAGCTAAACAAAATTTGAGAGTACAATATATAGTCACTGCCTTAAGCATTCTTGTATTTATTCTCAAAGGTTTTACCTACTATCTTACACACTCCTTGTCTGTATTATCAGATACACTCGAAAGTGTGGTTAATATTGCAGCCACCATAGTTGGTTCTTACAGTTTATATGTTGCCGCCAAACCAAAAGATACGGATCATCCCTATGGGCACGGAAAAGCTGAGTTTGTATCAGCTGCTTTTCAAGGTACCTTAATTGTAGGAGTAGGTTGTTTAATTATTTATAAAGCTTTTGACAGTTTTGTACACCCTGTAAGTTTACATAATTTAGAAAAAGGAGCTTGGTTATTGGTACTCATTGCACTTATAAATATTGCAGTAGCAATAGTGCTTACAAAGATGGGTAAAAAAAATAATTCATTAGCCATTATATCTACTGGCAAGCTATTCCAGATTGATTTTTTTACTACCGCCTCCGTAGCTATTGGTATTGTTTTATTGTTGTTAACAGGGAATGATAAAATTGATGCAATTATTGCCTTAGCCTTGGGGGTTTACGTAATTTATGATGGCTTTAAAATTGTGAGACAATCTTTAGCAGGCATCATGGATGAAGCAGATATGGTTTTACTAGAAGAAGTAATTGCCGAAATTAATTTATCTAGAAATGAAAAATGGATTGACCTACACAATTTAAGAGTCATTAAATATGGCGCTTTAATGCATATTGATTGCCATTTAACAGTGCCTTGGTATTACAATGTTAACGAGGCACATGAAGCAGTTGATCAATTTACAGAATTAATAAAAAATAGATTTGGTGCAAGTGTCGAGTTTTATATTCATACAGATGGCTGCATGCCTTTTAGTTGTCCTATTTGTACCATACAATTCTGCGAAAAACGAAAAGCACCTTTTGAAAAAAAATTAGACTGGAATTTAGAAAACGTACTAAAAGATATTAAACATCAATTATAATTTACTTAAATTTTTAAGATATGAAAGCGTGGATGGACTATCAGCAGGCCAACAAGGAAAGATTCTTAAATGAACTTTTAACCTTATTGCGCATACCTAGTGTAAGTGCTAAAACTGAAAATAAACAGGATATGATTACCTGTGCGCAAGCAGTTGAAAAATCTTTACAAGAAGCAGGTGCCACTACCACAAAAATTTATGAAACAGAAGGACATCCTATTGTGTATGGAGAGATTATCAAAGATTCAAGTTGGCCCACTGTATTGGTATATGGCCACTACGATGTACAACCTGCAGAACCTTTAGAACTTTGGAATAGCGGCCCATTTGAACCCACCATTATCGATGGTAAAATATTTGCTCGTGGTTCATGTGATGATAAGGGACAGTTTTACATGCATGTAAAGGCTTTAGAGATAATGAACAATACTAATACTTTATGTACCAATATCAAGTTCATCATTGAAGGTGAAGAAGAAGTTGGAAGTCCTAATTTGGCCAACTTTGTAAAAGCCAATCATACTTTATTAAAAGCAGATGTTATTTTAATTAGCGACACAGCAATGATTAGTATGGATACCCCCTCTATTGATATTGGCGTGAGAGGCTTATCCTATATCGAACTTGAATTAACAGGTCCTAATCGTGATTTACACAGTGGTGTTTATGGGGGTGCTGTGGCTAACCCAATTACTATTTTAGCTAAAATGATTGCTTCTTGTCATGACGAGAATAATCATATTACCATTCCTGGTTTTTATGATGATGTAATTGAATCAACAGAAGCAGAACGTAATAAAATGGCAGAAGCCCCCTTTGATGAGAAAGATTTTAAAAAGGATCTTGGCATCAATAATACATGGGGAGAAAAAGGATACAGCACCAACGAGCGAACAGGCATTAGACCCACTTTAGAGGTAAATGGTATTTGGGGTGGCTATACAGGGGAAGGCGCTAAAACTGTTTTGCCTTCTAAAGCTTTTGCAAAAATTTCTTGCCGATTAGTGCCTAATCAATCTGCAGAAAAAATTACTCAAAAAGTATTGAACTATTTTACATCCATTGCACCAGATAATGTAACCATTAATGCATTTGAACATCATGGAGGAGAACCTTATATGACCCCCATCGACTCTCATGAATATAAAAGTGCAGCAAAAGCCATTGCAACCACTTTTGGTAAAGAACCAATTCCAGTAAGAGGTGGTGGAAGCATTCCAATTTGTTCTTTATTTGAAAAAGAATTAGGCCTTAAAATTGTCTTCATGGGCTTTGGTTTAGATAGCGATAATTTACATAGCCCTAATGAAAAATATGATATTGTCAATTTTTATAAAGGCATTGAAACAATCCCTTATTTCCACCATTATTTTGCACAAAAGGATAATGCATGAAATTGCCTGAATTAAATAAGGATAAAAAAGAAAAAGTACGAGTAGATAAATACTTATGGTGCATTCGTGTCTTTAAAACAAGATCACAGGCAACGGAGGCCATTGAAAAAGGAAAGGTTAAGCTAAAAGGGGAAAATATAAAACCTTCTAGAGCTGTGGTAGTAGGTGATGTTTTTGAAGCGAGAACCGAACACAAGAATTGGACTTTAAGAGTTACTCAATTATTAGAAAACAGGATGGCTTATTCCGAAGCCATTAAATATTATGAAGACCTTACTCCTATTGAAGAATTGGAAAGAGTTAGTCAAGTAGCTGCTAGTTTTAATACAGGCAAACGACTAAGTAAAATTGGACGTCCTACCAAAAAGAATAGAAGAGATTTAGGCGACTTTTTAGATTAACTTTGCAACATGATCATCGAAATATTAACTGTATTACCTGAATTATTAACCAGCCCTTTTGAGCATAGCATAATGAAGCGTGCTCAATCTAAAGGTCATCTCACTATAAAGCTACATCAACTAAGAGACTGGGCCATTAATAAACACGGGCAGGTAGATGATTATCAGTATGGAGGTGGTGCAGGAATGGTAATTATGTGCGAGCCTTTAGCCAATGCCATTGATGATTTACAAAAAGAAGAAAAATTTGATGAAATAATTTTTGTTACTCCCGATGGAAAAAGATTTGATCAAAAAGACGCTAATAGTCTTTCCTTAAAAAATAGAATTTTAATTATTTGTGGACATTACAAAGGTATTGATCAACGAATTAGAGATTTGTATGTTACCCAAGAAATATCTATTGGTGATTATGTTTTAAGTGGTGGTGAATTAGCAGCTGCTATTATTGTAGATGCAGTAGGACGATTAATACCAGGAGTACTTAACGACGAAACATCGGCTTTAACAGATTCTTTCCAAGACAATTTATTAGCCCCTCCAGTATATTCAAGACCCGTTATTTTTAGAGACTTAGAAGTACCTCCTGTTTTACTTACCGGGGATCCTAAAAAGGTAGAAGAATGGCGCTCAACTCAGGCAATTGCAAGAACCAAAGAGCGCCGACCCGATATTATGGGAGAATAATACTCCGTTTAGCCCTTTTTTCGACCTTTTTCGTAACTAATTAGCTTGCTTTTCGTTTCAAGTTGGATATTTGCATCCTTATGATAAAAAAGCTAGTTTTTTCTATTTATTTAGCTCTAGGCTTAGTGCATTCTATTTCGGCACAAAACATTAGTGATTTTCAAAAATCATTTCAATATAGTATTAGTCCTTACGCTGGAACTATTAAAATAGATGGTGTATTAGATGAAGCGGTTTGGGCAAATGCTGAAGTGGCGAAAAACTTTAATAAAAAATATCCTAACGATATTGGAGAAACCAAACGAAAAACAGAAGTAAGACTTACTTATGATAATGAAAATTTATACTTTGCTTTTAAAGTATATGACAGCGGAACAGCACTTATCAAAGGATTAAAGAGAGATATAGGTCATGATGGAAGTGATGGTGTGGGTATTATGCTGGATCCATTAAATAAAAAAACCAATGGATTTTATTTTGTAGTAAGTGCATTAAATGTTCAATCTGACGATCAATTGAGTAACAGTTTCGACGATAAACCCTCCTGGAGTTGGGATAGTAAATGGTTTTCGGCCACCAAAGACTACGGTGATTTTTGGGTTGCCGAAATAATGATTCCATTAAAATCGATTCGTTACGACCCTGCCCAACTTCAATGGGGAATGAACTTTGTAAGAATTGACGCCAAAAATAATGAATACAGCACTTGGACCAAAGTGCCTACTAATTTTCGTTCCTACGATTTAGGTCATATGGGTTTACTTAATTGGCCAAGTACAGGTGCTCCAAAAACTTCCAAAAATATAATATTCTTACCCTATATAAGTGGGAATAGCAATGAGGATAAGGAGAATGGAAAAACATTAACTAGCACTGCAACTGGCGGATTTGATGCTAAACTTGCTTTAAACGCTTCCTTAAATTTAGATCTTACTGTGAACCCAGATTTTTCGCAAGTAGAAGTGGATGAGCAGGTAACCAATTTAACTAGATTTAATATTTTCTTACCCGAAAAAAGAGCTTTCTTTTTAGAGAACTCTGATTTATTTTCCAATTTTGGTTTTCCTGCTATTCGTCCTTTTTATTCTCGTACTATTGGATTGGATAAAGATGGTAATAGAATTCCCATTTTGTTTGGCGCAAGACTCTCTGGTAATATTGACCCTGCCACAAGAATTGGTGTAATGGATATGCAAACTGGTAAACAAGGAAATTATTCGGCCGAAAACTTCTCTGCTTTTACCCTACAAAGAAGTGTTCTTAAAAGATCGGTAATAAAAACTTATTTTTTAAATAGAGAAAATTTTATCTCTGAACAAGAAGGTAAAAAACATCCATTAGACAAGTATGGCCGCAATGCAGGTGTTACTTTTGAATATACTAATACTTCTGGGACCTTTAATGCATGGGCCGACTACCACCAATCTTTTAAAGAAACAATAACAGGAGAGGATAAATATGTTCAAGCGGGTTTCATGAAACAAGGCCAACATTGGAGCTATATTAATTTAATAGGGAATACAGGTAAAAACTATTATACTGATATGGGCTATGTGCAAATGATTGATAATTATGATGCAGTAAGAGATACCAATATAAGATTAGGTTTTAGTGATGCATTTAATCAAATAGCTTACCGATTACAACCAAGTAAGGGGCCTATAGGAAAATTGGAAATATCACTGAATGATTTTATTACCTTACATCCCGATAACAGTTTAAATCAATCTGATGCGAAATTCAGTATTAAAACAGAGTTCAAAAATGCTTCCATATTTAACTTCTCGCTCAATCAAACAAATTTAAATTTATTATACCCTATTTCCTTTACAGATGCTACTCCATTGCCAGCAGGCAATTATGATTTCAAGCAGTTTGAAATGATGTATTTCTCTGATATGAGAAAATTATTCGGTATTGAATCAACAGTTACATTGGGCCAATTTTACAATGGCCAGGTACAAGGAATTGCCTTTGGAATTAGCTGGCGTTCACAACCTCATATTAAATTATCTATACGTGCTCAAGTCAATAAAATTGAACTTCCAAAGCCTTATGGAACTAATAACTTAATTCTAATTTCTCCTAAACTAGAATGGAATTTTAGTACCAAATTATTTTGGACTACTTTTTTACAATACAATACCCAACAAAATAATTTTAACATTAATAGTCGTTTACAATATCGCTTTAAGCCAATGAGTGATTTCTTCTTAGTGTATACCGACAACTATTTTACCGACCCTATCTTAAAAAATAAAAATAGAGCACTTATCTTTAAGTTCAGTTATTGGTTTAATTTATAAAACAATTACATTTAAGGCATGGGCCAATCTTTTACTGTATCAGGGCAATATGTAGATATATTACAAAAGCGAATTTTTCCAGCAACACTGCTGGTTGAAAATGGATTTATCCAATCTATAACTGCCTGTGAGCAAGCCCCACCCGTATTTATACTTCCAGGCTTCATAGATGCCCATGTGCATATTGAAAGTAGTATGCTTATTCCTAGCTCCTTTGCTAGAATGGCCGTTACACATGGCACTATTGGCACCATTAGCGACCCACATGAAATCGCGAATGTATGTGGCGTGGAGGGTGTGCATTATATGATTGACAATGGTAAAAAAGTTCCTTTTCATTTTTTCTTTGGCGCCCCCAGTTGTGTGCCTGCCACCATTTTTGAAACGGCAGGAGATGCTATTAATAGCGACCAAGTGGCTACATTATTAGCTAACCCCTCAATTTACTACTTAAGTGAAATGATGAATTTCCCGGGGGTTTTACACAAAGATCATGAGGTAATGAAAAAAATTGCTGCTGCACATAAACAAGGTAAACCAGTGGATGGTCACGCACCTGGCTTGAGAGGCGAAGAAGCAGGGAGATATATACAAGCAGGTATTAGTACAGATCACGAATGTTTCACCGTCGAAGAAGCGGTAGATAAGTTAAGCTACGGCATGAAAATTTTAATTAGAGAAGGAAGTGCTGCTAAAAATTTTGAAGCTTTACACGAACTTATCGATGACCATCCTAATAGTATTATGTTATGTAGCGATGATAAGCATCCTGATAGTTTACTAGAAGGTCATATCAATATTTTATGCGCTAGAGCAGTTAATAAGGGATTAGATATATTTAATATTTTAAAGGCAGCTTGTGTGAATCCAGTGATTCATTATAAATTACCTACTGGACTTGTACAAGTAAATGATCCAGCTAATTTTATTGTGGTAAATGACTTGCAATCTTTTAAAGTAATTCAAACTTATATAAATGGGCAATTAGTTTCACAAAATGGCGACTCCTTAATTGCTCCCATAGAAGAGATATGTATAAATAAATTTAATGCAATGCCTTTACAAGAAAAGGATATTGCATTACTAGCTCAAAACTATCCACAAAAAGAAAATAAAATACCAGTTATAGAAGCTATCGATGGTCAACTAATTACTAATTGCTTATGGGAGATACCTACGATTGAAAATAATTTTTTAGTAGCAGATGTAAATAAAGACCAACTTAAAATGGTGGTATATAATCGATATTTTGAAGCAGCTCCTAAAGTGGCATTTATAAAAAAATTTGGATTTATGGAGGGTGCTATAGCCTCCACTGTAGCACACGACTCTCATAACATCATAGCCATTGGTGTAGATGATACTTCTATTGTAAAGGCTATCAATGCGGTTATCGAAAAAAAGGGAGGAATAAGTTGTGTTAAAAATCAAGAAGTTAAGGTATTGGGCTTGCCGGTAGCGGGACTCATGAGCAATGAAGACCCTTTTAAAGTCGCCTACGCTTATACCGAAATCGACAAAATGGCTAAATCTTTGGGTAGTTCTCTTGGATCTCCATTTATGACGCTAAGTTTCATGGCATTATTAGTAATTCCGCACTTAAAGTTGAGTGACAAGGGTCTCTTTGATGGAGATCAGTTTAAATTATTTTAATATTGGCAATAAGAGACTTAGTTTTGAAAAAAATTGATAGCAATGGTTTACCATTTAAGCGAAAAACATAGTTTAATAAGTAATTGGATTTCTGAACTGCGTGATGTTAGCGTGCAAAATGACAGAATGCGTTTTAGAAGAAATTTAGAACGTATTGGGGAAGCCACCGCTTATGAAATGAGTAAGCAAATGACTAGCACCATTAGACCCACTACCACCCCATTAGGAATTCATAATTCTAAAGTATTGGCAGAACAACCTGTGCTCGCAACCATATTAAGAGCTGGCCTTCCATTACATCAGGGCTTTTTGAATTATTTTGATAAAGCAGACAACGCTTTTATATCTGCTTATCGTAAACATCATGCCGATGGCAGTTTTGAAATTAGTATTGAATACTTAAGTTGTCCCGATTTAAATAATAGAATTTTAATTGTTTCGGACCCTATGCTTGCTACCGGCGCATCTTTAGTTCAAACCATACAATCCATCACTAAAAATCAAACCCCCAAAGAAATTCATATTGCTGTGGCCATCGCAAGCAAAAAAGGAATTGAAACAGTAGAAAATGCTTTGGGTAAAAACATACCAATTTGGTGTGGCGATATCGACGATACACTTAATGATCATAGTTATATTATTCCGGGCTTAGGTGATGCTGGCGATTTAGCTTTTGGAACAAAAATGCAATCTTAACTTTGTTAAAAGAATTAATTATATCTATTCGTGCTTTTTTTATGGCCCATAAATTTATTATGGAGCATAAGCTTTGGCGTTGGATGATAGTTCCTGGATTATTGTATGCTTTTCTATTTTTTATTGGCATGAACTACTTTAGTCAGAGTTCAAGTTTTTTTATCGAATGGATTATTTTAAAAACAGGATTAAAATCTTGGGTAGACAGTTTAAGTAGCGACTGGTTAGGCTTTTTTATAACGATGGGAAGCTTTTGGTTATGGTTTACTTTGCTGCTTCTTTATTTTACCTTGTTTAAATTTATTTTTTTACTTCTATTTGCGCCTTTGTTTTCTTATTTACACTTAAGAATAGATGCTATACAAAAAAATACTGCTTTTGTGTTTTCATTCACCGCCTATCGTAAACATATTTCGAGGGCAGCCCTGTTAAGTATTACCAATATGCTCTGGCAAACGGTATATTTAATCCCTATTATTATTGTATGTACCCTTCCTTTGATTGGATGGTTTACCCCTATTTTTACCATACTTATGGAATGCTATTTTTTAGGCTACGCTATGTTTGACTATAGTTTAGCTAGCGAAAATAAAAGTAGAATAGCAGCTGCCACTTTTACAAGTAATCATAAAGGTTTGCCCATTGGAAATGGAATTGTATTTTATTTATTACATCTTATACCAATTGTGGGATGGATTACCGCTCCTTTTTATGCGCTCATCGCAGCACATATTAATACGCTAGAAATTAAAGAAAACGACTAATGAGTTTAGGTAAATTATATTTACTCCCAATGCTACTTCACGAAGAAGGTTGGGAAGCCATACCTGCAGATACAAAGCAATGGATTGCTAACTGCGATGCCTTTTTTGTTGAAAATGAAAAAACAAGTAGACGCTTTTTTAAAAAGGTATGGAAGGAGATGGTGATTGATAATTATATTTGGCATCCTATACATAAAATTGAAGCAGCACAAATTGATGAATTTGTAAACTTACTTAAAGCGGGTAAAAATATTGGTATCATTTCCGAAGCGGGCTGTGCTGGCATAGCCGACCCTGGTCAAATATTAGTGGCAAAAGCACAATCACTTGGGGTTATAGTAAAACCCTACTTAGCGCCTAGTTCTCTTTTTTTAGCCTTAATGGCCAGTGGTATGAATGGTCAGTTATTTCAATTTCACGGATATTTACCAATTGACAATATAGAAAGAAAGAAAAAAATTCAATCGCTAGTAACTGATACGCAACAAAGGGGGTGTACACAAATATTTATTGAAACGCCTTATAGGAATAATCAATTAGCTGATGCCCTCTTTCAAAATTGTCCTGTAAATATGCGTTTGTGTATTGGAGTCGATATCACTGGTCCTTCGGAGTCAATCAAAACGGCTACTATTGCTGAATGGCAAAAAAACAAGCCCGAATTACATAAAAAACTAGTGGTTTTTTTATTAGGACTTTAGGTATTTACCGAAATATTTTACTTTAGTATCACCCTTAGCTTGTTGCATGACAAAAACAAATGCACACTGGAGGGCCGAAAATCCTATTGTATTTATTTCGTTACACTTAGGTATCGGTATTTTTATAAGCACTTTAGTAAGTGTTTTTTATTTTACAAAATATAATATACTGTTTGGGTTTGCTATAAGCCTATTTCTACTTATAATTATGCCAAAACCAAATTGGATAAATAACATAGTAGTTATTTATTGGGGTCTTCTTATTGGACTGATGAGTAAACAAGGATGGATACTTCCTATTGATTTTTTAAAAGTTAGTGCAGCAAATTTTAGTACCCAATTTTTACGCAAAATTGATTATGCCATAGTAGATAAAGCTGCAAGTGGCTTTGCAAAGGGATTGCTACTTGGCTACAAATCGGATATCGACAAAGTACTTTACAATGCCTATAAACAATTGGGGCTATTGCATATTATTGCTATTAGTGGTATGCATTTAGAAATTATTTTTAAAAATTTACATTTGCAAACACAAACTTTAACCCAAAATAGAGTTGTTCAATTTATATTTTTAATAGTTCTATTGTTTTGTGTGGGCACTTATACCTTAATGACAGGCGCTAGTCCTTCGGTTGTCAGAGCTGCTTTATTTTTTAGCTTATATGGATTGGGGAAATTTTTAAGCGCACCCATTTATACACTCAACCTAATAGCTGGTGGCATCCTATGTATGCTTATACTTGACTGGCCTTCGATTACCAGCATTGGATTGCAATTATCCTATGGAGCTATTTTAGGTATTTATGTTTGGTATCATTTTTTTTACAAAATTTTAGAAATCAAAAACCCATTACTTGTATTTGTTTGGAGTAATTTATGCATGAGTATGGCTGCACAATTGGGCACTTTACCCATTATTGCTTTTCATTTTCATCAAATGTCAAGCATAGTTTTAGTAAGTAATTGTATCATGGTCCCTATAACTAATCTATTGTTATATGGGCTAGTAATTTTAATGTGTATTCCCAATCAATTACATTTAGTTGAGTATTTAGGAAAGGCAGTAGAGAAGTATATTATTTTGATGAATCAAGGAATGCTTAAATATGTAAACAACATGCCTATTGGTCAGGCCGAAATATTTATGGACAAATGGGATATAGTCTTGTATTTCATAGGGATGTTTTGGTTGTATCGCTGGCTTCAGGGCGTAAAAAATGGTAATTTACTATACTTGATTAGCACCATTAGTCTTTGGTTAATTAAAAAGTTATTCAGTTAATTCATTTATTTGTGGAAAATGAGCTTTTAGGAAAATTTGAATAGGGTGTACCTTTGACTATGGAAAAGAAAATACAATCAGCCCTTATCTCCGTTTTTTACAAAGATGGCTTAGAACCCTTAGTTAAAACCTTACATCAATTAGGGATCACCATTTACTCTACAGGAGGAACACAAAAATTTATTGAAGATTTAAATATCCCTTGTATTGGAGTAGAAACCATTACTGGCTACCCCTCAATTTTAGGAGGAAGAGTTAAAACTTTACATCCTTCTGTTTTTGGTGGTATTTTAGGACGCCGTTATGAGCCACAAGATATTGCCGAGATGGAGCAGTATAAAATTCCAGCCCTAGACCTTGTTATAGTTGATTTATATCCTTTTGAAGAAACATTGCGCAATACAAATGAGGAAAAATTAATCATCGAAAAAATTGATATTGGTGGACCATCCATGATTAGAGCTGCCGCTAAAAATTTTAGAGACTTAGTGGTACTATCTGCTAAAGATGACTATGCGCGTTTAAATGCTATACTTATAAATCAAAAAGGAACTACTACCCTTGAACAAAGAAAAGCTTTTGCAGCAAAAGCATTTGAAGTAGTCATGCACTATGATATAGCTATTAGCAATTATTTTAATCCTGCCACCAATAAGGTATTAAGATATGGCGAAAATCCACATCAAGTAGCCACTTTTTACGGCCATTTAGAAGATTGGTTTACCCAATTAAATGGTAAAGAATTATCCTATAATAATTTAGTTGACGTGGATGCAGCTATTGCTTTGATTACTGATTTAACTTCTACTAGTTTTGCCATTATCAAACACACAAATGTATGTGGCGTTGCACAAAGAGAAACTGTGTTTGAAAGTTGGACAGCTGCTTTAGCGGGTGATCCGGAAAGTGCTTTTGGTGGCGTTCTTGTAACCAATGGCAATATTGATAAAGCAACAGCCGAAGCCATTGGAGAAATATTTTTTGAAGTACTGATAGCACCCTCTTATGACCCAGAGGCGCTTGTTATTTTAAGTGCTAAGAAAAACAGGATTCTTTTACAAAGCAAGTCGGGCATTAGTTTTAAGCCTACACAAAGTAAATCTATATTAAATGGAAATTTAGAACAAGGCTTGGATACGGGTAATTATGCCAAATGGGAAGAAGTAGGTGGCAGAACTTGTACTGCTCAAGAAAAAGAAGATTTAAGTTTTGGAAATATTATATGCAAGCACTTAAAGAGTAATGCCATTGCTTTAATAAAAAATAAACAACTAGTAGGTAAAGGTTGTGGGCAAACTTCAAGAGTAGATGCCTTAAGACATGCAATAGAAAAAGCAAAACAATTTAATTTTGATTTACAGGGTGCCTCATTAGCATCAGATGCTTTTTTCCCTTTTGATGATTGTGTAAGAATTGCACATGAACAAGGTATTGAAGCTTTTATTCAACCAGGTGGATCGGTTAGAGACAAAGATAGTATTGCTTATTGCACACAAAATGGATTAGCGATGGTTATGACCGAGCTAAGACATTTTAAACACTAACCATTAATGGCAAATCAAAAAAAGGCATACTTAGCTCTCTGTGTTACAAGTATTGTATGGGGTACTACATGGGTAGCTAGTAAAATGGGAATTAACCATATGCCTGCATTTGAATTAGCCAGCATCAGACAATTTTTAGGAGGCAGTATTTATATTTTATTTTTTCTGTTTATTAAAGGAGCTAAACTTCCTACGCGTAAACAATTTTTATGGCTAGTACCCATGGCCTTATTAATGTTTGTATCCTCCAATGGAATTGCCACTTATGGCTTACAATTTATTACAAGTGGATTAGCAGCTTTAATTGCCGCACTCTATCCTTTATCAGTTGTGCTTATCGAAAGATTTTATTTTAAAGCAATAAAAATAATGCCACAAACATTAATAGGTTTGCTTTTGGGGTTATTAGGAATAGGATTTATTTTTTACAAAGACAGCTTAACTGTTCATGGCACAAACTATTTATTAGGGGTGTCACTTTCCATGTTTGCCATGTTAACATGGAGTGTAGGTTCCATCATTATTGCAAGAACTAAAATAAATATAAATGCCTACTACTCTATAGGATGGCAGATGATGATTAGTGCTATACTCATGGGTGGTTTTACCTTTTTATCTGGAAATTATATTCCCTTTTCACAAATACCTACTATTTCTTGGGTGGCCATTATTTATATGGTTATTGGAGGATCAGTGTTTGCTTTTATTTCCTTTATATATAGTATGAAACATTTGCAAGCCTCTATTGCCTCATTATATGCCTATATTAATCCAATTGTAGCCATCTGGGTAGGTTCGTTAATTCTACAAGAATCTATGAGTTGGAATAGTATTGTGGGTACTATTTGCACATTAATTGGTGTTTATATGGTAAACAACAGCCTTAAAAAACAAAAGGACCCAGTAGAAGCTATTGCTGATGCTGACGCAATGTAATTATTTCTTTTTCCCTTCCTTGTATAACTGATTAAAAGTCTTTTTAGGAAATTGAATTGGGGCTCTTTGTGCACTCCAACCTTTAAGCATTTTATTGACTACCCAATTTTTAATAGGCGCTGTTCCTTGATTCATTAAGCGACGGTTAAGCGAGGCTTGTTTCCACAACTTCCATGCAAATTTTTCACTAAAATCGCTTTCCCCTTCTACTACCGATTCTCTTCTGTTTTCAAGAAGCAATTCATGTAAATTAATACGCACCGGACAAACCTCGGTACAATTACCACATAAACTCGAGGCAAAGCTTAGATGCTTATAATCGTGCATACCTCTTAAATGTGGCGTTATAACACTACCAATTGGGCCACTATAAGTTGTTTCATACGCATGGCCGCCAATATTTTTATATATAGGACAAGCATTTAAGCATGCGCCGCAACGTATACAGTATAATGCTTCTCTGCTTTTAGTATTAGCAAGTAAATTAGTACGTCCATTGTCTAATAATATTACATACATATCGGTAGGGCCATCAGTTTCCCCTTCTTGTCTTGGTCCTGTGATAATACTATTATAGACAGTTATTTGTTGGCCTGTTCCGAAAGTGGAAAGTAATGGCCAAAACAAACCAAGATCATTTATAGAAGGAAGCATTTTTTCGATACCCACTATTACAATATGAGTGTTTGGCATTGCTGCAGATAATCTGGCATTACCCTCGTTTTCTGTTACAGCAATGCCTCCAATATCGGATAAAATAAAATTCGCACCCGTAATCCCAATTTCAGCCTGTGTATATTTTTCTCTAAGGTTTTTTCTGGCCACTAAAGTTAACTCCTCAGGTGTTAAATTAATATCAGTACCTAATTTTTCGGCGAATAATTTAGCAACATCCTCTTTACTTTTATGCATTGCGGGCGTTACAATATGATAGGGTGCTTCGCCGTCTAATTGTTGAATATATTCTCCCAAATCAGTTTCAACACTTTCAATGCCTTTTGATTCAAGGTAATTGTTAAGGTGAATTTCTTCTGTCACCATACTCTTACTTTTAACAATTGTCTTGCAATTTTTTTCGGCACAAATTTCTCCGATATAATTTAAAGCTTGCTCGCTATCTTCGGCCCACAATACCTTAGCGCCTCTTTTAGTAATTTGTTCTTCGAATTGAGTAAGATATAAATCCAAGTGCTCTATCGCATCCCATTTTCTGTTTTTCGCCAATTCACGCACACGCATTAGATCAGTGAATTGCTCTTTACCCTTAGGCACTACTGCATTATACTTGCCTATATTAAAATTAATTTTACGTCTGTGCTCAAGATCATGCGCCTTTTCGGTGCTTTTTAATAGGAATGAATCGGCATAAATACTTTGCATCTACTCAATTATTTTTGTTCTAAATGTTTAGCGGTAGCATCCAATGTTTCGTAAAAAGTTTCTCCATATTTTCTAATGATAGACTCTTTTAAAAAAACATAAGCAGGCACTTTTAATTTAACACCCAAGGAACAGGCTGCTTTACATAAATCTTCGCGAGGTTCGTAATTTAAATATTCAACTCCTGGGTCTGCCTTGCTCTTGGTTATTTTAATGGGGAACAGATGACAACTAATTGGCTTTTTCCAAGGTGTTTTGCCATCGTTGTAGGCTTGCTCAAAAGCGCATTTAATAATCCCTTTTTCATCCTTATATCCGTAGGCGCAAATCTCGCCATTTAAAGTGGGCGTTACCCAGCCAAACTCACGATCATATAAAAAATACCCTACTTGTTCAATTTCTTTAATGCCTTGCTTAGTCATATAAGGCTTTACAACGTCATAATATTTTTTTACGTACTCTTTTTCTTTATTTTCCAATGGGGCACCAGCATCTCCGTCTTCACAACAACCTCCTTTGCATTTTGATAAATCACAAACAAATTGTTCTTCTACCACTTGGTCACTTATTAGTACATTATCGATGATTATCATAGGTATTATTAGAGGGTAAAGATATAATTATTTCCAACGAAATGTATTTACTAAATGTTTCAAATCCTTAAATAAGAAAGCATTAATTGGGGCTAAAGAATCTTCATTAGGCGTAGTGTCAAAATAAAGCGCTCCCCTAAAAAAATGCTTAGAAGAATCGGTTACATAAAACTGATAAGTGGTAGCTACATCGCCACCTATATGAAAAAAGACACCATGCACGCCTAGGGGACTTGTAAAAACCGAATCTTCGATGCTGTTTGCCATGGTATTATGGTTATTCACAAATCTATAGGCATCTTCGACTAATGTGTCTAATTGGTTATGGGAGATAGGGCGATAACTTACATACAAAGTAGCTCCTTGTTGGGGAAAATTAATGTTTATCCAAGCATCCCCTTTTTTAGAGACACCAAAATAGTTAACATTATTATCGATAGTAGCATAGGTAGGATATTCGAATTGATAGGGATACCCTTTTTTATCAAAAAGTTGATAGGATTTTTCAGGAAATGTTAGAGCAGGATAGCCATTTTTCTTGTTAACATAAGGCTCATTACAGGCCATATTTAAAGCCGTAAAAAAGAGGATAAAAATAAAAATTAGTTTATACATTTTCAACGGGAATTGCCATTTGTGGGGTAATAATCAATTGAATTTTATGTATTCTATTTTTCTGAATTTCTAAAACAGTAAAACTAAATTGCTTGTACTTTACCACTTGTTGTAAGATTGGAAATTCCCCAGCTAGTTCTAGAAATAACCCTGCAATGGTATCACTTTCGCCTTTTATTGCATCAAAATAATTGTTTGCTAAATTAATATAATTACACAAATCAATAATTGCTGTTTTGCCTTCAATAATAAAATGATAATCGTCAATTTTTTTTATCATTGCTTCCTCTTCATCAAATTCGTCTTTTATATCACCCACAATTTCTTCTAAAATATCTTCTAGAGTAATAATACCACTAGTACCTCCAAATTCATCTACAACTACTGCAAAATGAATTCGTTTTAACTGAAACTCTTTCAATAAATCTTCAATCATTTTTTGCTCATGCACAAAAAAAGCAGGACGAATTAATGTATCCCAACTAAAAGTTGCAGGCTCATTTATATGAGGTAAAATATCCTTAGTATGAATGATGCCCACTATACTATCTAAATCCTCTTTATATACAGGGAATCTGCTATAATTATGTTCCTTAATATGCTCCATTAATGCTGCAAAATCAATAGATTCCTCTACGCCATGCACATCCAATCTGGTTTTCATAATTTGTTTTACCGAGATATTTCCAAATTTTACTATGCCTTTTAAAATATTTTTTTCATGTGTTTGATGATGTACCGAAGTGGTTAAATCAATGGCCTGATCTAACTCTTCCATACTATAAGATACCCCGAAATTTTTTTGCGCAAATCTTTTTTCTATAATATTAGTATAGCGAACCATTAATTCACTAGGCTTTGAGAAAATAAAATAAACGCCTTGTATGATGCCTCCAAAATCTTGCGCAAATCGAATATTGTTTTGAGTAGCCATTACTTTTGGCAAAATTTCGCCAAAAAATAACAGCAATAATGTAACTAAAATAACTTTTATTAAAAATTCAATGCCAGGAACAGATAATTGTTGGAAATTAAGGTTTTGGTCGATAAGGATATTGGTGATTAATATAATACAGATATTAATAAAACTATTTGCTATTAACATAGACGTTAAAAGCTTTTTAGGATTTTCTAAAAGCAATACTATTCTCTGAAAAGGTTTAAATTGTTTAGTTTTTAAAACTTGAATGTCCTTGTAAGAAAGTGAAAAAAAAGCCACTTCAGATCCTGCTATGGCAAATGAAAAAAATAAAAGTACTATTAATAAAACCCAATTCAATGTACCCGAGTGATATTCCAAAATTGATTATTTTAGAATGGAAAGTTACCATTTTATAAACAAATATCCATCCTAGTCTAGGCCCTCATGCTTAAAAAATTGGTTAATTATTTTAGGGAAAGGCAACTTAGCCATAGAAGCCTTACTTATCCATTGAGCCTTGGTAAAACAAGGAGGTATTTTACTAAGCTGCACTTTGAAAAAACGAACACTCAATTGTTGATGCGTTAAAGTTTGAGTATACACTTCAGTTGGATTAACGCATTTGTAAAGAGTGGGAGAAATGGATAGCTGACCCTCTAAAATTTCCTTTACCAATGATGCGTTAGCTTTTATCATTTTAGGTTGTTCCGCCAAATAAAATTGATACAGGCCAGACCAAATATCACCCTCCCCTCTTTGTTGAACCAACCATTTGCCCTGATACTTAAAACAGAAAAAATCGAAGTATCTATTTTTTTTCTGAATTTGTTTTAGTTTAATGGGTAACTGACCCACTTCTTGCTTGGCAAAAGCCACACAATTATTTTGCATCACACATACAGAACACAATGGTGCCATAGGTTTGCATATAGTTGCCCCAAAATCCATTAAAGATTGATTATAAATACCCGCTTCTTTTAAGGCTAAATTATTAGCGGCAATTTTATTAAATTCTTGTATGCCATTGGGTGTATCTATAGGTGTATGAATTCCATAAAATCTAGAAAATACTCTAAACACATTGCCATCCACAACAGCATAGGGTAAATTAAATGCAAAAGAGGCAATGGCAGCAGCGGTATAAGGACCTACTCCTTTTAAAGTCAATAAATTTTCGTAAGTATTAGGAAATATACCCTCATATAGTTTTACAATTTCTCTAGCAGTAAATAATAAATTTCTACATCGATTATAATACCCCAAACCTTCCCATAATTTAAAAACTTTTTCGTCCTTCGCTTTTGCTAAGTCGAAGATGGTGGGATAAGTTTGAACAAATTTTTCATAATAGGACCAACCTTGTTCCACCCTAGTTTGTTGCAAAATGATCTCAGATAACCATATTTTATAGGGATCCTTCTCATTTTTCCAAGGCATGGGTCTATCATTGGACCGCTTATTCCATTTTAATAGCTTTTGGGTGAAAAGGGTACTCATTGGAGGCAAAAATGGCTAAAAATGAGCATATTATGATTAAAATAAGTTAAAAATGGACGATTATGCATTATTTAATATTTATATATTAATTATTTTTATACATATTAGCTTAAAATTATGTTGAAATATGTAGAAATAATTCAACATATAGTTGTAAAAAGATAAAATTTAATTTATTTTTAAGACTGAAACCCCAAAAATCAACTTCATGAGAAAATCTGATCTCATCAATCAAATCTCTGAGAAAACTGGAATACCTAAGGTAGATGTTTTAGTTACCTTAGAAACCATGTTTAAGGAAGTAAAAGAAAGCTTGTCAAACGGCCAAAACATATATATACGTGGCTTTGGCAGCTTTATTACTAAAAAAAGAGCCGCAAAAATTGGGCGTAATATTAAAAAGAATATAGCGGTTGAAATTCCTGAGCATTTTATTCCTGCTTTTAAACCAGCAAAAGAATTCGTAAACGAGGTGAAAAGCAAACGTAAGTAATTACCTTTGTCGGAAATTGATTCACTTTGAAGAAACCACAGTTCATAGCCCTATCGGCTGGAGTAATAATTTGCACCATTTTATACTTTTTTGTTCCAAGAACCAATAAAAAGGAAGGCTCGAATGACAATAAGTCAATTGAAAATCAAGCCATTAATAGCCAATCGCTCTTAGAATCGGCAAAAACAGCGCTTTCTGCTAACCAAAAAATTACACTCTTATCTATTGAAAATCAACTAACTAGATCAAAAAGTATAGCTGATTCTTTACTTGCCTATAAAAATTTAAGTCAATTTTGGGCCGACTCTGTACATAGGATCGAACCATATCTATATTATACTTACAGTGCTGCTTTGTTGGAAAATTCTGAAAAAAGCCTCACTTTTGCAGCCCAGCAGTTGATAGATAACTTATTAACGCCGGATGCACCACCAGCACTTCAAACATGGATGGCTGGAAATGCAAAAGTTCTTTTAGAAAAAGCATTGGTTATCAACCCCAATAACGACTCGGCAAAAATTAATTTAGGTGCCTGCTATTTGTTTGGAAATATTTCAGACAATCCTATGCAGGGCATTTTAAAAGTGAAAGAAGTAGCGGACAAAAATCCACATAACGCTTACGCTCAATTGATACTCGCCTTGGGTGGTAAAAAATCTGGTCAATATGCAAAAGCTATTGAACGTTTTTTAGCCGTGTTAAAGGAACAGCCTAATCATATCGAAGCAATGGTTAACCTTGCCGAATGTTATGAACTAAGCGACCAAAAAAAATTAGCAATAGAATGGTATACGAAGGTTAAACAAATCGTTTCCATCCCCGAAGCTAAACAAGCGCTGGATCAAAGGATTAAAGAATTAAAGAAATAACATTTTATAACAAAAATTATCGGACATGCCTTGTGGTAAAAAAAGAAAGCGTCATAAAATTGCGACGCACAAAAGAAAAAAACGTTTAAGAAAAAATCGTCATAAGAAGAAGAACAAATAGTTCCCCTTCTGTTACAAGCGTATTTAAAAAAATACGCTTGTAATTTTTTCCCTTACACGCCACTTATCTACTTAGCAACTTTACTTTACCTTTTACCTTCCTTCGTAAAGTGGCAGTGTTTCAAAAAACATACTAAACAGTATTACACATTTATTGTGTTTGTATCTGTTTGTAAAAAAGTTGCTATACGTGAATAAAGACTTAATAATAAATAGTACCGCTGATGGGGTAGAAATTGCCTTATTAGAGGACAAGAAATTGGTAGAGATCCATAATGAGAAAATGGATACTCGTTGGGCTGTGGGTGATTTATATTTAGGAAAGGTTAAGAAAATAATTCCTGGTTTAAACGCTGCATTTGTAGATGTTGGATTCGAGAAAGATGCTTTTTTGCATTACACCGATTTAAGCCCCTATGTTAAATCCATTATCAAATACACGCAGGAGGCGGTTAATAATAATGACAACAGTTTTGATTTTTCGAAATTTCAAACTGCTGCAGAAATTATTAAAACTGGCAAAATAAGTGAAGTACTAAGCGGCAAGCCCAATGTGCTTGTACAAATTCTAAAAGAACCGATTGCAGCTAAAGGACCAAGACTTACTTGTGAAATTTCATTAGCAGGACGCTTTGTTGTACTTACCCCTTTCAACGAAATTGTAGCCGTTTCTAAAAAAATACATTCTGGCGAAGAGCGTAAGCGTCTTCAAAAAATGATGGAATCTATAAGGCCTAAAAACTTTGGGGTAATAGTTAGAACCGCTGCGGAAGGAAAATCTACAGCTGAGTTACACGAGGATTTATTGACGTTGGTAGAGAACTGGAAAAATATACAATCTAATTTAAAAGGTGCAGTGCCTCCCACGCGTATTATGAGTGAGGAAAGTAAAACCACTAGTATCTTAAGAGATTTATTGAGCGAGGATTTTAATAAGATAGTAGTAAACGATAAAAAAATATTTGATATTACTTTATCTTACTTACAAAGAATTGCTCCTGCAAAATCTAATATTTTAAGTTTGCATACAGGCGATCAATCTATTTTTGATCAATATGCAATTACCAAACAAGTAAAATCATCTTTTGGCAAAACAGTTAACCTTACAAGTGGTGCTTACTTAATCATAGAGCACACAGAAGCCTTGCATGTAATTGATGTTAATAGTGGTTTTAAAAGTGTAAGCAATAACCAAGAAGAGAATGCATTACAAACTAATATGGAAGCGGCCGAAGAAATTGCTCGTCAATTAAGGCTAAGAGATATTGGTGGTATTATTGTTATCGATTTTATCGATATGAAACTTCCTGAAAACAAAAGAAAAGTACAAGAGGCCTTAGAAGGATTTATGAAAACTGACCGTGCAAGACATTCTGTATTACCTATTTCTAAATTTGGATTATTACAAGCTACCCGCCAAAGGATAAGACCTGAGGTGAATATTAATACCTCTGAAGATTGTCCTGCTTGTTCAGGCACAGGTAAAATAACTTCTACCTTATTATTAGAAGATGAAATGGAAAAGAAACTAGCTTATTTAGCTACCCATGGTCATCATAAATTACAGATTTTAGTGCACCCCATCATTCATTCACATTTAACCAAGGGTATTTTTAATAGTATCATTAAAGGTTGGAGAAAAAAGTATAAGATTAAACTTAGTTCTCAAGCTTCTAATACAAGTCACTTGGTGGAATATAAGTTTTTGGACGAGCAACAAGAAGAGATTAAATTGTAGTTAATTAAGTAAATGGTATGAGCAAATCCAAATCCTCTTTCTTTTGTAATAACTGTGGTTATGAATCGGCTAAGTGGGCTGGTAAGTGTCCTGCTTGTAATGAGTGGAATACTTTTACTGAAGAATTAGTGGAAAAGGGGGAGAAAAAATCGGAAGGTTGGGAAGGATACACTGCACAACAAAAAGGAACCGAAGTAATTTCGATTAATGAAGTTAATAGTCAATCCGAAAAAAGAATTTCAAGTGCCGACTTCGAATTAAATAGAGTTTTAGGAGGCGGTATAGTATTAGGCTCTATCGTACTTGTAGCAGGAGAACCTGGTATAGGAAAAAGTACTTTGTTTTTACAACAAGGATTGATGATGAAAGACCAAGTGGTTTTATACATCAGTGGAGAAGAAAGTATTCAGCAAATAAAAATGCGTGCCGATCGTTTACAAATTAGCAATGAAAATTTTTACTTACTTACTGAAACTCATACACAGCAAATTTTTAAGGCCGTTAAAAAATTAAAGCCTACTGTTGTAATTGTGGACTCTATACAAACGCTTGAATCCAATTTGATCGAAGCGGCAGCAGGTAGTGTTTCGCAGATTAAACAAACTGCAGCAGAGTTTCAACGCTTTGCTAAAGAAACTGGCACTCCTGTTTTCCTTATAGGCCATATCACTAAAGAAGGTACCATAGCAGGACCTAAAATTTTAGAACATATGGTTGACACTGTATTGCAATTCGAAGGAGATCGACATTATGCTTATCGCATGTTGCGAACACTCAAAAATAGATTTGGGAGTACTAGTGAATTAGGTATTTACGAAATGACTGGCGAAGGCATGAAAGTGGTAACCAACCCTTCTGCTTTTTTAATTGCACAAAGAAATGAATCCTTAAGTGGTAGCACTATTGCCGCCTCTATGGAAGGCATGCGCCCCTTGCTAATCGAAGTGCAAGCATTAGTCACTCAAAGCGTTTATGGAACTCCTCAAAGAACTGTTACCGGTTTTGATTTAAGAAGATTGCAATTACTATTAGCAGTTTTAGAAAAAAGAGGTGGCTTTGCTTTTGGCATGAAGGATGTGTTTGTAAATATTGCAGGTGGATTAAAAATAGAAGACCCTTCTTTAGACTTAGCTATTATACTTTCTTTGCTTTCCTCCTATGAAGATATTTGTTTGCCACAGGGCATTTGTTTTGCAGGCGAAGTTGGACTTAATGGGGAGATAAGAGCTGTAAATAGAATTCAGCAAAGAATAGCAGAAGCTGAGAAATTGGGTTTTGAAAAAATATATATTTCGAGCTTTAATCAAAAAGGTATCGAACCCAAAAAGCATAGCATACAAATTATTCCTATTGAAAGAGTGGACGAGGCTTATCGTCTTTTCTTTTAATGTGGCGCAAGGTATTTTCCTACACTAAAGAATATCTTGATTCTTTTAAACATCTTTTTTACCCCCATATTTGTTTAGGCTGTGGACTAGATACCATAGTCAAAGAGCATATACTATGTGATGAATGCATAAAATCATTGCCCCATACCGGATTTTTTGAAATAAAAGAAAACGAAGTGGAGAAAATATTTTGGGGAAGAGTGGATTGCCAAGTGGCTGCCTCACTTTTATTTTTCACCAAGGAAAGCTTAGTGCAAAAAATAATTATGGGTCTAAAATATCAACAAAACAAAACAGCTGGTTTACATTTAGGAGAATTAATGGGTATCGCCATTCAAAAATCTGCTCCTATGCAATACATTGATTATTTAGTACCAATTCCCATTACTAAACAAAAAAGTAAAAAAAGAACCTACAATCAATCCTTACTTTTATGCATTGGAATTCAAAAAATTCTGCCTCATTTAAGTATCCAGGATTGTATGAAAAAAAATAAAGCTACCCCCACGCAAACCCTCCAAAATCGATTGCAAAGGGAAAATATTCGAGACAATGTTTTTGAACTTGATACCCAAAAACAAATTAAGGGGAAACATATATTGGTTGTTGACGATATAATCACCACAGGTGCTACACTAGAAGCTGCTTTTCTGTGTTTAGTAGCAGCCAAGCCTTCCTCCATTAGCTTTGCTACAGCCGCCTATACTATCTAGTCAACCTTTTTTAAAAAAATTGGTTATATTGTAATATAAAATAATTCCCAATGAAAATAGTAGCTAGTTTATTATTAATGATGTGTACTTTGTTCGTAAATGCTCAAAGCATACATAGTTTTAAAGTTAAAAGCATTGATGGTAAGCAAATTGATTTTGCGAGCTTCAAAGGCAAGAAAATATTAGTGGTTAACACAGCCAGTAAATGTGGTTATACCCCACAATACGAAGGTCTCGAAAAAGTATACGAGCAATACAAGGATAAATTAGTGATTATTGGATTTCCATGTAATCAATTTGGTGGGCAAGAGCCAGGAACCAACGAAGAAATTGTAAGTTTTTGTAAAAAGAATTACGGCGTTACTTTCCCTCTAGCCGACAAAATTGATGTAAAAGGTGAAAATACAGCAGCTATTTATCAGTGGCTTACTCAAAAGGCAAAAAACGGCATATTGGATGCTAGTATTAGCTGGAATTTTAATAAATTTTTGTTAGACGAAAATGGTAAAATGATTGCTTATTATCCAAGCAATGTAAAACCTGATAGTGATCAAATTTTGTCTCAACTAAAGTAATCGGCTTGTTCAACTATCCATTATCTTCGCTACATGTTACTAAAGGAGGTAATTGGACAAGAAAAACTTAAGCAACAATTAATAGAGATGGTTCAGCATCAAAGGCTGAGTCATGCTTTATTGTTTGTAGGGCCTGAAGGATCAGGGGCATTGCCCTTGGCCATTGCTTTTGCGCAGTATATTGTTAGCCTTCCCAATAATGAAAAGGAGGCCTCAGCCGATTTATTTGGTGCGCCCCCCAGCCCTGTAACTCCCACTATTTATAGTCCCGACGAAATTGAAACCCTACCTGCTTATCATAGAGCAAGTCAGTTAATGCACCCCGATTTGCATTTTTCTTTTCCAAGTATAACACTTGAAAAAGGAGGCAAAAAAAATATAAGCGCCAATTTTATCGAAGAGTGGCGGAGCTTTATAAACGGCTACCCTTATGGCAATGTATTTGATTGGCTACAATCCATCAATGCAGAAAACAAACAAGGAAATATAAGTGCCGACGAATGTGCTGAGATTATAAAAAAACTGTCTTTTAAAAGTTTCGAAAGTGCTTTTAAAGTGCTGGTTATTTGGATGCCAGAATATTTAGGAAAAGAAGGTAATAAATTACTAAAGCTTATCGAAGAGCCCCCAGATAACACTATCTTCTTATTAGTAGCTAGTTCAGAAGAAAATATTTTGCCAACCATACTAAGTCGCTGTCAATATATTAAAGTGCCACGTTTAAGTAGTTCCGAGATTGAAGAGGCATTGGTAAGAAATGCGCAACTTGATCCCGAAAAAGCAGCTCAAATTGCCGCCATTTCGGATGGTAATTATAGAGAAGCCTTACACCTCATCCAACATAGTGACGCAGACCATCTTACTCAAATTAGAGAATGGCTAAATGCTATTTTAAAGGGTGGCCCCCTTGCCCAGCTTAAATGGGTGGATGAAATGAGTAAAATGGGTAGAGAGCCGCAAAAGCAATTTTTAAAGTATTTTAATCATCTTATAGAGCAAAGTATTCGAATAAAAGTTTTAGGTAATGAGCTAGCTTTAGACCCTAGTTTAAAGGATTTTGCACTCAGAATCAATAAAATAGCGGGTGTAGGGCAAATGGAGGCCTTAATAGAAGAATTGGATAAGGCTGTTTACCATATTGAGCGGAATGCCAACCCAAAAATGCTCTTTATGGCCTTGGGCATCAAGTTCTACCACATCATTCAGAACAAAACCTTAATTTTGACAGAAGCCTAAGGCCCAGTGTGGTATTTTCAGATGGGGGCAAGGCTGGCATTTTTATTCATTAACAGTTTGAACTAACAATATATGGGATGTGGATCCTGCGGAACTGGGAAACCAGGAGGCTGCAAAAGTAATGGCGGTTGTAGCTCTGGGGCTTGCAACAGATTAAATGTTCACGATTGGCTTAGAGACTTACCTATCGATGATATGGATAGTCAATGTAAGGTGGTTGAAGTAAGCTTTAAACAAGGCAGCCGAAAAGAATTTTTCAGAAATACAACTTTACAGCAATTCGAAAAAGGTGATTATGTAACCGTTGAAGGTATTAATGGTTATGACCTTGGCGAAGTATCCCTTACCGGTGAATTGGTAAGAGTTCAACTAAAAAAACGCGGGGTAGATGAATTTAACCCTGATATGAAAAAGATTTTACGCCCTTCCGCAGACCGTGAAATTGAAACTTTCAAAATTAGCAAATCAAGAGAAGCCGATATTTTAGCAAGAAGCCGAACTCATGCAACCCACCTAAAACTGGCCATGAAACTAAGTGAAGTGGAAATTCAGGCAGATGGCAAAAAAGCGACTTTCTTTTATACAGCCGACGATCGTATCGACTTTAGAGAACTTATCAGAATATTTGCTGGAGAATTTAAAGTAAAAGTGGAGATGCGTCAAATCGGAATTAGACAAGAAGCAGCAAAATTAGGTGGTATTGGAAGTTGTGGAAGAGAACTTTGTTGTAGCACTTGGTTACATGATTTCAAAAGTGTAAACACCACTGCTGCTCGCTATCAAAACTTATCCATCAATCAAACAAAATTAAGTGGTCAATGTGGTCGCTTAAAATGTTGTTTAAATTTTGAGCTGGATACTTATTTAGACGCATTACAAGCATTCCCCGACTATGCCGATAATTTACAAACGGCTATGGGAACAGCTTTCTTAATTAAGAAAGATATTTTCAAAAACCTAATGTGGTACACGCTGCCTAATAATACTAAACACTATCCATTAACGATTGAACGTGTAAAAGAAATTAAACGTTTAAACCAACAAGGAACAGTGGTGGATGAATTACAAGCGGTTGAAGTAACCAGTGGCAAACCAAAAGAGGTAGAGCCCTCTTTTGTTGATGTAGTGGGTCAAATTAGCTTAAGGACATTAGAGAAAAATGATCGTCGTAAAAGAGATCAACAAAGAGGATTTAATAATAACGGGCCGAGACCTAATAACCAAGGGCCAAGAAACAATGGACCTAGACCCAACGGACCGAGAAACAATGGACCTAGACCCAACAATAACGGATCCCGTAATAATGAGCCAAGAAATAATGGCCCTTCTAATGGGTAAGTTATTTTTTAGTGCCCGCTTTTTTTAATTTCAATAACACAAGACCGTGTTTGTATTTGGCGCCAAATTTTGCAATCGCTTCTGGCCCTTTATATACATTCATTGATTCAATTAAGGTAGTATTAATTTTTACCACTTTAGCATAAGGGGTTTCCACTCCATCCACTAAATAAGTAGGCATAGAAGGATCGCTTTTTGCATCATTAGCATGGCCTGCAGCAGCAGCTGTTTTAGGTGTCTGTGCAAATACAGTAGCAGTTGTAAACAATAAGGCAACAAAAAATATTTTTTTCATACTTGAGATTTTTAAACAAACAATTTTTCTAATTCTTGGTTGGTGAAATCCATTAAATTTTTAACATAAGCGGGAGAAAAATCAAATTGCAGGCCAGCGGTTTTATATAATTCGGGTAAAGTTTTAGTACCGCCTAAAGCTAAAGCATTCATATAGTTTTCTAGCGCTTGGGTTGGATTTTGTTGATACTGCATCCACATACCAATGGCTCCCAATTGTGCAATACCATATTCGATGTAATAAAAAGGAACTTCAAAAAGATGCAGTTGCCTTTGCCAACCAATTTCACGATAAGCTTCTAATCCACTGTAATCAATACTAGTTGTAGAAAATTCTTTTAAGATCAACAACCACTCATTTGTTCTTTGTTCAACGGTGTGTGTAGGATTTTCGTACACCCAATGCTGAAATTTATCTATGATAGCGATCCAAGGAAATATGGTAATGGTTCTTTCTAATTGATGTTCTTGTGCACGCTTTAAATCTTCAGGATTGCTAAAAAAAGATTGCCAATGATTCATCGAAAATAATTCCATAGACATACTTGCTACTTCTGCAATCTCCATTGGATATTCTTTAAATGCACTTAGTGATAACGGATGTGCTAAAAAAGAATGAATGGCGTGACCACCTTCATGAACCATAGTAGTTACATCACTCATTTGTCCAGCTGCATTCATGAAAATAAAAGGAGCTCCCGATTCGGCTAATGGACAATTGTATCCACCTGGCGCTTTCCCTTTGCGACTTTCTAAATCAAAATGCTGTAGTTCATTCATCTTTTTTAAACAGTCGGCAAAAAAAGGATTTAGTTTTTCAAAACAAGCTACCGATTTTTCATATAAATCTTTCCCATCAGTGAAAGGTCTCAAAGGCTTTGTGCCAGCAGGTTCGGCCTCGGTATCCCAAGGCTTTAAAATAGCTAAGCCCAATTTATTTTTCTTTCTTGCATATATTTTATCAATTAAAGGAAGCACATGTAATTTTACTGCTTCATGAAATTGAAAACAATCTTCTTTAGTATAATCAAACCTGCCTAGTTCGGCAAATTTATAATCGCGATAATTTTTAAACCCGGCATTTACCGCCACCTGATGTCTTTTTTGAATTAAGGTGGAAAATAAATCATGCATCTCTGATTTATCCTGTAAGCGACGATCTTGAATTTTTCGATAAGCTTCTTCTCTTACGGCTCTACTTTCATGCTCTAAAAATTTCGCGGCTTGTTGCAATGTATATTCTTGACCTTCCATTTCAATGGTCATTTTACCTGCAATAGTGCCATACTGTTGTTGCAATACACTTAACTCAGCTTGAATTGGAATATTTTCTGTTCTAAAAAGATCAATGCTTTTTTTAACCGATCTTAAGTAAGTATAATAAGTGGCTTGATCCAACTCTTGAGTAAATGGAGAAGCGATTAATTTTTTATTAAGGGCATCGGCATAGGGTTGCATTTTAGGTTGAATTTCCATACAGAAATAAGTAAATGCATCCTCTAAGCTTTTATCGGTGGTATCACAAGTCATTTTAATTTGTCTCCAACATGCGTCTTCACTCACAAATGCCTCCAATTCACTCAGGTCTAGTAACCATTTTTCAAGCGCCTCTTTGCTTTCTATAGGTCGGTTGATGAGTTCGTCAAAAAAGGGTACTAAACTATCCCAATCGGTCAAAGTAAACTGAGCTGGTAGGTACTGGTGGGCTAATTTTTGAATGTCGGCCGATCTTGGCATAAGTTGAGATTTTAAGTGGCAAATTTACTACTTTTACACACTTCTAAAAGATTTAAAAAGTGGCCGAAACCATACATTTATTACCCGATCACATTGCCAATCAAATTGCGGCCGGCGAGGTTATTCAAAGACCCGCAAGTGCTGTAAAAGAGCTATTGGAAAATGCGGTAGATGCTGGGGCTACAGAAATTAAACTTATCATAAATGATGCTGGCAAGGCCCTTGTCCAGGTAATTGATAATGGTAAGGGAATGAGTCCAATAGATGCCCAAAATGCATTTGCCAGACATGCCACAAGTAAAATTAGTACCATTGATGATTTGTTTCAAATTAGAACGATGGGTTTTAGAGGTGAAGCACTTGCTTCTATTGCGGCGGTAGCTCAAGTGAACTTAAAAACCAGAAGAGCGGAGGATGAATTAGGCACCAGTGTAGATATGGAAAATAGTGAGGTAGTGGCCACATCCCCAACTGCTTGTCCGGTAGGCACCAATATAAGCATGAAGAATTTATTCTTTAATGTACCAGCGCGCAGAAATTTTTTAAAAAGTAATTCAGCCGAATTAAAACATATCATCGAAGAATTTACAAGGGTTGCACTGGCGTTTCCTGAAATCTACTTTAGTTTTATTCATAATGGCCAGGATGTTTTTCATTGGGAGGCCGGAAGTTTTAAGCAAAGAGCTATTCATGTTTTAGGCAACACTTATTCATCAAAATTAGTTACCGTAGGTGAACATACCGACTATTTAAATATCAGTGGATTTGTAGGAAAACCTGAGACAGCAAAGAAAACTAGATCAGACCAATACTTTTTTGTAAATCGTCGATTTATTAAAAGCGCCTATTTACATCATGCTGTAGCCAATGCATTTGATGGATTAATTCCTAAAGAAAATTTTCCGAGTTACATTTTATATATCGATGTAGACCCTTCTCAAGTAGATATAAATGTGCACCCTACAAAACAAGAAATTAAATTCGAGGACGATAAAATTATTTATGCTTTTGTACAAGCTGCCGTAAAACATGCTTTAGCTCAATTTAGTATCGCACCTTCCTTGGATTTTTCATTGGATGCCAATATTCAACAACTAGAGGCTGTTCAAAAGCCCTTAACAGAGGATCAAAAAACAGCCACCGCAAGCAGTTCCTTGTATGCAGGTTTCACACAAAAAAATCAGGCTCATTTTATTGCTAAAACAAGTCATGCCGAAAAGCAAGATTGGAAAAGTTTTTTTACCGAAATACCTGCTGCCGAAGAACCTTCATTTATTGTAAAGTCCTCCTCCATGGGCTTATACCAAGAAAAAGAAGGTATTCAAATTAAACAAGAAGCCGCTTTAATTCAAATCAATAACACTTATATCGTTGCCCCTGCTGGAGGAGGCTATGTGCTGTTTCATCAACAGCTTTCTCACGAAAGAGTTTTGTACGAGAAGTATCAACAAGCAAGTGCACATCCTCATGCTACGCAAAAAAGTTTATTCCCAGTAGTATTGGAACTTAGCGCATCGGATGCCGTTTTATTAGATGAAATGAAAGAAGACTTAGCTGTCATTGGATACGAAATTGAACCTTTTGGACAAAGTAGTTTTATCATTCAAGGTATACCTGCCGATGTAATGGCTGGAAATGAAAAAAATGCCATTGAACTTTTATTAGAGCAGTTTAAACATTTTAGCGGCGACATTAAATTTAGTAAAAGAGAAAAACTAAATCGTTGTTTAGCCCGTCAAATGGCTATAAAAGCAGGGCAAAGCTTATCACAAACCGAAATGCATACTTTAATTTCGGATCTATTAAATTGCGATACACCTCAGATTACCGCCAGTGGTGCGCCCACCTATATCGAGTTTTCGGAAAACTACTTAGATAGTTTATTTACCAAGATTTAATACTTTTTCATAATGCTAGTTAAGTAATTCTCTACAGCATGACGAACAGGATAAGTTCTTGGACTAAGATGATTTTCTATTAATACAGAAAAGGTTAAGTGGGTGCCTTTATGGGTAATAATATACCCACTAAATGCGATACGATTACCTAGGGTGCCTGTTTTAGCATATAATACTCCGGGAATATTTTTATAATAACCAGATAAAGATCCTTTTCCGCCTTGGGCAAAAATGCCTTTGATTCTCTCTAGACTATATTCAGACTCCATTTTTTGTAATAAGGCCACATAGTTTTCTGGTGTCATTAAGTTAAAACGACTTAAGCCGCTTCCATCTGCCCACTGTGGTTTTTGCGGATAAAAGGAAAAATCAGTTTTTAATAAAGTGTCTATGATTTTGTCTTCATCGATAGTTCCTAAAAGCTTCTCCGATGTCATTAATAACATTTGCTCTGCAAAAAAATTATCGCTTCGGTTCATCATTATTTTAAGTAAACTATCTGTTGCCACTGTTTTTACAATTCGGCTATTGGCAAAATCAAAGCCATGTTGAATAGCAATAGGAAGTGTTGGATGTAAAGTATCTTCTAATAGTTGTTTAGCAAGAGTAAGCTCAGGATCCGTAATAAAAGGTATTTGTTGCTGGGTTTCCGTAGCATCAGTATTTACCTTTGTAGTGGCATAAAAACGATTCTGATATCTATCTCTGCTCCAAATAGTTTGGATACTTGGTTGTGTTGTCCCTTTAACTAACAAAGAAGGCTTAACCGTATAGCCTTCTTTAGCTTTAGCAACTGTTAAAACATTTCCATAAATATTAAATCTTGCTCTTTCAGGTTGATAATCTTCGGCAAAGTCATCCCAAGACCACCCCTTTCCAAAAGAAGCAAACGCGTCTGGTTGAGTGGGGGTACATAAAACAACTTGTTTTTGGGTATGAGCAATTAAAGACACAATTGGCTGAAACGAAAAATCGGGATGTAAGAAACTAGGATCTCCCAAGGGTAATAAGAAAATAGAATCGGCTGTTTCAGCGAGTCTCCATCCTGGCAAACTATCGCTCAAATATTTCATACCCAAGTAGCAAGATATAATTTTGGTATTACTAGCGGGTGTAAAATATTTATCACTTTGATATCGATCTACCCATTGATGGGTATTTTCATTAAATACGGCAATACCAATGTGAGCGCCTTGTAAGGGAGCTTCTGCCATTAATACTTTTTTAGGTGCTGTACAAGCACTCATCAAAAACAAAACTGCTACAAATAAAATTGGGAAATAAGATACTGACTTATTTATTCTCGTTCTAATGCTCTTAGCCATCTTTCTGGGATTTCGTTATTGGAAGCTACTAAATAATCTTTATAACTACAAGGACACCAGTCCTGATTATGTAATTGCATCCACCATCTACCCGTACTTTTACTTTGCATGAATTTAGTATCAATATCTGTAAAAGCTATATGAAACTCTTTGAATCGATCAGTATCTGTTAAAGGAGATTCTTTTTTACCTTTTTGTATCCCATCAATAATATACCAAATCATTTGTGCCATTTGGATAGCTGTTAAGCCATTTTGATCTAGCTCGGCTTGATAGCCAAAAAGACCAATCGTACTAGTTTTCCAACTCATGCCTGCGTATTGCATTAGCACACAAGCTTCCTCCCCATTAAAACCATTAGGGGTTATTAAATTGGCAGGTGCTTGTGCATTTTGTATGGCACTAATATCAAAACTCATTAAATGTGAATCTCTTATCACTGGCTCCATTTCTTCTATGCTCTCACGCACTACCCCTAATCTAAAACAATCAAATCTTAATTTATCAATGGTTTCTAACATATGGGGATGCATAAAATAACTCTGGAATCCTATATGTGCATAATGGTTTAAATGATTGGGTAGGCCAGTAAAAAGTTCTTCTAAAAAATGATCCGAAGGAAGCCTTGCTTCTAAATCGAGATCAATTTTAGCATCTGCCACCACTGCATTCACCAAGGTGGGTATAGAAGTATAGGAATGATATTGGGCTAAGGTTAAATCATGAGAACCGCCAATAATCACAACTTTTTTGTTTTGTAAAATAAGTTCAGAAATAACTGTTCTTAATGCGGCATAACTATCACCGATGCTTTGTCCCAATTTTACATTACCAATATCTGCGATATTAACCTGTACATGCCAATAATATAAATTATATAAAGCCGATCTTATTGCATCTGCCGCTTTGTGGCCATTCAAAGCAAAACCCGCTCCTCTACATTCCCCTGCACCTATGATTACCATGTCTACATCGGATATATCTGGTAATTGGCCCTGGTTCACCTTGATATGTTTACCTAATTGAGTATCCCTATAGCCTTCGTCATTAGAGAGAAGGTCTAAATTAACAGGTTCTAAAAAATCTTGAATCGTACTCAATGACATAGATAGCATTTAAACTACCTTCTATAACGCCAAAAAGGGGGAAAGATTGTACAAATAATGCTTATTCTTGGAATTTATAGCCCACTGCTCGTATAGAAATAAAATGCTTAGGGTTCTTTGAATCTAATTCAAAATATTTTCTAAAATTGAGAATAAAATTATCGATAGTACGCGTATTAGGAAAAACACTATAACCCCATACCATTTGTAAAATACGCTCCCTAGTAACTACAGTATTTTTATGTTCGATCAAAAGTTTTAATAATAAGGCTTCCTTTGGGGTTAAGTTAACGAGTTCCCCTTGAGCAGTGGTAGCTTGTAAAGCATTAAAATTAATCTGATGTCCAGAAAAAGTAAATAATTCTTGGCTTGTAGTAGTATTTAATGGAGCAGATTTTTGAATGAGCTTGGCCACTCTTAATAAAAGCTCTTCTAAATTAAAAGGCTTTGTCATATAATCATCCGCACCAAGTTTTAAGCCCTGTATTTTATTAGCACTTGTATTTTTTGCACTTAAAATTAATATAGGGGTATGATTGTTTTTTAAACGTTGCATTTCGGTAATAGAATACCCATCCAAAGAAGGCAACATTACATCTAAAATAATTAAATCAAAATAACCTTGCTCCATTTTATGAAGCGCTTCTATTCCATCATAGGCCGAACTAACTTCATACCCTTCCATTGTTAAATTAAGTTTTAAAGCATCATGTAAATGCACTTCATCTTCAACAAGTAATATAGAATTGTTAGCCATACTTATGAAACATAATAGGTAAAGGTAAAAATACTGCCTACTGGAGAATTAGCAGCAACCGATAATTGTGCATTATGTAAGTCGGCAATTCGCTTACATAAATAAAGGCCTAGCCCGGTACCTTTGGTAGATCTTGAAAATTCAGAACCAACTCGATAAAATTTTTCAAAAATTTTATGACTTTCTTCAAGTGGGACACCTACTCCCTGATCTTTAATCATTAATACCACTTTATGTTCTTGCTGTTGTAAACAAACATCTATATCGGTATCAGAGGCAGAGTACTTAATAGCATTATCCAATAAATTATTTACTAATAATTGTATAAGCACTGGCTCCCCTTTTATAAAAATATCATTATCTATGCTTGTATTAATTTTTCGATGTGGCATGCTAGATTTTAGCTGAGTAACCAAACTATGTATGATTGCCGTACAATCTACTACTTGTATATTGGCCTTATAATTACCCATATCAATTTGAGAAGCCAACAAAATATTATTACACAAATAATCTAAACGTTTTGTTTCTTGTAGGGATACTTGTAAAATACTTTTTTGTTGGGATTCTTCTAAATTTCTCTTTAGTAGGGTTTCTAAATTTAATTGTGTAATAGCGATGGGCGTTTTAAGCTCATGTGTAACTGCCATCATAAAATTTTGCTGCTGATTAGAATAACGTAGTTGTTTTACCAATGAGCGGTACACATAAATAGCCCCTACTAAAAACAAGAACAAAAATGTTAACCCTTCGCCAATGTATTGTTTGTTTTTGCGAAGTTGAAAATTTTGTATTGATTTTACTTTAGCAGTTAATGCTGGATCATTTGTTTGTAAAGAATTAAATTGAACTTCTGCGATTTGATCGCTTTGTTTAACAAGCGAAATATACCACCAAATAAAAGCAGCCACCATATAGGTTAAGAATAACCAATAAACAACTCGAATAATTTGAAGTTTATTAAATTTAGATAGCATTATCTTTTTACTTTTTCAACCCTTATGCCAGTGGCTAAGATATTATCGAGCGGATCTTCTCTCATGGTATGATGCATGGAAAAGATATATTCTCCCATTTTAAGTTTAATGGGTGCCGCATTAATGGGTATACGTTGGTCGTAAATATCATCCATTCCAACTCCTTGCCACCCTTTTTCATCATCTGCTAAGCTTAAATTTAAGGAATGCTTCTCGGTAGAATCTCCTACATGTTTTTGTTCTAAATCAATCCAAATATTTTTGTAATGGTAGGCATTATGATGCCTTATAACAAAGAATACCTTATATAAGCTATTGGTATCTGTAATGTTAAAATGGTAGCTATTTATTTGATTACTCGACCATTTATGATCTGGATAAAGGGTGCTTTGCTCATACAACTGGAAAGTTTGACAAGATATTATTCCTATTGTCAACATAAAAAATAAAAAGAATGAATTTATTTTTTGCGCCTTCATCTATAAAACATTTAAAATTTGCTCTTTTGCTTTTTCTAGTTCATCTTTCATTAAGATTACCGCTTTTTGAATCTCCATATCATTGGCCTTTGATCCAGTTGTATTTATCTCTCTTCCCATTTCTTGTAAAATAAAGGAAAGCTTCTTGCCCTTCGAAGATTCTTTATCCTTTAACACCTCTTTAAAATAAACACAATGATTAGTGAGTCTTACCTTCTCTTCCGAAATATCAATTTTTTCGATATAATAAATAAGTTCTTGCTCTAATCTATTAGTATCATATTTATCGGCACCTACATGTTGCTCTAATAATTTTATAAGACCTTCTTTAACTTTTGTTCTGCGTGCAGGTTCATGAACAGCAATTACTTCTTGTTGCCCCTCAATGGCTGCTACTCTTTCTAATAAATCTTTTTCGATCGATTTCCCTTCTTCAGTTCTGTGCTTTATTAAATGCTCAATAGCAATACCTAATAAATCGGCAATTGCTTTCCATTCTTCTTCGGTTAAAACCTCACTGTTAGAGGATACCACGTCGGGAAGCTTTAAAAGTGTACTTAAAATATTTTCTTTTTCGATGCCTAATTCATTGGCTAATTCAATAATTGGGGCGTAATAAGATTTTGCTAATGCAGTATTTATACTTACCGGCTTACTCACTCCATTAGATTTTACACTGATGGTGCATTCCACACTTCCTCTCTGTAAACATTCATTTAATTTATTACGAATTTCAACTTCGTATGGCTTTAATAAAGAAGGTATGTTTAATCGTAGATCAAATTGTTTACCATTTAAAGACTTTACTTCTATTAAAAATGTTTTGTCTTTAAAATTGGTCTCGGCCCTTCCATAGCCTGTCATTGATTGAAGCATAATTATCCCTGTTTATTAATGGATAAAGGTATTAAATAATAAGGAAGAGCGGGCATTTTTTAAAAATCTATCCCCATAAAGTTCTTCTTCTTTTGTTCATAGGAAACAAAGTCAAAAGAGTACAATTTTCCTGGACGATGTGTTACAAGGGTCTCCATTTCACTCGTATCTTGCAGGAATCCCATAGCAGCAAATTTCTTTCTAAAATTACGTCGGTCTAGTTTGACATTCAAAATGGCCTCATATACATTTTGCAATTGTCTTAAAGAAAATTTTACAGGCAATAAATTAAAGGCCAAAGGGTGTTCTTGTATCCGCTTTTGCAACCATTGAAAACAAAAGTCTAAAATTATTTTATGATCAAATGCCATTCCCTGAATCTGGTTTACGGAATGCCATTTAAGTTCATTGTCATGAATCAGCAAAGCATGATGTTTTGTATCTAATAAAGAGGCATATACGGTTGTAACCACTCTGCCACCCGGATGACGATCGGGCTTGCTAAAAGTATGCACTTGTTCCAAATACACATTGGCCATTCCTGTTCTCTCTTTTAGCACTCTGTTGGCGGCAGTATCCAAATCTTCCTCTGCATGTACATTGTCTCCTAAAAGTGATAATTGACCATGATACAAAGGCAGATCACTTTTAATAAGTAATACTTTTAAGGAATTGTCAATAAAACCTAAAATCACACAATCCACCGTTAAGGGTACCCGTGGATAAGACTTTACTAATTCAGCGGCATCTTTAAGCATAAGCAATCGTAAATAAATCAATCCTTAGCAAAATACGAAATAAAAGAATAAAACAATTTGTATTTTAGCAGACATTTTCAAGCATGTATACAAAGACACAAATACTGGATCTTCAAAATATTACGAAAAGTTTCTTACAGAACCCAGCTAGCATACAACTAGATTCACTGCGTTCGGTGTTAAAATTTCATGAATATCAATATTATATTTTAGCCAGCCCTTTAATTAGTGATTTTGAATATGACACCCTATATCAAGCATTATTAAAAATCGAGAAGGCTAACCCATCTTTAATAACTACCGATTCTCCTAGTCAACGTGTTGGAAGTAGTCTCCAAAACTCTTTTGAAACCAAAGCACATTTAGTGCCCATGTTAAGCTTGGAAAATAGCTACAATGCTGAAGACCTAGCCGACTTTGACCGTAAAGCCAAAGAAGGTGCCGAGCTTGACGCTATTCATTATTGTGTGGAGCCAAAATTTGATGGAGCCAGTATTTCCCTCATTTATGAAAATGATATTTTAGTGCGTGCCTGTACAAGAGGTGATGGTGTCGCAGGAGAAGATATTACTACGAATATTAAACAAATAAGATCGATCCCTTTAAGCATTCCCTTGGCCAGTTATGGTATAACACAAATGGAAATTAGAGGAGAAGTGATTATGAGTAAACAGGCTTTTAACGAGTTTAATAAAAAGCTTGCCGAAAAACAATTATCTTCTTTAGCCAACCCTCGTAATGCTGCAGCGGGTAGTTTAAGAATGAAAGATTCCACTGAAGTAGCTGAACGGAATTTAGATGCATTCATATATCATATAAGTTATTATCAACTAAAAAAAGGAGCCCCTGTTCCTGAACTATTAAAAACGCATAGTGGATCGCTCGAACTATTATGGAATATGGGTTTGAGATCGCCACAGAAAGAGAAAAAAGAGTTTAAGAATATAGAAGCCGTAATACAATTTTGTAATGAATTTGAATCACAAAGAGATAGTTTGCCTTATGAAATAGACGGTTTAGTAATTAAAGTAAACGATTTTGCATTACAGGAAAAATTAGGCATGACCTCACATCATCCTAGATGGGCCATTGCTTATAAATTTAAAGCAAGACAAGCAACCACTATTTTAGAAAATGTAGAATTTCAAGTGGGTCGAACTGGCGCTGTTACCCCTGTCGCTAAATTAAAAGCAGTAGCTATTGGTGGTGTTACAGTGTCAAGTATATCCATGCATAACGAAGAATATATAAAAGAAAAAGATTTACGTTTAGGCGATACTGTTATCATTGAAAGAGCCGGTGATGTTATTCCACAAATTGTACAATCCATCGCAACACTAAGAAAAGGAGATGAAAAAATTATCTCTTTCCCTACCTCTTGTCCTATTTGTGACTTCCCCTTAGAAAAAGAAGAAGCAGAAGCAGTTTGGAGATGTAATAGTCCTAGTTGTAAAGCACAGATTGTAGAAAAAATGATCCATTACGTAAGTAAGGATGCGATGGATATTAAAAGTTTTGGAGAGGCGAATATTCGTAAATTTTATGCGCTTGGATTTTTGGAAAATATCCCTCAGTTATATACCCTCGATTTTTCAAAATTAGGCACACTCGAGGGCTTTGGTAAAAAGAGTATCGACAATTTACAAGCAGCCATTGAAGCCTCCAAAACACAGCCTCTATACCGACTCATTTATGCATTAGGTATTAGATTTGTAGGGGAAACAACTGCTAAAACCATTGCTGCTCAAATACATCATATACTAGACTTAACCCAGCTATCCGAAGAGCAATTACAAGATTTTGAGGACGTAGGGGTAAAAGTTGCCAACAGCATTTATGCTTATTTCCATGATGAAAAAAATATAGCCCTTATTAAACAACTAGAAGTTTTGGGGGTAAATATGATACAGACCAATACCAAGGCAGTAGATGGAAATTTAGCTGGACTCAATTTTTTATTTACAGGCACCCTTACTCAATTGAAACGCTCCGATGCTGAAGAAATAGTAGAGCAAAAAGGAGGACATATTTTGAGTGGGGTGAGTAGTAAATTAAACTACTTAGTAGTGGGTGAAGACGCAGGAAGCAAACTAGAGAAAGCCAAAAAAATAGCCTCGATAAAAATAATTACCGAGGCTGAATTCATAGACCTTATAAATTTTATATGATTCCTTGTGCTGATAAGTATTCGGCTATTTGTATAGCATTTGTGGCAGCGCCTTTACGAAGATTATCACTTACAATCCACATGTTTAATGTTTTTGCTTGTGTTTCGTCACGACGAAGACGACCTACGAAAACTTCGTCTTTTTCGTGCGCCCACAATGGCATTGGATAAATTTGATTGGCATCTTCTTGTTGTACAATAATACCAGGAGCAGCTGCTAGTTCAGCAATCAATTCTTTCAAATCAAATTCATTTTCAAACTCCACATTCACGCTTTCGCTATGACCACCCATTACTGGAATACGAACGGTAGTAGCGGTTACTTTGATTGAATCGTCTTGCATGATTTTGCAAGTTTCTTTAACCATTTTCATTTCCTCTTTGGTGTACCCATTATCTAAGAACACATCAATCTGAGGAATAGCATTTAAATCGATTTGATATTTATAGGCCATATCATCGGCAGCTAAGCTAACGCCTTTTCTTTCTTCATTTAATTGATCTACTGCTTTTTTACCAGTGCCCGTAACACTTTGATAAGTACTTACAATCACTCTTTTAATTTTGTACTTCGCATGTAAAGGTTGTAAGGCTACTACCATTTGTATAGTAGAGCAATTGGGATTGGCAATAATCATATCCTGTGGAGTTAATACCGAAGCATTTACTTCAGGTACTACTAATTTTTTGGTAGGATCCATTCTCCAAGCAGATGAATTATCTATTACGCGTATACCTGCTTCTGCAAATTTGGGAGCCCACTCGGTAGAAGTGCTTCCTCCTGCCGAAAATATTGCCACTGCAGGCTTTGCTGCAATGCCTTCTTCCATGGTTACTACTTTATAGGGTTTACCTTTATACATTACTTCTTTACCTGCCGAACGAGCCGAAGCCACTGGAATTAATTCGGTTACTGGAAAATTTCTTTCCGCTAACACTTGTAACATTTTTGTGCCCACAAGGCCTGTAGCACCAACTACTGCAACTTTCATTTTTTTTATTTTAAAGTTTAACGAATCATTTTATGTTTACAAAAAAGCCTCCCAATTTCTTGGAAGGCTTCTGAGTATATTTATTCGCATACAAACAATCAGACCTTCCCTTTAGAGGGGTTTCTTAATTTGTTTTGTATGTTTATTTTTATTCATTGCGTAGCAAAATTAATAGCTCTCTAAGATTTCACCAAATTAAACTAACTTAATTTCAAAGTTTACTAAATCAACAAACGATTGTACGCGTGCTTTAATATCTGTATCATTGATTTCAGTTAAACGCTGAGTACCAAACTTCTCTACGCAAAAACTTGCCATGGCACTACCTAAAATGATAGCAGATTTCATGTTTTCAAAAGAGTAATCTTTGGTTTTTGCTAAATGGGCCACAAAACCTCCAGCAAAAGTATCTCCTGCACCAGTGGGGTCGAACACTTCTTCTAAAGGCAATGCTGGAGCAAAAAATACATTGTTCTCGTGGAACAATAAAGCGCCATGCTCTCCTTTTTTGATAATTAAATATTTAGGTCCCATGGTCATAATCTTCTTAGCTGCTTTTACCAAACTATACTCACCACTCAATTGACGCGCTTCACTATCATTTACCAATAAAACATCAACTAAGCTAATAGTATGTTTTAAATCGTCCATCATAATTTCCATCCAAAAGTTCATGGTATCCATGACAATTAATTTGGGACGATTTTTCATTTGCTTGATGACACTTGATTGCACACCAGGTACTAAATTACCTAGCATTAAAATATCACAATCTTGATAAGAATCTGGAACCACTGGTTGGAAATTTTCCAGCACATTTAATTGGGTATCTAATGTATCACGAGTGTTCATATCTAAGTGATATTTCCCACTCCAGAAAAATGTTTTTTCGTCTTTTTTTATTTGCACCCCTTCTAAAGTAACCCCACGATTCGTTAAAGCATCTAATTCAGATTGTGGAAAATCACCACCTACAACTGAGATTTGTTTTACGGGTGTAAAATTAGAGGCACACCATGCAATATAGGTAGCAGCGCCACCAATAATTTTATCACTTTTCCCAAAGGGAGTTTCGATGGCATCAAAGGCCATAGAGCCTACTACAACTAAAGACATTTTAATAGTTTTATTTCGAGCGCGAAACTACGATTTTTACAGTTTCCTAAGTGTTTGATAATCAAAAAACTAACAAAATTCAATATTTTTTTAAAAAAATACGGCTTTTTAAGGGTTTAAAATTGTAATTTTGTACTAACAAGCAAAGCAATGAACTATTATGGCCAGAATTAAAACAGAAAAAAATCTTTCGAGAAAAGATGTTATTGTTAGTAAAGCAGCTACCCTATTTAGAGAAAAAGGATACAAAGCAGCAAGTATGCGCGACTTAGCTGAGGCAGTCGGTGTAGAAGCTGCCAGTTTATACAATCATATTAAATCCAAGAGCGAGCTATTACATGATTTAGTATTTAATGTAGCTAATAGATTTGTTTTAAAGATAGACGAAATAGAATCAGAGCCCATAAGTTCGTTACAAAAAATGGAAAAGATTTTGCGATTCCATATCGAAGAAATGATTCATCATTATGAAGAAGTATATGTGAGTGATAGAGAGTGGAAGCACTTATCAGACCCCTATTTATCCAACTATCAAAATCAAAGAAGAGTATATCGTAAACGCTTAGCGGCAATTATTGAAGAGGGTATACGTAACAAAGAAATTAAAGCAATTGATGCACCTACAGTAGTACTTATTTTCTTACATGCGGTAAGTGGTATTGAAAGCTGGCATAGATCGACCAAGAAAATTAGCGCCGAAGAATTAGAACAAAATATGGTGGCTATCTTAATTGATGGTTTAAAAAATGCTAAATAAATTGCTAAAAGCAAACAAGTAAAAAAGGCTCCTACATGGAGTCTTTTTTTATCTCTCTTATTTAATCTTGAATCGGCCTAGGATTGCTTAACTTTGCATCTAATCGAATAACGTGTCAGAAAGAAATAATTTTATTGATTACATCCGCATCTTTGCCCATAGTGGTCATGGAGGGGCAGGTTGTAGACATTTTTTAAGAAACAAATTGACTGCCAAAGGAGGACCCGATGGAGGTGATGGTGGACGTGGCGGACATATTATTTTAAGAGGGAATGCTCAATTATGGACCCTTTTACATTTACGTTACTATAAAAACGTAATTGCACAAAATGGAGAAAATGGTTCCAAGAATAGATGTACCGGCAAAGATGGAGAAGATATTATTATTGAAGTGCCCCTTGGTACTATTGCTAGAGATGAAGAGACTGGTAAAGTAGAAGCAGAAATATTACATGATGGACAAGAATTTGTTTGGTTAAAAGGAGGTCGTGGTGGATTAGGCAATAGTAATTTTGCCACTGCCACACAGCAAGTTCCCGAATATGCACAGCCTGGTGAAGAAGGTGTTGAAGGTTGGAAACAAATTGAATTAAAAGTTTTAGCAGATGTTGGTTTAGTGGGATTTCCTAATGCAGGAAAATCTACCTTACTATCTGCGATCACTGCAGCAAAACCTAAAATAGCCAATTACGCATTTACCACTCTAACACCACAACTAGGTATGGTAGAGTATCGTAATAATCTTTCCTTTTGCATTGCCGATTTACCAGGTATCATTGAAGGTGCTGCCGAAGGAAAAGGCCTAGGGCATCGCTTTTTACGACATATCGAACGCAATTCCGTTCTATTGTTTTTAATCCCTGCCGATTCTAATGACCATAAAAAAGAATTCGAAATTTTAAAAAACGAACTCAACGAATTTAATCCCGAACTTTTACAAAAAGAGTTTATCATCGCAATAAGTAAATCCGATTTACTTGACGAGGAACTCACCACTGCCATAGAAAAAGAATTACCAGAAAATATCCCACATATTTTTATTTCTTCTGCTATCAATAAAAATTTAGTAGAACTTAAAGACATGCTTTGGAAAGCGCTCAATAAAACTTTTTAATACCCATAAAAAAAGGCCTCAAAAAATGAGGCCTTTTTTTATAGAAAGAAAATTCTATTGATTGTTTTGCTTTGAAGCTTTGTTTCGATCATTTTCATCCAACATCGTTTTACGCATACGCACCGATTTTGGGGTTACTTCGATACACTCATCAAATTGGATATACTCCATACACTCTTCTAAAGTGAACTGTAATTTTGGCGTAATACGAACGCTATCATCAGAACCACTCGCACGGTGGTTAGTTAATTTTTTCATTTCCACTGCGTTAATATTCAAATCGCCTGGTTTGATATGCTCGGCCAATACTTGACCTCCGTATACTTCTTCACCTGGCTCGATAAAGAAACGACCTCTATCTTGTAATTTATCAATTGAATAAGCAGTTGTTGTACCACCTGTCTTAGCCACTAATACCCCATTGCTACGTCCAGGAATAGGTCCTTTCCATGGCTTATACTCATTAAATCTATGTGCCATTACTGCTTCACCAGCAGTTTGTGTTAACATTTGAGAACGTAAGCCTATCAAACCTCTTGAAGGAATATCAAACTCTAAATGTTGCATAGTACCCTTAGATTCCATAATCAACATCTCTCCTTTTTTCTGTGTAACAAGGTCAATTACTTTACCACTAAAATCAGCTGGTACATCTACCACCAAGATTTCAAATGGCTCATGCTTTTTACCGTCAATTTCTTTTACTAATACTTGAGGATTACCTACCGTTAATTCGTAACCTTCGCGACGCATCGTTTCTACTAATACCCCTAGGTGTAAAATACCACGACCATATACCAAGAAACTATCAGCACTATCTGTCTCCTCCACACGTAAGGCTAAATTCTTTTCTGTTTCTTTAATCAAGCGATCACGAATATGACGAGAAGTTACAAACTTACCTTCCTTACCAAAGAAAGGAGAGTTGTTAATACTAAAAGTCATGCTCATGGTAGGTTCATCCACACTAATAACTGGTAAAGCTTCTGGTGTTTCTGGATCTGCAATGGTATCACCAATATTAAATTCTTCTAATCCCACAACAGCACATAAGTCACCTGAAACAACTTCTGTAACCTTACGCTTACCCATTCCTTCAAATACGTATAATTCTTTTACTTTATTTTTCTTGATACTACCATCCGCTTGCACTAGCACAACGTTTTGTCCTTCCTTAATAGTTCCTCTTTCTACTTTACCAATCGCAATACGACCTAAGAAAGTTGAGTAATCTAAAGAAGTAATTTGCATTTGTGTAGGACCTTCTTTAACATCAGGACCTGGTACATATTTTAAAATACCATCCATTAATGGAGTAATATCTTCACATTGAGTTAAGCTGTCATTAAACCAACCATTTTTACCACTACCATAAAAAGTAGGGAAATTTAATTGATCTTCTGTAGCGTCTAAGTTGAAGAATAATTCAAAAACGGCATCATGCACTTCGTCAGGACGACAGTTTTCTTTATCTACTTTATTAATAATTACAATAGGCTTTAAATTTAATTGTAAAGCTTTTTGTAATACGAAACGAGTTTGAGGCATTGGGCCTTCAAAGGCATCCACTAATAAACATACACCATCTGCCATTTTTAAAACACGCTCTACCTCACCTCCAAAGTCAGAGTGACCTGGGGTATCAATTACGTTAATTTTAACTCCTTTGTAAGTTACAGAGGCATTCTTACTTAAGATGGTAATTCCCCTTTCACGTTCTAGCTCATTGCTATCCATGATGAGATCTCCCGTTTCTTGGTTGTCTCTAAATACCTTAGTGGCGTGTAAAATTTTGTCAACTAAGGTAGTTTTACCGTGGTCAACGTGGGCGATAATAGCGATGTTTCTTATTTCCATGTACTGTTTTGAGGGTGCAAAGGTACGGCCTTTACACTCCTAAAAAAAACAATTGGGAAAAAAGGAGTGAATAGATTTACACTCGAATATATATTTTATATTTATCTAATATATAACCTAGTAGCCAGCAAACCAACATATAAGATATCGCAAAGGCTAAAGAAGCCCAATAGGGAGCAAAAAAGGAGAAGCCATGAGCGAAAATCCACTCAAATAAGGATTGATCTCCCACTTGGAACATATTTAATAAAATCACTAAAAGCTCTGAAAAGAGGTAAATCACCAATGGGTTTTTGCCAAAAATTTCAAAAAAACCTGAAAACTGTAATTGTCTTTGTAACTCAATTCGATAAATTACGGTGGCTAAAATAATCATATCTAAGCCCACGGTTAACAGGACAAATGAACTTGACCACATTTTTTTATTGATAGGGAAAAGATAATTCCACATAAATCCTAAGAAAACAAATCCCGCACCCCACATTAAAATATGAGTTAAGCCTTCGTATGTTTTCCCTTTTTCTTGGATATACTTACCTACTCTATAACCAATTAATACATTCACAATAGCTGGTAAGGTACTTATCCATCCTTCAGGATCAAAAGCAATGCCTTCACCATGATACATATGGGCCTCTCCCATAAACCATTTATCAAAAATAATACCCGCATTACCGGTCATGCTTAAAGGATCGGTAGGTGCCCCAAAATGCATACATATATACCAATAAGATAAAAGTAATATTCCAGAAAATATCATTACTACTCGCTCATGCATAAAATGCACAATCAATGAAGCAAACCCATAGCATAAAGCAATTCTTTGTAATACACCTAAGATTCTTGTTTCCGCCATAGGACCAGTAAAAGGAAACCAATACATTAAATAACCTAATACAAAGATGAGCGCCGTACGTTTTAAAACTTTAACTAATACGGTGGGCGTTGATAATTTCTCCCATTTTGCCATTACAAAACTCATGGCATTACCTACGGCAAATAAAAACGAAGGAAAAACTAAATCAGTGGGGGTGAAGCCATTCCAATGGGCATGTAAAAAAGGCGCAAAAGTAGCAGCGCCATCACCAGGTGTGTTTACAATAATCATCAAGCAAATGGTCATACCCCTAAATACATCAAGGGATAAAAATCTTTGATTGGACATAGCATTCGTTTTAGTAAGTCAAGATACGAAAATTAGTGATCAGATGCAAGGGCCACTGCAATCTTGGAATCGGCAGTGCCATAATATAAATACCATTGGTCTTTAAAATAAACCAACCCTTCAACAAAACATACATTATTAACTTCCCCTTTTAATTCATAAGGTTTATCGGGTTGGATAAAAGGCTTTATGGCTCTTGCGATGAGTTTATATGGAGCTGCAGTATCAAATAAAGCTTGTGCTGCAGCATACGTAAATTTTGGACTGGAAGGATCGTTGTTGTTGGCTGCATTGCTGCTATTATAAATAAGTACAATGCCTTTATTAGTATATAATGCAAAAGGTCCAGGCTCTACTAAACGACTGTCAAAATATCCGGGTCTTGGTGTAAGTACCGACACCATTTTTTGACTTTCTTCATTTTCTAAAACTTCCCAATGCAATAAATCGGTGGAGTAAGCCATGAACAAATCGGTATCACCAAAATACATCCAGTACTTATTATTAATTTTTTTGGCTACCATTTTAGTACCTACTCTTTCGGTAATAATAGCGCCCGACTTGGACCATGTATTTATATACTTTGGGCTTGTTAACACAGGCCCTCGTTTTTGAAAATGAACAAGATCATTGGTGGTAGCAAAACATAAACGAGCAGTTTTACCATCATAAGCAGTATAGGTTAAGAGATAACCATCATCGGGCGTAGCAACAATTCTTGGATCTTCTATGCCCCCCTTACCTTCATAAATGGCAAAGCTATCTTTAGCAGGAAAAAAAATAGGACGCGCTTGTCTTTTAAAATGAATACCATCCTCACTAAGTGCAAGTCCGATTCGAGAAGTCATTGCACTATCCTGTGCACGATATAATAAATACACTTTACCATCTCTTACAAGAGCTGTAGGATTTAATACATTTTTAGCTTCCCACTTAACAGTGTCATTTTGCAAGGGACAAAAAAAACTACTCTGGGTATCGGGTAGTAAAATAGGATTGGCTATATCAACTTTATGAAAATTGGGTGCCCACTGCGTAATATTATTATTTTGGTCGGATTTACTTTTACAAGCTGCAAACCCGACCAATAAAAATAATAAAGTATTTAGTTTCATGCTTACTGATTATTCAATCACTCGCTTGTGCTTCGAAGAAACAAAAGTATATACCGCAGGAATAACAAATAAAGTAAGTACTAAACTAAATAATATACCACCTACTACTACTGTTCCCAATGGCTTTCGACTTGTAGCAGCAGCACCTAAACTAATGGCAATAGGCAAAGCTCCTAGGGCAGTGGCTAAAGATGTCATTAAGATAGGACGTAATCTTTGCGCCGAAGCTTCTAAGACTGCATCGCGAATGGATAAACCTGCTTCTCTTTTTTTATTGGCAAATTCAACAATCAAAATTCCATTTTTGGTTACTAAACCAATTAACATGATAATACCTATTTCCGAGAATATATTTAAAGTTTGATCAAATAACCATAAGCATAACAACGCACCTGCAATCGCTAATGGCACTGTAACCATAATTATAAATGGATCCTTAAAGCTTTCAAATTGTGCAGCTAATACTAAGTAAATTAATATTAAAGCCAATAGTAATGCATAAGAGATATTAGAATTACTTTCCGCATAATCACGAGATGGACCACTTAAAGCAGTTAAAAATGTTTCATCTAATTGTTCTTTAGCAATTTGCTGCATGGCATTCACGCCATCTCCAATAGTTTTACCTTCTGCCAAAGAAGCCGAAATTGTGGCAGCATTAAATCGATTATAGTGATACAAATTAGGAGGATTACTACTTTCAACTATACTAATTACACTTGAAATTGGAATATTCTCTCCTCTATTATTTCTTAAGTAAATTTTATTAATATCAACAGGTGCATTACGATCGTTACGAACCACTTGTGTGATCACTTGATATTGACGATCGTTCATTATAAAATAAGCCGATCTTGCGCCACTAAATGCAGCTTGTAAGGCCTGAGATACATCGGCAGTGGTTAAACCTAAATCTTTGGTTTTCATTCTGTCAATGGATAAATCTAATTCAGGCTTATTAAACTTTAAGTTTACATCCACATTTTGGAATACTTTATTCTTACGAGCAGCTTCTAAAAATTTAGGGATAGCAGCTTTAATTTTTTGGAAATCGGAGTTTTGTAATATAAACTGAACAGGCAAAGAACCTCTCGACTGCATACCTACAGAGATGGTTTGCTCTTCCACAGAAAAAATTCTTACATCCTTGAACTTCTTAAATTTCTTATTTAAATCTTGTACAATTTGAGATTGTGTCCTTTTACGATCGCTTAAGCTCACAAAACCAATTCTTCCCGAAGCCGAACTATTTCCGCTATTGCCTCCAAAACCTGGAACACTACCCCATGTAAAAGCTTGTTCAGGAACTGAGTCTTGCATTAAGCGTATAGCTTTTAATAAATTACCTCGCATGTCCTCATAGCTTGTACCTTCAGTAGATGTTAAAGTTATGCGAACAGTTCCTTTATCTTCTAAGGGAGCTAACTCACTTTGAATATTTTTACCAATTACAATAATAAGACCCACACAAGCAATTACAATAACCCAAGCAAATCCTCTAACCTTAATAAACTTAGTTAATAAATTTTTGTAGCCCGATTCCATTCCTTTAAAGAAAGGCTCTGTTTGCTCATAAAATTTACCTTGCTTTCCATCTTTACGATTTAAGTATACATTTAATACCGGTGTAATTGTAAGGGAAACAAATGCAGATACCAATACGGCACCTGCCACTACTACACCGAACTCTTTAAATAAGGAGCCCACAAAGCCTTGTAAGAAAATTACTGGCATAAATACCACAGCTAGTGTAATAGAAGTGGCAATTACTGCAAAGAAAATTTCTTTACTGCCTTCTCTTGCTGCTTGTTTTAAAGGCAGTCCTTCTTCTAATTTTCTAAAAATATTCTCGGTTACCACAATACCATCATCCACCACTAGCCCCGTTGCCAATACAATTGCCAATAGAGTTAAAACATTTATCGAGAACCCAGCTAAATACATGATAAAGAAAGTGGCGACCAAAGAGATAGGAATATCTATTAATGGACGAATAGCAATTAACCAGTTTCTGAAAAACGCAAAAATAACCAACACCACCAATGCAAATGAAATAAAAATGGTTTCTTTTACTTCTGTTAATGCACGGCGAATGTTTTGTGTATTATCAATAGGAACAGAAAACTCAATATCAGATTTATTCGCTTTTTTGATTTCTTCTAAACGTTTATAAAATTCATCCGCAATTTTAATGTAGTTGGCCCCTGGCTGTGGAGATAAAGAAACCATTACAGAGGGTACTCCATTAAAATACATCGCTTGGTCCTCTACCTCTGGTGCTACTTCTACTTTTGCAACATCTCCCAAACGAACGATTCCATTCACATCTTCTTTTAAAATAACATTTCTAAAATCTGCTTCAGTGGTTAAACGACCTAAAGTACGAATAACTAATTCTGATTTATTGCCATAAATTTTACCCGCTGGTAGTTCAACATTTTCTTTATTTAATCCTGCTTGGATATCATTAAAAGCTACTCCATAGGCTGATAACAAATCTGGATTTGGAAAAATACGCATAGAGTAACGCTTGCCTCTAATACCTACATTACTTACCTCGTCAATGGTTTGAAACTTTTGTTGTAAAACGTTTTCGGCATATTCAGATAATTCCATAATGCCCTTTGTTTTACTACGCAAAGTCATTAATATTATAAAATCCGAATTGGCATCTGCTTTAGATACTACCGGAGCAGCATCAATATCTTGTGGTAAATTTCTTAATGCTTGTCCCACTTTATCACGCACATCATTCGTTGCTCTTTCTAAATCAACGCCTAAATTAAATTCAACAGTAATATTAGAGGAGCCAGGTGAACTAGAGGAATTGATGGTACGAATACCTGGTATACCATTGATCGATTTTTCGAGCGGTTCGGTAATTTGATTTTGGATGACATCCGAGTTGGCACCCGTATAGTTGGTAGAAACGTTTACAATAGGTGGATCGATAGCTGGATATTCACGTAGTGCTAAAAAAGAAAAACCCACCAAACCAAACAATAGAATGGCAATATTCATTACGGTGGCTAGCACCGGGCGTTTTAAAGAAAGTTCTGATATATTCATCTACTAGTTTTACTTACTTCTTAAAATGGAGATTACTTAGCAATTTCTGTTAACTTAATCGTTTTGCCGATTTTTAATTTATTGCCTTGTCTAACAAATAATATGCCGGCTACTACAACAGAGTCGCCAGGATTAATTCCTTTCACAATTTCAGCCGAAGTTGCAGTTCGGTAGCCAGTTTCAACATCCACAAACTTAGCTTCGCCGTTTTTAACTATAACTAATTGCTTACTCTTTGCATCTGGGATAATTACATTACTAGGAACAAGTATTACAGGTTTTTGGTTGTTTTCACTGATATATACTTTTGCAAATGCACCTGGCAACATTTTACCTTTTATAATGGCTCTTACTTTTAAATTTCTAGAAGTAGCCATAATTTGTGGTTCTACAGCAAATACAGTGGCATCATATTTTACGTCAGCTCCTTGACATTGCACTTTCACTTTTTTACCCACTTTAATGTAGTTCTGATACATTTCTGGTAAGGTAAAATCAACTTTTAATTCGCTCACTTTTTGTAAAGTGGCAATGGTTGAGGTAGTATTGATAAAAGCGCCTAAACTTACTTGTCTTAAACCTATTTGACCAGTAAAGGGAGCTTTAATGATTGTTTTATCAATTAATGATTGGGTATAAGCAGCATCTGCTTCATAGCTTTTAACTTGTTGTAAAGAGATATCATAATCACTTTGATTGATTCCCTTTACAGCCAATAATTGCTTATTTCTTTTTTCATTGATTTGTGCTAACTCTAATTGCACTTTAATTTTTTGCAATTGCGCTTGTAAATCGGCATCATTTAATTTAGCAAGTACGGTTCCGGCATTTACCATTTTGCCTTCTGGTATTTGTAAAAAAGTGATGCGACCGTTAGTCTCTGGATGTAAATCGACATAGTCAGAAGCAATAATGGTTCCATTTACTTCGACTGTTTTATCAACTGATTGGGTTTCAGCGATGGCAATGTCCACACTTACTGGCGCATTGGGGTTAAATTTGTCTGGTCCTTTAGATTTTTCCTTACAGCCTGAAACAAATAAAACAGTCGCTAGAGCGATAAAAGATAGTTTTCTCAAAACGTTGGAATTTTAGCTAATAAAGGTAGCCAAAAAATGGGTTTTTTGAGTGCTAATTAGATGAGTGGCAAAGCTTTGAGGACTAAAATGGGTGCTTTATTTGAGTTTTTTAAACTCTTCGAAGCGTTTTTCAATAAAATAGCCCAATTCTAGGTCATTTAATAGGCCTAAAACCTCATAAGAGGGCTTACAGAATTCCATGAATTTAGTGAGGGGCTCCCCTTCCAAATGAGTTAATTTTTGAACAAATCTTTTTGTAAACCTATAATTTACGTATTTCTCCTGCTCTTGAGAAACAAGTCTATTTTTAAGAAATTGTAGGTTTCTATTTCTCTTAAAACGAAACATATTAATAATCTCATCCAAATCCAATCCTACGGTTAATCCACCAGGGTTAAACATATTTTGTGTTGGACTTAATTTTATACCTGGTGCTTTATAATTAAAGTATTTAGCATAATCGTATCTGTTTTGAATTGAGTCCATTCGGTAATAACTATTGCGTACTTTAACTTCTGGCAAATCAATTCCTGCAACATGAATCATGATGTTAAAATTGCGCGGATCAATAACCGTATCGATGGGATACTTTTGGGTGTTTTTGCCAAACAAAGAGAACCAAAGAGAATCTTTTGCTTTAACAGTAATGATATACCTACCTAAGGAGTCAGTGATGGTTTTATTATTTGTGCTATTTACTACCACTGCTTCTACAGGCCTACGACCCGAGATATCGTATACAACACCACTTATGGTAGTAGATTGTGCCTCTAAAAATTGACTCTGAAAAATTAAAAATATCCCGAGTAAAAATTTCCAATGCTTCATGCGTACTGCAATATTAATAAAGGGAAAATAAAAAGAAGCATTTAGATAAATAAATTAACAGGGTTTTACCTTTTACCAAACTTGACTGAGTAAACCAATCGCCACCACAGAAAATACAAGCCAATGAGTGGCCATTTTTTTAGTGTACAATAAGTAAGTGCAAAGTAATAAAATAGAAAGATTAGGAACTATCGATATCCAACTAACAGCCCCCATAGATTGTAATAAATCATTGGCCAAATAAAAGCTAGCGCCTAGCATAATGCCTACTACAGCAGCATTTATACCCTCTAAAGAACGTAAAACAATTGCATACTTTTTTAAATTTTGCCAAAGTGGAAAAGCAAAAAGTACAATTAAAAAACTGGGTAAAAAAGCACCTATAGTTGCAGTAAAAGCACCCAATATTTGCATATAAAAGCCTTTGTCTTTAACTGCCATGGCCCCCATATAACTAGTGAAAGACCATACAGGACCAGGTACTGCTCTGCCAATACCAGTTCCTAATAAAAAATCATCACTTGTTATTTTAATAACGTCCCTTTTGCTTTTTATAATGGAGGCAGAAGAAGGTCTGGTTACATATTGTTCATACATAATGGGTATTAACACATCTCCTCCACCAAACACAAAAGTGCCAAAACGATAATTGGTTTCAAATAAATTAAATAATTTTTGATGTGGCCAGTTTTGTCTTGTCGATTTTTCTGATAAAAATCCAGCTACTAAAAAAAGTATAATAAATAAAAAAAACGCGCGTGTTTTAATATTTACTTTTTGAATAGGTACCGTAGGAATTCTTTTTTGAGAAAAATTAGTGGCAATACCTGCTAATAAAATAACTATTGGAATGGTCCATGGCGATGTAAAACCTATCAGTACTATAATACTCACTGCAGCAAAAATCCACCTTGTTATAGTATTGGTAATCGCTTTTTTAAACAACACTAAAGTGGCACTCATAATTATGGCTATAGTCATTGGTTTTAAATAAAGCAACCACTTAAGTCCATTGGAATATTTTTGATTAGAATATAGTAAGGCTATTAAGGTCATTATAGAACAAGCGGGCAACATCCAAACTATAAGTGTTAAAAAAGCAAGTGTATAGCCCCCCCTTTTATACCCAATTAAAATAATAGTTTGGGTTGATGAAGCCCCTGGAAGCATTTGGCATAGCGCATTATATTCCATTAGCTCTTCACTGGTTACATCTTTTCTTTTGTCTGCAAATCGAGTTTGCAAAAGACTAAGATGGGCTTGTGGGCCGCCGAAAGCAGTGATGCTATGCAAAAGCACTTCTTTTAAAAATAATAAATGTCGCAGCAAACGCATGCCTAAAGTTATTAATTTAATTAAACAAATAAAGCTGCCGTTTGTCTAATAAAATACACATAACAATAACATTTTCTTATTTTTGTATTTCTAAATAATTGTATACCATTATGGGCCGTTTTCTAGCTTTTATTCTAATAGTCACTCTAAGTAGTTGTAGCCAAAATATCTACACTAAACTTACTCCTTTATATGAAAAGGAGCAACTAACAGAAGTGCCCGATTATAGCCAATTAAATTATTGGGCTGCACATCCTGATAAAAAAGATCCCTCTGATTCTGTCCCAAAAGATTTAGCTGCTAATTATCATCCCAAGCAGGATGTTGATGTGTTTTTTGTATATCCAACTTCTTATTTAGATCCTACACAACCCTATGGATGGAGCGCTTCTCTAAAAGATGCGAAAACAAATGCCTATACCGATTATACTTCCATATTAAATCAGGCAAGTATTTTTAACGAAGTAGGTAAAATTTATGCCCCTCGTTATCGCCAAGCTCATATTACCTCTTATAATCCAGTGGGTCATGCAGACACCGTAAAAGCATTAGCTGCTTTTGAGTTAGCTTACCAAGATGTAAAAACAGCTTTTGAATATTATTTGGCACATTTTAACAATGGTCGACCTATTATTATTGCTTCTCATAGTCAGGGATCTACCCATAGCATTAGATTATTAAAAGAATTTTTTGACGACAAACCACTTTCAAAACAATTAGTGGTTGCTTATGTTGTAGGCATGGCCTTAAACCCTGCTATTTACACAAAACTTGAAGCATGTCAAACACCCAATGCAACGGGTTGTATATGTGCATGGAGAACTTATCAGGAAGGTTATGAACCTCCTTTTGTAGCTAAAGAAAATTTCAAATCAATAGTAACCAATCCAATTACATGGAGTAAAGAACAACCCATTGCTACCCGATATTTAAACGAGGGTTCGGTTTTGTATGATTTTAATAAGGTTACTAAACATGTGGCTGGCGCCATTAACCATGATGGATTATTGTGGACTCCTAAACCTCAATTTTTGGGAAGTTTTTTGTACAAAACTAAAAACTACCATGTAGCGGATTTTAATTTCTATTATGTAAGTGTAAGAAAAAATGTTGCACAGAGGACAAACTACTTTTTAGAAAATCAAAAAACGAGTACCCATTAATTACCCACTACGCTTAAAAATTTAATACGCATAATTTTTAATTGTTCCAAGGTATAATCGTTTTCGCTTAATTCCTCTTGTGCTACTTGCAATGAAGAGGTTTCACAGTTTTTAAAATATTCTAAAATTTCTTCTTGATCATATTCGTCCAACCATTCATCAATGGCATAATCTAAATTTAATTTAGTGCCACTTGCTGCAATAGTTTCCATCTCCTCTAATAAAGTGTCTAATCTTAAGTCTTTGTTTTTAGCAATTGTTTCGAGTGGTATTTTTTTATCTACGTTTTGAATAATGTAAATTTTATTACTCGATTTATTGGCTACCGATTTCATAACAAAATCATCTGGCTTTTCAATATCGTTTTCTTCCACATATTGAGCAATCAATTCCACAAAAGGTTTGCCATATTTTATAGCTTTCCCTTTACCCACTCCCTGGCATCTTTCTAATTCCTCTAAAGTAGTAGGATATAAAATAGCCATGTCTTGCATCGATGTTTCTAAGAAAATAACAAAGGGAGGCAAGGCTCTTTTTTTAGCCTCTTTCTGACGAAGTTCCTTAAGCATTTCAAATAAAACTTCATCCACAGATGCCCCATCAGCTGCATTAGCATCACTTTCATCATCATCGGCATTGGCATCGTCAAAAACTTGATTTAAAACAATTTTAAAGCTGGTAGGTTTTTTTAGAAATTTTTGTCCCTTCGAAGTAAGTTTTAATAAACCATATTCTTCGATATCTTTTTCGATCATTTTTTCGAGCATTGCCTGACGAACCAAGCTATTCCAAAATAAATCATCCTTCTCTTTGCCAATCCCAAATACAGAAAGTTTTTCGTGTCTATATAAACCAATTTGTGGCGTAAACTCACCCGTAATAATTTGTACCACATAATCGGCTACAAATCTTTCATCTAATGCCTGTATAACTTGCAATAATTTCACCAACTGCTCTTTAGCTTCTAGTCTTTCTTTTGGATGCAAACAGTTATCACATTTACCACAATTTTTATCTTCCCAATCTTCCCCAAAATAATGAAGCAGTGATCTTCTTCGGCAAACTCCACTCTCTGCAAATGCAACTGTTTCGTCAATGAGTTGTGCCCCAACTTCTCTTTCACTAAGCGGTTTATCTCTCAAAAAATGTTCCAACTTAGTAACATCTTTATGAGAATAATATAAAATACAATTACCCTCTAATCCATCTCTACCAGCACGACCTGTTTCTTGATAATAATTCTCAATTGATTTTGGAATATTATAATGAATTACAAAACGAATATCTGGCTTATCAATTCCCATTCCAAAGGCAATGGTAGCCACTATAACTTGCACGTCTTCGTTTAAAAATTGATCCTGCCTATCTGCCCTCAATTTTTGATCCAAGCCCGCATGATAAGCAACCGCTTTAATATTATTAGCTTTTAATAAATCGGCCAACTCCTCAGTTGTTTTACGATTGAGTGTATATATAATTCCACTCTTTCCTTTGTGCCCCGAAATATATTTTACAATACTTTTTACAGTCACTTCTTTTTTTAATTTCGGTAAAACCTCATAATATAAGTTGGCTCTATTAAAAGAAGAAATTAAAACTTCAGGGTCACGCAGAGATAGATTTTTTACAATATCTGATTGTACTTTTGGGGTAGCAGTTGCCGTTAATGCTATGATAGGTACATTAGGATTTATCTCCTCCATCATTTCTTTAAGCCTGCGATATTCTGGTCTAAAATCATGCCCCCATTCCGAAATACAATGCGCTTCGTCAACGGCAAAAAAGGAGACATTTAAATCACTAAAAAAATCAAGGTTTTCTTGTTTGGTTAAAGTTTCGGGTGCCACATACAACAACTTCGTTTTACCCGCCAATAAATCCGATTTAACTTCTTTTATTTGACCCTTGTTTAAAGAAGAATTTAAAAAATGCGCTACCTCGTCCTTTTCACTATAGCCTCTTACTAAATCAACCTGATTTTTCATCAGGGCTATAAGTGGCGATACAACAATAGCGCAACCTGGCTGCATTAAAGCAGGTAATTGATAACACAAGCTTTTACCACCCCCTGTAGGCATGATTACAAAAGTATCCCTACCTCCTAATAAAGATAAAATGGCCTGTTCTTGGGTACCCTTAAACTCTGTAAAGCCAAAGTGTAGTTCCAGGGCCTTATAGATGGCTGCTTTATCTACGCTAGAAGAGGTAGATTTGGCAGCAACAGGTTTTTTGGTCGTATTTTTAGCTTTAGGCATTTATAAATGACTTGTAATCAATGATTTGTAATTAATTTGGATATATAAGTTAACATAATTTATTGAAAAAATGTTCACTTACTGCCCCTTTTTTGCCAAAAAGCTTTTTTTTAAGGTTTTAGCATAATTGGGGCCGCGAAGTTAATGAAACATTAACTTTGCAGCTCCTTTATTAGCGTATGAATGATAGAATAATTTCCATCGCCAAGCGAACCTTAGAAATTGAACTTGGAGCTATTCAAGCACTCGACAAATTTATCGACCCCTCTTTCGTGGAGGCAGTAAAAGCCATACATGGGGCAAAAGGTCGTTTTATTGTAAGTGGGATTGGGAAAAGTGCTATCATAGCACAAAAGATTGTGGCTACTTGTAATTCCACCGGCACCCCTTCTTTGTTTTTGCATGCTGCCGAAGCCATTCATGGCGACTCAGGGATGATTACTCCCGAAGACATCATTTTAATTATTAGTAAAAGTGGCGAGAGCCCTGAAATAAAAAATTTAGTATCCCTTATAAAACAATTTGGTAACACCGTGATTGGTATGGTTGGCAATATAGAAAGCTATTTAGCAAAACAAAGCCATTGGGTAATAAATACAACGGTTACAAAAGAAGCTTGTGTAAATAATTTAGCCCCTACCTCTTCCACGACGGCTCAATTAGTAATGGGCGATTTAATAGCCATGTCATTAATGGAGTTAAATAATTTTAAAGCAACCGATTTTGCCAAATTTCATCCGGGTGGAAATCTAGGAAAAAGATTAACCCTTACTACAGGACAAATTGCACAAGTAAATCCTAAACCTTCGGTTGTAAGTACTACAAGTTTAAAAGAAGTTATATTAACCATTTCTAAAAATAGATTAGGTGCGGCGGCTGTAGTAGATGCGCAAAATAAAGTAATAGGCATTATTACGGATGGAGATATTCGTAGAATGTTAGAACAATATAATAGTATTCAAGATTTATCCGCAGCACAAGTGTTTCATGCTAACCCAGTAACTATCCAATCTACCGCTTTGGCGGTTGAGGCATTAGCAATGATGGAACAAAAAGATATAAGTCAGTTAATAGTGTCAGATAATGGTAACTATACAGGCATTATACATATTCACGACTTAATGAAGGATGGGATTTTATAATTTTAAAATGAACTATGAACAATAAGCATCATTATGTAGCTATTATGGCCGGCGGAATTGGAAGCAGATTTTGGCCAATGAGTAGAACCGCTTATCCTAAACAATTTTTAGATGTTTTAAATACAGGTAAAACATTAATACAATGGACTTTTGATAGATATCAAAAATTTATTCCCGTTGAAAATATTTTTATTGTTACCTCGGAAGAATATGTTGACATCGTAAAACAACAATTGCCAAGTTTGCCCATCGAAAATATTGTTGCCGAACCAAGTCGAAAAAATACTGCTCCCTGTATTGCTTATATTTCTTTTAAGTTAGCACAGAAAGATCCTGAAGCTACTTTTATTGTAGCCCCTAGTGATCATCTAATTTTAGAAGAAGATAATTTTCAACAAATAGTAGAACGTTCTTTAGACTTTGTTGACAATATAAAAGCCTTGGTTACCTTAGGTATAAAACCTACTCACCCCAATACGGGTTATGGCTATATTCAATACGAAGGATTAGAAGTTGCCAAATCGGTTTATAAAGTAAAAACATTTACTGAAAAGCCTGATTTAGCCATTGCCGAAAGTTTTATTGCGAGTGGTGATTTTTTATGGAACGCAGGTATTTTTGCTTGGAAAGCAAAAACAATATTAGCAGCATTTGAAAAGTTACAGCCCGAAATGTATGAGCTTTTTGATCAACAAAAAGAATCATTTAATACAACCAACGAAAAAGCAGTAATTCAAAAAATATACCCACTTTGTACCAATATCTCTATCGATATTGCCATCATGGAGAAGGCGGATAATGTTTATGTGATTCCTTCCTCTTTTGGTTGGAGTGATTTAGGTACTTGGAATAGCGCTTATGATAATATGGAAAAAGATTATCTAGGCAATGCGGTAGCTTCTAATAATGTAATAGTAATTGACGCTACTAAATGTATGGTGAATGCACCCAAGGATAAATTAGTAGTATTACAAGGACTAGATGATTTTATTGTTGTAGATACCAAAGATGTACTTCTAATTTGTAGTAAAGAAAAAGAACAATCTATTAAAGAATATGTAGCTGAAGTAAAACGTAATAAAGGCGATCAATATATTTAACCCCATCTTATGTCAACCATCATTAGCGGCACAGGCTCTTATATACCATCGATATTAAAAACCAATAAAGACTTTGTAAACAATAGTTTTTATGGTGAAGATGGTGTTTTAATAAATACTCCTAACGAAGAGATTGTTGAAAAATTCAAAGACATCACAGGTATTTATGAGCGTCGCTATGCCGATGCCAATATGAATACTTCTGATATGGCTACGGAAGCATCTAAATTAGCCATTCAAGATGCAGGTATTGATGCTGAAACGATTGATCAAATTATCGTTGCCCATAATTTTGGAAACGTTTTACCAGGTACTATACAAACAGATACTATTCCGGCCATTGCCTCAAGAGTAAAACATCAACTAGGTATTAAAAATCCTAATTGTGTTGCCTATGACATATTATTTGGTTGCCCAGGTTGGATACAAGGTGTTATTCAGGCCGACTCTTTTATTAAATCGGGTATGGCCAAAAGATGTTTAGTTATCGGCGCCGAAACATTAAGTCGTGTGGTAGATGCACACGATCGTGATAGTATGATTTTTAGCGATGGCGCTGGTGCTTGTATAGTTGAAGCAGCCCCTAAAAATTCTACCAGTGGTATTTTAGCGGCTTCGGTACAAAGTCATTGTGCCGATGAAACCTATTTCTTATACTTAGGAAAATCTTACCATCCAGAAGCTGGTGATGAAACAAGATATATAAAAATGAAGGGGCGTAAAGTATATGAGTATGCGATAAAAAATGTGCCCTTAGCTATGAAGGAATGCATCGAAAAAGCAGGGGTAGATATTAAAGAGGTAAAAAAGTTTTTTTTACATCAGGCCAATGAAAAAATGGATGAAGGATTTATAAAGGCTTTGTTTAAATTATATGGTACACGCGAAGTGCCTGAGAATATAATGCCCATGAGTATTCATGATTTAGGTAATAGTTCGGTGGCTACTATCCCTACACTTTATGATATGGTAAAACATGGTAAGTATCCCGAACACGAATTAAACAAAGGGGATATAGTTATTTTTGCTTCAGTTGGAGCAGGCATGAATATTAATGCTATTTGTTACAGAGTTTAAAAGGATTAGTAACCTCTTACATTTTTGCCCTCAACATAATTTACAAAAGCTTTGTTACAAACTTTGTTTCCACCTGGTGTTGGATAGTTTCCAGTAAAATACCAGTCGCCTGTATTGGTGGGGCAACAATCATGTAGATCGGATATTTTTTGATAAATAACTTCTACAGGTATTTTAATATTATCAGGTGTAATTAATTCAGCAATTTTATCAGAAATCTCTTCGGGTGTAAATGGCTTATACAAATTTCGTACTACATTCTCGGTATGTAATTCACCGGCAGCATCCAATTCTTTAATACGGTTATACACCTCCTCAATCACATGGTTCATATTACGATCATTAAGTAAAGCAATGGCTGCTCTAAAGGCAATAAAATCGCCCATCTTACTCATGTCTATGCCATAACAATCAGGGTATCTAATTTGAGGTGCTGAGGATACCACAATAATTTTTTTAGGAGATAAACGTGATAGCATTCTTATAATGCTTTCTTTAAGCGTCGTGCCTCTTACAATACTATCATCAATTACTACCAAAGTGTCTTCATTTTTTCTAACGGTGCCATAGGTAATATCATATACGTGTTGAACCATTTCGTTTCGATTGGCATCCTCGGTAATAAAGGTTCTTAATTTAACATCTTTGATGGCAATTTTTTCTTGGCGAATTTTTCGATTCACCATCTCTTCTAGTTTTTCAGCATCTACCTCTTTACCCCAACTTAAAATACGCTCTACCTTAATTTTATTTAAATACTCTTCCATCCCTTTTACCAATCCGTAAAAAGCTACTTCGGCAGTATTAGGTATGTATGAGAAAATGGTATTTTTTAAATCTTTCTCGATACGATCTAAAACAATTTTACTTAAATGATTTCCTAAGGCGATACGTTCTCTGTAAATTTTTTCGTCGCTTCCTCTCGAAAAATAAATTCTTTCAAAGGAACAAGCACGACGTTCTTTTGGTTCAATAATTTGGTGAATGCTAGGATTTCCATGATCGTCTACAATCAAAGCAGATCCGGGCATTAATTCAAGCACTTCATTTTCACCCACATTAAAAGTAGTACGTATAGAAGCTCTTTCACTTGCAGCTACTATTACTTCATCGTCCATATAATAATAAGCAGGTCTAATGCCATACGCATCACGCATAATAAAACTATAACCATTTCCTATTAATCCGCCCACTGTAAATCCACCATCAAATAAAGGAACCGCTTGTTTTAATACATTTACAATATTGGGCGCATTTGGATTTAAAGATTCTTCTTTTACTAAAAAATGATGAATCACTTCCATCATCGCAGCTAAGTCGCTTTGTTTTTCGAAAGGACCTGGATCAAATCCAATATGATTAAATAAATCGTCGGTATTAACTAAATTAAAATTACCTGCAAGTGCGATATTTTTTCCAGGAACCAAATCCTTTTTAATAAAGGGATGACAAAATTCAACATTGTTTTTTCCTTGGGTGCCATAACGTAAATGACCTAACAAGATTTCACCCATAAAAGGTAAATGCCCTTTCATTAAACCTGGGTGTTTAGTGATATCTGGTTGAAATTTTTCGAGTTCCTGAATCTCTAAGCCAATTTTATAAAATAAATCGGCAATGGGTTGTTGCGCATTAGAACGCAGACGGTATAAGAAAGGATTTCCTGCTTCGATATTTAATTTAAGCGTTGCTAAACCTGCGCCATCTTGGCCTCGGTTATGCTGCTTTTCCATCAAAAGATATAATTTATTGAGCCCGTAACTAACCGTCCCCTTTTTTTGAAGGTAATAAGAGAGAGGTTTTCTGAGTCGAATGTAAGCTAAGCCACATTCGTGTTTAATATCGTCGCTCATGATGGTATTTAAGGAGCCACAAATTTATTAAAAAATAAGCTTTAGTAGGCTTTTTCTTTTATAATAGCATTGGCTACTTTGGCCCAGTCTTTTACTTCTTCACAGGTAGTAAATTCAGGGTCAATAAATATATAATAATTCTGAATGTGTTCTTTAAACCAGTTTTCTAAAATTTTAGCTTTTTTAGCCTCTAAAGCACGGGCGGCAACTTTATTATAATCTTCCTTTAAATTCTCTTTATGGGGTTCGGTACGATCTTTAAAGTATACCAATCTTAAAGTTTTACGACCACGATCATCAGTATACACCTGTGGTGCAGAAATATCTCCTGGTTTCATAGACTTTATTAATACCACCATGTCTTTATCGAACTGATCGTAATTCACATAAGTAGATCCATCTCTACCCGTAATGGCACCACCGCTAAATTTACTTCCTTCATCGTCACTCCACTTATTAACTGCTTCCCCAAAAGTTAATTTACTGGCAATTATTTCTTTTCTAATACTATCTAAAAAGCGCTTTGACTCGTTAATCTCATCGTTGGTGATAGGAGGTATACGTAAAATATGTTTTACTACTGCTTCGTCACCCGATCTTGAGATGAGTTGAATTAAATGATAGCCAAATTTAGATTTAATAGGAGCTGAGATTTGACCTTCTTTTAAACGAAATGCACCCGCCATAAATGCAGGATCGAAATCCTTTACATTTCTATTTAAGCTAAACTGACCAAGGTTTTCCTTAGAACTAGGGTCTTCAGAATATAATTTAACTAGTTGGTCAAATTTATTAATCCCTGCTTCAATTTGACGACGGTAATCCATCATTTGCTTTATCACATATTCTTCAATATCTCGATTGGCTTTTGGATGCATTACAAGTTCGGTTACTTGTACTTCACTCTCGTATAAGGGTAAACTATCAACAGGTATTTTATTATAAAAAGCACGCACTTCGTTAGGCGTAATTTTAATTTTTTCTACAATTTTTTGTTGCATTTCATCGGCCAGTTTTTGCTCTTTAATAAGCACGCGAAAATCTTCTTTTAATTGATAAACGCTACGTCCAGCTACTTCCTCTAATACTTCTTTAGAACCAAATTGTTGTAAAAATTGACGAATACGAAGATCGATTGCACTTTGCACTTCTTCGTCAGTTACATTTACAGAATCTTTTTGTGCTTGTAATACTAAAGCCTTTCTAATTAATTGTCCTTCCAAAATTTGACAATTAGAAGGGATTACAACTCCCTCTTGCCCCTGTGCCTGACGTTTATAATCGGCTACAGCATTCTCGATATCAGATTTAAGAATAAACTTATCTCCAACAGTAGCTATAATTTTATCTGCTAATACTTTTTGTGCTTGGGCCTTTACTGTAAAGCCCAAAGCGAATACAGAAAATACAAGAGTAACAATTTTCATCAATAACTAATTAAGGGGTAAAGATCTGATAGCTGAGTGATTCACCCAACTATCAAATCTTAATTATTTTATAAAGTACGTTTTACTTCTTCTTCTTCAAATGCTTCCACAATATCGCCTGGTTTTAAATCACTAAAGTTTTTAATAGTTAAACCACACTCCATATTAGAAACAACTTCTTTTACATCGTCTTTAAAACGTTTCAAGCTTCCTAATTCTGCCGCTTGACCCTCGCCTTTAGGATATTCAACGATACCATCACGGATGATACGTATTTTAGAGTTTCTACTTAATTTGCCATCTAAGACAAAACATCCAGCAACGGTTGCTTTATCAAATTTGTACACTTCTCTTACCTCTACGTTGGCTACAATCTTCTCCTGAATCTTTGGTTCCAACATACCTTCCATCGCGCTCTTAATTTCGTCGATGGCGTTATAGATAATAGAGTACATTTTAATTTCCACACCTTCGGTTTCGGCTAGTTTATTGGCTTGCATACTTGGACGTACGTTAAAACCAATAATGATGGCATCTGAAGCTGCGGATAATAATACATCTGATTCAGAAATTTGACCCACCCCTTTTAATACTACTCTTACCGCAATTTCTTCGGTAGATAATTTTTGTAAGGAGTCACTTAAGGCTTCTACAGAACCATCCACATCACCTTTAATGATGATGTTTAATTCTTTAAAGTTTCCTAAAGCCAAACGACGACCAATCTCATCTAATGTTATATGTTTTCTAGTTCTTAAACCTTGCTCTCTTAATAATTGAGCACGTTTAGTAGCTAATTCTTTCGCTTCAGATTCGTCTTCATATACTTTGAATTTCTCACCTGCTTGTGGGGCGCCATTCAAACCTAAGATAACAACTGGAGTTGATGGAGGTGCAATATCGATACGTTGATTACGCTCGTTAAACATGGCTTTTACACGACCATAAAACTGACCAGATAAAATTAAGTCGCCCTGACGTAAGGTTCCGTTTTGTACTAATATTGTAGCTACATAACCACGCCCTTTATCTAAAGAGGCTTCGATAACACTTCCGGTTGCTTCTCTATTAGGGTTGGCTTTTAAATCTAAAATTTCAGATTCTAATAATACTTTTTCTAATAAAGCATCTACGTTTAAACCTTGTTTAGCAGACAATTCTTGGTTTTGGAATTTACCACCCCAAGCTTCTACTAAAATATTCATTTGCGATAATTGCTCGTAAATTTTTTGAGGATTCGCGCCGTCTTTATCAATTTTGTTAACTGCAAAAATCATAGGAACGTTTGCTGCTTGAGAGTGACTAATAGCCTCTTTTGTTTGAGGCATCACTGCATCGTCGGCAGCTACTACGATAATTGAGATATCGGTAATCTTAGCACCACGTGCACGCATGGCTGTAAAGGCTTCGTGACCAGGGGTATCCAAGAAAGTAATAGCCTTACCATTAGGCAGGGTTACTTCGTAAGCACCAATATGTTGTGTGATACCACCTGCCTCACCTGCCACTACATTGGCATTACGGATATAATCCAGTAAGGATGTTTTACCGTGATCGACGTGACCCATGATAGTAACAATAGGAGGACGTTCCACTAAATTAGCCAAATCGTCTGCTTCTTCTTCTTCATCCATTTCTTCGGCTTCTTCTAAGCCAACAAATTCCACTTCGAAACCAAATTCAGAAGCTACTAATTCGATTACTTCGGCATCTAAACGTTGGTTAATTGAAACCATGATACCTAAGTTCATACACTTGCTAATGATATCAGCAAAGCTTACATCCATTAAAGAGGATAATTCACTCACTGTTACAAACTCAGTTACCTGTAATTTGTTATCTGTGATTTCATTGTTCTCGTTTTCGGCTGCTTCTTCTCTTTTAGCACGACGATATTTTGATTTCAAGCTTTTACCTCTTCCTCCTTGGCCAGAAAGTTTTGCTTGTGTCTCTTTAATTTTATCTTGAATCGCTTTTTGATCAATTTCTTTTTGTTCTGCGGTTTGTGGGGTATTACGACGAGCCCCGCCGCCTTGTCCTGGTCGGTTATTATTAGGACGATTGCCTTGGTAACCACCGCCTTGAGGACGATTTCCTTGATAGCCACCACTTTGTTGCGGTCTGTTACCACCCCCTTGTTGTGCACCACCTTGACCTTGTGTTCCTTGAGGACGATTGCCCCCACCTTGCACTGGGATACGTTTACGCACTCTTTTCTCTTCTTGTGAAAGAGGTTTAGGTCGGGTATCACTATTTATAGGTAATTCAATCTTACCCATAATTTTTGGACCTTCTAAACGAGCAGTTTGAATATTTTCAATTTTACCGTGCACATTTTCTGGTGCAACTGAATGATCCACTGGAGCTTCTTTAGGCGTTTCCGCTTTAGGTGCTTCCTCTTTCTTAGTTGTTTTTTTAGCAGCAGGTTTTTCCTCTTTAGGTGCTTCTGCTTTGGGCTCTTCTGCTTTCTTAGCAGATTTTTTTGGACGTGTTGATGAATCTATTAAGGATAAATCAATTTTATCTAACACCTTTGGCGCTTCCACTTCGGGCGCTTCTAATTTAACTGCTGCAGGTTTTTCCACTACAGGAGGTGGTGCAGGTGCAACCACTTTTTCTTCTACTACTTTTTTAGCTTCGACTACTTTCGGAGCCTCTTCTACTTTTTTCGCTTTATCACTTACCGCATTCTTTGGAAGCTCCACATGATCGGCTTTATTTCTTGCCACTTTATCACTTTGGAATTCGGCTTGCAAGGCATAATACTGATCTTCGGTTAATTTAGCTGTTGGCTTTAGGTCGTCTTTGGGAAAACCTTTCTTAGCCAAAAAATCAATGATGGTATCTTGACCCACATTGAATTCTTTAGCGGCTGCTAACAGTCTTGGTAGTTTCAATTCTGACATTCTGTTGTTTTTTGTTCTGCTCGGTAATTGCTTATCGGCAAGAACGATTCACCTAATACAAATATACTTTTATTTCAAAGGTTATTCACCTTTGTCAAATTCTTCTTGTAAGATGCGACGCACTTCGGCTATCGTCTCTTTTTCTAAGTCTGTTCTTCTTTCTAATTCTTCGGCACTTAATTTTAATACGCTACGTCCTGTATCACAACCCACACGCTTGAATTCATCAATTACCCAAGCCTCAATCTCGTCTGTAAACTCGTCCATATCGATATCAAACTCTTCTAATACTTCTTCATCTTCACGGTACACATCTAATTCATATCCTGTTAATTCGGAAGCTAATTTAATGTTTACCCCACGACGGCCAATGGCTAAAGAAACCTGATCGGCTTGTAAATACACTTCGGCACGTTTGCGTTCGTTATCCAAATTCATAAAGCTAATTTTCGCTGGCGTTAATGAACGTTGAATGAGTAATTGTGTATTGGTAGTGTAATTAATAACGTCAATATTTTCGTTCTTTAATTCACGAACAATTCCGTGAATACGAGAACCTTTCATACCAACGCAAGCACCCACTGGATCGATACGATCGTCAAAAGATTCTACGGCCACTTTCGCGCGCTCTCCTGGTTCACGTACAATTTTCTTAATGGTAATTAAACCATCAAAAATTTCAGGAACTTCTATTTCTAATAATTTAGCTAAGAACAATGGATTGGTTCTAGATAAAATAATTACAGGCGTATTATTTTTCATATCCACACGTGCAATGACTGCTCTAATATTTTCTCCTTTCTTAAAAAAGTCTTGTGGAATTTGTTCTGTTTTAGGCAAGATTAATTCGTTACCCTCTTCGTCTAACAATAAAACTTCTTTTTTCCATACCTGATAAATTTCGGCATTGATAATTTCACCAATACGATCAGAATATTTTTTTACTAAGGCATTTTTCTTTAAATCGTTAATGCGAGAAGCTAAGGTTTGCTTTGCTGCTAAGATAGCACGACGACCAAAATCATAAATATTTACTTCTTCTAATAATTCCTCACCTATCTCAAAGTCAGGCTCTATCTTGATTGCGTCAGAGTAAGATACCTCTGCTAAAGGGTTGTCTACATCATCATCGGGACGAATTTCACGACGACGGATAATTTCTAAGTCACCTTTTTCGGCGTTTACGATAACGTCAAAATTTTCATCGCTACCATATTTTTTTCTCAATAAAGTTTTAAAAACATCTTCTACCACTTTCATCATCGTGGGACGGTCAATGCTTTCTGCGTCTTTAAACTCTTGGAACGCCTCAATCAAATTTATACTTGCCATAACATAATTTTTTTTCAAGCTTCGCGCTTGATGATTTGTTAAAATTGAATTTGAACTATAGTTGATTTAATATTCTCAAATGGTATAAGCAGTTGTTGTTGGGTTGCTTTTTTACCCTTTCCCTCGGTCCACTCAATAATAATATCGGCATCGGCTACAGTGGTAAGGGTTCCTTCTTTTTTGGTGCCATCAACCAATTCCACTTCTACTTTTCGGCCTATATTTTTATTGTATTGTCTTTTTAAAACTAAAGGTTCATCAACACCAGGCGAGGAAACTTCTAAGGCAAAATCGCCTTCTGGAAACCAACCCGATTCTTCGATGGCTTTGTACAATTTGCGGTTAAAGTAAATACACTTTTGGATAGGCAATCCCTTATCGCCATCTAAGTATATTTTGATGATATGACCAGGCTTCACCTTTACAAACACCAAAAAGTATTCAGGATCCTCTAATAGTAGAGGTTCAATAATACCATATACCCTTTCCTTTAAATCGTTTACTTCCATAGTTTAAAAAGAAGAAGGGAACGATTTCGTTCCCTTCATTTCTCTGCTTATTCTGGAACAAAGGTAATAAAACAGGATGAAATCACCCAATTTTATTGGCTCAGGCCTTATTTTTGCACTATGAAATTGATATTCTACGGCTTTTTAATATACCTGCTCTATAAAATTATATTTGATGTGGTGGTGCCTGTAAGCAACGGGGTTAAATCGGTTCGTCAAAATATGGAGCAAATGCAACGCCAACAAGCAGAGGCTTTTAAGCAAGCTCAACATAATGCCCAAACCACAGGAACAACCGCTAACACAGCAGGTGCAACCCCTAAAAAGGAGCCGCCTGTAGATGCCGAATACATTGATTTTGAAGAAGTTAAGAAGTAATTTACCCTTAACTCATTAGCAAGTCATTTTCTATGCTCATTCCTGGTTGTAACCATAATACCTGCATTCCTACACTGGCAGCAGCCAAAATATTGGGTTCATTATCGTCTATAAATAAGGTTTCGGCAGCCAGCAAGCCCTCTTTTTCTAAAATATGCTGGAAGGAACTTGGATCGGGTTTACGCATACCCATTTGATGAGAGTAATAGGGGGTCTTAAAAAGAGATTCAAAATCCCAGCCTCTTTGTTTGGCAAACTCGGGTATAAAATGGTCGTAATGAATTTGATTGGTATTGGAATATAAAAAAGTAGGAAAACGAGTATTGTGTTCTTTAATCCAATCGATACTTTGCGCCCGATAACCCACCAATAAAGAATTCCAAGCCTCAATAATTTGAGCCGAACTTAATTGCAAATGATATAAGGTATTGAATCGAATGCAAAATTCTTGTTCGTTGATCAAGCCCAGTTCTAAGTCAAAAAATAATGGGTCTGATTTATTTAATGTAAAATGATTTTCAAAATTAGGTATGCCTAAAGCATTAAATGCAGCATACATTTTAGAAAAGTCAATGTCATACAATACATTGCCTAAATCAAAAATTAAATTTTTAGTAGCTGCCATTTTTCAAATTTGAGTAAAGGTAATCTATCTTTGAAATATGAAACAAAGTTTAGCCCATATTGCAGTAGTGGTAAAAGATTATGACGAAGCCATTCAATATTATACCCAGGTTTTAGGTTTTACATTAATCGAAGACACGGTTTTATCCGAAACTAAAAGATGGGTAATGGTACAACCCACTGGTGCTAATAATGGTTGTACTTTATTACTTGCCAAAGCGGCCACCCCCGAACAAGAAAAATTTATAGGTTATCAAACAGGAGGTAGAGTATTTTTATTTTTATACACTGATAATTTTTATAGAGACTTTGAAAATTACAGCTCAAAAGGGGTTGAGTTTACCATCGCTCCACATGTGGAGGAGTATGGAACTGTAGCTGTTTTTAAAGATATCTATGGAAATCTTTGGGACTTAATAGAGCCTACTTCTTTTGCATAGCTGCAGCCATATATTTACAAGCAGCATCGCCTTTTTCAAGCTGGGATTGAATATTAGCCTGTGAAGCTTCGTCTCTATTTTGACTTAATTTAAATACATGTTGTAAGTCTTGCACGACAATATCAAAAGAGTAAATGGCTTTCATGTTTTGCTCCATGTATTCGGGTGATAAATTTTTTACTTGCGTAGGTGCATCAACGTCTTTTTCGAAATGCAAACTAAGTTCGGTTAATACATTAAATAAATGTGCTTGATCTTTAATTTCGAGTTGTCCTTTAGCATGCACTGTTTGGTAGTTCCATGTACTGCCCATATTTTTTTGGGTATACCAATTAGCACTCACAAAGGCTGAGGGTGCCGAAAAAATTACCAACACATTTTTATTTATTTCAAATGCATTGGCGTGATCTTGTTTGCGCATTAAATGCCCACTGATGGTAATTTTTTCATCTTCTATTATAATAAGCACTGGCACATGCGTTGCTACGGGGAAACCATTGGCGTCTACCCCACATAAAGTAACAAATGGATTTGCTTGCATAAAAGCAAGCACTTCTTGGTGGTTGTTGGCTTTAAAATAAGGGATATGATACATGATATTAATTTAATGGTAAAGCTGTGGTTGTTTTTATTTCATCCATTACAAATAAACTATTAATATGTGCCACCATCGGTAGCACGGCTAATTTTTCTTGGTAAAATTTATTATAGGTTTCAACATCTTTGGTAACTACTTTTAAATAATAATCAAAACTACCCGATACTAAACTGCAAGAAATAATTTCATCAAATTGTAAAATGATTTGTTCAAACTCGGCAAAGTTGTTTTTGGTTTGTTTATCCAAAGTAACATGGCAAAACACCACCATGCCTAAGTCTATTTTTTTGCGATTAATGAGGGCTACATAATTCGCAATTACCCCCTCCGATTCTAATCTTTTAATACGGTCATGGGTGGGGCTTACCGAAAGATTGATTTCGGCACTAATATCCTTTAAAGTGGCTAGTGCATTTTTTTGAAGAATACGTAAAATGGCAAGATCGATGCTGTCTAAATTCATATTACTGCTTAATTGAGCGTAATTATTTCGGTGAATGGTCCAAAACCTACCTAAAAATACTGCAAATTTCTATATTTTACATAATTTATAGAAATTTTTACTGAATATTTTAAATTATAAACTAATATTTTCTTTTATCAGAACTTTACGCAGTAATAAAATCAAAAATTATGATTATTGGATGCCCCAAAGAAATTAAGATACAAGAGTATAGAGTAGGCTTAACTCCCGAGGGAGTGGATGCTTTAGTGAGACAAGGACATGAATTGTATGTAGAAACTCAAGCTGGTGCAGGCTCGGGATTTTCGGACGAAGCCTATGTTAAAGCAGGTGCTACAATTTTAGCTACAGCTGCCGAAGTGTACACGATTTCTGAAATGATTGTTAAAGTAAAAGAGCCTTTAGCAGCTGAATTTCCTTTAATAAAAGCAGGACAAATATTATTTACCTATTTCCATTTTGCAGCTTCTAAAGAACTCACCGAAGCCATGATGAAATCACAAGCTGTTTGTATTGCTTATGAGACAGTTGAACTTGCCGATGGGTCACTTCCTTTATTAGTTCCTATGTCGGAGGTAGCGGGAAGAATGGCTATAAATGTAGGTGCTTATTATTTAGGTAAGCCTTTTGGTGGTAAAGGAAAATTATTAGGCGGTGTGCCAGGTGTTAAGCCAGCCGAAGTATTAGTGATTGGTGGTGGTATAGTAGGAACACAAGCAGCAAAGATGGCAGCAGGTTTGGGTGCCAATGTAACATTGATGGATACCAACTTAGCCCGTTTAAGATATTTAAGTGATGTTATGCCAGCCAATGTGGTTACACAATATTCTACTGTAATGGCCATTAAAGAAAAATTACCTACTGCCGATTTAGTGATTGGCGCAGTTTTACTACATGGTGCTAAAGCCCCTCACTTAATTAAAAAAGAGGATTTAGTTACGATGGAACCAGGATCGGTGGTGGTAGATGTGGCAGTAGATCAGGGAGGTTGTATTGAAACTTGTAAACCTACAACTCACGAAAATCCAGTGTACACTATTGATGGCGTGATTCATTACTGCGTTGCCAATATGCCAGGTGCAGTACCTCAAACAAGTACAAGAGCTTTAACACAAGCCACTTTGCCTTATGCGATAGCCATTGCGAATAAAGGTTGGGAAAAAGCAATTATGGATAACGAAGCTTTAGCCAAAGGATTAAATATTAGAGCTGGTAAAATTTTACATAAAGGTGTTGCAGACGCTTTTAACGCATAGTTTTTTGAACATTGGTTTTTTATAAAGGTTAGCCCTCTGGTAAAACAGAGGGCTTTTTTATGTGCTTAAAATCACATTTTAGTAATCTAAAATATACGAAATTTGTAGTATCATTGAAATTTTCTTTGATGTAAATTATTCTTATGAAAACAGAATTAGAATTAAAAGAGATCGTAAAAGCAAAATATAGTGAGATTGCTTTACAAGATAAAGAAACCAATATGTCGTCTTGTTGTGGTGCTGGAGGTTGTAGCACCGAAGTATATAATATTATGTCCGACGATTATACGCAGATGGAGGGTTATGTAGCCGATGCCGACCTTGGTTTAGGTTGTGGACTACCCACAGAGTTTGCTAAAATTAAGGAAGGCGATACCGTAATTGATTTAGGTTCTGGTGCAGGCAACGATTGTTTTATTGCAAGAAGAAGCACGGGTGCTAGTGGAAAAGTTATTGGGGTTGATTTTACTCCTGCAATGATTAATAAAGCAAGGATAAACGCCGATAAATTAGGCTATAACAATGTAGAGTTTAGACAGGGAGATATTGAAAACATGCCTATAGGAGCTGATGTGGCAGATGTGGTAGTTAGCAACTGTGTTTTAAATTTAGTACCCAATAAACATGCAGTACTTACCGATATTTATAGAGTATTAAAACCTGGCGGCCATTTTAGTATCTCCGATGTGGTGTTAGTAGGCGCTCTACCTAATGAATTACGCAATGCTGCCGAAATGTATGCAGGTTGTGTAAGTGGAGCGATACAAAAACAAGTGTATTTAGAATTAATTGCTGCTTGTGGTTTTAAAAATATAGTAATACAAAAAGAAAAACCCATTGTAATACCCAATGATATTTTAAAAAACTATTTAACAGACGCCGAGATAGCTAAATTTAATCAATCCGATTTAGGTATTTTTTCGGTAACTGTATATGCCGAAAAGCCTGTAAGTACTTGTACCCCAGGTTCGGGATGTTGCTAATTGTAAAATTAATTTATGAAAAATATTTTAGTGTTGTGCACTGGCAATAGTTGCCGCAGCCAAATTGCAGATGGTTATTTATCTGCTTTTACAAAAGGGAAAGCCAATGTATACTCTGCAGGGGTAGAAACCCATGGTGTAAACCCTAGGGCGATTGCTATTATGAAAGAGGATGGAATTGATATTTCACAAAATACCTCCAATAATATAACCGAGTATTTTGGAGTCGATTTTGACTTTGTGATTACTGTTTGTGATAATGCTAAAGAGCGTTGTCCATATTTTCCTACCAAAGCAAAAAAGTTCCATTACAATTTTCCCGACCCTGCAAAAGCCACTGGTAGCGAGGAGGAGATTATGGAACAGTTTAGAGTGGTTAGAGAAATGGTTAAAAAGTATTGTGCAAATTTTGTGAAAGAGGAACTATAGTTATTTTATAGTTCTAAAGTAGTTGTTTGTCCCCACTCAAATTTTTGATCTGAAGCATTTGCATTCCACAAAACCTCTTTAAAAGTTAATTGGCCATTTTTAGTATTTATACTTACTAGCTCAAAAGCTAACTTAGTTTCATCTTTTAATGAAACTCTACCTTTCATTGGACTATCAGTTCTAATACAAGTTAATTTAATATCATTTGCAGGGCCTTTATATGTATAATACTCTGTAAAATTTTCATGCCCATGGAAATAGGCTTTTATATTGGAATGCTTTTTGATAAAACTGGTAAATCCTTGTTGTTCAATGGTTGTTTCTCCTTTAACATCTTTACCATCCTTGTACCTTTCTGGTACTAAGTTTTCGAATTTATCTTCTTCATTTATATCATGAATACCATTAGGATTTTCAAAAAAACGAGGTTCCACTTCAGGAATACTATGGGCAAATAACAATACCGGAGTAGTATTTTTTACTTTTTCTAAATCTTTCTCCATCCATACTCTTTCGGCCGAATCGGGATACAGGCTTAAAAAAATGAAATGAACTCCATTCAAATCTTTTGAATAATGAACCCTACAAAAGCTGCTATCAAAAACGGACATTTTTTTATTTGGAAAAACTAGATTGTAAATTCCCAACATAGAAGCTGGATCTTTTTTGGGGCTCATAGGTCGGTGAAAGCCAATAGCATTACTCATGTCATGATTTCCTGGAACTACCCATAATTCCGATTTAGAATGATCTTTTTTTGATACCTGTAAACTATCTATAAAAACAGTAGTAAATTCAGACCAAGACTTAGTTGCAGTTTGTACCCCATTTTCCATTCTATTGGCAATATCTCCAGTAATAATTACAGCATCAATATCTTTAAACCCGTTCATAACTTTTGCCATTGCCATATTTACATCATAGGCAGGTACTTTTTCTCTTCCTCTAAATTTTTCTTTAAAAAGTCCAAAATGAACATCAGATGTAAATAAAAAATTTATACTACTATTGTCGTTTTGCGCCAATCCTTGTTGAGCAAATAATAAAAGTGTAAAAATGGACAACAATATATACTTCATTATCTATTTTTTTTAATCAATCTTGGCTTATACCATAAATAAGTGCCAGTAATGGTTAGTAATAGCAAGGAAAATCCCATTATTAATGTATACCCTTTTTTAAAGTAGCTTGACTTATTTTTAATGAGGCTGTCTAAAATGGCACCATCATGAATATCTTGAATAATACCGCCATATTTTTTTTCTACTAAAATAGCAGCACCATTAGTTGGATCAACTTGTATACTTAGTGCATCCTTATAATAAAAAACGACTGTGCCTTTTGCTAACTTAACATCTGCTCTTTCGGATTGAGTAAATTTAGTTTTTGCAAACTTATTGATTTGTGCTGTAGCAAGTGATTCTAAAGTATCAAGCCCTAAAAATTGATCATACCTTGCCTCGGTATTAGCTTTCTTATTTTCAAATAGTGTGGTAGAAAAAGAAGATTTAAAGGCCAATAGAGAAGCTGTAATGGCTACAATAGAGAAAAAAACGAATAATACAGATGCAAATTTTCTGTGTAAATTTCTAAACTTTTGTAATAATGTCATACTGTTAAATTAAAAAATAGTGTCATAAATATAAATTCATGACACTATTATATTGCAAAATTCAAAAACAATTAGTGTTGGTTTCCTCTACCATTACTTTGATAGCAACCTATATCTTTTCCTGGAGGAGTAATTTCTGTTGCACCTAGTCTTATATCTTGAATAACGTCTGCTCTAGGAGAGAAGCCTATAAAACCTGCACCTATACATGGAGAATTGGGTTTTAAAGCATAGTTATAATTCCCTACTACTGCAATATCTCTTAACATTAATCCAGCTGGTAAAGGTACTGGGGCATTAATAAATTGAGGATTATTTGCTCCTACCACTGAAGCTGGTGCTGTATAAGCTGCGCCTACTGTCCAACCAACAGGTAAATAAGTTGATGGCTTAGGAATATCCGTTTCCATTGGCTTGCTAATGGCAGTACTTACCGATAAAGAAGGAATAAACTGACTTGCTACTGAAATTGAATCGGCATAATAAAAATTATAACCATATTTTAAATTAGCAGTATCAGCAATTGGATTATTTACAACACGTAATCCAAATTTACAGTTTACAATTAAATTATTATAAGCCATTCCACCTGCCCCTTCTTCAAAATTTATTGAACCTCCACGTCCTGCGGCCGATCTTCTGTATCCACAATTAATCATGGTGTTATTGTAAATGCGAACATTAGAACCAGGCTTACCTACAGCTACGTTAATATTTGAAACTTTAGGCCCATTAGTGGCCATACCAATACACAAATTATAGGCAAAATCTCCAATGGTTCCTGCTTTAGAATTCATGGCTTCTCCCCCTGTATATCCACATTTTTCAAAAGTGTTACGCATTACATGAATCTTGCCTCCATTAATTCTAAAAGGATCATCGGTACTTCCATAAATCCATGAATCTTCTAAAATAAAGCTTCCATCAGGATTGGCAAAGTATATAGAGTAAGGACTTGATCCACCAGTAAAACTTTTCATTGCAGAGCTAATAGCAGCGCCACCAAAATCAATATGCGTCCATTTTACAACCATTAAAGGACAAGTAGTTGCCCCAATTACTCCTGTCCATTTCCCTTTTAAAGCAGGATCAGTATCTGGATTTGCACCAAATTGATCGGTTCTAGTTACCCCTGGATAAGTTAAATAAATAGGTGCTTCTTTAGTACCTAAAGATAGTAAAGTACCTTTTACACCCAAGCCTACTGGTACACCAGCAGTTCCAGTAAAATTAACAGTTACTCCAGGTTGAATAATTAAAGTATCGCCAGTGTTTACAAAAATATCTCCACTAACAGTATATGTTTTACCTGCTAACATGGTTCCTTTAATTGCCCCTGACAGTGGAGTAGATTCACTTATGGGAGAAGCTGGAATAATTACTGCTTGCCAAAGATCTTTAGTTTCGTCGCTTTTCGTACAAGAAGTAAATCCTGTAACTAATAAAGCAGTTAAATAGATGAAATATTGTTTCATTATAGTATGTTGAATTATGATTAAAGTTTATAACGGAAGCCAAATAAATAAGTAGTTCTATAAAAATCCTTTTGGATAATTATTCTATTGGCTGCATCTGTTTGCAACGCTAAAGGTCTTGAACCACTACCAGATAAATAAGTAGTATAAGACTGGTGTAAAGACAACTCCATCGGAGCATCCGTTAGGTTATTAATTTTACCATAAAAGGATAAGTGCTTGCCAAATCTTTTCTCAAAAGAAAGGTCTAATTGAGTAGTAGGAGATTGCCAATAATTTAAACCAGCATAGGGACTAATAAAGCTAATTCTCTCTCCTGTATAAACAACTGCAGTTTGAAAATCAAAGCCAATCTTTGGATTCTTATAAATGAAAGATAAATTTCCTACATGATTTGATTGTCCTTGTAAAGGTCTAGTTTCAGAAACACGCTTTGATACAATTTGTCCATTTGTATTTCTGTAAGAAAAAATTAAACTATCATTGGTAATACTTGAATTAGTAAATGTATAGTTGGCTGAAATCCCAAATGATCCTATAAACTTTGTAGCTACTGCTTCAAAACCATAGTTAGTAGCTTTACCAATATTTACAGGTTGTAAATACAAACTATTAATATTTTGAGGTTTTACAGCCGAAATCTCAATTGGGTTTTGGATGTCTTTATAAAAACCACCCAATAATAATTGATCAGAACCTTTGCTATACATTTCGTAACGTAAATCTAAGTTGTCAGCTACAGTATGTTTTAAATTCACTGGATCACCCACTTCTTTAAAAAATTCACCATCCGCTCCATCAGGAATTAATTCAGAAAATCCTGGTCTGGCAATGGCTCTATAATAGGCAAATCGTAAATTTTGATTGGCTGTTAAAGCATATTTAAATTGAGCACTTGGTAACAAATCAGTGTATTTTATAGTACCTGATTTTGCCTGCACATCTTTGGTTAATAAAGTTTCATAGTGTTGGTTAGTATTTTCTGCTCTAACACCACCTAATAGTTCTAAACGGCTAGATAAGTTCCATTTAGCCTGAATATATTCGGCCGTAATCTTCTCTTCGAAAGTATAATTATTCCCATTTAAAGAAGGTGTACCATCTGTACTGGGATTAAATAAAAACTGTGCATTATTTATATTGCTATACGTAGAACCTAAAACTGGTTTTAAAGAATAAGCTATATAATAATTATCTCTATTTTTATTTCTCATTAAAGCGCCTACTTTTAGTTCAATTTCTTTACCTAATAGGCTTGTATTTTTTGTATAATTAGCATAGGCAGAAATATCTTTATCGGTATTACTTGTCCAAATTCTAGACATAGATTGTAACTTATCGGCAGTTAAACTAGTAGCCACAATTGCATATTGATGTGTAAATTGAGTTTGATCGGGCATTTTGTTTTTGGCCATTGAATTGGCAATGGACCAATCAAATCTGTCAGTATTACTTAATTTGTGCTCCCCTTGCAAAGTGGTATTATTTATAGACTGGAATATCCATTGACTTCTTTGTGTGTTATCTACCACAGAGTTTAAAGCCACCGTATCCCATATAAATCTTGTAGTATAATCGTCTAAATGAACATATGTATTAAATAAAGAGATTTTATTATTCTTGTTAATACGATAATCGAATTTAGCATTCAAGCCCTTTCTTTGACTTTGAACAGAATATTGTCTTAATTGTAAATCAGAAAATAAAGGAATGTTATTTAAGCCTGGTTGAGAATTTGGTAAAAAGAAATTAGAAGTTGTTCCTCTGTAAATGTTCTGAAAACTACCTGATACAATAAATCCAAATTGTTTATTTTTTCCAAATCTATTTCCAATGGTTGCCCCAAATGTAGAGTTCACTGGATTTGAAACCTGTGTATAATTTAAATGAGAAACTGGTAAATCGTTCAAATTAGCAACATATGTACTTCCAAATCTTTGTGCAGGAGAAGAATGTAGCATAGTACCATTATCGAATTTGCTAAATTTTTGGTCAGGGAAGGAAGTATTAAATCCTGTAGCAGCATTTGCCTGAACCAACAATTGATTAGGAGCGTCTTTCATAACTAAGTTAATAGTACCTCCAATAGCATCGCCTTCCATACTTGGTGTTAAGCTTTTACCTACCTCTAATCTTTCTAATAATTCAGATGGAAATAAATCCAAGGGTATAAATCTATTTTTATTATCTGGACTAGGAATTTTAATTCCATTCACTAAAGTATTAATATATCTTTTTTCCATCCCTCTAATAATAGGATATCTTGCTTCACCAGAACCACTTTTTTCGATTGTTACACCACTCACTCTTTGTAAAGCATTGGCAACCGTAATATCTGGCAACAATTGAATATTCTTAGAGGACAAAACATTGATAATAGGATCAGCAATTTTCTCTAATCTTCTTACAGATTTATCGTTGTCTTTATTATTTGTACTAACAGTTACGGAACTAAGCTGAGTACTATTAGACTCTAAATTGAAGTCTACTATTTTAACTTCAGTAGCAGCATTAAGAACCACCTCTTTTGAAAGTGCAGTATACCCTGCATAGCTAACTTTTACACTATACTTACCAGTACTTATGTTTTTGAAATCATAGGTTCCATCTAATTTAACCATTACAGTTCTATTGTTAACAGAAACTGTAGCGCCCACCAATGGTTCGCCATTGCTTGCATCTAAAACCCTTCCTTTTATATCACCGGCATAGTTGGTGATTGATAATAAAAGTAAAATAGGGAGTATAACGCTTTTCAATTTTTGCGTTAAAGTATTACCATTCATGTGTAAATGTTTAATGAATGGCAAAGCTAATTTTAGTTATTACACATTTAAATAATTAGATGTTATCAAATAATTATGTAATTGTGTCATAAATGTTATCTTATTATTACTAGAATATTAACAAACCAATTATAACAAGTGAAATAAAATTGGCTTGGCTGACCACTTCTTTTTTTCGATAATCCAAGGGCTTGTATGATCCTTTATATGAGATAAAATATCCCATGCGGCCTGCATATGGGCTTTTTTAAGGGCAATGTTTTTAAACTCTTTATTAAGTATTACGGTACCAACAATTTCTCCATTCACTAGGTAGGCAGTATTATTAAATATTTTCCCTATGATATGATTCTTTTTTCCAAAAAAACAATCACCAATTAAAATGCCATGCACATGTTCCTGGTTTAAGTCCATGATCATCATGTTTTGAATATAAGCAACTGCCTCCCCTTTTTGATTAAGAATGGTGTACATGTTCTTTTTTTTGACTTGTTTTTATTAAAATATCTACGATATCGGCTGTACTATGAGTAAGCTCCAGCTTGATTGGTTTTTTTTGGGTTACCCATTCGTTAAAATGAGTATGAAAATTTTTATCGATTTTTTGCAATACCATAACCCCCATTTTCTCTAAGGCTTTCCCATTACACTCTTGCTCATAGTGATTTAAAATAGGAATGCTTAACACTTTTTTATTCATATACATGGCTTCGGCAGGAGTTTCAAATCCTCCTGCAGTAATAATGCCATAGCACCTTATCATACTGCTAGTAAACTGCTCATTGCCAATGGGGAAATAGGTAATATTTTTTTTACAAACGATACGATCTACCTCTTTAGTAAAAACTTCGAAATGGAATTTGGTTTCTTGTAAAAAATAAGGCTCTAAAATATGTATTGAATATTGTGGTAAATAAACGGATATATGCCCGTCATTGATGGGTTGGGCCTTAATAATATCTTCTTTAATAATAGGATTATAGATATGATTATCATAATTATCAAAATGTAAACCTATATGGGTTTCGCTTTTTACAAATTTTTCGAGAATAAAATTTCCTAGTGGATTAATATGTTTGGGTCTTGGCGTTTTTTTGGAATGAAAACTTGCTTGATGCCCAAAATGTATGCTTGGTATTTTTTTTAAAGAACAAGCTAAGGAAGTAACAAACTCAAAATCGTTAATAATTACATCGTAGTTTTGTAATGGCAATGATTTTGCATCTTTTAAAACACTAAGAGATAAGGAGCCCAAAATTTTATTATAATCAAGTCCCCCACTATGCTTATAAAATAAACTCAGGCCCTTACTCTTAAATTTTATAGGCAAATGGCTTTTCAAATTGGAGTTAGATCCACTTAAGAAAAAATCAACCTCCCCGTATTTTTGCAAATGAGGATATAACTCTACCGCCCTACTTAAATGACCATTCCCTGTACCCTGTATTGCGTAAAATATTTTCATTTAACTTATAGTGATACTTGAAAAGCTACTTTGCTGGTTAATACATTAAGTTCAGAACTTAAATGCACTATTTTAATTTTTTCAGATGCCACATGCTCGAACTGTTTAGGATCGTAATGATACAAATGCCATGCATTCTCATAATATTCCAAAGAGGTAGAATTTTCTATCCAATCGCCGCTGTTTAAATAGGTAACAGACCCTTTTTCGGTATTCACTAGTCTTTGTTGTGGTTGATGAATATGGCCACATATTACATATTGATAGCCATTTTCAATTGCTAATTCTGCAGCAGTTTGCTCGAAGTTCCCAATCCAAGAAACCGCTTGTTTTACCCCATTTTTAACTTTCTTACTAAAGCTCATTTTTTCTTTGCCCATAAGCCTCGAAATCCAGTTAAACAGGCTATTTAACACGATGAGTAAGTCATACCCGTATCCACCTAATTTGGCTAAAATTTTGGCGCTTCCCTTGGTGGTTCTATCAAATACATCGCCGTGAAATACCCAGTTTTTTTCGCCATTAATTTCAAAAACAATTTTATCGGTTAATAAAATATTACCCATTTCAAAATCGGCATATTTGCGTAAAGCCTCGTCATGATTACCTGTTATATAAACCACTTTAGTGCCTTTACTGGCCATGCTAAAAATTTCCTTTATTACTGCCATATGGCTTGCTGGAAAAAAGCGTTTGCTAAACTGCCAGATATCTATAATATCGCCATTTAAAATCAAGGTTTTTGGCTGTATGCTTCTTAAATAATTAAGCACTTCTTTGGCTTGACAACCAAATGTGCCTAAATGAACATCGCTAATAACGCAAACTTCCATTTTACGTTTATCCATGGGTAGTAGTTTGTGTAAAATACGTATATGTATATGAACAGATTGTTTCGTCATTATTAATAAATTATTAATAATTAGAGTAATATTTAGTAACTTATTGGGACTGAGCTAAATTCGTGATTAAATAAATTAAGGATGAAAACAAGATTTATAGCAAGAGATATTAGTTGGTTAAGTTTTAATGCCAGAGTATTACAAGAAGCCAATGATACTTCTGTTCCATTAAGTGAACGAGTTCGATTTTTAGGAATATTTTCCAATAATCTAGACGAATTTTTTAGAGTTCGTGTGGCCACCCTTAAAAGAATGACCGATTTTGCCAACAAAAAAGGGCATTTTACCAATATGGATTTAATTGAAAGTCCGCAAGCCATCTTAGATCAAATACAATCTATTGTTCTTAAACAACAAAATGAGTTTAACCGTATTTGGCAAAATATAAACAAAGAATTAAAGGCTAACAAGGTATTATTGGTGGATGATAAAAGATTAACCCCTGAGCAAAAAATATTTGTAAAACAGTATTTTGACGATATAGTGCGTCCGTATATTATTCCTCTCATGATTGAGAATGTTCTTGAATTACCCTATTTAAGAGATAAGAGTTTATACTTGGCTATTGTGATGAGTCATAAAAACAATGCTTACGACCAAAAGTTTTCACTCATCGAAATTCCTTCAAAATCAGTAGGTCGTTTTATACAATTGCCCGCAAAAGCAGGTATATCCAATATTATACTACTCGAGGATTTAATAAGATATAATCTCCCGATTATTTTTTCGCATTTTAAATACAATAAGTTTGAGGCGCATGTATTTAAAATTACCAAGGATGCCGAAATTGATTTAGATCAGGAAGTAGGGATTAATTTTATAGAGAAAATTTCGAAGGGAATAAAAAACAGACGAAAAGGCAAACCCGTTCGATTTGTGTACGAAAAAGAAATGAACGCCGAAATTTTAGAATTCTTAATTAAGAAATTAAACCTTACGCGTAAAAGCAGTATTATACCTGGAGGTCATATTCATAATTTTAGGCATTTTATGGATTTCCCAAATGTTATCCCCGTAAAAACAGCTCGCCCAATAGCACTTGTACATCCTGCTTTTAAGAAAAAGGAATTGATATCGGAAGTGGTACTCAAAAAAGATGTGATGCTGCATTTTCCTTATCACTCTTATGACCCAGTAATTGATATGCTTAGAGAAGCTGCTATGGATGATACAGTTACAAGTATAAAAATTACCGCCTACCGATTAGCCTCCAACTCGAAAGTCATTAATGCCCTTATTAATGCTGCTCGTAATGGGAAGCAGGTAACTGTTTTTTTAGAATTAAAAGCACGTTTCGACGAAGAAGCCAATTTAGAATGGAAAACTATTATGGAAGAAGAAGGTATTCGAGTTTTAGTAGGAGTACCTAATAAAAAAGTGCATGCCAAACTTTGTGTAATTCAAAAAAAGGTAAACAATAAGATTGTAAAATATGGATTTATTAGCACAGGTAATTTAAACGAAAAAACTGCCAAAGTTTATGCCGATCATTGTTTGTTTACTTCTTCGGTAGCCATTATGAACGAATCTAACCGAATATTTAATTACTTGGAAAATTGGCAACAGGGAGATAAGCCGATAGTTAAAATGCGCAACTTGCTTATTTCTCCTATCAACATGAGAAATACAATTATAGAGCTCATCAACAATGAAATTAAACATGCTAAACAAGGAAAAAAAGCAAGTATAACGGTTAAGCTAAATTCAATTACCGATATTACTTTAATTGAGCATTTATATAAAGCAGTGAAAGAAAACGTGGAGGTGCACCTAATTATAAGAGGTATAAATACCTTACAATTAAATAATGATAAATTCACCAAAAAACTAAATGCCATTAGCATTGTGGATCAATATTTAGAACATGCAAGAGTGATGATATTTCATAATAAGGGCGCTGAAAAAGTATTTATATCCAGTGCCGATTGGATGGTGCGAAACCTTGATCACCGCATTGAAGTAGCGATACCCATATTAGATTCTACACTAAAAAAAGAGTTGATAGATATTATAAATATTCAACTTAAAGACAATCAAAAGGCGAGGATTCTGGATACCGAATTGGCTAATAAATATGTACCTTTGGTGGGTCGAAAATATAAATCTCAGGAAGAGACCTATTTGTACTTAAAAGGAAAAAAATAATACATTGATACTCGCAGCCATTGATATAGGAAGTAACGCAGCTAGGCTTTTAATAAGCGAGGTAGAGAAAAAAGGGAAAGAAACCGAGTTTAATCGTATTAATATTGTTCGTATACCTCTTCAATTAGGTTTTGATGTTTTTGAAAAAGGCTTTATTGGTAGTCGCAAACGTAAAATGTTACTAGATACCATAAAAGCTTATAAGCAGTTAATGAAGGTATATGAAGTAGAACATTATATGGCTTGTGCCACAAGCGCCATGAGAGACGCCGATAATAGCAAAGAAATTATCAAAGAAATTGAAACTGAAACTGGCATCGAAATTGAAATTATTTCGGGCGAATTAGAGGCCGAAATCATATACGAGAATCATATTGCCGAATTATTAGATAAAAACGATAGCTACTTATATATGGATGTAGGTGGCGGTAGTACCGAATTAACACTCTACCATAATAATGAGCTTGTACTTCAAAAATCGGTGAATATTGGAACAGTTCGTTTATTAACGGATAAGGTTAAAGACGAAACCTGGGAAGAGCTTAAAGATATTTGTAAAAATATAGCTAAAAAATATAACCATATTACAGGTATTGGCTCGGGGGGTAATATCAATAAAATTTTCTCTTTACTAAGATCCAAAGATGATAAGTACTTGCAGGCAAATGCTGTTAAAGATATGCATAAGGATATGCTTCAATTGTCTGTAGAAGAGAGAATGAAAAAATATAATATTAAAAAAGATAGAGCAGAGGTTATTGTGCCTGCCTTACTTATTTATACCAATATCTTTAAATGGACCAATGTGGATGAGGTATTAGTACCTAAAATTGGCTTAGCGGATGGCTTAATACATCACTTGTATGATATGATTATACAAGAAAGCTAATTGTTTTTGGCCCCATTATCAATCCAGCAAAAAATTGCATTTTTATCTGCCACCGATAATGTCCTGTTTTTTGGCATCTTCCCTGTTTGTATAGAAAGTTTTATTTGAGCAGCCCCATCATGAACATTTTGAAAATTATTTAAGGCCGTTACTACCTGATCATCGTGACAACCCGAAAAATTACAATTCTTGTCTAATAAAGGCTTAACAGTGGTTGCAAATGAAATGGTTGGATTACATACATAAGTACTTGTATCCGTGCTCGGTTTAGCACAAAAAATATTAAGTGTAACAAATAAAACAATAATTAGTATTGTGTTATTTACTTTAAGAAGTTTTATTTTTCTTTTAGTCATGATTACTAGATAAATATTTTATTCAAAATTCAAATTATCACCTTTAGTTAACCTTAAATTAATATTATCTAATTGTTAAGTAAATAATAAGGCCCCCAAAATTTTGGAGGCCTTATTTATAGTTCAAAACAAATTAGTTATTAATATATCCATCTTGTCCAACCTTTCCACCAAGTTGCATCTTCGCCATTTAAACCGATGGCACCTCTAAATGTAACTACTTTAAAGAATGGATCTTTTAATTTTGAGTCAGTAAAGTCACCATTGCTAGCATAGTTAAAATGTGCAGCTGTGCCTAATGTCAAGTTTGCGGCTAATGGAGAAGCAGTTCCTGCATATGGAGTAGCATCAAATGAAGTGTAGTTAAACGGCTGTATTAGTTTAGCGTCAACTGCATTTGTTGTAATGGCGTTTCCAAAAGCTGCTGTTGATACCCAAGCTAACATACTTGCATCACTTGCGCCAGTAGGTGCTGAAGTACTTACAGTATATTTAACATTTACTGTGTTACCAGCTAAAGTATTGTTTTTAAATCTGATAGTACTATCCGTAATATTTAAATCAGTTGGACTTCCTAAACCAGCATCAATTAATAATGCAGTTGGCCATCCCATAAATACAGAGTTTTGTATTGAGATGCCTGAGTTTCTTCTGATTTGAGCACCCGCTAAAAATAAACTATTACCCACATTTGTTAAAGTAGCTCTTGGCCCAATAGCTGTCATATTTGAAAATACAGCTGTAGTTTTTGGAGCAGCAGTTGTACCTGTTGCATTGTTATCTGATTCAAAAGCTTCAGATTTTGAGATATCAGCAATAGCAGAATCACGTAATGCAATACCAAATTGAACTTTACCACTATAACCATTATCAGTATCAAAATCATCATCTTGACCTTTGAAAGCAATTAAGTATTTACAGTTAACTGTACCACCAAACCACTCAAAACTATCGTCCTTTCCAAAAGCAGCTTCTACGTGATCAATAGTTGTTCCATTTCCAACAGCTGCCATTGTTAAACTGTTAATTTCTTTATCGGGCTGGTAAGCATAACCTGCAAATTCAATTCTTACATATTGTATAACACCAGAGTTATCAGCTGGATTCGCCGTAGGGAAAGCAGCATCACCAGAACCTGCTAAACCATCACCATTAGCATTATCTACGCCACCTTCAACTTGATATAGACCTTGAATAGAAGCACCATTTACTGTAAATGAAGTATTAATTGGAGCAGTACCGCATAAAACTATTCCACCCCAGTCACCTGACTGTGGATTAGCGGAAGCCGAAGTAAATACAATGGGCTTATCAACTGTTCCTTTTGCAATAATTTTAGCACCTCTACAAATGATTAAGGCAGATACATCAGAACCTGAATATTTACCCATTACTTTTGCGCCTGCTTCAACTGTTAAAGTAACTCCTTTAGTGATGTACACTAAACCTTGTAAATAGTTAAAATCCTTTGCGTACAAAGTTGTATCCTTTGTAATTCTTCCCGATAAAGTTACTGTGTTTGCAGTAGGACCAGAAGGGATCACTGGTTGGTTAACGATAACGATTTCTTTTTCGCCATCAGTTTCAATCTTTCTACAACCTGTTACGGCTAAAAAGGCTAATGATAAAATAACTAAGTGTTTCATTGTTTTTGTATTTAAAAAAAATTTAATTTATATGGTTATAGTGAATAGTTAAATGAGATACTAAATGTGGTACCAAATTTTCTTGAAAATCTTACTGCGTCAATTCCTTCTTGATATTTTGTGTTATCTGTTAGGTTTTGGTAAAATATTTGTTTTTGATTTAAAATATCGGCTACTGTAAACTTAAGTTCGCCTTTATTATTAATTACTTTTTTACTCATTTGGAAATCAAACAAAGCTCTTGGTGCTTCATAGATATTTGGAGAAGCAGAACCTGCTTGCATATCACCCACTAGATAAATTCTCTCCCCAATTTGATTGAATAATAAAGTAGCATTAAACCCTTTTTCGGCAATATCATATAAAATACCTAGGTTCACTAAATAAGGTGATTGCCCTTGTAATTGACGATCTATTTTTAAATTATCATCTTTAATTTTTGAATCAATCAAAGAGGCATTGGCCTGGAAAGTAAAGTTTTTATTTAATTTTTTTCTAGCTTCTAATTCTAAACCATACGTAATTGCTTTTTTAGCATTTTGGAAAGAAAAAGTACTTGCACCACCCGATCCCTCTGAAAATACTTGCTCAATTGGATTAGCAAAATTCTTATAAAAAACACCTGCAGTGAATACTTCACCAGAGCCAGGATAAATTTCATATCTAATATCGGTGTTCGTAATCTTTGTTCTCAATAAACTTGGATTACCTTGCACAGAAGCATTTAATTCAAAGTCATATATATTTAAGAAAGACAACTCTCTTAACTCTGGTCTGATAACAGTTTGAGATGCAGTAATTCTCAAATTACTATTTTGATTAATCTTAATAGTAGTATTAACACCTGGTAAATAGTCTGTTACTTTAGAATGAGTATGTCTTGGATCCCAAACTTTAACGCTACCTACTAACTGATCATAATCTTCGACACGTAAACCCCAAACCATTCTTACTGCATTTGATAATTTATTATCAAATTGTAAGTATCCTGCATTTAAAATTGTATTAGCTAAATATCTAAAATTTCGGCCTTTAATGGCATCAAATCCGAATTTATTATCTGTTCCAGTTCCAAAATTTTCTGGTGCAAAAACAACATCAGCTGGCAAAGCTCTTAATGCTGGATTATCTTTTGGCAAGAAATTAGCAAATAATTTAGCATCATATAAACGATCTTTTACTTGAAATAAGTAACCAGCCTTAATGGTTTGTTGTCCAATTTTATAACTTAAATCACCACCCCCAGTATAAATATAGTCACTTAAATCTTGATAAATTCTGCTACCAGATTGTTGCGATAAAGAGTTAGAAATATTTAAAACATAAGGATCGTTTCCTGTAGCACTTTTGGTATATAATATTCTTCTTTGATCTGGACTATAGCTATCTAAAATATTAAAGGCACCATACCAATTTAATTTAACAGCACTTGTAATACTATGTTCTCCATTTAATTGATTGGTAAAGAAAGTATTTTGAGCAAAAGTAAATTCATTGCCTTGCACTAAGTCCCCTCTCGAAAACTCATTTCCTGCTCTTTGTGTATAAGCGTTATTTGACTTAACGTTTACAATTGATTTGTAACTAATTTTATTTAAAGGGTTTAAATACAAGGAAAATCCTGCAATTGCCCCCATATTAATATCTTGAATATACTTTTTATCGGCGTATCTATATATAGTGGAGAATTTAGAAGCTTCTAAAGTATTTTGTTGGTTTAAATTATCTTGGAATTTTTCATTCTTAGCAAAGTTCACACCAATTAATCCACCAATTTTTTTACCGAAAATAGTCCCCGAAAAACCACCATTTAATTGTGCCGAATAATTAGGACTAGCTGTTGATTTTACAGGCACCCAGTTATTAGACATTGTTTTTCCTAAAGCTGTTTTAAAAGCAATATTAGCCGTATCAAAATTAGACTTAGTTGTATACCCTAATGGCAATGATCTTGTACCATCATCTATGCCATACCAATCTGTTTTACCACCCTTGTCTTTAAAAAATTCCTTTCCTGTTGTCAATGAGTTGTAACTTGTTGATACTTGAACATTAAAGAAATTTTTATTAGGAATATCTTTTGTGTTTACTTGAATTAAACCACCTGCCCACTCTCCAGGTAATTCTGGAACAAATGCTTTATTGATAATAATATTGTCAATAATTTGAGCTGGGAATAAATCGAAAGAAAAAGTTTTACGATCAGGCTCGGTGCTAGTTAATAACACACCATTTAACATAGCTTGGTTATATCTATCTGCTAAACCTCTAACAATAATAAATTTACCTTCTTGAATAGATGCACCTGGTGTTCTTTTTAAAATTTCGGCAGTGTTTCTATCTGGGCTTCTTTTGATAGCTTCTGATGAGATAACAGAAGCCACTGTATTTGTATTTTTTTGAAATGAGATTAAAGCGTTAACAGATTCTCCTTTATTACTTGCTCTAGATGCAGAAACTGTAACATCAGCTAATTTCTTACCGCCTTCTTCTAATAATACATCATAAGAAAGATCTTCGCCCGAGGTAGTTGCTTTTATTTTTGTTGAAAATTCTTTATAGCCTACATAAGAAGCAGATAAAGTATATTCTTTATTAATATCTATAGAAAAAGAAAAACGACCTTCTACATCTGTTTTAATTACTTGGCTTCTGTCGGCTTTTAAACTTACAGTAACCCCAATTAAAGACTCGTTTTTTGTATTGGTAACTTTGCCCGAAATTTTTGCCTTTTGAGCAGAAGCAAAGATTGTAGATGCAATCAAAATGGTAAGAATGAATAACCTTTTCACGTTATATTTATTTATAGCGCAAAGATTAGATTCTAGTGTTACCAAATTGTTACCTCAATATGAACTGTATATTAACTTTAGTTAATTTTAAGTTTATTTAAAATATTGATAACCAATATTTTATAAAAGTATACGTGATTATATAGGCTAAAAAATAGGAATTTTTTATTTTTTAGCCAGCTTTAAAATGGTATCTGGACCTTGTAATGATAGAGCAGATACATCTATTTGTACACCCTCCGCCACTGCTTTGCCTTTGAGCCAAGTGCCGTTATTCATAACAAGAATGGTGGATTCGTTGTATTTGCCAGGTACCGTAATGAGTCCTGTAGATGGTTTTTCAAAAATATGTATAAAAACAAACTCATTGTTTTGAGTACTTACTACTTCTTTGCTGGCGGCTAAAGGCCCTCCTCTGGTTGTATAAATACTATTTCCAAATTGAGTAGTCCAGTTTCCCACCAGTGCCAAAGTATCGGTAAAATGACTCCCTATTTCTCCATTGGGCATTGGGCCAACATTTAATAATAAATTAGTGTTACGACCCGCCGCCCCCACTAAAGTTTGGATGACTTCTTTGGTGGATTTGTATTTATGATCGTTAATTTTAAAACCCCATGAATCGTTCATTGTAATACAAGATTCTAAGGGCAAAGCCGATGCCGATTGAAAACTTAAACCCGATTTGTTTTGACCGGGTAAATCCTGTTCAAACATCTGAAAATCTTCGCCATCAATGGGATCCAAATGATGATTATTCCCAATCATACAGGCGGGTTGTAGCTTATGTATTAAACTATAAATTTCATTGTATTTCCAATCAATTCTTGAACTGCGATCTTTGTCACCTTCAGGATTGGTTTGATCCCAATGGCCATCAAACCAAATACAAGAAATAGGACCATAATTAGTTAATAATTCAGTTAACTGATTTTTCATGAAGCTTAAATAAGAGGCATAATTACTGGCTTGTGTTCGACCTGCTTTTTTACCTGTACGTCCTGTTTCATAAGGATAATCGGAACGGCTCCAATCGAGTGTAGAGTAATACAATCCTAGTTCAATACCCTGCTTTTTACACTCCGCAGCCAACATTTTTAAAACATCTTTTTTATAAGGTGTATTGGTAATTTTCCAGTCGGAGTATTTAGTGTCCCAATTGGAAAATCCATCATGATGACGCGTAATAAAAACAATATACTTCATGCCCGCATTTTTTGCGGTACTTACCCATTTGGCAGCATCAAAATCGATGGGATTAAATAATTTAATTAATCTTTTATAGTCGTCTACTTGTATACCATGGTTCTCCATTACCCATTCGCCATCGCCTAAAACACTCGATGCACCCCAATGAATAAACATACCAAATTTACGATCCTGAAAAGCTGATCGTGCGCCCACGTTACTAGTAGAGGGAATATAGGATTGTGCTTGCACTTGTAAACTAATAACACATGCAAGTAAGGCAAGTAATTTTTTCATTCGTATACTTTTTAAGTATACTAAATATAGTAAAAAAGGATTAATTAATCCAGATGATACACGCTGTGTAAGTCGTCGGTATTTTTAAAGTTTACCCCCAAATCCTTGATAAGACCATCTTTAACATCATAGGCCCAACCATGCAAATGTAAATTTTGATCGCGTTTCCAAGCGTTTTGAACAATGGATGTTTTTCCTAAATGAAAAACTTGTTCTATTACGTTTAACTCTACAAATCGGCGACCACGCTGGTCTTCATTTTCAATGGCATCTAGCTCTTTATAATTAATACGATACACATCTTTTAAATGACGTAACCAGTTATCGATAAGTCCAAATTGCTTATTGTGCATAGCTGCTAAAACGCCACCGCAGCCATAGTGTCCACAAACAATAACATGTTTAACTTTTAAAACCTCTACCGCATAAGAAAGCACACTTAGCATATTCATATCGCTATGCACCACCATATTGGCAATATTGCGATGTACAAAAACATCACCCGGTTTAGTGCCGGTAATTTGATTGGCAGGCACTCTACTGTCCGAGCAACCAATCCATAAATATTCTGGATTTTGTGTGTCGGCTAAATTATTAAAAAAATTAGGGTCTAAAGCGAGTTGCTCGGCTACCCATTTTTTGTTGTTCTCTAATAACTTATTGTAGGATTTTTCCATAAATCAACATTGCATTTACACCGTAAAAATAGGCATATTTAGCTTAATTTTAAATAATGAATATCACTGTCGAAATTTTGGGCTGGATAGCTTCTGTACTAATCGTAGGCTCATATGCACTTAACATTAGCGGGAAACTCGAAGCAAATAGTAAATGGTATGTTTGGGCCAATATTATAGGGGGTTTATTTTTTGTAATTAACACTTATTACCATCAGGCATACCCCTCCATGCTCGTAAATATTATTTGGGTGATCATTGCAATTATCATGATTGTTAAAAAGAAAAAAAATTAGTGTTATAAAAACGATCGGCAAATTTATTGTATTAAGCATTTTATTAGGCCTACTTATTGGATCGGCCACTGCCCTATTTTTAGTAAGCCTCGATTTTGTTACAAGATTTCGAACAAACAATTCATGGATTATCTTTAGTTTGCCCATCATGGGTATAGTTATTGCATGGCTGTATCATAAGTATGGTGCGGAGGCAAAAAAGGGCAATAATTTACTTATCCAAGAACATCGTAAAGTAAAAGGAGAAACGATTCCTTTTATGATGGCGCCACTTGTGTTTATAAGTACTTTACTTACGCATATAGCAGGAGGATCGGCAGGTCGCGAAGGCACTGCTGTTCAAATGGGCGGTGCCATAGCCGATCAGTTTACAAAAATATTTTCTTTATCTGCACAGCAGCGCAATACCTTATTAATAATGGGCATTAGCGCGGGTTTTGCTGCCGTGTTTGGAACTCCCTTTGCAGGTGCAGTGTTTGCTCTGGAAATTATGTTGTTTCAAAATTGCAAGTGGGCCGATGTTCTACCAAGTTTTGCGGCTGCTTATATCGCTCACTTTACTTGTTTATTTTGGGGTGTTCATCATACACAATATTTAATTGTTACTAGTTCCCAAATAAATTTTATACCTATTTTATGGGCTTTATTTGCTGGTTTTATTTTTGGTGCGGTTGCTTTTTTATTTACTGCATGTACTTATTTTTGGAATAAACTTTTTGCGTATATAAAGCAACCCTATCTAAAACCTTTTATAGGGGGTATGGTAATTGTTATTTTAATACAATTACTAGGCACGCAAAAATATATCGGATTAGGTATTGATACAATCCTACAATCTTTTACAAGTCCGGCAAATAAGTATGATTTTATATTAAAATTACTGCTTACTAGTTTTACTTTAAGTGTAGGCTTTAAGGGAGGCGAAGTAACTCCTTTATTTTTTATTGGTGCCACTTTAGGAAATATTTTAGTTTGGTTTATCCCTTTACCCATGGCTTTGCTAGCAGGCATGGGCTTTGTAGCCGTATTTGCAGGTGCTACCCATGCAGCCATTACGGGTATTGTATTAGGTATAGAACTTTTTGGCATTCATGCAGGCGTTTTTATTGGCCTTGCAAGTATAGCTGCGTATTTTAGTTCGGGCAGTACCGGTATTTATAGTGCGCAATTACAAAAAGGCACTAAATACAAGTTGTATAATTATATAAACAGAATTTCAAAATTATAGATTCAAGCTATGGCCATTTTAAAATTAGTAGAAACAGCGCAGGAATTAGTGGGGTTAAAACAATTACAGACAAATAATTTACGCCGTTTAGTGGGCGAAGCCGAAGCCATGAAAGAAGGCTTTGTAACATCGGAATATAGTTTAGCTTTATTACAAAAAATGCATGCGGTATACCCTTCTATTATTGTAAAAGAAGCGGAGGAAGTAGTGGGATATACCATTGTAACCAATAAAGAAGTTTTAGGGGAACATCCCGAACTAGATCATTTATTTAATACCCTAGATGCTACAGCGTATAAAGGAACTTTATTAAAAGAAGTGAATTATATTTTAATTGGACAAGTGTGTGTAGCAAAATCACATAGAGGACAAGGATGGGTGCCCAAGATGTATGATTTTTATAAAAATTTACATGCTAAAAATTACGCTTACCTGGTAACCGATATTTCACAAGCCAATAAAAGATCCATTCGCATGCACCAAAAAATTGGTTTCGAAACCATTGGTGTAATTGAACAAGTAGGTACTGGTTGGGATATTGTTTTATGGAATTGGAATGCTTAAAAAAATTTAACTGCGCATTACGGGTCTAGTTAAACAAGTAGGGCCGCCGCCGCCTTTTACACTAATCTCTTCTCCTTTGTATTCGATAACTTGGCATCCTGCATTTTCGAGACGCGATTTTGTGATTGGATTTCCCTTTACCATTAAACATACTCGAGGCGCTAAAGCAAGAATATTACAACCCATACTGTCAAATTCTTCATCGGGCACTTCCACTAATTCATACCCACGGGCTATTAATTCGTTTCTAAAAACAATTGGAATTAAAGGAGAATATACCACCGCTAAATTTTTATCTACCGGGCTTAGTACCGACATTAAATGAAATACATCCGAAGGGCCTTTATAATGTGGCATAGGCACCGACATAACACTTACTCCTAGGGGTGCTAATAATGCAGTTAATTGTGCGATTCCCTCTTCGTTGGTACGATAGGTATGTCCCACTGCTAAAGTTTTTTCATCTAACCAAGCTACATCACCTCCCTCTAAAGTGCCCGGTGCTTTAATCACCCCTAATACTGGAATGCCTGCCGCTTCAAATGCACGTTGCTCTGCAGCAGGTTCATTTTTTCGACCTTCTTTCCCCATATTACAAATAATCATTCCTTTATCAGTAGCAATGGCGGCATCTCTACAATAAATTGAATCCATATTTACAGAGCTATCCTCAGGCAGGTGTAACACTTGAGTATCCATGTCGGTAAATACTTTTTCAAATGCATCATACTCTTGCAAAGCAATATCAATAGCTGGTTTACCTAAATAATTTAATGCTTCCCAATGCTGCGAAATATGTGCATCGTTTATAAATGCAGAAGCCGCTTTTTTAATAAATACCGATTGTAATTTTCCAAATTCTGAATGTGCACTCATAGTATGTATAAATTAATGGGTTTGATTTTTATCTTTTTTGGCAATAGCAAAAACATAAATAGGTACCGAAAATAAGGTTAAAAAGAAACCCCAAAATACGGTTTCTTGCCCAAGGCCTAATAATATCCAAATACAAAAAATAAAAGTAAAGCTTGCTAATAAAATAGCTACTATTTTAGACCAACTACTTATAAAAGTTTTTCGCAAACGCAATATCATATAAGAAGCGGTACAAAAAACATAAGGTATAATAATGGTAGAGGTAGTTAGTAAAATTAAAAATTGAAACTGAGCCACTAGCCCCTTGGTGTAATTCATAAGCATGAACACCGATACAAATAGGCTTGAAATAATGACGCCTAAAGCAGGTACTCCATTTTTATTTTTACGCGCAAATACAGCGGGAAATAATTGATCATTGGCAATGGCGGCGGGTAATTGTCCTTGAATTAATATGTATCCATTTAAAGCCCCAAAAGCAGCAATAGCCACCCCTGCACTCACTAAGTATTGTGCACCCTGGCCCCATATCATAATAGCTGCATCGGCAAAGGGAGTAACACTATGTTTTAATTGTTCGGCAGGTATCATGCCCATAATGGCCACGGTACTTAATATATAAACTAAAGTGGCAATGAAGGTACCCATAGTGGTTGCCTTAGCCACAGTTGCAGCTGAATTAGCCACACTGCCCGAAGGGATGGTTGCACACTCAATACCCAAGAAAGCAAAAAAAGTAAGTGTAGTAGTGGCAGTGATAGCGGCAAAACTAGAAGTTCCACTGGTATTAAAAGGTAAAAAATTATTCCAATGTATATAAAACAAACCTGCGATGCCAATACAAACAATGGGCACCATTTTTAAAATGGTCGTGATTAATTGCAATTTTCCTGAGGTTATGATACCTAAAGAATTAACCCAAGTCAAAAACCAAATAGTAGCTAAACCTGTGAGGGCAGCTACTATACTATTAGTTGCTAAAGCTGGAATAAATGTACTTAGCGCACTTATAAAAGAAACAGTAATAGCTGCATTGGTACACCATACCGAAACCAAATAACACCAAGCCACTAAAAAACCGGCAAAGTCGCCCAATCCTTTTTGTGAATACGCATAAGGACCACCGTTGGCTGCAGGTAATAAATGAGATAAATGAGCAAATACTTTAGATAATAAAAATGCGCCTACAGATGCGCATACCCAACCTACTAAACTAATACCTCCATAACTAGCTAAAGTGGCAGGCATCATAAATACTCCCGCGCCAATCATATTCCCTATCACGAGCGAAGTACTTGTCCATAAACCCAATTGTTTTTTGCTATCCTGCATTGTGTTAAGATAGGAAAACTAGCGGAATTATTTATGGAAATAGTTCGGAGAAAACTAAAAAAGCCCTTACGAAATTCGTAAGGGCTTTCAAAATCATAAGAGAAAAATTATCTGCCCTTAAATTTTATGAAGGGCAGATAATTAATATATTACCAGTTAGGATTTTTAACTGCGGCAGAACCAGCAGCTGGTGCGTTCTTTCCAGTTTCATCTGTAGGAACATCCCAATAGTCCATAAAGTTGTAGTTAATTTTTGCGTTCGTGTATACTACTTTATTGTAAATTAAAGTAGCACCATAACGACCACCACCATTAGCAGTGCTATAAGTCCAACCCCAACGTCTTGCATCAAACCAAGATAAACCACGGAAAGCAAGTGAAGCACCTCTTTCTTTAGTTAATTCAGTTAATGCTGCAGTAGCTGAAATAGAAGTTGCTAAAGCAGCTACACCAGATTTTTGATACGTACGAACAGTGTTAATTAAAGTAACACCACCCGCAACATCACCAGTTCTGATTTTTGCTTCTGCTAACATTAAAGCATTCTCTTCGTAAGATGGTCCGATATAAACTTCGATACCACCTGGTTGCTTAGAACCTAATACAGGAACTTTTAAGCCTTTAGTAACACCATCCACTAAACTATAACGTGTAGTGTTTGTATTGGCATCACCATAAAATATACCGTCAGTAGTTACAAAGTTCGCTAAACGAGCATCACCAGTTCCAAAATTAGCAACTAAACGCTCAGATACTTTATAAGTAGTGTTTTGGTTAGAAGCAGCTGCGATACTAGCAACAGTACCTGCAGTAGCAGAGAAGAATGAATTAGAACTTGAAGAACGTCCTGTAAATACATTATCTCCTTGTCCAATACCTGCATTACAGTAGGTAGTGATAGCAGCCCAATCAGCAGCAGAGATAACAGCAATAGAAGCCTTAGAAATAGAAGCACTAGTGCTACCATTTACAAAAGGAGCTAATCTGTTTACAAGAATATTTCTTGCTAATAAAGTGTTGATTGATTTAATGAACTGAGCAGTTGTGGGTGCACCACCTAATCCAGTTTGGTTTTGTGAAGGGATTAATTGAGTCATCATTGATGTATAATCACCTTGGCTACCAATTCCAGATAAAGTTGTTTGTGCTAATTTCAATTGCTTGTCTGATTCAGCAATAAGTGCATTATGATCTACATACTTGTTGTTGATAGTAGCAGATTTGTCATTGATTAAACCAGCATAATACATACTACCCAATTGAGCATATGCATATCCTTTCCACCAATAACACCATGCTTGCACTGTTTTTACTTTATCAGCAGATAAAGTAGTAATAGTAGGCAAAATTTCAAGGGCTGTATTACAACCGTTAATCATTGCATACATACTTGTCCACTCATAGTATAAAGCGTTATTACCGTTAGCTGTAGAAGCTGGATCGTTAAATCCACGGATAATACCTGTTGCTTGAGGAGAAGCATTCGTAAATGTAGTAGCAGCTGCATTCGAAGGATCAGCTACGAAACTATCAGGAACACCCATAGTAGTTGTTTGGTTATTAGAACCTTGTCCACCACCTACAACGTCACCCATTAATTCGCGGTAACCCCATGGTAATGAAAAATAACTATCTCCTAACCAACCGTTACCGTAATTAAAACCGTTCCAGTAAACGCTACCCTTTGCATAGGCTGCGATACCACCTTCGGTAGTTACGTTACCACCAAACGTAGGGTCGTTTGGATTTTTAACATCTAGTTGTTTCTCGCAAGCGCTTGAAACCAACATGATGACTGCGACCGCCAAGATGTACAAACTGTACGAACCTGGAGTTCTTTGTTTAAAATTTATTGATCTTTTCATCTGTATTACTTTTTAATTTAGGTTAGAATTAGAATCCAAGGTTTAATGAAATTTGGAAAGACTTCATATTTGGAATCGTGCTATGGTCAACACCTCTATCATAAGAAGAGTTAGATGCACCTGAACTAATTTCTGGATCTAAACCATCATATTTAGTAAAGGTTAACAAGTTACGACCACTTAACACCAACTGTGCTTTTTTAGCCCAATTGAATTTTGCAAATTTTGCAAAATCAATACCTAAAGAAATGTTTCTTAATCTAACAAAAGAAGCGTCATAGTAGAAGAAATCTTTAGTTACGTTATTACCAACACCTTTTGCAGTATTACCTAATGCATAGTAAGCACTCGCATAGTAAGCTGTCCAAGCGCCAGATTCACCATTAATAGTAATAGGCTTAGTAAAGTCGCTGCTGATACCATCACGGAACATCCACTCTTTAGTTTGGTTATATAAGTGAGCACCTTGGATCCAATCAAATTGGAAACCAAAAGTAATGGCTTGCTTATACGTAAAGTTATTGATGAATGAAGAAGTGAAAGTAGGATTAGGATCACCTAAAGAAGTTGCTTCGTCAGAGAAGAAAATTGCTTTAGTTGTTTTATTAACCACATTACCATTAACCACTTCATATTTGCTTTGATCAGCAGTAGGGATAAATGGAGTTATTCCATCACCTCTTAACTCTCCTACACTCTTTAATGATTTGTAACCATATAATTCACCAATCTTACGGCCAGCTGCTAAAGCTAAACCTGTAGAACCAGCATAAGATAACAATGGTATATCACCACCTTCTACTTTATCAATCATAGAAGTTTGTTTACCCCAGTTGGTAGTGAAATCCCAGTTAAAGTTTTTAGTTGATAAAACTGGAACATTTACACTAAACTGAATACCATTAGAAGATAAAGCGATAGCGTTTGTTAATAAACTTGTTCCACCAGTACTAGGCGGTACGTTTTGCGCAAAGATCGCGTTATCGGTATTACGCTTCCAGTAAGTGAATGAAGCGTTTAAGCTTCTTAACCAGTTACCAGATTTTAATAAACCTAATGATAAGTCGGTACCAAATTCAGTTTCAGTTGAAACTTCCACACCCAAGTTTGGATTCTTTGCAGAAGACTGATTAGTATAAGCAACATCAGAACCAGTAGGTTGTAAGTTTAACACTGGGTAACGATCAAAAGTACCTGGTTGGATACCCGCTTGACCATAAGCCGCACGTAATTTCCAAGAAGTGATTGTATTACTTATACGATCAAAGAATTTGAATGATTCTAAGTTTACATAACCGTTATAGTGAGGGAATGTAAATGGTTTAGAACCTGCACCAAATGCAGAAGAATAGTCAGTTCTAAAACCACCTGTAATACCTGCGTGGTTAGCCCAGTCAATTTTTTGATCCACTACATAACCATAAGTAACAAATGTTTCGTTATAATCGAAACTGTAGTTTCTCTCTTGTGTAGATGTTAATGTAAATGGAGGATTTAATTGTAATCCATAACCATAACCATCTAATTCCTTATATACATTTTTACGATAGTCAAAACCCACTAAAGTAGAAGTTGTAATAGGTATTTTTAAACCAAAATCTCTTTCGAAATCAGAAGTACCTACTGCGTTTGCCGTAAAGTTTTGCTTTGTCATGTTGTACTGGTAGTTATTGATCGCACCAGTATTATCAGGACCTGGACCAGCCCAGCTTTCGTAGTAGTTAGAACTCTCATCTAATGATTGGTTGTAATAGGTCCAAATATCATTTTCGTTTTTATAGCTAATACCATACTTAGCATTTAAAGTAAAGTTTTTGTTGATCTTGTAGTTTGCTTCAAAATTTTGAATGATATCGTATTTTTTACTGTTACCGCTTGTATAATCTACTTGGTAATAAGGATTACCCGCATTTACAGAAACGAAACTAGCTTTTTGATACACTGGGTGTTTACCACCAACAACTGTATCAGCAATACTTAAGAAAGGAGAGGTATTTAAGAAACCATAAATTTGACCTACACCTGCATTGGTATTACCGTAACCGAAGAAAGTTCCTCCTGGTGCACCCAAACCTGGGTGCATGGTGTTAGCAGTATAAGCAATATTTGTAATTGAACGGATAGTGAAATTTTTGAAAATTTCGGCACCGATATTAGCAGTAATATTTGTTCTATCTAAATAACCATTGTTTCTTAAGAAAGGTGAGTTAGAATGATTATTTGAAATTGTTAAGCTAAAGTCGTTTTTATCACCACCACCGTTAATATTAATTGTGTTATTTAAAGTAGTAGCGTCTTGGAAAATTTCAGCAAAATGATCGTGATATTGTAAAGCACCTTTGTACTCTTGATCAAATTTGTTTCTTGGATCCAAAATACCATAACGAGTATAGTTTTGAGTTAAACCTGGGATACCAGTAATACCACCCACGTTACTACCATAACGGTAAGCTAATGAACCAGAACCTAATACAGAACCTAATACAGGGTCAACACTTAAAGGTGCACCAGTTGCAAAACCACCACTGTTACCGGCAGAAATAATGTTTCCATTAGCATCTGTTAAATAACCATGTAATTTAGCTTTACCAAAATTTCCAGAGTTAATGAAAGTACTTACCGCATAGCTTGAAGATACGTTTACATTCATTTTACCTTTTTGACCTCTTTTAGTAAAAATTTGGATAACACCATTCGCACCTTGCGCACCATATAAAGATGCAGAAGCAGCACCTTGTACTACCTCTACACGATCTACTTGTGTTAAGTCGATGGTTGTTAAGCTAGAAAAAGGAACTTCCACTCCATCTAATAAAACTAAGGGTCTTGTACCACCTTGTACAGTGTTAATACCACGTAAAACAATGTTTACTTGGTCACCAGGGTTACCAGATACAGAAGAAATTTGAGCGCCTGGAATTTTACCAATCAAAGCTTGATCGATAGAAGCCGCAGGAACGATAGGTAATTTTGCAGAACCGATAGACTCGGTAGAGATACCTAATTTTTTTCTACTTGTTGCCACACCAGAACCAGTAACAACTACCTCACTTAATGCTTTCACATCAGCGGCTAATTTTACAGTTAGGTTAGCAGCAGCAGCTACTGTTTTTGGTTCGTATCCAAGAGCAGAAACTACTAAAGAAGTGCCATTGGCTACTTTTAAAGTGAAAGTACCATCAGTGTTAGCTGTAGCACCATTTCTTGTTCCTTTTACTTGAATAGAAGCTCCAGCAATTGGATCTCCTTTTTCATCTGTTACTCTACCATTAACGGTAGGATTTTGGGCCATTGCAGTACCAAAAAGTAGGCACGATGCAAGTAAGCTCCATAAAAATTTTTTTCTCATACTTGTTTTAGTTTTTTGTTAAACTGAACACTGTTTGGGTAAACAGGAATCCTAAAATTAAGAATTTGTTAACAATTGGCCAAGCCTTTGGGCTCAAAATTGGCTTTATTTCCTACTATTTTAATAGACTAATAATTATTAAATACGTAAAGTGTTGAAAATCAATTATTTGATTGTTTTTGTTATATAACATAATATCACATATGTAATATATTTTCCAAAAAGGGCTAAAAAAATTACATTCATATTCTTAACGGAAGCCTATGAAAATCACAAAACTGTCAATTATTGACGCAGCCGAAAAAATTAAACCTTTTATCCATAAAACGCCGGTTCTCACCAATCAAACCATAAACAAGATGACGGGTATTGAGTTTTATTTTAAATGTGAGAACTTTCAAAAAATTGGTGCTTTTAAAATAAGAGGTGGCATGAATGCCACCCTTAATTTATCGAAAGAACAATTAGCCAAAGGAATTGCCACTCATTCATCTGGTAATCATGCACAAGCACTTGCGTATGCGGGAAAAAAATTAGGGATAAAAGCACATATAGTAATGCCAAAGTCATCGCCTCAGGTAAAAGTAAATGCAGTAAGGGGTTATGGGGCGAATGTAATTTTATGTGAGTCCAACCAACAAGCTAGAGAAGAAGCTTTGCAAAAGGTAGTAGATGAAACGGGCGCAAGTTTTATACATCCCTATGATAATGATGATGTAATAACAGGACAAGCCACTTGTGTAAAAGAACTATTAGAAGAAATTCCAGATTTAGATATTGTTATAACTCCTGTAGGTGGAGGAGGTTTATTATCGGGGACCTGCTTAGGCGCTTTTTATTTTAAACCAGGTTTACAAGTATATGCTGGAGAGCCTGAGGGAGCTGCAGATGCTGTGTTAAGTATTAAATCGGGTAAGGTAGAAAAAGCTCCTTATGTAAATACAATTGCAGATGGACTTCTTACTACCCTAAGTGAAAGAACCCTTGCAATTATTAAAGAACATGTAACGGATATATTTTTAGTTTCTGATGAAGAAATTAAAAATGCGTTAAGACTCGTTTATGAAAGAATGAAAATAATTGTAGAACCTAGTTGTGTAGTTCCTTTTGCTGCGGCTTTAAAAAATGCGCAATTATTTAAAGGTAAAAAAGTAGGTATTATATTATCTGGTGGCAATGTAGACCTTGCCAAATTGGGTGAATGGTATAGTGAAAAATAAAATTTATAAAAAAATCTTTTAAAAAAATAAATATGAAAAAACTATTATTCCTTTTATGTGCTATCCCATGTATAGCGATTGCACAAAATCAAGATTCTATTTGGGTAATGAATAATTATACCAAAAAAGAAATCATGATTCCTATGCGCGATGGTGTAAAATTATTTACTGCCGTTTATGCACCTAAAGACGCGAGCGAAAGACATCCCATCATAATGATTCGTACCCCTTATTCTTGTGCCCCTTATGGTGAAACTAATTTTAATGCCATTTGGAACAATCCTCGTAAATATTTTTTTAAAGAAAATTATATTTATGTAATACAAGATGTACGAGGTCGTTGGATGAGCGAAGGTGTTTTTGAAGATGTACGACCTTATATACCTAACAAAAAACCAAACGAAATAGACGAAGCCACCGACTCCTATGATGCCATTGATTGGTTGGTTAAAAAACTGCCTAACAACAATGGAAATGTAGGTGTATTTGGTACTTCTTATCCAGGATTTTATGCCAATATTGCTGCCCATAGTAATCATCCCGCTTTAAAAGCAGTAAGCCCTCAAGCACCTGTTAGTGAATGGTTTTTAGGTGACGACTTTCATCATAATGGCGCCTTTATGTTATTAGATGGATTTAATTTTTATAGTGGCTTTGGCAAACCGCGTCCTAAACCCACCACCGTTGGGCCTACAGGTTTTAAATTCCCCACTAAAGACAATTATGATTTTTATTTAAAAACTGGCGCACTTACCAATTTCACCAAATTAATGGGAGATAGTATTGCTTTTTGGAAAGACCTTATGAACCATCCTAATTACGATGCATTTTGGAAAGCAAGAAATGCAAGATCCAATGTGCAAGATATAAATCCCAATGTTGCTACTTTAATAGTTGGAGGATTATTTGATGCAGAAGATTGTTATGGTGCATGGAACTTATATCGTGCTATTGAATCTAAAGCAAAAAATAATAATAAAATTGTGATGGGTCCTTGGCATCATGGACAATGGGGTCGTAATGATGGAAGTTTTTTAGGTAATGTACAATTTGGATCTAATACCAGTGAGTGGTTTGGGAAAAATATCGAACTTCCTTTCTTTAATTATTATTTAAAAAATAAAGGATCCATCGATCAAATTAAAGAAGCCAATATTTTTATTAGTGGTGCTAACGAATGGAAAACATTTTCTGAGTGGCCAGCAAAAAATATGAAGATGACTGCTTATGCTTTAAGTAAAAATGGCAAGCTAAGTGTAGCATCAGCAAAAGCTAGTACAAGCTTTGATGAGTATGTAAGCGATCCTGCTAAGCCTGTTCCTTATGTTCCTGAAATTCATAGTGGTCGCACGCAAGAGTACATGACCGACGATCAACGCTTTGCTGCAAGACGCCCCGATGTATTAGTATATCAAACCGATATATTACAAAACGACCTTACACTTGCTGGACCAATAGTTGCCGATCTTATGGTATCTACTTCAGGAACCGACGCCGATTTTGTGGTAAAATTAATTGACGTTTATTCTGATGATTTTGAAAATGCAAAACCTACCAATCATGTAATGAACGGATATCAAATGTTAGTGCGTGGCGAAGTAATGCGTGGTAAGTTTAGAAACAGTTTTGAAAAACCAGAAGCTTTTGTTTCCAACAAACCCACTCAAGTAAAGTTTACCTTACCCGATATTGCACACAAGTTTAAAAAAGGACATCGCATGATGGTACAAATACAATCTAGTTGGTTCCCTTTGGTAGATCGCAATCCTCAAAAATTTATGAATATTTATTCAGCTAAGGATAGTGATTTTCAAAAAGCAACCATTAAAATATACCACGACGCATCAACCATTCAGTTACCTGTTTTACAATAAATGGGTATACATATAAAAATAAAGGCCCGCAAATGCGGGCCTTTATTTTTTAGTAGCAACTGTTTATTATAATTTCATATTCACATCTAACTCTCCAGAAATAGCCATGCGTAAATCATTGGTAAGATGTACAAATTCTTCGGTAGCATTATTACATAATACAATGAGTGTACGGTGCTGATCTACAAAACGCATAATTAATGTTTTATAGCCTGGGTTATCTCCATTGTGCCAAACAATTTTTCCCTTGCTAGCATTAGGAATAAGTTCCCAGCCAAAACCATAATTGGAGATTTTTCCATCTTTTAAAGTCATGGGTGTATAAGCTTCTTGAAGTGTTTTCGATTTTATAAGTAATTGGCCATACAATGCTTGATCCCATTTTAATAAATCTTGAGCGGTGGAGCTTATTCGCCCTGGGCCTTTTCGATTGCCTAGCCAAATAGTATAATTAGAGGAAGGGAAAGAATCGGCACGTACATATTTATTTCTTTCAGGCACATAAATATAGCCTAATGCAAAATTAGGAGTGGCTGCTTTTTGTTCTAAGGTTCTAATAGCAGTATTATTCATTTTAAGTTTAGAAAAAATATTCCTATTACAGAAACTTATAAAATCTGTCCCGGATACTTTTTCTGTTATACTCGCTAAAATAACAAAGCCTGTATTGCTATATAAATATTGGGTACCAGGTTCAAATAATGCAGGTGGCGTATACTTAAATAAATACTCAATAATATCTTTATTGTTAGCTACTTTAGTTTTATCCCAATGTTTATCCATCACCTCCTGATAATCAGGCAATCCGCTGGTATGGGTAAGTAATTGTCGAATGGTAATGCCTTTGTACGGGATATCGACATATTTTTCAACCAAATCATCGTATTGCAATAATCCTTTTTCATGCAGCATCATGATGGTCATGGCCGTAAATTGTTTACTCACCGAAGCCAATTCAAAAATTGTATTGATTTTATTGGGGATTTTTTTTTCGTTATCGATATTTCCATAGGCTTTCTCGAATTTTACTTTCCCCTCCTCTGCTATTAAAACAACTCCGCTAAATTTGTCCTTACGCACCAAATTATCCATTATGGATGAAATATTTTTATAGTCTACTGCTTGTGCTTGAATCTTTGTTGTAAATAAGCAGGCCAGAAATAGATATTGAAACAATTTTATTTTGTTACGCATTATTGTAGAATTTGTATTTCTTAAATTTACTTATTATCCGGCATTCAAATTTAATTTTTCAAAAAATTCAGCTTCAGAAATTTCTTTTACCTCTCCTGGCTTTAAAGCTCCAAGCTCTATAGATTCAATGGATACTCTAATAAGCCGTATACACCGATGGCCTACTGCTGCTACCATTTTTCTTACCTGATGATACTTTCCCTCGGTTAGGCTTATTAATAACCAAGTAAATTGTACATTTTTATGTAAAGGTTTTTGGGGACTAGAGATATTTTGAGGATTCATTACAATTTGCACCTCACAAGAACTAGTTAAATATTGATCACCCGATGGTGCACTTATAAATAGGCCTTTGGCTAATTTTTGTACCGTAGTTTCACTAACAATGTTTTTTACTTGCACTAAATAAGTTCTTTTATGCGGTACTGATCCCTGAAATAATAATTTGGTTATTTTTTTATTGGTGGTTAATAAGAGAAGTCCTTCGGATGCTTGATCTAATCTTCCAATAGCATGAGTGCTTTCAGGAAAATCAAAATCCAAACTCCCCAATAAATGTACAGCATGGCTACTCACAAATTGTGAAACCATATTTATTGGTTTATGAACTAAAAAATAGCGATGCGCATTCATACTGGCAAATTACTTAATATTGCATATGCAACAAGTTTCTAATGATCCTTTACATGGCAAAACACTCGAGGCAATTGTTACCGAGCTTGTCGCCTATTTTGGCTGGGAGGATTTAGGACAACATATTCCCATTAATTGCTTTAATAGCAACCCCAGCATAAATTCGAGCTTAAAATTTTTACGCAAAACCCCTTGGGCCCGAAAGAAAGTTGAAGACTTATATATTCGAATGATTCAGGATTAGTTTTTATTTTGAAGCCATCATTTCATAAACGACATACGCAAATTTTTTCCCATCAGGGGACCAAGAAGGTACATTGATTGTTCCTTGGCCTCCAAAAAACGGAGCTGTTAAATCAGTTACTTTTTTAGTAGCTACATCAAGTAGTCTAATCTTTACCTGTTTGCCAAAAGGATGTTTTTGTACTTGATCCTCCATGTAGGTAATGATAGTAGCTTTTGTACCATCTGGGCTTAGATGTGCAAACCAATTGGGATGTGCATCAAAAGTCATTTGCTCTTGATGGCTACCATCTGGATACATTCTCCAAATTTGCATCATGCCGTTTCTGAATGCATTAAAATAAATGTATTTACCATCAGGACTATATTCAGGACCGTCATCCAAACCTGGTGCATCCGTTAATCTTTTTTCTTCACCCCCATTGGCATTCATGGCATACACATCATAATTACCATTCCGTTCGGCACAATACACAATTGTTTTTCCATCGGGTGAAACACCATGCCAATAGGAGGGAGTTAGTGGTGTGATTTGTTTTGGTTCTCCTCCATTGGCACTTACTTTAAAAATATAGGAAGTTCCTGCAACAGATGGTTTACCACTCGAAATAAATAAAGTATTGCCATCAAAAGTATAGCCATGATCATTATTACAATTTACTACATTACCAGTATTTAATGCCCCCATACGATCACCTGTTAATGACATCTTCTCCAGTTTCCCGTAGGCATTAATTAAAAAATATTTCCCATCCCTAGACCAATTGGGCGCTTCTATATGACGAAGTTCTCTAGTCACTAAACTAGAAGTATGGCTTGCCATATCGTACACATATAAATTACTTATTACTAATTTATCATCCGGATTTTGTGCCTTTGTTAAAAGGGCAACTAATAAAGTGAAAAAAGTGAAGGCAATTTTTTTCATGGCAATAATTTAAAAAGCAATTAGATATTTAAATATAAGTACTTAAATTTAGTAAACTATTTTTTAAAGTGTAACTATGAAAGCTAGTACCGAAGAAATTACCACCATTGATGCCTATATAAAGGCACAACCCAAAGAAAGACAGGCGGGGTTAAAAGAGCTAAGAGATATTATACGTAAAGTAGCTCCCGAAGCTGAGGAAGGCATTAGTTACAAAATGCCCGTATTTAAACTTGAGGGAATATTGGCTTGTTTTGCTGCTTACAAAAACCATTTTGGCTTATACGCTATGCCTAGTGCTGTGGTGAATTTTTCTAAAGAGTTGGTAAACTATACAACCTCAAAAGGCACTATACAATTTCCCGTAGATAAGCCCTTGCCTGCGGCTCTTATAAAAAAAATAATTGCTTTTAGAGTAAAGGAAAATAAAATGAAAGCTGCTTTAAAGGCAAAAAAGAAAAAATAGAATTATTAGCCTGCTAATATGTCTTGTATAATTTTTACATGATGTTGGGTATGTACCGCTAAAAATTTAAAAGTATCTTTTTTATTTACTTTGCCAAAAATAGGATGTGTAAAATATTGGTTTTTATTCGCCATGGTTAATTTAACAAGAGACTCTTTTGCTTGATCGATATTTTTTTGAATGGTTTCAATATCAATTTGTTCATTTGGCATTACCGCTTTAGGCGCTTGTGCTTTGCCTCTAGGGAATTTATGTAAGGCAAATACGATTAACTTTTTAAAGCTAAAATGCCATGAATATGCTGCAGGATTTGATTGCAAAATTGTATCAATAACTCTGCTAATTACTAAACAACTGTGTTCAATATGCCAACCTACACTTACTTCTGATATTGTAGTATTGGTTTTTTCATACTGATTAGTATATTGATTGAGCAAGTTTAGTAAATCAATTACTTTATCCATCCTTCAGTAATTTATGTTGTTTTCTTTGGAGGCAAAGCAAACGCTTTAGCTTCATGTGCGAATTGACCATTATGTGCGCCATCACAAAAAGGTTTGTTTTTACTAAGTCCACATCTACATAAACCAATAACTTCCCTTCCAGCTAAATCATAACTGTTTCCTTCTCTATCTACAATTGTAAATTCTCCTTCAACTTTTAAAGATCCGTTATTGTTAATTGTAATTTTAGTTGCCATTGATTGTGTTTTTGAAATGTAAATATATATTTTAATTAATAGTAAAGTTCAATTTATTCTTATTATGTATCTATAAAGGTAAAAAAATGAATAAATTACAGCGTAAAATAAAACTACCTGATTATGCTAACTATAAATGTAAGCTTTATTCATAACCCTGTAATTGAAATTGTCTTAAGAACCTTAGCAGTTTATGCTTTTATGATTATTGCTATACGTGTATTTGGTAAAAAAGAACTAGCACAGTTGTCTGTTATTGATTTGGTCTTTATTTTATTAATTAGCAACTCGGTACAAAATGCCATGGTAGGCCCCGACACTTCTCTGGATGGCGGTTTGATTGCTGCTGGCGCGCTCTTTTTAGCCAATTTTACACTAAAACAAATATTATACAGAAGTAAAAAAGCGAATGAGTTAGTGCAGGGAGAATCTATTTTGCTTATTTATGAGGGAGAAGTAAATAGTGAAAATTGTAAAAAGGCCGAAATAACCATCGAGGAATTAGAGGCCGCCGTTAGAGAGCATGGTGCAAGAGATATACAAAATGTTGAGTTAGCTATTTTAGAAGTAGATGGTAATATTTCGGTTATTAGCAATGAGTATCAAAACAGAACTAAAGTATCTCATCCACGCAAACATAAATTTAAGGGAAGGCTCAATAAAAGCTAATTGGCTAAATTAGTTATTCTTAATTTTAATTTTCTGATCAATTATCTCCCCCGAATTAGTTACCCCCATTATAGAAATCGTATAGGAAGTGGTATTATCGGAAGTAAAAAATTCGATAGTGGCTTTTCCGTTTTTATTGGTATATAAATGCCCATTCCAATACAAAGTCGATCTTGCATCTTTTAAAGTATTCTCTTTTAAAAAGAGATTGCTATAATCAGGCGAAGTAAAATTGGGTGCAAGATGGTAGGATTTAGGACTATATTGTAACATTCCATAATTTTCAAAATGGTTTCTAAAATTAGAAACGCGATGTGTATTAACTATGATAACCCCATTGGATGATCTAGTACCATAGTAAGCAGCTTCAGGACCTTTTAATACTTCTACGAAATCGATAATATCAGTAGGTATTTTAGAGAGCTCTTCCATTACTGGGCTTGCATTAATATGCATATAATTGGCTTCGGTATCGGAACCAAAACCGGGTCCATTGCCCCCTGCTACCATAATACCATCTACAATTAATAAAGGTTCGTCTTTTTGAGACGAAGTAAAAGAAGTAACCCCACCCAAGGTTAAATAGCCTCCACGCATATGTAATCCTGGAATCATTAACATCGCATTGCTTGCATCATTGCTACTCATTTTTTGAATCGCTTCTCCTGTAAGCACCTGTGAAAAATTACTTATTCTTTTAGCGGTATTATAAGTTTTGTTTTTGATGGATGTTTTTACCACCACTTCTTTTAACCATTCCTTTCCTGTGCCTGTAAAACTACTCTCTACTTTTTTAGTTCTGTAACTAGCTACTTGCAATGATTGTTGTGGGGTAATTTTTTTTCTCAAATAACCGGGGGTTGCGAATTTTGGGAAAGGAGATATTAAATCAATTGATATTTTGTCATCCACCAATGAGCCTCTTAAATTACTGGTTTGTAAGGTAAATTGAACACTGTCAAAATGAGGAGGTATACTAAAACTAAATTTACCTTCTGCATCAGTGGTATCGGTATCAAATAAAGTAATTTGTTTATTGGCATATAATGTTACAATTCTGTTGGGAACGGGAATATTTTTTTTATTCATCACACTGCCCTTTATCGTAGTGGAAAAGTCGTCGGTTTTATTGCTTAACAAAATGGGTTGCTCGTTTAAATTGATATTCTTTACCGATTGCCCCATATATAATGGATCTTTGGCAAGCATTAGTAAATCATTTATTTCGGGGGTAGTATCATTCACATTTACTAAAGGACCATCAATATAAATAGGATCCTGTACTACACTATCGTCAGTTACTGCTACCGATAAAGCAGCAAAGACAGGATGAAACAAAGAATCACCCGCCACTACCGTTACCCCTACTTTTTCTCTTGCTTTAAACTGAGTATTATCGAGAATTATATTTATGTCCTCTTTAGGATGCGTTATATATATAGCTCTCTCACTTACTATTTGTTGTTGATCGTTAAATAATAAAAGGGTTGATTCCCCTTTTGGGAAAAATGACTTTTGAATATTTACTTCATACATATCCTTGCCCACACTCGCAAAACATATACTATCTTTATTGACAGCCAATAAATAGGAATAAATTCCTTTTTTATACAAAGAGTCACCTTGAGAAACCAATACCTTGATGCTCGTAGATGTTTGTTGTTTTATACTTAATTGACTTGCATAGTGATTGGCTTGCGGCAAAGGGAAATTCAATATTTTATTATTCCATTTAATATGCGCAGTGTAAATTTTATTTTTTCCAATATAAAAATTAAATTTTCCTAAACCACTTGTGGCATTACTCGAAAACCACGTAATCGCAGAGCTATCTTCATTATCCGTAATAAAACCCTCCACTTTCATGGGTCTGCCATTTGTATCAGTAGCATTAACCACAAAATTAGCATTAATACCCGTTACCACAGAACCTCCTTCTGCATAAAAACGAATCGAAGGAAGTAAAGTGTTTTTTCGATTTTCAATAACTTGCTTTTCAAGTTCTGTTAATTTAGAAGCTTGTTTAGGATTTACGATATAAATAGGTTTAACAAAAAGAGAACTACTATCCTGTTTTAATATATTCTCTGTATAGGCCCTTAGCCAATAATGACCTTCAGGTATTGAATCAGAAATACGGATATACCCTTCGGTACGCTCAGAGGGGATACTTAATAATAACTGGGCCACCGCAGTGTCCCTTTCGTCTACTAAATCCACAAACAATGTTTTGCTATGTGAATAGTACTTATGAGAAAGTCCGTTAATCACAAAAGCTTTAAACCATAAATCTTCGCCAGCAGTATAATACCATTTATTGGTGTGCACTATAATTTTTTCAGTTTTATTTTCACGGATTTTAGTTATAAAACGACCCGCTATGGTGTCAATATTTTGAAGATCTGATTGGGCCATTACACTCGTCATCAAGCCTAATGAAAACAAAATAGAAAAGCATTTTTTATAAAAATTCATACATTGGCTATTGGTGTTTTAAAGTTATCAAAACCACTCCACTCTTTTTTGCTTTTTATATAAAAGGTAATAATGCCATAAATACTTACTTTTGACCTAGTTTACAGCTATGGACTCCAAATTTTCTAAATTCCTCCCCGATTATCTTAAAAAGCTAACTGCTTTTGCCATTGCTTTTATTTTAGTTAGGCTTTACGAATATTTACTCATTGCACATAAGGCATTTTTGCCTAGCGCCTATAGCTTTGAATTATTAGGTTTGTTATATGACAGTTGTTTTATACTCTTATATGGTAGTTTTTTACTGCCCCTTATGTATCTATTTTTTAAACTTAATAAACAAATAGCCTCTTTAGTTCAGCACTTTTTAAATGTGCTTATACTCATTACCTATTTAGCTTTACTCTTAGTTTTTTCAGAGCGCAATACGCCTTTTGACCATGAGCTATTTACCAGAAGTTTAGCTGAATCTTGGACCACTTCAAAACAAATGCTAACCAGTGGTTTTTATGTTTTTTTACCCTTGTTAATATATGTAGGTATTTATATAGTAAGCTTTAAAAAACTTAATAGTTACTTTTTAGTAAATCAAAAAAAACAATTTTTTCTTGCAAGCTTAAGTATACTCGCCATTGTTTTCATAAAATTCTCTATGCCCAATGAAGATAAATTTGAGGATGAGCGTGCCTATCACTTAACAGTTAATAAAGTAAGCTTTTGGATGGTGGATAGCTATCAATATTTTAGAGATATTGATAAATTTGATGCTGGTAAATTAACAAAAGAGCAGTTAAGTAAAGAGATAGATTTTTATCAGGCCAATCAACCTTTTGATTTTACAAGTAAAGAATTTCCTTTATTACACAAAAATACAAGCCCCGATGTTTTAGGAAGTTTTTTTAATTTACCTAAAAACAATCCGCCTAATATAGTAATCATTGTAGTGGAGGGATTGTCCAGAGATTTTAGTGGAGCAAATGCCTATGCGGGAAGTTTTACACCTTTTTTAGATAATCTCTCTAAAAAGAGTTTGGTATGGGATAATTTTTTGAGTACTGCACCTGGAACCTTTGCTGCACATCCCGCTATTTCGGGATCACTTCCTTATGGCAAAAGAGGATTCTCTGTTATTAATGTAATGCCCGAGCATTTATCACTCATAAAAATTTTAAGGGCTAATGGCTACCATTCCAAATTCTTAATTGGCTTTAATCCCGATTTTGATAATATGGGAGGTTATATGCGTTTACAGGGTACCGATATGATTTTGTTAGATTATCCTTCAAAATATAAAATGATGGGTATAGGTGCCGAAGGATGGACCATGGGCTATCCCGATGACGCTTTATTTAATAGGAGTTTTGAGGTAATGGATTCTCTAAAGCAAAAACCTTATTTAAATATATATCATACTGGCACTACCCATATGCCTTATTTATTTGAGCAGCAACATGAATATGAAAAACTATTTGATAAAAAAATAAGCAGCATTCCAAATTCGGCGCCCCTTAAAAAAACTTTAATTGAAACAAAAAAAGTGTTGGTTACCTATATGTTCTCTGATGATTGTTTAAAAAACTTTTTTAGCAAATACAGTAAACGTGCCGATTATAACAATACTATTTTTTTTATTATGGGCGATCATCACATTGGCTCTTTTCCTAGCACCAATGGATTAGATGATTATCATGTTCCCTTGATTGTTTATTCCCCTCTCTTAAAAGCCCCTAAAAAGTTTTATAGTATTAGTTCTCATAATAATATTGGACCCACCATAAGTTCACTTATTTTAAACAATTATCCCTCACTTCGCAAGCGTCCTGAGCAAGTACATTGGCTAACCGATGTAATTGATACCAGTGTAGCCTTTCGAAATATTCACTCCATGCCATTTATGGAATGGAGTAGAGAAATGACCGACTATATTTATAAAGATTACTATTTATCGGGTAAGCAATTGTATAAAATAAAGCCCGATTTAAGTTTATTAAAAGTGAAGGAAGATTCTATCAAAATGCATATGACTCATTTGTTAGATAATTATAAACTCATTAATGATTACGTAACAACACAAAATAAAATTTTCCCTACGAGTAAAAACATTTCGATAGAGAAGATGGATTTATTATTGGAATATGGCCCTACCAAAACAGATACCATTTATACCAAAGGTTCCGACATTACTTTAATACCAGAAAAGAAAATGCCTAAAGGTTATAAGGATATTTATGTAGAACTTTCAGCGGATATTAATTTAAATCTACCGGGGCTAGAAGATCAACCTGCTTTTAGATTGGCTTTGATTGATACTACAAAAGGGAACAGAAATTTTGTTTTTTGGACCAACCATAATATTGTACAAATGACAAAAGGGGATTATATCGAAAAGCAATGGAATGCAACCTCCATTACCGATCGATTACCTATTGATACTTATAAGAATTTCAATAATCTTGTATTTGACCTAGGCTTTTACAACTCCAGGGAAATAAACTTACAAATGCGAAATTTAAAAATAAAAGTATACGGTATTAAAAAGTAGTATACTTTATTTTATTCGCCATTTGTTTATCCTCAGAAATTACTTTTATACTTGTGTAAGGGCTATGTGAGAAAAATATAGCTGTCATTACCGATAATCCTTTGTCTGCAATAAGTTCGGCCGATGCTTTATCTAATACTAAATCAAAAGATAAAGTTTTGCTATTACTTATTCTAGGTGCTGTATTATAGGATGCAAAATCTTTGTGAAAATCAGCTACCCCTGCTTTTGTTCGATCAATATAATATTCATTATTTTTTGCTGAATAACCAATTACTAAAATATCACCAACTGTATTAGATAATTGTATACTAAAGTCTTTAGCGGCAATTTTAGATAAGTGAAGACGTGATGGAAATTGTACATTTTTAAGCGATGATAAAGGGGTTGTTTTTTTGCCTGCTATATTTAATTCATATATAAAGCTTGAACTCAGGTACATTTCCTTGCCTACTTTTTCAAGGCCTAGAGTTCTTGGTAATGTTAATGCACTTCTCCAATTAATAGTTGGTACAATTCCAGCATACATCCAATTACTCATCCAACCCATAAATATTCGACGGTTATTTACATTCGAAAAACTTACACCTGCATATTCATCAGGGCCATAATCAGCCCATTTTATTTGGGTTGAATTGGGTTTAAAATTTTTGCCATCAAACTGACCAATAAAATATTGAGTGGCTGAACCTTTATTAGGCCCCCCTGGATTTAAATTTCCTATTAATACCCAGTACTCTTTACCCTGATAACTAAGTGGAAATAAATCGGGACATTCCCAAACGCCTTCGTGCGAACCAATGCCATCTCCAAATTCAGAAGCTTTTGTCCAATTAATTAAGTTGGTTGAAGTATAAAAAAACAATTTGTTTTGGGCTGCCAATACCAACACCCATTTTTTTGTGGGTGCATACCATAAAACTTTAGGGTCTCTAAAATCTTTAATGCCCGGATTTTTAATCACCGGATTATGAGCATAGGATGTCCATGTTTTTCCTTCGTCATTGCTATAAGAAATACTTTGCGTTTGAAAATCTATTTTACCCGCTTTTTCCCCTTCCATATTATGTTGAGTATAAATAGCCACTAAAGGGCCTTTCCCATTTTTGCCTAAACCAGAACTATTATTTTTATCTACTACTGCACTACCCGAAAAAATGGTACCGATGCTATCCGGATAAATAGCAATGGGTTCCTGATTCCAGTGAATAAGATCTTTACTTGTAGCATGCCCCCAATGCATGGGGCCCCATACCGATTCATAGGGATTATGTTGGTAAAATATATGGTAGATGCCATTACTAAAAATTAATCCATTAGGATCGTTCATCCAACCCTTTGCAGGCGTAAAATGTATTTGTGGACGATACAATTTTTCGGATAAAGCACCCTCTTGAGCTTTTACTAAATGGGTAATACTACTCATTAATAAAAAAATAAAAAGCAGTTGTTTTTTCATAATAGAGAGGGTTTTATATTTTTTTAGAGATATGATCTAATACTTGAAAAGCTGTTTCGGCCATTTTATTTCCTTTATTATCGAGTAATGGATTAATCTCGGCAAACTCTATACAAGCCACTTTTCCCGTTCCTAAAAAACTGTCAATAATAGACATTACTTCGGTTGCCAAAAAACCAACCGGTACAGGTGTACCAGTACCATAGGATACTGCATCGCAATCCATAGAGTCTACATCAAAGGAGATATAAATTAAATCACAATTTTTTAATTTATCAATGGCTTCTAGTACACAAACGGGCAATGTTCTAAATCTTATTTCATCTACCTTGTATATTTTAATCTGATTTTCATTTATTAATTTTTCTTCGGCATGTTCGTAATCGCGAAGCCCAAAATATATTAAATGATCGGGTGTTATTTTAGGCCCCGTGAGTCCTAAATTTTTTAACTGATGCCAATGGGTAGCAGTAGGTTCTCCTGGCTCATTAATTTTACAAGATAGATTATCAAAACCCAAAGCAGCAGCCAGAGGCATGCCATGTATATTACCAGAAGGAGATGTAAAAGGAGAATGTAAATCGGCATGTGCATCTATCCAAATAACGCCTAATACTTTACCAGGGTTAGCCAATTTTATTCCGCTTATTGTACCTAATGCAGAGGAGTGATCGCCCGATAAAATTATTGGGAAATTACCCTCCTTAAAAGTTGCTGCAACTGCTTTACATACACGCTCGCACTGCTCTACCACATTTTCAATTCTCTTAGCAAAATTATTATTCACCTTATTATAGATGCTTTCGTTGTGCGTTTCAACATCTACAAAAGCATGTCTATTAAAAAAATCATTTTGGCTATTTATGGCAGCGATTTCGATAGCATCAATACCCATGTCAGACCCGCGTGTGCCAGCGCCAATATCAGATCTATTTTTGATAAGCTTTAGGGACATGGTAAATATATTTGATTATTGAGCTAACCAAATATCGTCTTTTTTTACACCGATTTCTTTACGAACTTGGTAAGAATAACTATGGTGTCGCCATTTATTTTACCTTCTATTTGCTCGGCATTATCGGGGACCAATCTAATTTTTCGAACGATGGTACCTTTGGGTGCCATAAAACTTGCCCCTTTAACATTTAGCTGTTGTGTTAAAACAATGGTGTCCCCATTTTCTAAGGGGGTTCCATTACTATCTAAATGTTGTGCAGCTACCGCAAATGCAGACTCCGCCCAAGTCACCACCGTTTCGTCTAATTCAACTGAGGTTAAAATTTCGTTGGCCCATTCCTTATCTTTTTGGGCATATAATAATCTATAACTTAGTGCTTGCACACTGGGCTCTGTATTCCAAATACTTCCGGCTAAACATTGCCAATGATCATTAGGTTCGCCTGATTCCACCAATGCCACACAGGTATCACAAAGAGCTACTTCGTTTTCAATCACATCATTTGATTTAGGACTTACTGCAAAAGCACATGTAGCAGCATTAGTAGCACAGAGTTCACAATTACCTTCGCTTCTTTCTTTTAATTTATTAGACAAACTTGATTTCATATTTCGTTTATTTTCTACGTTTAAAATTATTTCTAGTACTTGATTTTTTAGGTGCATACTCGGGTGTGGGGCCAAATTCGTCAGGTACTTTCCCTTTTATAACTGGCAGGCCTAGTAATTCCTCTATATCAGCAAATTTTCTTTGTTCTTTTTCGGACACTAAAGTAAAGGCGGTGCCAGAAGTGGCAGCCCTTGCGGTTCTTCCGATACGATGAATATAATCTTCGCCGTCATTGGGCACATCATAATTGATTACTAAATCAATGTCATCAATATCAATTCCTCGGCTTAATATATCAGTAGCTACCAAAATATTTGTTTTTTGGTTTCTAAAATCTTGCAAATATTGTTCTCTACTTTTTTGATCTAAATCGGAATGTATTTCCTCTACCAATAATTTTACTTTTTTTAGTTCGGCAGTTAATTGTTTTACATTTTGCTTTTTAGAACAAAAAACAATCACTTTAGTAAATCTCTTGGAGTGAAGCATATCTTTTATGATGGGCACTTTTTGTGCTTCATAAACAATAAAAGCTTTTTGGATAATTTGTTCTGGTGGCTTTGAAATGGCAATATTAATTTCGACTGGATCTTTTAAAATCTTTTTGGCTAACTCACGCATCTTAACAGGCATCGTTGCCGAAAAAAGTAAGTTTTGTCTTTGCACAGGTAAGAAAGTAGTAATCTTAGCTATATCATCACTAAAGCCCATATCCAACATTCTATCTGCCTCGTCTAATATCAAATACTTTAATCCTTTCAATTTTACATAGCCCATATTTAAATGTGCAATCATTCTACCTGGTGTACATACAACTATATCTACACCCGAAGTAAGTGCCTTTTTTTCGGCAGTAAATGAATTACCATCACCTCCTCCATAAACCGCAATCGAGCTTACATCAGTAAAATAAGATAAGCCTTCAATGCTTTCTGCAATTTGGATAGCCAACTCTCTGGTAGGCACAATAATCATGGCATTAATATCACCAGACTGATGAGGGCTTGTTATTAATCGATGTAAGAGTGGCAATAAAAAAGCAGCTGTTTTGCCGGTGCCAGTTTGTGCAGCTGCAATAATATCTTTGCCTTCTAAAATAGGGACCATTACCTGTTGTTGAACCGGAGTAGCCGTTTCATAGCCCATCGCATCAATACCTTCTAATATTCTCTGATCTAGGCCTAAATCTATAAACTTCAAAATAATCTGTTTTGCTAATAAGTAGCAAAGGTACGATTAATTAAAGCTAGATGTACAAGACCCTTTTTAGCAGGGTTTATAGGATTTTGCTTAGTAATTGTAATTTTTGTTCAGTAGGTAATTTTTTTACCTCCATTTTTGTATCTAACTGTATTACTTGCTTGGTCTCTTTTGTATAGGCAGGCCATGAAAGTAATCCTTTCCCATTGGGGTTTGCGGTTTTTACAAAATTTACCCAATAGGACGACATTTGATCGGCAAGTAAATAATCCTCTTTGGTAAAAGGGCGATGAACGGTATGTAAGTTGTTATAGGCATAGGGCACTTCGCCTGTATGAAAGGCGCCAAAATCGGTGGCTGGTGTTGACGCAGGTAATTTTCGATTAAAACTATATACATACACCGGCGACTTTCCTTTTTCAGATTGGAGCGTTGCCCAAGTATAGCCTTGTACACCAAAGGTTTGATCACGGCTTAAATCACCTTGTGAAGTTGCTGCTTCCATATCATTATTACCAGGATACAAGGCTAGTAATGCTAAAGCATTTGCGCCAAATTGTTTTTGGATATCAGCAGTATATTGTGCTGCAGTTGCAGGTTTACCAATCATTTTATCATCTAAATTCCAACCTAATAAAGTAGGAATGTCATTTTGCTCATGATTATTATAGATAGATAGCATGGAAGAAGGGATAACATATCCATCTTCAAATGGTCCAGATAAACCTCCTTGGGATTTTAAAATTTCGGTGGCCGTTTTTTTTCTTAATTCTTGTATCGAACTTGCGCCTAATTTTTTTGCATACGATACTCCCATTTGCTCTGCTTCTTTTAAGCGGATACTGGGTCGAATACTGCTGGGTAAAATACTTCCACCGCTTTCTGCAATGGCTCCTTTGATCAGTCCTTTAGTTAATGGAGAAGCACTTAAAAAATTTACTGCAAAAGCGCCAGCTGATTGACCTGCAATAGTTACTTGATTGGGGTCACCACCAAATGCTTCAATATTATCATGCACCCAATGAAGGGCAGCAATCATATCCAAAAGCGCGTAATTACCCGATGTTTTTTGAGCCGACTCATTGCTTAATTCGGGGTGCGCTAAAAAACCAAACACGCCTACTCTATAATTAATACTTACATAAAGTATATCTTTTTTAGCCATCGCTTCTCCATCATAAATTGCACAACCCGATCCTCCACTTCTAAATCCACCACCATAAATATATACTAGCACAGCTTTTTTAGTAGTCGTCTTTTTAGGTGCCCAAACATTTAAATACAAACAATCTTCACTGATGGGTGCTTTGGGAATTAAATATTCCTCAGACCAACACATAAAAGGAATAGGTTCGTCTTGCACAGGACTAGGACCAAAGGCTAAACATTTTTTTACACCCTCCCATGGTGTTAGAGGTTGTGGTGCTTTCCAGCGTAAATCGCCCACAGGTGGCTTTGCAAAAGGAATGCCTTTAAATACTTGGATGCCATTTTTTTGAGTACCCTGTATTTTACCTGATTTTGTGAGTACTATTGGCATTTGTGCCATACCAACAAAAGGTAAAAAGCAGCAAAGTAATATTGCTTTTTTCATATACTGAATATAAGAAAAACTTACTGAATAGTAGCTTCGGTAATAATAACATCCGATAAAAAACCGGTACACAAGCCTTTAATGAGAATTGAATCGCCGGGCTTTTGGGTGAGCGATATGTTTTTGCTTAAGGTTATAGAAACATTCGAAAAACTATTGGCATTTCCTAATAGTAGCGTGGTTTGACCTTGTTGATTTTGGGTAATATTTATTAATTGCCCTTTTACAATAATTGCTTTATTTAAGAATTTTGCATTGGCTGCTTGTTCGTTATTCTGATATTGTGCACTTAATGAATCTGCAATAATAGCAATACCCTGTTCGGATTGAATATTTCGATGATGCGTTTTAGCATATATAAAAACATAATAATAAACAGATCCTGCCGCTAATAAAATGATTATTAGAAAAATAATGATGTTTTTAATTTTCATGGCTAGTAATTATTATTTCTAAATTCTTTAGGACGGCTAACAATAAATACACGAGAGATGGTAAAACCAAAACGTAAATCACCTTTAGACCAAGATCCTGTGGTTTCATTAATAAAAGTACGCTCGGTCATACCTGTTGAATTAGTAACATTTAGTTGAAACACATGCCCACCAGTTTCAATATCTAATCCCATGGTGAGCGGATCATCATAGCCAGTAAGTTTATTAAAACGATGATAATACTCAGTAATTAAATTTACTCTTTTACTAAGTCTTAAACGTAAACCAGTACCTAAAGAATAAAAGTCGTTGGGGATAGTAGCATTGTCTACAATATTGTAATGTAATAATGTAGGCGTTACTTGTACAGAAAGATAATCGCTTATTTTACTAGCCAATAAAACTTGGTGAGCAAAAGAAAATTTATCAGAAGCATAAGGGGTGTAGTTAGTAGTTGCGTCTTTTAGGGATTTGTAGATGGCAGTACCTGCATAACTCATGCTAAAAGGAATATTTCTTTCGCCTGATTGTTGCCTGATAATTCGATATTTTACAAAGGCATCGTATTGTTTTTCAAAGGTACTGCGTCCAATACCAATCATTAAGCGTGAATTAATGCCATAGTCTAAACCAATTCTCATGGTAGCCTGATCTAAGCCAAAAAAATTGTACCCGCCTTGAGACAAAGGACCAAAACGATGTAATATTCTAAAATCTAAAACACCAGCACCTACGTTTTCGATAGATTGCCCGTTTACTATTCTGGTTGTTTTAAAAGTAGCGGTTGTAATATCCGGAGATAAGTTAGCATTGCTCTCAGCAAATAAATCAAAATTTTGATTGGTTTGTGCTTGTAAAAATGCTGTGCTTATAAAAACAAAAAGACACAATAATATAGCTACCCTTTTTTGCATAGGATTAATTTTGATACTTACAGTTAACTTTTATTTTAGCTTCACTTGCAATTTTTTCTCCTATATACAATCCTTTAATACCATAGTCTTTTATTTTAACACTAAACTCGCCAGTGATGGCAGTTTTTCCCTGTTGTACCTGCAAAACACCTGTTGTAGCTACTTTCTGACCTGTTCCGTGTATCGTTAATGTACCTTCTAAGTTTATATTGTAATTACCATCCTTGGTAAGATCTACTTCTTTAATATTTTTTATATACCCTTTAAAGTCGGCTTTAGGAAACTGAGTCGACTCCATGTAGTTTTCATTAAAATGATCTTCCATCAATTGGTTCTCAAATTTGAACCCTTTAATAAGTACCCCAAATATTATTTGACCTGTGGCGTCTACAAATTTGGAATCCACCTGATTGTTTACAGCTACAATTTTTTCGATACCCCCTGTAGCATTAAAAACAATTTGTCCATTTTTGGTAGCATAAATTTTTTGTGCATTTACACTAAAACTTACTAGAAACAAAGAAGCAAAAAGTAAAATTTTATTCATGAAGATATTTTTTAATTATTGGGTGCTCCTTTATTTATCCAAAGAGCAATTTTATTAATGGTACACTGATCTAGCTTTGCTGCATTTCTTGGCATAGCGGATGCTTGCCCATTTTGAACGATTGAATTATAAAGTCGGCCATTAGTTACATAAGCTTTTACTGCGGTGTAATTATCTAAAATAATCCCTGCTCCATTGGCATTGGCTAAAGTAGCTGCATGACAATTATTACAATTATTTTTTAGAATAGTGGCTACAGTAATAGCATAAGTGATATTAGTAGTGTCGCAAGTAACAGTGATAGCTTGAGGATAAACCAAATCTTTTTTATCATAAAAACAAGAAGCCACCAATATAGATAAGCTACAAAACATTAATGCTTTTAAAATAAATCTCATATTATTGGGGGTATCCATTGGCTATCCACTTTTGTAATTGTGCAATTTTACAATCCACCATTTTAGTTGAGGGAGGCATTCTTTGCGAAGCCACTAAAGTTGTGGAATGGGTGATGGCATTAATAAATAGTGTTTTATTGGTTGTTATATATGCTTTAGCACTAGCATAATCACCTAAATAAACATTTGCCGATCCTGGTTTTGATCCATGACATCCTCCACAATTATCTGCTAAAATAGTTTGCACTGCATTAGCGTACGTAAACTTAGTGGTGTCACAAACATTATTGCAATTGGTATTTAGCGCCCCTTGATTAATCCACTTTAATATGGTGGCAGTATGTGCACTTGTCATTTGTGGACTTGAACGAGGAGGCATTCCGTTACCTATGATGGTATAATAACTACTATTGTTGGGTGATTTTGCTTTTATACCATTTTTTAAATTTGTATAGTCAACCGTAATAACTCCTGATCTATGCGAATTTACATCGTGACAACCCGAGGAGCCACAATAACTCACGTATAAAGGAAGTACTTCGGTATTAAAACAAACAGTATCAGAAACAGTAACACCACCATTAGTGGTTCCACCTCCCCCATTGGCTGGCGGCGTAACTACCACAATTGTGTCGGTAGTGGTTGTTAGTGTTGGATTAATAATATCATGCTTACAAGAAATAAAGCTAAATGATACTAAAATAAAAAAAATAATATGAGGGATTAATTTTTTCATTGATCACTCTAAAGATACAAAAAATGTGGCAAATTTTTGTTTGACCCAATTTAGTATTAAGTTTGAGCTTGTTTTTCGCAGAAAGAATCTTAAAAATAACTTAAAATGACACATGAAATAGGTACTTGTCTTTGGTTTGATAATAATGCTTTAGAAGCCTCAAAATTTTACCAATCCACTTTTTCGGATTTTCAGATGTTGTCCGAAAATCCTTTAGCAGTAGTGTATAAATTAATGGGCCGAAGATTTATGCATTTAAACGGAGGTCCTGGTTATGCTATCAATCCTTCGATCTCCTTTTTTGTCAATATAGATTCGGTAGATGAAATAAAAAGTACTTGGGATAAATTAATCGAAGGCGGAAAGGTATTGATGCCACTAAATAAATATCCATGGAGTGAACAATATGGATGGTGTGCCGATAAATATGGAGTAAACTGGCAATTAATGTTTGGGCATAATAGCAGTGCTAAATTAATTCCTAACCTTATGTTTGTACAAAACAATAATGGGAAGGCCAAGGAAGCCATTGATTATTATACTAAGTTATTTACTAATTCATCTATTATTAGCACTAGTGCTTATGAGAAAGGGGAACCTGATATAGAAGGCAATTTAAAATATGCACAGTTTACATTAAATGGATTACCCTTTTGTGCCATGGACAGCTCGGCCCCTCACGAATTTAACTTTAGTGAAGCTGTCTCCTTTGTTTTAACCGTTGATACACAAGAGGAGATTGATACCCATTGGGATTATTTAGTAAAAGAGGGAAAGCCTGGCCGTTGTGGTTGGCTCAAAGATAAGTATGGAGTTTCATGGCAAATTGTTCCATCGGTTATAGGAAAGTACATGACCAATCCTGCAACAGCTCCTAAAGCTTCCTATGCATTTTTACAAATGTCAAAATTTATTATTGCCGATTTAGAAAAAGCGGTAGAGAATTAGTTATTTATTTGCTTTCCCAAAAACCAATGTTGATTGAATGAGGGTTGCTAATACTTGTATGCATCCCATTACAATAAACAAAGCCTCAAAGGAAACATAATTAGCGATAAGCCCTCCAATGGCTATCGCAATACCTGATACAAAATGAGTATGCCCCGAAGCTAAACTCCAATGAAACGAATTTTCTTTATCTTCTAAATTAGAAGCAAACAAAGAATCCCAAATGGGTGTACTTAAGGCCTCGGCAATACCTAAGCCAATTTGCAATAAAAATAACTCTTGAGTATTATGTACAAAAATGTAACAAAAAGTAAGCACCGCATTTAAACCATAGCCAAAAATCATCGCATGCTTTTTATAATTAGAACGCATAAATAATTTACCCACCACTCCATAACTTATACCTGTGACCACTAAATACAAAGCCCATGCCCAAGTAATATCGAGCATATCACCTCCAATTTTTTCGGCATAAATGGCAAAGAGAGGACCAAACAATCCTTCTCCAAAATACCATAAGCTTGAGGCTAATAATAATATTTTTGTGGCTTTAGTAAGTTTCATTTTTAAAATTTAAAAAATATACCTGCTTGCACATAAAATATATTACGTAAGTTTTTTTCGGAATAGGGCGTACTATTTGCAGTATTGGTAGTAGTAACTCCCCCTGTTGTAGTTTTTACAATAGAATTTGTTGTAACAGAGTTAAAGGGCATTGCATAAGTAGGCGTGAATTCAAAGCCCCATTTTTTTTTGTCATAACTAATGGGCAGTGAAAATTCAGAAGCCATGAGTGTGAATTTTTTGTCTTGTACTGTGGTGGTAATATTTACAGTAGGTAAATTGGCATTTGCCAATTTAGTTTTTACTCCTTTTGCTGGATTTAATTTCCGATTCACGACCGATTCATAATAGCCCAAGCTAGTTCCAATAGCATTTATAGAGGGCGTGATATTCCAAGTCCCCTGTTCGGATTCAAAATCGATCGACTTGGATAATCCTAAAGTATATTGCAAGTCGGTTGCTCCCGAGAAAAATATATCTGCGGTATTATTTACTTGAAATAATCCAAAATCGTGATTTAAACTCGCCCCTAAATCGGAGGTAATATCGCCACTAATTACATTTGCGTTGGAGGAATAAAAATATTTAGAAGCATAAATTTCGCCCGATGTATTATTTCCAACAGAATACTCTTTCCCTAAATCTAATTCAAAAAAATCGAACCTATTTTGTCCATTGGCAAGTAAATAATCGGCCGAGAAAGAAGTATACAATCCTTTTCCAAAATTTAAAGTAGCCGTAGTAATTTGATAAGGATAGGTAACAGAATCGGCTCTGCCATTATAAACATAGTTAGATAAAAAATCGAATTGTAATTTAAATTGAGTGCTATCGCTTGATTTTGTTTTTTGTGCAAAACCACTTAAAAATGAAACAATTCCCAAAGTGAGTACAAATATTTTTTTCATGAACATAGCAATTAGTCCTTTGACACAAATTAATGTAAAAGGTTTAAAATTTTTTACAGTTCATTTATTTAAAACGGAATATTTACACCTGTATTCCAAATAAAAGAAGTGCCTGGCATATTAGAAAGTGGCCATGAAGTAGTTAAAAAAATATTGCATTTCCAGTTTTCTTTTTGATAGGTACTGGTTTGGGCGGTAAAAAAGCCTTTCACCCATTGATAATCTTCGAGATAAAAAACACTGGGTCTTATATTCACAACATTTTTGTTGCCCCATTTAATATTATCAACCCCATAGGCAAGATTAATAAAGTCTTCAAATAGAACCCCTACTTTATCTAACCTATCTGAACGCCAATAGGACACATAAAGAGTTTGATTCTGTTTAGGATGATACTGCCCATTAAACTCTACCGAGCCATAGCGTTGCACTTGAAACTCTTCGTTGTTTAATAATTGATCTCTTTTTAAAAAGAACCAATTTAAATTTGCAGCAAACCCAATAGTAAACTTTTTATTCTCTACCACATAATAACCGATGCGTGAAAACACTGTCCAAGGTTTAGCATCAATGCCTAAATTAAATTCGGGATTAAAATAAAAGTTGCCTTTTCGGATGGTAGCGGTGGTTAATACCGCGGGGCTACCTAAAGCAAAAATAGGCACTGGCGCTACTCCATTATTGGTTAATTGAATATTACCACTGGTTTGAGAAAAAGAAGTAATGGCTATTCCAAATATTAAAAGTATGGTAACTAAATATTTCAAAACAATTGTTTAATTATAAAAGTAAATTAATACATTTAATTTACACTAAAAAGGGCCATCGCTTGATGGCCCTTGCTTTTTATATACTTTAAAAGTTATTTCTTTTTTACTGCATACTTAATGGTTCTTGCATCCTTAATAACTCCTTTCCAATTAAGACCATAACCAAAGTCATAAACATGTCCTTGACTATCCTTATACGGGGTCATATCGTGAGGAACATCTTCCATTTGCTTCTCCACTTCACTCATGTTTAAAGGCATTTGCATGGGTAATAAAGCAGAGGGTTCGGTTTTACCCGAAATAATATCCATTAAAGCAGTTACTTGAACACCAAATTCCGCAACAATCGCGTCTGTTTCTTTTTCAAATTCATCAAAAACCATTGGATTGGTTAAAGCTACCGAAACAATCACTGGTTTATTACCCATTGCTTTTTTAGTTTCTATAATAGTATTTAAATCGGGATAAGAATTCGATTTAGATGTTTTGCCTTTATAGGTACGATCCTTAATAGTTGAATCAACTACTGGATCACCTGCAGCAATACTATGCGCTCTTGCCTCTACCGCTGTGTACTCTTTAAGTTGTAAACTAATGGGCACATAGCCATTACCTCCACTCTCTCTATCGGCTCTACTGTATCCGCCACTTACAGGACTTTTAATAAATACCATTGCAAAATCGGCTTTGGAAGGATCATCGGTAACGGTATAATATTTTTTAATTAAATCAAGATTCACTGGGTACTCAATTTTTTCGGGCGAAGGTTGTCCAAAAAAGTTGATTCCTGCGGGTGTAACTCGCTTAGGTATATACACTGTTTTACCAGTTGCAATAGGCAAGGTTTTATTTTTGTTTTTGAGTAAAACAACCGATTTTAATTGCGCCTCATACCCCGCTTTCATGTAGGCAGGTTGACCAATTATAGTTTTTGTTTCGTCTATATTCAAATATGGATTTTCAAACAAGCCAACTCTAAAAATATTTAATAATAATCGAACTGCAGATTGCTCAAAGCGATTGCGCATAAAGGCTTCACCATGTTCTTTAACACCCATTTGATAAGCTTCTATTACTGGCTTTGCATCGTTATTACCACCAAACTGATCCACGCCCGCCATTAATACCTTATAATGGCGCTCGGCTATACTTAATTTTTCTACCCCCCAAGATTTTCCCATAAACACATCTGGCTTTGGACCTTCGTTCCCTGTTATTAACCAATCGGTACAAACCACTCCATCGTATCCATATTTATTTCGTAATAAATCGGTGACGATGTATTTACTAAAGCCATTACCTACGTTTTCGCCATTCTTTTTATCTTGATTATAAGAGATGGTATAATAGGGCATCACAGCAGCAGCTTTTTTAGTGCTGCCATTTAATTTAAATGCACCCTCAATAAAAGTGCGTAAATGTGTTTGAAAATTATTTCCTGGATACACAGCAAATTTACCATAGGCGAAATGACCATCACGACCTGCTTCTTCGGGACCACCACTAGGCCAATGTTTTACCATGGCATTTACACTAAACTTTCCCCAACCATTATAAGCTTTTATGGCTGTAGGCGAACTTTGAAATCCATCTACATAGGCACGTGCCATATCTGTGGCTAAGGAGGGGTCTTCACCAAAAGTACCTACAAACCTGTTCCATCTTGGTTCTGTAGCTAAATCGATTTGTGGTGATAAAGCAGTGGTGATACCCAATGCTCGATATTCTTTAGAAGCGATGTAACCAAACTTTTGTGTAATGGTAGGATCAAAAGTAGCTGCTAATCCAAGCTCTTCGGGCCATTGAGAAATAGAGCCGCCACTTCCCGAATTATACTCCGCATCTTTATTGGCTCCATGTCTTGGGTCGGAACTATTATTGGTAGGAATACCTAGTCCGATAGACTCTACTAAATTTTGTACTTTATTATTCCAATTCGCTGCCACTAAAGGATTCTCTACCGAGGTAATTAAAACATGCCTTAAATTATCGTTGGTTAAAAAAGCAATTTGCTGATCGGTTAAATCGTAGGGTTTTGCACCACTTTCTGCATACGCTTTCCCCTTATAAGTAGCCTTAAACATTCCCATTGGAGGCATTGGTATAGCTTGATGACCACTGTATAACATTAAGCCTGCAATTTGTTCGATGGACATTTTTTTAGCCAAATCTTTTGCACGATCATTAGCATTCACTCTCCAATCTTCATACACATCTAGCTGCCCATTTTTATTTAAATCTTTAAAAGGCAGCCCGTCTTTATAAATAATTTTAATACCCGAAACTGTTGAGTACCCTAAAGTAATTTCATTGTTTACTTTAATTGCTTTTACATTTTCGGCAAAGGGAATTTCGGCGAATTTTGTTTGTGCCTTTAACGCCAGTGGAGCGCAGGCCAATAATAAAAATAATTTATTCATATAGCAGGTTTAAAATATCAAATAACAAGAGGCTATTTGAGCACCTAAATATAAATAATTATTGTGTCATTTTAACGCAATAAGAAAGCCATTTTTTTATTAAAAATGATAGCCTAGATAGGTTAAAAGAATCCCTACCACAATTAACAATAGGCCTGCCAGCCTTTTTTTCTTTAAAAATAGTAAAAGAATGAGGCCTGAAAAGGAGATAATGGTCATTAAAATAGCAGCAATATCAATAACCCATAACCAGGTTTTACCCGTATCTCGGCCCTTATGCAAGTCATTTATAAAACCCATCAAACCTTGATTGGTTTGTGTGAGTGTGTAAGTAGACTCTTCTCTGGAAATAAAAGCATCTGCTTCGTAACCAGGTCCCTTAAATGAAAAACTAATTTCACGATCATCAATTCTAAAATCGGCTACCGCACCTCTTACCTTATACTTGTTTCTAAAAAATTCAACAATCGCTAATTTATTAATTTGTAAAGTATCGGTAGCACTCACCCACCGAGTATCAAGTTTGCCTTTGTCCTCGGTAACCACCGATTTATTTTGAAAATAATCGGCATGATTTAAAGTAAGCCCGGTTACCGAAAAAAACAATACAATTACAAAACTTATCATCGACAAATAAATATGTAACCATCTTGCCGCTTTTGACAAAAACTTTTTATTCATTGCCTTTCTTTTTAACCTCAATAGAAGCCGAAGCAACTTCGGTATTCGCCGTTAACTCAATTTTATTTTCTTTATTATTTACTTTTACTTCTTGGGTAATTATTTGATAAGTGCCATGTTCACGAACTACTTCGATGTTAATGGTATAATTACCTGTTTTTACGAATTCTCCTTTATCATCTTTCCCATCCCATTTAATGGCATATTTACCAGGTGTTCTGGTAGCGCTTGTAATAGAATTAATAGTGCCCGACTCTACATTATATTTTCCATAATTAGCGCTATACCATGCACGCAAATCATGTAACCAACGGGGTTTGTTATACCATAAACTAATGGTTCTTAAAGGCGTTTTATCTTTGTCCTCCACCCATATAGCCACAAATGGACGACGAGCTGGGCCTTGCATTTGTGCTAATTCTAAATTAACAGTAAGTTCATAGGCTGGATCCCAAACGTCTTTTTTTACACTACTGGCTGGAACAATAACAGGAGCTACCGCAGGAGTAACGGTTGTTGTATACTTATCCCAATTATCACTTTTAATTTGAGCTCCCTCTTCGGTAATAATTAAATAAGCGGTATTTGGATATTGTTTAGCAAGTTCTATGCTTTGCTCCACAGGTAAAATATTAAACGAAGTAGCCAGCGCGCCTGCATCTGTTGCATTATCGGCAATCACTGTAACCGAAATTACTTGCGTAACGGGTTGTCCATTTCTTGGATCAATAATATGAGAATACCACTTGCCTTCGATTAAACTTCCTCTACGATAATTTCCACTCGTAGCAATAAATTGATTTTTAATTTTTACTTCTGTTAAAGAAGCATCATTAATAGCACTTGCTTTTGGATTCACTATGGCCACTTGTTCAGTTTCGTTACCATATACTGCAATATCACCACCCACATTCATAACTATATTAGGTATGCCTGTTTCATCCATTACTTTTTTAGCAGCTTTCTCGATTATAAAACTTTTAACAAAGGTATTAATAGCTAAAGGAGTATTTGTTAAATGCGTAATAGTGCCTTGCTCTTTATTAATTGTATAATGAATATTAGCGGCATTATTTATAGCTTCATTTAATTCCATACTTGTGGGTAAAGTATTTGTTTTAGCTGCTTTTTTCCAAACCTGATTCACCACTTCAAATGCTGGGTTTAAGGCACCCTTTGTATTTGCTTTCCAATTATCAAATAAAGAAAGTACTTCGATAAGTTCAGGGGAAGCCTTAAAAACAGTGTTATGAGTAGCTAAAAATTGATTGAACTCACTTTTAGAATCATAACTACTCAATATTTTTGAAAGTCGGTCAATTTCTTGTAAAGCAATGGTTTCGGCTTTTGTACCTTGTTTTTCTGAAACATTTTTAATCTTCATTTCAAATGAAGTGCCCATTACATTCTCAAATTGAGAAGTAAACACTTTATTAGTTTTTAGGGGACCTGGTTTGCTATAAGCATTAATACTACAAACAGATAATAAAAGGAGGCAGCTTAAAACGCTACGAATTTGCTTTACTAAATACATAAACAATTTTTAAATTAATGTTTCGACAACAATATATTTAAAAAGTTTAATGTAAATGGCAAATAGGTCAAAGCTTTTTATAAGCGGTTATGTTTGTTTACTAACTAGCGCTCATAAAGTTCCAATGGCAATCCATCAGGGTCGGAAAAAAATGTAAACTTCTTTTGGGTAAATTCATCTACACGAATAGGTTCAAAAACAACTCCTTTTTCACTCATTTCCAAAATAGCCTGCTCTATATCAGCCACCTCAAATGCCAAATGCCTAAGCCCACAGGATTCAGGCTGAGAAGTCCTTGCAGGAGGATTAGGGAAAGAAAAGAGTTCAATAATATATTGACCATTTAAAGCTAAATCTAATTTATACGAGTCTCTATTCTCTCTATATATTTCCCTCACTATTTGCAGTCCTAAAACAGAAGTATAAAACTGTTTTGATTTTTCATAATCTGCACAAATGATGGCAATATGATGAACTCCTTTTAAATGCATATTGTGTTTTATAATTACGCAATATCAAATCTGTCTAAATTCATCACTTTTGTCCAAGCAGCTACAAAGTCGTGCACAAATTTTTCTTTAGCATCTTCACATGCATATACTTCGGCGATAGCGCGAAGCTCGGAGTTAGAGCCAAAAATTAAATCTACTCTTGTACCTGTCCACTTTAGTTTTCCTGTGGTACGATCGGTTCCTTCAAATAATTGTTGTGAAGCCGAACTTGCTTTCCATGTAGTACCAAAGTCAATAAGGTGGGCGAAAAAGTCGTTGCTTAAAACACCAGGCTTGTTGGTAAATACACCATGTGCAGACCCATCAAAATTGGTATTTAATACACGCATCCCACCCACTAACACCGTTAATTCGGGCGCAGTTAAAGTAAGTAATTGTGCTTTATCAATTAACATTTCTTCGGTAGAAACTACACTATGATTTTTTACATAATTACGGAAGCCATCTGCAAAAGGTTCTAATACACTTACAGAAGCCACATCAGTTTGTGCTTCAGAAGCGTCGGTACGACCAGGTGTAAATGGAACTGTAATAGTGTGGCCACCTTCTTTTGCGGCTTTCTCAATGGCTGCAGCACCAGCCAAAACAATTAAATCGGCAATGGAAACTTGTTTTTCTTTATTGTTACTGTTAAACTCTTTTTGAATTGCTTCTAAAGCATCTAACACTTTTGATAATTGCGCAGGGTTGTTTACTGACCAAAATTTTTGAGGTGCTAAACGAATTCTTGCACCATTGGCACCACCACGTTTATCTGATCCACGGAAAGTAGAGGCGGATGCCCAAGCGGTAGCAACTAATGCAGGCACAGAAATACCTGTAGCTAAAATTTTTGTTTTTAATGCAGCGATATCGGCAGCATCTATCAATTGATGATTAACAGCAGGAATAGGGTCTTGCCAAATTAATTCTTCGGCAGGAACTTCGGCGCCTACATAACGAGCACGAGGGCCCATATCGCGATGCGTTAATTTAAACCATGCTCTTGCAAAAGCATCAGCAAATTGATCGGGATTTTCATAAAAACGTTTTGATATTGGACCATAGGCTGGATCAAATCTTAAAGCTAAATCGGTAGTTAACATGGTAGGTGCATGTGATATAGTTGCATCATGTGCGTCAGGCACTGAGCCAGCACCCGCACCAGCCTTAGGTTTCCACTGATGAGCACCTGCTGGACTTTTGGTTAATTCCCATTCAAAGCCAAATAAATTTTCGAAATAATTATTACTCCACTTGGTAGGAGTTGTTGTCCATGCACCTTCTAAACCAGAAGTGATGGTATTTACTCCATTACCGCTATTCAAAGTATTTTTCCAACCAAGACCCTGCTCCTCGATAGAGGCTGCAGCCGGTTCTTTACCAACATATTTACCAGGATCGGCAGCACCATGAGTTTTACCAAATGTGTGACCGCCTGCAATTAAAGCCACTGTTTCTTCGTCGTTCATAGCCATTCTTGCAAAGGTTTCACGAATATCTCTTGCCGATGCAATTGGATCGGGATTGCCGTTAGGACCTTCTGGATTCACATATATTAATCCCATTTGCACAGCGGCTAATGGATTTTCTAAATCACGATCGCCACTATAACGTTTATCACCTAACCACTCACGCTCATTTCCCCAATACACATCTTCTTGTGGCTCCCAAACATCTGCACGACCACCTGCAAAACCAAAAGTTTTAAAACCCATTGATTCTAAAGCACAGTTGCCTGCTAAAATCATTAAGTCGGCCCAAGATAATTTTTGACCATACTTCTTTTTTATGGGCCATAATAATAAACGTGCTTTATCTAAGTTAGTATTATCGGGCCAGCTATTTAAGGGAGCAAAACGTTGCATACCAGCGCCTGCGCCACCACGACCATCAGTAGTACGATAAGTACCTGCACTATGCCAAGCCATACGAATAAAGAAAGGACCATAATGACCGTAGTCGGCTGGCCACCAATCTTGTGAATTAGTCATTAAATCATAAATATCTTTTTTTACCTCTTTTAAATCTAAAGAAGCAAATGCTTTGGCATAATCAAAATTGGGGTCCAACGGATTTGATAAATTCGAATGTTGGCGTAAAATGTTTAGTGGCAATTGATTTGGCCACCAATCGGTATTACGTGTTCCTCTTCCTGCACTTGGTTGCATTACTGGTGATTTTGCTGTAGCTCCAGTAAATGGGCATTTGCCTTCTGATGTATTATTTTCCATAAAATGTTTTTTAAATGTTGGAAGAACAAATTTAACCCATATTTAGATTACCCACTTATTAATTGAAAAGCTTTATTTAGGTAATTGTGCTTTTTTCTTAATTCGAAAAGCGTGTTGAGTAATTTATAGAATATCTTGCAGCTATTGTACACAATGAATTACCCCATAACCTTAACCAAAGTTTATAAGAACATTCACATTTATGTTCCCTCCCCTGAATTAGTAAAACCTCATTACGAAAATTTACTTACTATAACCAACTCTACCCCTTTCCCTTTTTGGGCAAAACTTTGGCCATCGGCGATAGCCTTAACTGAATTTTTACAAAGCAATTCAAATTATATAAAAAATAAAAAAGTATTAGAAATGGGCGCTGGTATTGGACTGCCCTCTTTAAGTATTGCTTTACAAACAAAAGAGATACTTATATCGGATTATATACCAGAAGCAGTTACACTTATTCAAAAAAATATTGATTATTTACAATTAAAGAATGCCAAGGCCACTATATTAGATTGGAATAATGTACCTGAGACAATTTTTGCAGACACCGTTTTATTGAGCGACGTGAATTATGCGCCCGACGATTTTGAATCTTTGCTTTTGCTAATTCATCAATTTTTAAATAATAAATCCACTATTATAATTGCCACTCCCCAAAGAATAATGGCGAGCCCATTTGTAAAAATGTTGGAACCTCTTGTTAAAGTGTCTGAGGTAAAAAATATCCACTATCAAGGCGAGTGGATAGCCATTAGCATTTTAGTACTTTACGCATAAACATCATAACAAACCCTGCTTTATTCAGAACTAAAGCGTTTTAGCGATTTGCTTATAGGCATGAGGCAATACCAACGAAAAGCGCTCGTAGGATGCTTTTGAAATGTTTTCCTTATCAAAAGGAGCGTACTGTACATATTCTTTTTTAGCACCCGCTACACGTCCATATTTATAATCATAAGTAAACCAACCATCGGGTTGTAATTTAACTTCTGCTAAATTTTTATTAGGAATAGTGATGAAAAATAAATTTTGTTGCACCGCTTGCTTATTGGTTAATTCCTTAGCTCTCAATGCCAAGTAAGCTTCTTTGGCAGTTTCTACCGAAGGGTCGATTAATTCAACATGCGCAGTAATACAATTACGATAGCGATATTGGTTATTGTTTTTATAATTGTATAATTCGGTTAATACTTTGGCAATTGTATCGCGTAAATAGGGATAATGGGTACAACCTAAAATAAGTGTGTTCATGGGAACCACTGTTTTTTGTTGTAACATTTTTTCGAGTAAACTTACTAAATGATAACGCACGTAATTAGAAGGATCATTTAGTTGCATATCTAAGCAAGATCCTTTATCATCATACTCACATAACAATTTATTTTTTGACTTATCAAACTTATACGCCAACAACAAACTTGTATCAATCGTATATTTTTGATTTTTTAAAGAAGGCCCTTTGTACTCGTTTCTTGCTTTTGTAAGGGTATCTACAAAATAACTCCAATCACGATCGATACTTTCGGCTAAACCCGCCCCTCCCTGACTAATCACCGATAATGCAGGCAATCCCTTTTCTTTTGCCATATTTTGAAGGGTTTTGGGATAACCCTCTGATGCTACGGTACCCGCAGTGGCAAATACACCAATGGTGCCAGTACCATGTGCCTTTTGATAGGCCAAAGCGGCTTTGGCGCCTGCTTCAATTACTCCAATTACTGGCACATTAATATGTTCTTGTGAAAATTTTGTTTTGATATCTGTTAATGCATACGCGGTAGCGGTATTACAAGCAAGTACAATCATTTTTACATTCGGCTTAGCAACAGAACCATTATTTTTTATAAAATTGGGTTGTAATAAAAATTGCATGTTTTTTAAAATATGCTCTTTTAATAAATCCGTTTTATTTTCGGCTGCATAATTTCCATAAGGCATATTCGCTTGATCGGCCAAATATTGAAAATACTCTTTATTAAAATCGGGTTTCCCATCGGCACCTGCTTTCCCAGTTACATTGTTAAAAGCGTCTAAAGACAACATGGCTTCTAATACAGTTAGGCCACCTGTGCCAGAGTCAAACACTCCAATAGGAAGTGAAGTATTATTAGACTTATTGGTTTGTGCCTTTGTTTGTAAAGCTAACAAACATAGTAGGCAAACTGCTCCAAAAACTCGTTTCATATATAACAATTTATTAAGCTAAAGTAACTAATTTTAACGAGGTTTTACCTATCAACTCACACACACAAAGCACTATGAATTCAAAAGTAACCGCCTATTTAGCCAAAGCAACAAAATGGAAAGCCGAAATGACCTTTTTACGAAATATTTTGTTAGAAGCTGGGTTAGAAGAAGACCTTAAATGGGGAAAGCCTTGTTATTCTTTTAACCATAAAAACCTTGTAATGATACAAGCTTTTAAAGAACATTGTGATTTAGGGATTTTTAATGGCGCTTTGTTAAAAGATCCTAAAAAATTATTAGTAAAAGCAGGAGAAAATACACAAGCTGCTAGGCAACTTAGATTTACCCAATTAACAGAAATGGAGAAATCAAAGTTGATTATAAAGTCGTATATTAAAGAAAGTATTGACATTGAAAAAGCGGGTAAAAAATATATTCCTGAAGCAAATGCTAAAATTATAATTGTAGAAGAATTAACAAATATTTTTGCGAAAAAGATAAACGTAAAAAAAGCATTTGAAGCATTAACCCCTGGAAGGCAAAGAGCTTATCTCATGTATTTTGCTGCAGCCAAACAATCTGCTACAAGAATTTCAAGAATTGAAAATCAAATACCTAAAATATTGTGTGGTAAAGGATTAAACGACTGCACTTGTGGGCTTTCTAAAAGAATGCCTAATTGCGATGGGTCCCATAAAACATTGAATGTTTAAACATTTATATTAAACTTTTTTTGACTACATTTTTGTGTAATTTGTGCTACACTATGAAAGTTTTTTTTCTTTTTATTTTATCATTCATTTTGGGTATTTCTATTGCCTATTCACAAAACAACCATTTGCTAAAAGGCCTAGTGGTGAATGGATTCACCAAAGAGCCTATTCCCTATGCAACCTTAAGATGGGCAATACAAAAAACGGGGGTTACCACCGATACCCTTGGAAAATTTATACTACAAAAATCAAGCTACAATAATGATACTTTAATAGTGGATTATGTAGGCTTTGAATCCCATAAATACGCATTGGCCGATTTACAAAAATCCAACCTTTCCTTAACGCTCGAAAAATTAAGTTTTAGAGGAGAAGCCACTGTAAAAACAAAATTTAATAAAGGTTTAAGGTGGTGGAAATTAGTGGTGGCCAATAAAAAAATAAACAACCCCTATCAATTTACACATTACAGTTGTGAATTGTATAATAAACTAGAGTTAGATTTAAATAATGTTAACAAGAACAGTTTTAATAATATCGGATTTTTAAAACCTTTTTCTTTTATTCTAGACAATATAGATAGCGTAACCGACGAGAAACCTTTCTTGCCTATTTTAATGTCAGAAACAATATCAAACTTTTACTATTCTAGTCAACCTCAAGATACACGCGAAGTAGTTAATGCTTCTCAGGTGTATGGTATTAATAATGATAATATCATGCAACTCATTGCTGGCGTAAATCAAAAAATAAATATTTACGATAACTACATGAAAATTTTGGGCAAGGAGTTTATTAGTCCCATTAGTGAGTTTGCAGATAAGTTTTATAAATTTAGAGGAGCCGATACCCAATATATCAAAGGCATTAAGGTTTTTCATTTACTGTTTTCGCCACTAAGGGAGGGAGAAAACACATTTAATGGAGACGCCTGGATAGATGCTTCTAATTGGGCAATTCATAAAATAAATTTAAATATTTCTCCTACAGCAGATATTAATTTCGTAAACCGATTAAATATTTCTCAAGACTTTGTGGTTTTAGAAAATAAAAAAATTATTTTTTCAAAAGATAAAATCACTGCCGATTTATCTCCCTTGCCAAATGATAAATTAACTTTCATTGTTCGAAAAACAAATTCCTACAAAGACTTTTCTTTTGATAGCTTACTTATTCAAAAAGAGATTGCTATAAATAAGAAAAAAAACGAAGTTGTTGCTGTTGCAGTTGCAACAAGGAACGATCTTTTTTGGCAGAAAGCAAGACATGAGACCTTAAATAAAAATGAACAAGGGGTTTTAAAAATGATTGATACTTTAAAGAGTATTCCGTTGTTTAAAGAATATTCCAGAAACCTGGAGTTTTTAGTGGACGGGCATCGTAAGCTGGGTAAAATTGAAATTGGTCCTTGGTTTAAATGGGTAAGTGGAAACGAACTTGAAAGAGTGCGACTAAGATTTGATTTAGGTACTACCGAACTATTTAGTAAAAATTTACGTCTTTCTACTTACCTGGCATACGGCACAAAAGATAAACAATTTAAAGAAAAGTTTTTAGTTCAATACCGATTCCCTCATATAAAAGGTTTAAGTTCCGAACTTTCCTATTTAAAAGATTTAGATAATGGCAGAGTACGATTTAATGAGGAAGACCTTACCATTGACAATATATTTTCTCAAATATTGAGACGTCCAGGTATTCCACAAAAGTTTTTAGGTGAAGAAGAGTACAAAGCAAGCCTGCTTAAAGAATGGGACAATGGATGGAGTAATAGTATCACCATGGCAAGAGTCGACTATGAACCTTATACGCCTTTACCCAGTAAGAGTAGTTTAAATAATGGCAAGTATTTACAAATTATAAATACCGATTTTCTTTACCGTATTAGATATGCGCCAGGTGAAAGAAAAATATTAACCAATCGAAGACCCATTCGATTTAAGGGAACAAAGCCAATTTATGAATTAAGAATAAGCGAGGGTGCGAAAGGAATATTAGGCGGTAATTATTCCTATACTAAAATTCATGCGGCCTTAAGTCAAAAAGTGAGAATACCCAATTTTGGGCAAATTACCTATAACGCTTATGCAGGAAAAATTTATGGTGATAGTTTACCCTTTATGTTACTCGAACTTCATCCTGGAAACGAAGTATTTATTTATAATAAAAATGGTTTTAATTTAATGAACCGTTTTGAGTACTATAGCGATAGTTATGCTGGTTTCCAGATCGAACATAATATTGAAAAAAAATTAATCAACTTAATTCCTGCTTTACGCAAAACTAGTATTCGTCAATTTTGGACGCTTAAAGGAGTAGTAGGAAGCATGACTTCTTCGAATAGAACCTATAATAGAACCGAGCTTGGTCCATACCAACTAAGATCTTTAAGAGATCATTTTTATTTGGAATATGGCACTGGGTTTGATAATATATTTAGGTTCTTTAGAATCGACTTTGTTTGGAGACAAGCACCTTCTTATCCTGCCAACTACTCACCATCGCGTATGCAGCCCATACAAAATTTTGGCGTGTTTGGAAGTCTAAGGCTTCAATTCTAAATACTTAGCCTAATTTAACAGAGGTCATTGTTAAAGAGCCCCCTACGGGTTGATCGTTAAAAAATGAAATAGTATCATTTTTATCTTGCAACCCCAAAGTATACAATAAAGGCAAATAATGTTCGGGAGTGGGAATAGCCAATATCGCTTCTTTTCCTAATTGATGATAATGAATTAATGGTTGATGATTTTTTTGTTCAATTAATTCTTTAAATATTTGATTCATATGCAATGCCCAATCATAACCATATGCGGGCCCATTAAGTTTATCCCATGCGACCATTCGTAAATTATGTACCATGTTCCCGCTACCTATTATTAACACGCCTTTTTTACGCAATTGAAAAAATTCTTTGGCTAACTCATAATGAAAAGCGGGATCTTTTGAATAATCGATGCTTAATTGTAATACTGGAATATTGGCATTAGGATACATGTGTCGTACAATTGTCCAAGTCCCATGATCTAATCCCCAATCATGATCTAACTCAACTTTTGTAGAATGTATCATGGACGCTGTTTCTTTGGCTAGGTTAGCGTTGCCTGGTGCAGGATACTGCACTTGATACAAAGCTTCGGGGAATCCTCCAAAATCATGAATGGTTTTAGGAAAATCCATAGCGGTAATACTTGTACCCTTTGTAAACCAATGTGCCGATATTACTAAAACTGCAGCTGGTGTAGGAATTTCTTTGGCAATGCTTGTCCATCTTTGGCTAAACTCATTATCCTCTATACCATTTATGGGAGAGCCGTGTCCTACAAATAAAACAGGCATTAAATAATTTTGCGCTGGTAGCGTATTGGTAAAACTTTTAAAGTCGTTAAGCGTGTTCATGAAAATAGATTCATTTAATAAATGAAACAACCATACAAAGTTAGTTAATTATTAAGGGCGAAAATTGTATTTTTAACCAACCTATTTTACTTTTTATGAGCGAATCAATTACCATCAGAAAAATTACAGTGTCAGATATTAATGATTTGCAAAAAATTGGCAAGCAAACATTTACCGAAACATTTGCCGAGGTAAATACTGAAGCTAATATGAATAAATATTTAGCCGATGGTTTCTCGATTGAAAAACTCAGTATCGAACTAAATAATCCCGATGCCTATTTTTTCTTTGCCGAATTAAATAATAAAGCAATTGGTTATTTAAAATTAAATATTGGAGCATCACAAACAGAACTAAAAGATAAAACCGCTCTGGAAATTGAACGTATATATGTACTAAAAGAATTTCATGGTAAATCGGTGGGTCAATTACTTTATCAAAAAGCAATCGAAGTAGCGAAAGAAAAGCAAATGAAATATGTTTGGCTAGGGGTTTGGGAAGAAAATAAAAGAGCTATTAGTTTTTACACTAAAAATGGTTTTGTGGCTTTTGATACTCATGTTTTTGTGTTAGGCGAGGAGGCACAAACCGATATCATGATGAAATTAGCATTAGCTTACTAACTCCTTCTTGTAAATTACATGTGGGCATAAAAAATGGGTAAACTCTATTTTTGGATGATTAAACTCGCCCGTTTTATGCATTCCGATTCTTTGCATAACTGCTTCCGACTTTTTATTGTGTACCGATGTAAAGGAATAAATAGTTTTAAGACCCAGTGTGTCATAACCATATTGTAAGCAGGCATTAGCGGCTTCGGTAGCAAATCCCTTTCCCCAATATTGTGCATTAAATCGCCAACCAATTTCAACACAGGGAGTAAAACTAGACTCAAAATTAGCAATCATAAAACCCGTATAGCCCATAAATTGGTGGTTGGTTTTATCCTCCACTACATATAAACCAAAACCATGCTCTTTAAAATGTTGTTGTACTCTTTCATAAAATTCGAGCGACTGTTTTCCCGACATGATTGATAAAAAATATTTCATGACTTTGGCATCCTGATTCATTTTTATTAATTCATCACAATCGGTCAATTTCCATTGTCGAAGTATTAATCTTTCGGTTTTGATAATTTCGTTCATTTATTGAAATTAAATAAACGAACTTAATCTTAATAATTTTTTTGTAAATTGAAGTGCAAATTATATGAAGTAATGCGAAAGCGAATTTTTCCTCTTATCCTTTTAGTAGCATACCTTTTTTTACTCATTAAAGTATTGGTATTTAAGGAGGTAGCACTTATAAGAATTGGCGAATTAAAATTCAATTTTGGTGGCATACAAGTAGGCCCCGCTAACTTAATTCCTTTTAGATCTATTTTGCCCTATGTGTTAGGAGAAAGAGGGTTTTTAATTGCAGTATTAAATATCGGTGGAAATATTGTGGCACTAGTACCCTTAGGGTTTTTGGTATCTTTTGTTTTTGGCAATCTTAATGCAAAGAAAATATTTTTACTTTCTGTAGCATCGGGTTTGACTATCGAACTAACTCAATTAGTTTTACGTATAGGAATTTTTGATATTGATGATGTAATTTTAAATGGCTTGGGCGTTTTAATAGGTTTTTGGAAATATAAAATGTACAATGGATTTTCAAAACCAATTCAAAAAATTATAGCCACTATTTGCTTAACCTTATTAAGTGGTTTGGTTATTTTGTATATAATAGCCTATAACCAAATTATTCATTTACCCTTTGGATTAGAACCTAGTATTAGCGAACAAAAACAAAAAAATATTCCTACTAATCATGCAGATACAAATTGTTGTGATTTATGCAAGGGTACTGGAGGCACTGGTGGAATTGTGGAGATAAGAGAAAATGCTTTTACATTAGTACATAAAGATGGCAAAAAAGAAATTATAAAACTTAATACAAAAACAATTGTTAAAAACTCGGCAGGCCCCGCCACTCCAGCCGATTTAAAATTGGGCGATAGGGTAACGGTAATCATAGATGATACCGAAACAGCATCGATGGTTTTAATTTGTGGTATTAAATAAATAAAAATTAAAAAACAACTATATGGCAAATATTGGACCACATATTCATTTTAATGGTAACACCGAAGAGGCTTTTGAGTTTTATAAATCAGTATTTGGAGGTGAGTTTAAAAGACTTGTTCGTTTTAAAGAATTAAGCGGTATTGGTTTTAGTTTCCCCGAAGAAGAGCTAAATAAAATAATGCATATTTCATTACCAATTGGTGGAAAAACCAGTTTAATGGGTAGTGATGTTCCTAATATGCTGGGTAAAGTAAATGAACAAGAAAATAGAAGCAAAATTACGGTGAGTGCCGAAAGTAAAGAAGAGGCAGATGCTATATTTAATGGTCTTTCGGCTGGAGGGGAAATAGAATTCCCCATAGGTGATAGCCCATGGGGATCTTACTTTGGTGCCTTTAGAGACAAATATGGTATTGAATGGATGATAGATTACAGCAAGTAAGTTGTTTACTTGCCATTAACCAATCTGGATCTTAATTCAGGAAATCGATAAACGGCTACCATCCAAATAAATGCTTGTATCATGCATTGAGCCAAAAATGGCAATCCATGTTCAAGATGAGTAGCTATGGCACCACCCATATACGCGGCTAATAACAATGTGCCCAAAACTCCTGTTCGTGGTATTATAAATAAAATTGCAGAAACAATTTCAATGATACCTAGGATTGTAAATGTATTTGCATTTAAACCAAAAGATTCGCCCATTTTTAAGGCTTCTGTATTGGCTGTGAATTTACCAATGGCACTTCCTATAAAAATAAAAGCTACTAAGCCTGTTAATACCCAATAGATAATTTTGTTTTTCATATTTTTTGTTTTACTATTTTAAATTTAGCCAAATCTATATACATGATTCCCCATAAATATCCATCGAGATCTTCTATAGTTCTAAGATACATAAAATCTTCTTTTAAAGGAGCTACGGGTTCATTTGCACCTGCTTTTAAAGCTTTATCAAGAATTTCGTCTACTTTTTTTATGCTTTCAACAGGTAATGTATGTGAAGACGTTAAAATTTGATTAGTATCAGTATTAGTTTTTTTTAGATAGCTATTTGAAAATTCTTTAGTTTGAATCATTAGGTAAATAGCATCGGACCATATAACACATTTTTGTTGCTCATCGGTAAATAAAGGATTTGCAGTAAACCCAAGTGCTAAATACAATTGCATCGATTTTTCGACATCATTTACGGGAAGATTTATAAATATTTGCTTCATTACTAAAATGTTTTATGCAACTAACGCATAGCTAATGGGCCTGCGCTGTAAAAATAAAGAATATGACATAAATTATTTTAAATTAACAAATGGCAACCGTAACCTATTATTAAATTAGAAAATAATAGTGACTCAATAATGAATGTATTTAATAATTTAAGGTAAATTTACTTACCCCTAAATGAAATTATATGCATAAAAAAATTATTGTTCTTATTGCTATTGTATTATCCACTACGTTTGTACTACAAGCACAAAATAAAGTTGTTCAAATATACAATGGTGCTGCACCCGGCGCTGAAAGCTGGAATTGGGAAGAGGGTGTAAATGAAAATAATACCTGGAGAACACAAGTAGTTTATAATGTTACAAAGCCTAGCTTAACTGTTTTTACCCCCGACCCAAGTGTTGCTAATGGTACCGCTGTAGTCATTTGCCCAGGGGGAGGATTTATTGCACTTTCTATGGGTAATGAAGGGTATGATGTAGCTAAATGGTTAGTGAAAAAAGGAATTACTTGTTTTGTATTAAAATATCGTCTTGCCCATGTAACCAATGGCGACCCCATTAAATATTTTAACGACGCGGTTCATAACGGCGACAAAGAAAAGCAAAAAGCACAACAAGAAACCATTCCTTTGTGTATTGCCGATGGTAAAGTAGCATTGGCTTATGTAAGAGCTCATGCGAATGAATACAATATTAATTCAGACAAAATTGGCATCATAGGTTTTTCAGCAGGTGGTACCATAGCAGCATCGGCAGCATTTAATTATACTGCCCAAAACAAACCAAATTTTGTGGCACCTATTTATGCATTTTTCCCCAAAGAAATGCATGGCACTATTTTACCCGACGCACCTCCTATGTTTATTACTGTAGCAGCAAATGATCCACTAAACTTACAACCTCATAGTGTTGATTTATTTACTGCATGGAATACTGCAAAAAAAGATGCAGAACTACATGTGTATAATCAAGGAAGTCATGGTTTTGGAATGCGCGTACAACATACTACAAGCGATACTTGGATTGAACGCTTTGCCGATTGGCTAGAAGTGCAAGGTTTGTTGAAAAAGTGAATATCAGGAAATTAGAGGGTTGAGTTCTTATAATTTAATAATCAGATTTATGCACTCTCTCAATCAATTCAGTATCAATTAACTCTAAAGATAAAACCATATCCTTAACTGTATCTTTGTATTTTTTAAAATGAGGTGTCAATATATGGGACTGATATGCATCCAGATTTGCATAAACCTCCATTATAGTTATCAAACTTGAATCTTTTTTGTCCGCTACCACTGTATAAGATAATACGCCTGGCTCTACTTTTATTGCTGTATTCATCTGTTCTTTAAGAGCCACTTTATATTGTTCTAATTGATTTCCATCAACTTTAATTTTTGCAATTCGGTACATTTTATTTTTTAATTGTGCATTTGAGTTAAATGAAATAAGTGTGCAGATGCCTAAAAATAGAAAAGAGAGAATAATTCGATTCATAAGAAAATAAAAAAGGTTATACTACAAAAGTATAACCTTTTTACCTTTTTGTGCTCCCCATTTGCATCAAAGTTGCATCATGAAGTCGCAAATTGAGACCTCATGTTTTAGATATGATTAATTCACTAAAACTTTTACTGTTTTACCTAATCCAAATTCAAGCAACCTATATAATGTTGAAAGTTGAATATCTGTTTTCCCATTTTCAATTCGTGAGATAAAACTTTTTTTGGCTCCAATTTTATCGGCCAATTGCTCTTGTGTCATTTTAGCATTTTTTCTTTCCTCTTTTATAATCTCTCCAATTAAAAAAGCTTTTGCTTTAATTTCAAAATCAGATCTTTTTTCTGACCCTTTTAAACCATATCTACTATTTAAATGCTTATTAAAAGTAGTTATTGAGTTTATTTTTTTTGCCATTATATCTTTATTTAGTTGTACTAAAATATTCTTTCATTATTCTAAAAGCTCTATCTATTACTTTGCTGTAAGTCTTTTGTGATTTCTTTTGAAAACCATTAAATAAAACAACCATTTTCTCTTTATCAAAACAACAGAATATTCTAAAAATATTACTGTTATACTCAACCCTTATTTCATACAATCCATTATGACCTTTCAAATGTTTCAAAAAATTTTCAGGAACATTTTCAACATGAGTCAACAAGAATAAAACATAATCAATCTTTTCTTTTGTCTTTTCAGTCTGTTTGTCGAAAAAATCATAAAAATAGTTTCTATAAAAGACTAGCTCTCTTACTTGATTCATTTAATTCTTAGTTTACAAAGTTAACTTAAAATGGAACTTTAATGAAATAAATTATCATCTAAATAGAACTGAATATCTGAAGTAAAATGTTTGAAAATTAAGGTATTTATACGCAGTTGCAGCTATCCTAACTGACTAATGGACAAAGAAAAAGCCATCATTTCTGATGGCTTGTCCAGTTTGGCTTCCCCTTCGCACCAAAATTGCAGCTTTTTCAAAATAGATTGAATTTAGAAAGTTTTCTATTAGTAAACTTATTATCTTTGTGTTGTGTTTAATATTATCACCCGAAGAACGCTTCTAGCATATGCCAAAAAATACCCTATGGCAAGGGTTGCTTTATTTGAATGGTATCATGAATTAGTGATATCGGATTTTA
>CANGEP010000004.1 GCA_947452905.1 Bacteroidota bacterium | reverse complement strand
TGGTTTTGCCGGGGGTGTTCACCTCTTCCCATTCCGAACAGAGAAGTTAAGTCCCCCATGGCCGATGGTACTTGGGTTTTCCTGGGAGAGTAGGTAGCTGCCTTATTTATTAAAGATCCTCATCATTTATTTGATGGGGATTTTTTTTGCCTATACTTTTTTATTTCTTTTTAGCTACTACTAGCCAATCCCAAGGTTTTGGATCTTTCAGCCAATTAGGAACCTTATGAAACTCTGTGCTCCATTCGTAATTAATCTTCTTTATTTTTTCTACTTTAAATCCTTCAAGTGAAAGAAGCAATTCCAATTCTTCTTTTAAGAAATGCTTGGTGGGTACATCGTCAATATCGGTCACGCCATCTTTCATAAAACGAATCTGTTGTATTGCCCTTTTACCAGAGGGAGCTAAATCATTTTTAGCATCATCCACATTGTATTTACCTGCAATTATATGAGTATAGAGTTTTGATTCAAGTGAGGGTACTACTAAAATTAAATCGCCTCCTTTTTTTATAAAGGAACTTATATGTTTAAAAAATAAATTCCTCTTTTTTAAATTGGCAGTTAAAATGGCATTAATGCAGATAGCTGCATCATGCTCTTGTTTACGCACACTTGTTGCAGACATATCTACTCTTTCGTAGCTTATATTTTTGAACTTAGAATATTTGGCTGCAGCAATTTTTAAGTTTTTAGCTGAGATATCAATGGCATGTACTTTTGTAAATAGTGGCGATAATACGGGCATCCATTTGCCTACAGCACAACCAATATCAATCACCGTTTTCTTAGGCCCTGCTATTTTTCGAATACTTTTTACAATCTTACCGTTCTTGTCGTTTTTTAAAACATCGAAAATTTCTATTTCATACTTTGGCGCCATTTTCTCCCAGTAATTTTTTTCCATTTCCAAGTTTTAATTATTTAAAATTTTATGCCACTTCTTTTCCTGTGGAAGCACAAACCAGTTTGTAAAAATCTTCTGTCGTCAAATCTATGTGCATAGCGTCTTTGGCTTGTTTGATTCTTTCAAATTGTGTAGTACCAATTACGGGTGTAATTTTTACTGGGTGTGTATATAAAAACGATAACAAAATTTCATTCATACCTGTATTATACTTTTCAGCTAAGATTTTGGTGGTTTCCAATATTCTTTTATGCTGTTCAGTATTTTCTGTAAATAAACCGCCGCCCCAAGGCGACCATGCTTGAGCTTTTATGTTTTGTGTTTGACACTGATCTAATACCCCATTATGGTAGGCGTCTATATTTGTTACAGAAATTTCAACTTGATGGGCATCCACTTTGATATACTTTTCTAATAAGTTTACTTGGCTGGTACTAAAGTTGGATACTCCAAAGGATTTAATTTTCCCAGCCTTTTTAAGTTTTGTTATTATCTCAGCTACTTCTATTGGATTTAATAATATATCTGGACGATGTATTAGTAGGGTATCAATATAATCGGTTTGTAGATTTTGCAAAGATTGGTTTACGGAAGCTTCGATATGAGCAGCGCTAGTATTATAAGATTTAATCTCATGAGCTGGTCGGTTAGGGGTAAGCATTTGGATACCACATTTGGTAATTAGTTTTAGTTGTGTCCTTAAACTAGAATTATGATTTAGTGCTTTTCCAAAATCGGCCTCAGTTGTATAGTGACCATAAATGTCTGCATGGTCAAATTCATTTAAACCAATACTTAAACATTGATATATAATTGTTTCATATTGTTCAGTAGTAAAATTATTACCCCATACGCCCCAGCGCATACAACCAATAATAGGTGCATTTTTCATAAGCTTAGATTTCGTTAGTATCCCTAAATTAAAGTATTCGTTCTTAAAATAAAAGACAAAAAAAATCCCGACTAAAATTAGTCGGGATTGTATTGCAACGAGGTTGATTAATATCTGTTGTATTCACCACCACCATTACCGCCACGGTCACGATTATAACCGCCGCCAGTTCCGCCGCGATTGAAACCACCACCGCCACCACGATTACCACCACCGCCGTAAGGCTTCTTAGTGAAACTTCTTTCACCTTCTGGACGTGGAGTAGACTCGTTTACGACAATGTTACGACCCAACACTTCTGTGTCGTGAAGTTGAGCGATAGCTGCTTTAGCTTCGTCATCATTAGCCATTTCAACAAAACCGAAACCTTTGCTTCTGTTGTTGTTAAATTTGTCTGTTACAATTTTTGCACTTGCTACTGCTCCAAATGGAGTAAACAAGTTCTCAAGATCTTCGCTAGTCATATTCCAGCTAAGATTACCAACATAAATGTTCATGTTCTTTAAAATTAAGTGATCTAAAAACTAATGTAGGCGACATTGCTTTCCATTAGCGTTACCGAAGATAGTCATTAAAACAGCAATTTTATCATAATCCCTATATTTTAATGCCTTTTCACCCAAAATAGGGGGTAAAAACTAACAAAAAGCCCTTTCTGAGGTTTCAGAAAGGGCTTAAAGGGCAAATTTAGGAGCTAAATTTGTATAATTTGCTTTGCTAAAGGATTATGCTTCAGCAGCGATTTCGATATCGATTTCAGTAGTTTGACCGTTACCAAAGTCAATAGTTGCTTTGTAAGCACCTAATTCTTTGATTTCATCAGCTACTGTAATTCTTCTTCTGTCAATTTCGTAACCTTTTTGATCGCGAATTGCTTTTGTTACTTGTAAAGAAGTAACCGAACCGAAGATTTTGTTATTTGCACCCACTTTAGCAGTCAACTTAACAGGGCTAGCTGTTAATGTGGCGATTACTTTAGTGATTTCAGCTAACATAGCAGCTTCTTTCTTTGCTTTAGCTTTTAAACGCTCTTCTAATTGTTTTAAATTAGAAGGGTTAGCTTCAACTGCATGATGTGTAGGGAATAAGAAGTTACGAGCGTAACCGTTTTTAACAGTTACTAATTCGTCCTTACCACCTAAATTATCTACATCTTTAATTAATATAACTTGCATATTTCTTTTTTTAGTTCCCAAGAGCCCAGCATTTCTGCTGTCACTCGCCTTGGTTATTTTTAAACCGCGAGATTAGGGATGGTTTACTAATTGGTTTATTTCAACAAATCTGTTACGTAGGGTAACAAAGCCATTTGACGTGATTTCTTAATAGCGTCAGCTACTTTACGTTGATATTTTAAAGAGTTACCGCTTAAACGACGAGGTAACATTTTACCTTGCTCGTTTAAAAATTTCTTTAAAAAATCGATGTCTTTGTAGTCAACATACTTAATACCGTACTTCTTAAAACGACAGAATTTTTTCTTAGGTTTTTCCTGTTTGATCGCAGTAAGATATTTGATTTCATTCTTTGCCATGAGGGTAAAAATTTAATTAAGCTTCTATTGCTTTGTGAACAGGGAAACCGCCGTTTCTCTTAATGTGGTTATACTCAACTGCGTACTTGTCAAGTCTTGTAATCATGTGACGCATAATTTGCTCGTCACGTAAAAATTGAACTTTCAATTTTTCGTTAAGGTCAGAAGGACCTGTAAATTCTAGTACCCAGTAGATACCAGTAGTTTTCTTATCGATTGGATAAGCAAGTGATTTTAAACCCCAAGGATTTGTGGCTACAGTGTCTCCACCATTTTCTTTGATGAAGTCTTGGTATTTTTTCTGAGCTGATTTAAAATCATCTTCAGATAATACCGGTGTAAAAATCACCATTAATTCGTAATTGTTCATTACTTGAATTTTTTGGTTAAATAATTGGTTTTTCCCAGTGGACATTCCGCTAGGCAGAACGAATCAGCCAAAACTGATTTGGGACGGCGAAGGTAGGCTATTTCAGTGGATTTACGGCCATTTTTACACTAAAAATTAAAGCTACCGGAAAGTGATCGCTAAATCCTCCTCTAAATTGATCACCATTATACGTTCTTTTGGGGTAACCTTGGTATCGTCCCTCGTTTTCTGTCATCTCGAAAGATTTGTAAACTATTGGTTTATAGCTAGTTAGGGCAAAAGCTTGTCCACTATCTAGGAGGGAGCTCCTCCAACTCTTGCTAAGGAGGATTTGGTCAAATAAACTCCAGCTATCATTGTAAGCAATGCTTCCCAAACCATTTTTAAACAAATGGGCAAAAGGGTTGTCTATTTGCAAGCTTAAAAGGCTTTTATTATTGGGGTTATCATTAAAGTCGCCCATAACAATAAATCGACTATTGGGCTGTCGACTTTGAATGCTATCCATAATTCTTTTACAAACAGAGGCGGCCCAAATTCTGTTAGCACTAGATTTTTTCTCGCCACCTCTTCGGCTAGGCCAGTGATTGACTAATACATGGACCCATTCTTGTTCAAGTTGCCCTTTTACGTATAAAATATCTCTGGTAGTAAAGTGGGTAAAATGGCTACTATCACTAAGGCTGAAAATTTTAGTTTGATAGGGAGTGAAATAAACTGGATTGTAAATTAAGGCCACATCCACACCTCTTAGATCCTTGGAGTCAAAATGAATATACTTGTAATTATATTTCTGAATAATTTTCTCCTGTACTAATTTTTCTAAGACTATTTTATTTTCAATTTCTGCAAGACCTAAAAGACTTATACCCTTGGCGCTATCCATCTTACCCAAGCCTTCAATTACTTTAGCCAAATGACTTGATTTTATATCGAATCTTTTTTGCGTATAAGCTTTGGCACTGGTGGGTAAAAAATCTTCATCGATAGTGCCAATGTTATTTAAGGTGTCGTAAAAGTTCTCACAATTATAAAAACCTACTATTATTTTTTGTGCTTCAAGTGTATTGAAAAGTAAAAGTAAAAATAGGATAATGAGTTTATGTTTCATTTGGTTGATTTTAAGGACCAATGCTAAATGAGTAATGGTTAACAATACAGCGTATTTGCCGAAAAATTTTGTTTCTTAAAAAAATGAAGGTTTGAATAATTCAAACGCATGAAATATTACCTGAATTTATTTTTAATAGGGGTATTTGTTTTTTCTTCAAATTCTTTATGGGCTCAAGAACCTGTTGAGGAAACGAAAGAGGCGCTTACACTCAATGATTTTATTCCAGGATTACTTTCTGGGAGTAGCAAGACCTTGCTGAACTTGGCTAATTATGAGGGTTATTCTTTGTCCTGGCGTCTTAGGTCTGAAAATGCCAATGCGGCTATTATAATAAATGGAATCAATTTTGAAACTAATAATTATAACTGGAAAATAGCACCCTTGTTATATGGCTTATACAATTCTTTCAACGTAAAGGAATCATTTATGAACCATGAAAGTTCGATGAGTATTTATAACAAAAGTCAATTGTATCATTATTATATTGACGGTGACTTGATAAAAAAAAGAACAAGTGTAGCTATAGGTTTTTCTAATCGAAACAATAATACTTCACTAAATATTCAGTATCAAAGGCCGCAAATATATAAAAACTGGACTTTGAGCATGCATTTATACTTGCAGTCAACTGCTTTTTCGGCACCTCCCCTGGGAAATAAAAAAACATTTTCCTATTTATGGTCATTAGATAAAAAATGGAATGAAAAAAATAAGCTAAACATGACCCTGTGGTCAACCCTAAATGATCAAACAAAAAGGAGTAGTTCAGTAGCCGAATCTTTTTATTTAACAAAATCCAATGATTATAATCCAGCTTGGGGTTGGTATCATCAAAATATTTTGTATCCTAATACTAAGTCAAGTGCTGTATTAACTTCTACCATTAAACATGTGTATGATAATGGGCCTTTTCAAATTAATAATAGTATTGGGTTTTCGATTGGCAATCAATCCAATACCAGTTTAGAATGGACTAATACTGTTGATCCTCGTCCTGATTATTATAGGTATTTACCTTCTTATGCCAAGGATTCTGCAATGAAGGCGCTTATTACTCAAAAGTATCAGGACAACCCACAGTTTTTGCAAATCGATTTTGATAAACTAGAAAAAATCAACAAAGCCTCTGCTACACAACGCTCTTTTTATATCATAAATGAAACTATAAATGCGGCGCTTCTTTTAAGATATGCCGGCACAATACATTATAATGTAAATCCATTTTGGAAATTAAACCTAGGCTTACATATAGGGTACAATCAAATACGTCAATATCAAGAGATAAAAAATTTACTTGGGGGAAGTTATTATTTAAATTATAATAGTTGGATTAACGATGATGGGCAAGCCATATCTATGCAAAACGAGCAGCGGCTACCGGATCAAAAAATAAAACTAAACCAGCAATGGGGCCCTTCTTTTTTTCTTAATAGTACTGTATATAGTGTTTGGGCACAAGCAGCAAATATTGCTAAAAGAGTTGAATCTAATGTTGGATTTCATTATAGTGGTAATGAGTATCAAAGAGAAGGGCTTAATCAAAACGGATTATTTGGTACTAGCTCATTAGGTAAATCAAGTCCTTTGTTTTTCCCTAGTTGGGGTTGGCAAGGCCAATTTTTATTTAAGTTTTCCGGTCGATTGTACGCAAAATCAATTATTTTTTCGGAAACGGAAACGCCGAATGTAAATCAAATTTATATTGATCCTAGTGTACATGCAAACACCCAACCTTTTTTGTACCCTATGCTTAACAATGGGGTGGATTTAAGTTTTTATTATCGGGCCCCTGCAATTAAAATTACGCTAGCAGCTTTTTATAATACTAAAGCCCAAGAGGGGGTGCAAAAAATGTTCTATCACGACAAGTACAATGCTTTTGTGTATGGTTTTGTGGGCGGCATTATCGCAGTTCAAGCTGGAGGAGAATTTTTATTGGAGTCCAATCTTTGGCAATGGCTTGGTTTCCAGTTTGCTTCTACTATTACTAAAGCCGTGTATACTAATAATCCCGAATACAGAATCGCCTTATTAAATGATCTAAGTACGCTCGAATCTGGATTGTTGTTTATAAAAAATCTACCTACCACCAGCAATCCCTCTGTGGTAAACGCTATGTCATTGCAAACAAATAGTATAAGGGGATTTCGTCTAGGATTTGTATTTATTTCGGCATTGCAAAAATCAATTGATGCTGATTTGTTTAGAAGATCTGCAAGTGTTTATGATCATACAACATCCATACAATGGAAACAAATTAGTGAACCACAATTTATAAAAGAAGAGTGGCTAGTGAACTGTTTTTTGTCAAGATTATTTTTTCTAAAAAAGGGAGCCAGTAAAAATCCTATAAACATTAGCTTATCGGTAAAAAATTTATTTAATAAACAGATGCCTGTTTTAGTTTATGAGCAATCAAGATTTGATTATCAAAATTATGAGGTTAAAAAATTCCCTTTAAAATACATCTATGATCAGGGTTTGGTATTTAGTCTACATCTACAATTTCAACTACTTTAAAATGAAAAATACATCGTTTAATTATCTATTATTTGCTGGTATTAGTGTTTTATTTGCTCTTATTGCTTGTGCTTGTTTAAAACAAAACGCCTATGCCTTGCCAGTAAATAAAAATTTATCTGATTCATTAATTACAATAAAAGCACTACGTAAACTTCATACCATGGGTATGGCCGAAACAATAGTGAATGCAGTTTATATCAGGGGTGTGGTGGTAGCCAACGACGAACACGATAATATTTACAAAGCTTTATACATTCAAGATAATACAGGGGCGATGGTCATACAAATGGACGGATTATCACTCTATCAAAATTATCCCATTGGCACTGAAATAAAATTACATCTGCAAAATTTAATACTTACCGATTATCGAAGAATGGTTCAGTTGGCAGCATCAGTAGATTCTTCGACAGGCACTTTGACTACAGCAGGTATTCCAAGTCCTTTGTACACTAAGTTTATTGATGTTGAAAGAGAAGATGTTCCTGTATTGCCCTTACAAGTGAATGCAAAAATATTAAACGATTCTTTGCAAGGACGACTGATTCAATTAATGGATGTTGAGTTTTCGGCCCTTGATACCAATCAAACATATGCGGATAAAAAGAACAAAATTGGTGCAAGTAGGGCCCTTAAATTTTGTTCGGGAGGCACCCTTTATTTACGAACAAGTGGCTATGCCGATTTTGCCGGCATTAAACTACCCACTGGCAATGGTATTTTAATTGGCATTTATTCAGTTTTTAACACAGAAAAGCAAATTGTATTAAGAGATACAAATGACATTTTGTTAAACGGGAAGCGCTGTACCGGGGCTGCTTGGCTGCAAAATTTACCTCAAAAAGGGGGTAGAGCGCCTAATTAGTTGACAGCTTGGCAGAATCTGAATTTTTGGTACCTTCTTTGCATTGGTATGGTCAAACAATAGAATTATGCAAAAAGGTCAAATACGTGTTCAGACGGAAAACATTTTCCCCATCATTAAAAAATTCTTGTACAGTGATCATGAGATTTTCTTACGTGAATTAGTGAGTAATGCGGTAGATGCTGCTCAAAAGTTAAAGACCCTTCATGGAAAAGGGGAAGCAAAAGGTGAGTTGGGTGAACTTAAAGTAGAAGTAGTTTTAGATGCTAAAGAAAAAACAATTTCTATTATTGATAATGGAGTGGGTATGTCGGCTGAAGAAGTAGACAAATATATTAACCAAGTTGCTTTTAGTGGTGCCGAAGAATTTGTGACCAAATATAAAGACGCTAGTATTATTGGACATTTCGGATTAGGTTTTTATAGTTCTTTTATGGTGAGCCAAAAGGTGGATATCTATTCTAAAAGTCATACTGGAGTACCCGGTGTTTTTTGGAGTTGTGATGGAAGTACGGAGTATGAATTGTATGAAGTAGATTATAACCATAGAGGAACTAAGATTGTATTACATATAAATGAAGAGAGTGCCGAATTTTTAGAAGCCAGTCGTGTTAAAGGAATTTTAGAAAGGTTCTGTAAATTTTTGCCAGTGGCTATTTATTTTACAGATGCCAATGCAGAAAAACCAAAGAAAGAAGATGCTGACGAAGCTGAATTGGTTGAAAAGCCAATAAATAATACCAATCCTTTATGGATTCGTAAGCCTTCGGAATTAACAAAAGAGGATTATGAAAACTTTTACAGAGAATTATATCCATTTGGAGAAACGCCTTTGTTCTGGATTCATTTAAATGTGGATTATCCATTTAATTTAACAGGAATCTTGTATTTCCCTAAAATCAAACAAAGCTTTGAAATTCAAAAAGATAAAATTCAGTTGTATTGCAACCAGGTATTTGTAACAGATGAAGTAAAAGATATTGTACCTGAATTTTTAATGTTATTGCATGGGGTAATTGATAGCCCAGACATTCCTTTAAATGTGAGCCGTAGTTATTTACAAGGAGATCCTAATGTTAAAAAAATAAATGCGCACATTACAAAGAAGGTGGCAGATAAATTAGAAGAAATATTTAACAGTGATCGTAAATCATTTGAAGAGAAATGGGAAAGCCTAGGCTTATTTGTTAAATATGGTATGATTACTGATGAGAAGTTCTTAGAAAAAGGAAATAAGTTTTTGGTTCTTGAAGACGCCAAAGAGAAAGGTAAATTTTATACACTTGATGAATATAAAACTGTAACAGAGACAAATCAAAAAAACAAAGAAGGTAAGCAAGTGCTATTATATACTACCAATCCGGTGCAACAAGATGCTTTTATTCAGGCAGCAGATGCCAAGGGTTATAAAGTGGTTAAATTAGAAACCATGGTGGATGCAGCCTTTATTAATAACGTAGAGATGAAATGGGAAGGTGTGCAATTTGTTCGTGTAGATGCAGATGTGGTAGATAACTTAATTGACAAGCAAGAAAATGTTGATTCGGTATTAAGTAAAGAAGAAGTAGAGCAAGCAAAAAAATTATTTGAATTTCAAGTACCTGAAATCACCTTGACGGTAGAGGTTAAGGGATTAAGTAAGGAAGCCGCACCAGTTATTGCCACTCGTCCAGAGTTTATGCGTCGTATGAAAGACATGGCCAGTATGGGGGGTGGTGGAATGACAGCATTTTATGCACAGATGCCCGACGAAGTGCATTTAACTATCAATGGAAATCATCCTATTTATCAAGCTTTATTAAAAGAGCCTGATATGGATAAACAACAAAAGCAAGCGCGAAATTTAGCCGACTTGGCTTTGTTGTCTCAAGGATTGTTAAATGGGGCAGAGCTTACTAACTTTATTAATAGAAGCGTTGATTTATTAAAATAAAATTGAGTTATAGTGAAAACAAAAAAGGCGATCCAAAAGGGTCGCCTTTTTTAGGTATCTAAATAGTTTAAGCAGAGGCTTTAATATCTATAATTTGCATTTGAACCGATTGGTTTCCCTGCCATTCATTAAGTTGTAATTGAAAAACTAAATCAAAGGGCTTTCCCGATTTTACAATTTTAATATGTTCTGGCATATTGTATCCAATGCCTCTTATATTACTCTTGCCTTGAGTCACATTAAAACTTATATGAGCCTCTTTCACAATTTTGCTATACCCAGTATCATATACATTTTTTGCAATAAATATAGGTCGCATATTATCTGGACCAAAGGGTTCCATTTGTGCTATGATAGTATAAAATTGCATATTGATTTGATCAATGGGTAATTCCGCATTAATCACAATTTCGGGCGTTAATTGCGCTTCTGTAATTCTTTCTGCCACTGCTTTTTCGAAAGCTAATTTAAATGCTTCCAATTGCTCAAGGGCCATTGTCATACCTGCTGCAGCAAAGTGACCACCATAGCCCAATAAATGTTCGCGACAAGCATGTAAAGCTTCGTATAAATTAAATCCAATTACACTTCTTGCACTGCCCGTTATTACTTCACCACTTTGTGTTAATACAATGGTAGGCTTATAATGCTTTTCAATTAATCTACTAGCAACAATACCTACCACACCTTTATGCCAATGTGGTTGAAACACTACTGATGATCTTTTAGAAATATGATGGGGATCTTGTTCTATTTGAGCCAATGCTTCTTCGGTTATATATGTGTCCGCTTCCCTTCTGTCTAAATTATCTTGTTGCAATAAAGCTCCAATGGCTAGTGCTTGATCATACTCTTTTTCAATAAATAATTGTACTGCTTTTTTGGCATCATCCATTCTGCCTGCTGCGTTAATTCGGGGGGCAACAGCAAAAACCAAATTAGTTATGCGCATAGGGATGGTTTGCTTTGCTAATTCCATTAAGGCTTTTAAACCAGCGCAAGGGTTATCATTTACTTTTTGCAAACCAAAATAGGCAAGGGTTCTATTTTCATCTACTATAGGGACAATATCAGCTGCTATAGCGGTAGCAACTAAATCCAGATATTGTAAATAAGATTCGGCAGGTAATTCCAATTCTTGCGCAATTGCAGTTATTAATTTCAGTACCACGCCGCATCCACATAATTCCTTAAATGGATATTCACAATCGATTTGCTTTGGATTTAAAATCGCAATTGCAGGTGGGAGAATGGCATCAGGTAGATGGTGGTCACATATAATAAAATCCATGCCCAACTGTTTGGCATAGGTAATTAAATCAGTAGATTTTATTCCACAGTCAACAGATATAATTAAATCAAATCCATTTTCTTTTGCAAAGTCAATTCCAATTTTTGATACCCCATATCCTTCTTTATATCTATGAGGTATATAATAATCAACTAGCGGCGTTAATTTATGTAAGAATTGATAAAGGGTAGCTACCGAAGTAGTTCCATCTACATCGTAATCACCAAAGACTAAAATTTTTTGTTGTTGTGTAAAGGCATCTTTAATTCGGTTTACCGCTTTTCTCATATCCTTCATTAACCAAGGATCATGTAGATGATTTATTTCTGGCCTAAAGAATTTTTTAGCAGCCTCGAATGTATCGATACCTCTTTGCACTAAAAGTTCGCAAAGAATAGGATGAATTTTAAGTGACTCTTTTAGAGCGCTTAGTTTTTCGGAATCGGCATTTATGACATTCCATCTTTTTTCCATTAGTAGGATCGGTCGGTTGTATAACGCACTAGTTCTTCTAAGGCTTCTCTAGCAGGACTAATGGGAAATGAATGTAATATAAGTAAGGCTTGGTCTCTGTACTCGAACATTTTTTGGGTAGCATATTCGATGCCGCCATATTGTTTCACGTGATCAATTACAAATTTCACTTTTGCTTTATCATTATTATTGTTTTTTACAATGTATATGATTTCTTTTTTTAAAGCAGGAGAAACTTTTTGTAAAATATGTATGAGCGGTAAGGTTAGTTTTTTCTCTTTAATATCGTTGCCTGTAGGTTTGCCTATTTTAGCATCTCCATAATCAAATAAGTCGTCTTTAATTTGAAAGGCCATGCCTACCAATTCACCAAATGCGCGCATCTTCTCGATTGTATTTTCGTTATTAGTTACCGAGGCGCAACCAGCAGCACAACTAGAGGCTAGTAAACTAGCTGTTTTTCCATTGATAATTTCGTAATAAACCGACTCGTCAAAATTTAAGTTTCTAGTTTTTTCAATTTGCAGTAATTCTCCTTCGCTCATCTTTTTTACTGCAGTAGATAGTAAAGTTAAGATAGTGAAATCTTTATTTTCCAAGGAAAGTAATAAACCTTTGGAGAGTAAATAATCACCTACCAATACAGCAATTTTATTTTTCCATAAAGCGTTAATGGAGAACATGCCTCTTCTTTCTAAGGCATCATCTACTACATCATCATGCACAAGTGTAGCTGTATGTAACAATTCAACAAGGGAAGCAGCTCTGAAAGAGGCATCTGTAATGTTTCCATGTAATTTAGCGGACAATAAAACGAACATAGGGCGCATTTGCTTACCCTTTCGTTTTACTATGTATTGCATGATTCTATCTAGCAAAGACACCCTGCTTTTAACCGCTTCTTTGAAGTGGTTTTCAAACTCGGCGAGTTCAGGGCCTATTACTTTTTTTGCTAAATCCATCTGGGCTGCAATTTAGTTTTAATTATTGAGCATATCGAAATGTAGAGCCCCGAAGTTTTGTAAGGATGATAATTTCAAGTCTGCTGCACCCCAATATTCAAATTTTATGTGATCGGCAGAGGGCACTACTACACAGGTCATTCTTGCTGCTTTGGCTGCAATCATGCCATAAAAAGAGTCTTCAAAGCATAAACAGGATAATGGAGAAACATGCATCGCTGCAGCGCAATCAATGTATACTTGAGGATGTGGTTTTGCAAAGGGTAAATGCTGTGCAGAACAACTAGCATGAATAAAGCTTCTGATGCCTAATTTATCTTTTACCCATTCAATAAGTGCCACAGGCGACGAGGTTGCCAAACCCATTTTAAAATCTTTTTCTAAAAAGAACTTAAAAATATGTTCTACACCAGGCATAAGATTTGCCTCTTTGTCTATTAAGTCAATAGCAAGACTGACTAATTTTTGTTCTGCTCTTTCGAATTCACTTGCAGGTACTTGGTTTTGGTGAAGCCAGTAAGCAACAAACTCCTTGGATCTTAAACCAGTGGTAATTGCATATTGATCCTCTGTTAGTTGAATCCCATATTGCCTAAATATTTCAGTGGCAGCCTTATTCCATAAGGGCTCACTGTTTATTAATAAGCCATCTATGTCGAAGATAACGGCAGATTTTTTCATTGTCTAAAGATACTATTTGTTGTTTAAACAGTGGAATTCTGATACAATTTTATGTAGTATCTTGCAAGCCTAATATTTGCTTATAAACATGTCATTACTTGATCGACTAAAACACATTCGAATTTTCCGTTCTATTATATATGGGGTGGTTGGATTATTTACCTATCCAGGATTAGCATTGTTTAATAAAGTGATTATTCAAGGTTCTGAAAATTTAGAAAATCTGCCCAAAAAAAATGTGTTATTTGTAAGTAATCATCAAACTTATTTCGGAGATGTTATTGCTTTTGTACATATTTTTTGTGCAGTAAAATGGCGTAAATTTAATAAACTAGGTATCCCTTATTATTTATTGAATCCATTTACCAATGTATATTTTGTAGCTGCCGAAGAAACCATGAATAGTAGTTGGTTGTCGAGATTGTTTAAATTAGGTGGCGCCTTAACAGTGAAAAGAACATGGAGAGTGGAGGGTAAAGACGTGAACAGACAAAGAGATGAAGTGGATACACAGAAAATTGATAAAGCACTTCAGGATAGTTGGGTGATTACTTTTCCTCAGGGTACCACAAAACCTTTTGCACCTGGCCGCAAAGGCACTGCTCATATCATTAAAAACAACCAACCTATAGTAGTGCCTGTAGTAATTAATGGTTTTTGGAGGGCATTTACAAAGAAAGGTCTTACGTTTAAAAAAGTGGGCACACCCTTAACGATTCGTTTTAAAGCTCCTTTGGAGATTGATTACAACAGTTCGGTAGAACAAATCTTAGACCAAGTAATGCAGGCTATTGAACAAAGCAAGGATTTTATGTTAAAAGGGAAACATCATGAAGTGGCTGCTTCCAATACCCCAACATTTTAGTCTTTTATAAACAATGCTTTAAGCTCTGTAGCATCATCTGGTTTCATTTTTCCTGATAAAATAAGTCTCAATTGTCTGCGTCTTAAAGCACCATCATAATATTTAATTTGTTCTTCTGTTTCAGCTATTACTTCGGGAACTTTTTTGGGTTTTTTATTTTCGTCTAAAGCCACAAATGTAAAAAAAGCCTCATTGCTTAATTCTCTTGTTTGTAAGATCATGTTTTGATTCCAAACCTTTAAGTGCACTTCCATAGAAGTTGTAAAAGCTCTTGTTACAATAGCCTCAATACAAATTACGTTACCTAGTCGGATAGGCGTTTTAAAGCTTAAATTATCTACAGAAGCAGTCATTGCTGCTGAATTACAATGTTTTGAGGCAGATAAATAAGCGGCAATATCCATCCAATACATGAGTTTGCCTCCCATCAAATCTCCGAAGGTATTGGTGTCATTGGGTAATACCAATTCATTCATTGTGGTAAAAGAATCCTGTGCTTTTCTGGCTTCCATAATTGTTAATTATAGCGCAAAGGTACAATATGTTATACTACGCAACTTTCGAGATTAGTTAAATAAGCAGGGTCCACTTCAGCGCCAATACCAGGGCTTTCATCAATGCTTAAGTGCATGCCAGTAAATTGAACTCCCCCTAAAACTGGGTCGGCTAAATGCCCTAATAAACAGGTATCCATGTCGTAATATTTAATATTGGGACTTGCCATAGCAAAATGCATTTTTGCACTTAACGCCAATCTGCTTTCCAACATGCCTCCCATCATACATGAGATACCATTTGCCGCAGCGATATCGTGAATTTTTATGGCTTCATGAATACCTCCGCTTTTTGAAAATTTAATATTAATGAGGTGACAAGCTTTATTATGAATTAACTTTCTTGCATCATGATGTGTAAAAACGGATTCGTCGGCCATAATAGCTATTGGCGAATCTGCGCATAAAGCAGGCAGGTAATCATCGTAATATTTATGCATAGGTTGTTCGCAAAACTCAATATCAAAAGAGGCTAAGCCCTTTAATACTTGTAGGGCATCTTTTGGATACCATCCTTGGTTGGCATCTATTCTTAATTTTGTTTTATCACCAATGGCGGCTCTTATTTGAGCAATTCTTTCAATGTCTACTTTTGGGTCTTTGCCCAATTTTACTTTAATAGTGGTAACACCGCTTGCTACAAATTCAATGGCTTGCTGAGCCATTTTTTCGGGGCTATCTATGCCTATAGTTAAATCGGATTCGATTTCTTTTTGACTACCTCCTAAAAAAGCATAAAGTGGCTGATTGGCTGCTTTTGCAGCAATATCGTATAGAGCCATGTCAAAGGCGCTTTTGATTGTATAGTTGCCCGCAATAACGGTATCAAGCTCAGCTAAGCGAGCCGAAATCTCTAGTGGATTTTTCCCTTTCCAATAGTGGGCAAAATCTTTGGCATGATGATAACAGCTAGTTTGCGTTTCTCCTACAATCATAGGGAAAGCCGAACATTCGCCAAGTCCAATAATGCCCTCGTCTGTAAAAACTTTTAGTAATATGTTTTGCGCAAAATGCATGGTACCGGTGGCAATCGTAAAGGGAACCATAGGTATTTTGTACAAGTAAATTTCTGTTTTTATTATTTTCATGTGACAATTTTAAAGTTCAATTTGGCTTTAAAGATAATTATTTAAAGATGCATAATAAAAGCAGTTTGAATTCTTTGCCAATCCCTTTTTACCACCGATATTTGTGATACGAACTGATGTTAGCATGAATCTATCTTTTGACAATACCCAAAATGCATTTGCCTACAAGTCTACGGCAGCTTTAAAAAAAGCAAAGTTTTTAATTAGTGTGATTCAAAATCCATTAATGGTAAAATTAGCTACTAAGGCAACCCCTCTATTGATGAAAATGGGATTGCCGCTAAATGGAATATTACGTAATACTGTTTTTTCACAATTTGTAGGGGGAGAATCCTTAGAAGAATCTGCTAGAGTAGCAAGGCAATTAGGCTCCTATGGTGTTCAAGTAATTTTAGATTATGGAGTAGAGGCAAAAGAAGGAGAAGCCAATTTTGATAGTGTTACAGAGCATATAATTGAAGCCATTGATTTTGCAGCTACCGAAAAAAATATTCCATTTGTGAGTGTAAAAATAACAGGAGTAGCATCCCAATTATTATTAGAACAATTAAATGAAGCACCAAGATTAAGAAGTGGAATTCATGATAGTGAGTCAGAAGATGCAGCCTGGCAAAGAGTTAAAGAACGTATGACTGCTATTTGTGATGTTGCTTCTGAAAAAGGCATTGGTATTTTAATTGATGCCGAAGAAACTTGGATTCAAGATCCAATTGATCGTTTGGCTATCGAATTAATGACTTATTATAACAAAGAAAAAGTAGTTGTTTACAATACGTATCAATTATATAGAAAAGATCGACTCAGCTTTTTAAAGCTTTCTCATTCAATTGCCCAAGAAGGCAAATTTTTATTAGGGGCTAAATTGGTGCGAGGTGCCTACATGGAAAAAGAAAGAGAGCGAGCTATACAAAAAGGATATGATTCACCTATTCACATTAATAAAGAGCATACAGATGCCGATTTTGATACTGCTGCCAATTATTGTTTACAAAATATTGATACTATCTCTTTGTTATTAGCTTCTCATAATGAACATAGTAATTTAAATGTAGTGGCTCAAATGCAAGAAAATAACATAACGAAGCAAAATGCACATATCCATTTTTCACAGTTATATGGTATGGGGGATCATATAACCTTCAATATGGCATCAGCTGGTTATAATACAAGTAAATACCTCCCTTTTGGCCCAATTAGTGAAGTAATTCCCTATTTAATGAGAAGAGCCGAAGAAAATACTAGCGTTAATGGTCAAACCAATAAGGAATTGGTCATGTTAAATAAGGAATTAGCCCGTCGAAAAGCAAAAAAATGATTTTACACTAAAGGCGATAGGTTGTAAATTGCAGCATGCAACAATACCTTACTTTATTACAACATATCTTAGACGAGGGAACTCAAAAAACAGATCGTACAGGCACAGGAACCAAAAGCTGTTTTGGCTATCAAATGCGTTTTAATTTACAAGAAGGATTCCCTTTAGTGACTACTAAAAAAGTGCATTTAAAAAGTATCATTTACGAATTACTCTGGTTTTTAAATGGCGATACCAATATCAAATATCTCACAGATAACGGGGTTCGTATCTGGGATGAATGGGCGGATGCCAATGGTGATTTAGGTCCCGTATATGGAAAACAATGGAGAAGTTGGGAAGGTGCTAACGGAGTGGTTATTGATCAAATTTCAGATTTAATTAAACAAATTAAAACTACCCCCGATAGTAGACGTTTAATTGTGAGTGCTTGGAATGTGGGTGATTTATCGAAGATGGCTTTAATGCCCTGTCACAATATGTTTCAATTTTATGTGGCTGATGGTAAGCTAAGTTGTCAATTATACCAAAGAAGCGCAGATGTATTTTTGGGTGTTCCTTTTAACATTGCTTCTTATGCTTTATTAACAATGATGATCGCACAAGTTTGTGATTTAGAATATGGCGATTTTGTACATAGTTTTGGGGATGTTCATTTGTACAATAATCATTTCGAGCAAGCTAGATTACAATTATCTCGAACACCCTTTAGTTTGCCTACTATGAAAATTAATCCTGCTGTGAAAGATATATTCTCCTTTCAGTTTTCTGATTTTACATTAGAAAATTATGAGTGTCATCCAGGTATTAAAGCGCCAGTAGCAGTATAAAAAATTATTTATGATTGTAACCCTTGTAGTAGCCGCTTCTGAAAATAATGCCATTGGTAAAGACAACCAATTGCTTTGGCATTTACCTAAGGATATGCGCTTTTTTAAAAATACTACTTGGGCATTACCTATATTGATGGGGCGAAAAACATTTGAATCGATGGGGCGTAAATTATTGCCAGGTCGTTTAAATATTATACTAACGCAACAGCAAGATTTACAAATTATGGGCGCCGAGGTAGTGAATAGTTTACAAGAAGCTATTGACCTTGTCCAAAAATTATCCTATAAAGAATTAATGGTTATAGGTGGCGGACAAGTATACGAAATGGCCATGCCAATAGCCCATAAAATTTGGTTAACAAGAGTGCATACACAAATAGAAGGGGATACTTTTTTCCCTACTTTAAATAAAGACTGGGAGTTAAAGAGTGCCGATAAAAATGAGGCCGACGAAAAACACGCCTTTGCGTTTGACTTTGAATGCTGGCAAAGAAAATAAATATGTATTCAGCCCTTACTTTATTACAAAAATATTTACACTATTACACCAAGGCTTCTAATGGCAAAGGCCATGGCGTTCACTCTCCATTTGTGTATTCTTTTATTAGAGAAGTTTTGGTTAAGTCGTCTACTAATTTAAAGCAAACATTAATTGAAGAAAAAAGAAATTTTTTATTAAAAAGTAATGAGCAAGTGGTTGTGCTTGATTTAGGCGCAGGTTCAAGACAAAATAATTTACCAGCTAGAAAAGTTAAAGACATTGCAAAGTCGGCATTGAAGCCTAAAAAATATAGTGATTTATTATATAAAATTGTTCATTATTTTAAGCCAAAGTCCATTGTAGAAATGGGCACTTCGCTAGGCATAACTACTTGTTATTTAGCCGCTGCAGCAAAAGATGCTTCCATAGTGACCATGGAAGGTGCACCTGCCATAGCTAGTCTTGCTAAAGCATCTTTTACAGATTTAGGTTTTACTAATATAAAAGTGATAGAAGGAAACTTTGACGAACAATTACCTAAATACTTACAATCAATCACTTCAGTTGGATTGGTTTATATAGACGGTAATCATAAATATGAACCTACTATTCATTATTTTAATATGTTACTCGAAAAAGTTAACGTAGATTCCATTTTAATTTTTGATGATATTCATTGGAGTAAAGAGATGGAGCAGGCCTGGGAGGAAATTAAACAGCATCCTTCTGTGCGGGCAACTATTGACTTATTTTTTATAGGATTAGTTTTTTTTAGAGTAGAACAAAAAGAAAAAGAACATTTTATAATACGCTATTAACTTTTGCCATTGTTACCTGAAATATTTTTAGAAAGCCTTGAAGGGATAGCCGGTTTTAATCGGTCTAGTTTCGTGCAAGTGCATAATGCGGAGCAGCAAGTAAGTTCTTTAAGAGTTAATGCACAAAAAAAATCAGCTATCACTTGGCCTGTTTTGCAAAAAGAAGCAACTACTATTCCATGGTGTGAAAATGGATTTTATCTTGCCAAAAGGCCATTATATGTTTTGGATCCTTTATGGCATGCAGGTGCCTATTATGTGCAAGAAGCAAGTAGTATGTTTTTACAACATATTTTACATCATATTATTCCTTCCCCAAAACGTGAGATAGTTTTAGATTTATGTGCGGCACCTGGTGGAAAATCAACCTTGCTAGCCAACTATTTTACACAAGGTTTGGTGGTGGCAAATGAAACTATAAAATCTCGAAATTCAATACTAGTTGAAAATGCAACCAAATGGGGAGCCGATCACATGGTGATTACTCAAAATGACCCATTACATTTTAAAGCTTTATCACATTTTTTTGATGTTTTAGTGATAGATGCACCTTGCAGTGGAAGTGGGCTCTTTAGAAGAGATAAAGAAGCAATTAATGAATGGAGTTTGGATGCAGTTCAACATTGTAGTATACGTCAACAAAGAATATTGGAGGACAGTTTGGATTGTTTAAAGGAAGGGGGCTATTTAATTTATTCAACTTGTTCATACTCATTTGAGGAAGATGAAAAAATGATGGATATGTTGGTGCAAGAAAAGGCATTAAAAAATATTTCAATTCCTACCCCGGCCGAGTGGAATATTGTTGAAACCCTAAGTCCTTTAACGAATGCGAAAGGATATCGCTTTTACCCTGATAAAATTAAAGGGGAAGGTTTTTTTGTAGCTGTATTTCAAAAAATAAACACTAGCGCTGGAACTTATTTTAGTGCAGATGCTGCTTTAACAATGATTACTAAAAAAGAAAAGTCATTACTCAATTCTTTTTTTGATATAAAAGAAGAATATTCAGTGATCCAGCATCAAGCATCTTTAATTGCTTTTGATTCTTTTTTTGATATAACCTATAAGGCATTACTTAAAAATATGTATGTTAAAAAGATGGGACTTACTTTGGGTGAATTTAAAGGGGTCGATTTTATTCCTTCTCATGCATTAGCGATGAGCGATTGGAAACAATTACCCTATACCTCAATTGATGTGGATCTAGAGACGGCTTTGCAATATTTAAGAAGAGCAGATTTACAAATTCCTAATACCAAGGGATGGACTTTGGTAAAATACCTAAATACACCTTTAGGGTGGATAAAAGCCCTCCCCAATAGGTCCAATAATTACTATCCTAATGAATGGAGAATATTGAAATACTAATCGTTGAGTATTAGAAATTAATATAATATTTTATTTTGACTTTTTCTTAGCAGTTGGTTTTCGTAACTTTGCGGCATGCTTACCAAAAAAATACTGCTCTTATTAATGATTTACTGCCTCTGGGGTGGGCAGGAGATTTATGCGGGTAAGCGTAAAGTAGTTAAAAAGCAGTCTACTCAAGTTAATTTAAAAAAGAAAAGAGCTGCAGTTAAACAAAAGTCCGGTAAACATAAAAAAGGAAGCAAACAATTTACAAAAGGGGGATTAAAGCATACCATTGAAACTGATTCTTTACAACTGTTAACTAACAAGGATAGTCAGGCATTAGCAGCGCCTTTACAATTAATTGCTCAAAATAAAGAGAAGGCTAGAATTAGTGATAGTGTTCACAAAACATTTTTTGTAGGTGTGAAAAAAGAAGAGGAAGAAGGCTATTTTGCCTCTCTATTTTCGGCGCAAAAAAAATCAGCCTCCTTTCAAACACTCGAAGGTACAGCTGCAGTTTTTAAAAGTATTAGTGGATGGCAGGATAAAAAATTTTATGTGTTAACAAATCAATTGCCTGTGGGTACCATTGTTAGAGTTACTACATCGGACTTAAAAAGTATTTGTGCTAAAGTTATTAATGTATTACCTGAAGTGGGTAATGCTGTTCAATACCGTTTAAATGATGCAGCTGCTGCTATCTTAGGCATCACCAATAAAACCTTTCAGGTGTCAGTTACCTACTAATTATTAATTATGAAAAAATTATTTATTGCCAACCTTTTTTTAGTGTTGTTGGCATTACAAGGTTGTGCGCAAAATAGCAATACCAATGATACGCCAAGTACGCTATCGGCAACTGAATTTCAATCAGCTATTCAAAAGCCAGGAGTACAAATTTTGGATGTTCGCACAGCTACTGAATTTGCTAGTGGGCATATAAAAAATGCATTACAAGCCAACTGGAACGACCGCAAGGAATTTGAAAATAGGACTCAGCATTTAAACAAGAATCAAACTGTGTATGTGTATTGTCAGGCAGGAGGTAGAAGTGCAGCAGCTCAATCCTTTTTAAATGAAAAGGGGTATAAGGTGGTTAATTTAGAAGGAGGAATGAGTAATTGGAAGATAAATAATTTGCCTGTAGAAGGCAATACGAATACAACTCAAATGTTGGTGAGTGATTTTGATAAAGTTATTAGTTCACATGATTTAGTTTTAGTAGACATTGGCGCCAATTGGTGTCCTCCTTGTAGAAAAATGCAACCCACCGTAGATAAAATAAGAAAAGAGCAAGGAGAAAAATTATATTTTCTAAGCGTAGATGGTGGAATTGATTTGGAAGTGATGAAAAAACTTAATTTTGAATCCCTGCCTACTTTTATTGTTTTTAAAAAAGGTAAAGAGGTTTGGAGAAAGCAAGGAATTGTAGAAGAGAACGAGTTGGTTAAAAATTTAATTAATTAAGCATTTTTACGATATCCTCTTAAAAAATCAGTTATAGGCATTCTCTTTTTGCCTTCCCACTGAATATCATGTATCAATAAATAGCCATCTTTGCAGGCAAATTTTGCAAAGGTTTTTCTATCGGTTATAAAACTTCCTAATGCTTCTGAAGGCATATCCTTTAAAACGCTGGTATGAAAAAGTTTTACAATTTTACCCTCTACTTTAGTGATAGCGCCTGGGAATGGGGCTAATCCTCTAATATGATTGTGGATTTTAACAACCTCTAATTCCCAATTTATTTCACAGTCTTTAGTGAAAATTTTGGGTGCATGCTTGTCATTGTTGTTAGTACTTTGAGGGATGGCATTGAGGGTGCCTGCAACTAAACCATCAATTGTTTTTATCAATAATTTTGCGCCTACCTGCATCATCTTGTCATGTAATTCACCTGCGGTCATTTGTTCAGAAATATCGATGGTATCTTGTAATAAAATATCGCCAGTATCAATAGCATGCTGCAGTTTAAAAGTGGTAACACCTGTTTGTTTTTCTCCATTCATGAGTGCCCAATTGATAGGGGCGGCACCACGATATTGTGGTAGAAGTGACCCATGAACATTTAAAGTACCCATGTGGGGGAAGGACCATATTTTTTCTGGGAGCATTCTAAAGGCCACTACTACTTGTAAATCTGGTTGCCAAGCAGCTAAAGCGTCCATAAATTCGGGAGCCTTTAATTTCTCGGGTTGTAATAGGGGTAACCCTGCTAATAATGCATACTGTTTAACTGCACTTTGTTGCAATTGCATGCCTCTGCCCCCTGGTTTATCTGGGGCTGTTACTACACCTACCACGTTCATTTTAGCCTCTATTAATGCTTGTAAAGAAGCCACTGCAAAAGCGGGGGTGCCCATAAAAACGATCCTTGGTTTTTGGTCCATAACCCAAAGTTAGTTTATCTGTCATAATTATGTACTTTTGCCCTTTGCACCCTAGGTGCTTTATTTAAAAAATACAATATGCAACAAGTAAAAAATGGGGATACCATTCAAGTGCATTATCACGGTACCTTAACTAGTGGTGAAACATTTGATTCTTCGCAAGGAAGAGCTCCTCTAGAATTTGAAGTAGGAAGCGGAATGGTAATTCCAGGTTTTGATACGGGGGTTTTAGGAATGACAGTTGGGGAAAAGAAAACCATTAATATCCCTTTTATGGAAGCCTATGGTCCAAAACAAGCGGAGATGATTGTTGAGTTTCCAAAGACACAATTTCCTCCAGACTTAAATCCTGAAGTAGGTATGGCTTTAACCATGAATAATGGTCAAGGACAACAATTTCAAGTGATTGTAGTAGAAGTGAAAGAAGAAGTAGTTGTGTTAGACGCAAACCATGCTTTAGCAGGTCAAGATTTAACTTTTGATTTAGAATTGGTAAATATCGATTCTCCTTCTAAAATTATTATGCCATAATAATAGAATAACTATTAAAAAAGTCCCGTTCCTGATTTTAGGTTCGGGACTTTTTTATTCCCCTATTTCAAATTAACTTGAGCACTTATAAATGTTGACAATCATGAACCTGACTTTAGATTCTATCGCGGAAAGATTTATGCGTTACGTACAAATAGATACCCAGAGTGATCCCAATAGTACAAGTTTTCCCTCTACCGAAAAACAAAAGAATCTTTCTACATTACTAGTGAGGGAATTATTAGCCATTGGTATTACAGATGCTGCGATAGATTCGTATGGTTATGTAATGGCTACGATACCCGCTACTACTTCAAAACCAGGACCCGTAATATGTTTTTGTGCTCATGTTGATACTGCACCAGATTGCAGTGGAACAGAAGTAAAGCCTATTTTACATAAAAATTTTCAGGGGCTAGATATTATACTTCCAGATGATCCTAGCCAAGTTATTTCGGTAAGTCAATATCCCTATTTACAAAAATTTATTGGCAAAGATATCATCACCGCATCGGGTAAAACCTTATTAGGAGCAGATGATAAAGCGGGGGTATCAATTATTATGCAAATGGCTGATTATTTAATGAGACATCCAAGCATAGAACATGGCACTATTAAAATTTTATTTACACCAGATGAAGAAGTGGGAAGAGGTACCGAACATTTAGACCTTCAAAAACTAGGGGCAAATTTTGGATATACTTTAGATGGTGGTGAATTGGGCAGTTTTGAAATGGAAACATTTAGTGCCGATTATTTAGTGTTAAATGTAGAAGGTGTAATTGCTCATCCTGGTGCGGCAAAGGGAGTAATGCAAAATGCCATTAAATTAGCAGGGGCTATTTTAGCCGCGTTGCCAGTAAATGAATGGACACCAGAATCGACAGATGGCAGACAAGGATTTATTCATCCCAATCATATAGAAGGAGGGGCCGAAAAAGCTAGAATTGAATTTTTGGTTAGAGATTTTGATACACCTCAGTTACAAAAACACGCCCAAAGGTTGGCAGAAATTGTGAAGGAAGTAATTGAAAAAGACACACGATTTTCAAAAGCAAAATTTGACATTCAGATTACAGAACAATATCGAAACATGAGAGAAGTAATTGATCAATATCCCGAAATTGTTACACAAGCACTTAAGGCCTACGAAAAGACAGGGGTCCAACCAATCATAAGCCCCATTCGAGGGGGTACTGATGGAAGTAGAATGAGTTTTATGGGATTGCCCACACCCAATATTTTTACGGGTATGCAAGCCATTCATAGTAAACATGAATGGATAGGGGTAGCAGATATGGAGAAGGCTGTAGAAGTATTGGTAAATTTGGTAGAAATAAATTAACTTTAAAAAATAAATTTAGTCCTATGTTGTTTTTACTACAAGTAGCAGATAATAAAATTTCACTTTTAAGTTTATTGCAAAAAGGCGGCTGGATCATGTATCCTTTGTATGCCCTTTTTGTGATTGCTATTTATGTTTTTATGGAAAGAATGTTAGCCATAAAAAAAGCAGGCGCTATTGACCCAAAATTCATGTTAATAATTAAAGATAATTTAGTATCTGGCAATGTAGCAGCAGCAAAGAGTTATGCAAAAAACACGGATAATCCAGTTGCGAGAATGATAGAGAAAGGAATTATTAGAATTGGGAAGCCTGTTGATGCCATAGAAAAAAGCATGGAAAATGTTGGTAAACTTGAAATGTATTCCATGGAGCGTAATTTAAATATATTGTCATTGGTGGCAGGTATAGCACCTATGTTTGGTTTTTTAGGAACGATTGCTGGTATGGTGCAGTTATTTTATGGAATCGCTTCTACAGGCGAGTATACATTAAATACAATTGCCGGAGGTATTTATACTAAAATGATTACTTCAGCTACTGGTTTAATTATTGGTTTAATCGCTTACGTGGGGCATAATTATTTGTCAACACAAATCGATAAAACGGCTAATAAAATGGAAACAGCTAGCGCCGATTTTTTAGATATTTTACAAGAAACTACGCATTCATAATAGCATATAATGAATTTAAGAAAACGTTTTAGAAATCAACCCGAAGTGCATACTGGCGCTTTAAATGATATTCTATTTATTTTATTGTTATTCTTTTTAATAGTTTCTACATTAGCTAATCCCAATGTAATTAAGGTATCAAACCCCAAAGCATCAAGTGATACTAAAGCAAAACAAACCGTTGTTGTAACAATCGATAAAGACCAAAAATTATTTATTGGTTCAACTCCTGTAAGTTTGGATTCCTTATCTGGGCAATTAAAATCCTTTTTAGATAAAGAAACTGAAAAGCCTTCTGTTGTAATAAACGGCGATAGTGTAGCTAATTTAGGCGTTACTATTCAAGTGATGCAAGTAATAAAAAAATTAGGGGCGACACCTGTTGTAGCTGTCGATCCTTCTCACTAATTTATTTTTTAATACTCGCTCTTAGCATTCTGTCTTTGCCAAACATATCTTTTTTAATTTCGGCGTGATACCCCATTTCTTCAAATAAAGCTAATAAGGCTTTCCCTTGATCATAATGCATTTCAAAAAACAATTGACCATTTGGGTTTAGGTATTGCTTACCTAATCTGGCTATGGTTCGATAAAAAATAAGAGGATCCTCGTTGGTTACAAATAAAGCTATATTGGGTTCAAAATTTTTCACCTGTACTTGCATATCCGTTTTTTCTTTATAGGGGATATAGGGTGGGTTACTTACTATTACATCATAGTTTTCAGGCAAATAGGCGGTTTGTAAAATATCTTCTTGTATCCATTCAATGTTAGTGTTTAAAGCTGTCGCATTAATTTTTGCAGTATTTAGTGCAGCTTCACTTATATCTATTGCCGAAATACTGCAGGATGGAAGCGCTTTTTGCAAGGCAATGGCAATGCAACCTGAACCAGTTCCAATATCTAAAATTTTTAAGGAAGTATTTTTAATTGTAGCATAGTCTATAATCCATTCCACTAATTCTTCAGTCTCAGGTCTTGGAATTAAAACTGATTCATTCACCCCATAGGTTTCGCCCATAAACCATGCTTTTTGTGTTATGTATTGAATGGGTTTGCCTTCTTGTAATTGGGCAATTAGGGTCTCTAAGGCTTGTTCTTGTTGAGTGTTAAATGGTTCGTCCTTATGGATAATTTGGTTTACTTGATTCCATCCTGTAATATGTTCAATAATCATGGTAATCAAACTATTGAGTTCGATTGTATCAAAATGATCGCTGAGTTGATTTTTTATTTTTTGCTTGGTTGCTAGTAAACTCATACTGCAATGTTACAAATGATTGATCATTATGAACTAGCTTTGTTGCATATTCTTAAGAAAATTACATGGACCTCCATTTTTACAATACCATTGAGCAACCTGCGATAGCTGAATTTAAGGATAGAGGGAGTAAATTTTTAGCTTATAGTTTTCCAGTTACAACCATTGAACAATGTAAAAAGCACTTGGCCCAATTAAAAAAAGAACATCCTAAAGCAGTGCATCATTGTTTGGCTTATCGTATAGGAGTTGATGGCTCTACTTTTAGGGTCACTGATGATGGCGAGCCTGCTGGCTCGGCTGGCCGTCCAATTTTAGGACAAATAGATAGTAAGCAACTCACCAATATTATGGTGGTGGTGGTACGTTATTTTGGCGGAACTTTATTAGGCGTTCCCGGCCTTATTAATGCGTATAAAACGGCTACATCTTTAGCATTGCAATTAGCTCCTATAGTTCAAAAGCCTGTAGAGATTGAGTATGAATTAAATTTTGATTATCACCAGATGAATGAAGTAATGATGATAGTTAAACAAACCAATTGTTCGGTGGTCGAACAAGAAGCACAATTATTTGTAGCCTTAAAAATTGGAATTCCTAAACATAGATTAACAGAAGTGCTTTCAAAAATAGAAGAGCTTAATGGAGTTACTTACAAAACAGCTTTATTAGTTTAAACACTATAAGTATAAAAACCTTCACCTGTTTTGATGCCTAATTTTCCCTCATTCACTTTTTGTATCAATAAATCAGCGGGGGCGTATTTAGTATTGTTAAATCCATCTTGTAGAATAACTAAAATGTTTTTACATACATCAAGCCCAATATAATCTGCTAATTGCAAGGGTCCCATAGGATGTGCCATGCCTAATTTCATTATCTCATCTATAGTGGCTGCATCGCTTATGCCTTCTTGTAATGCTAAAATAGCTTCATTTATCATGGGCATTAAAATACGATTGGCAATAAAGCCAGGCGCATCATTTACCACACAGGGTACTTTTTCTAAAATTTTAGTTAGGCTTACTATTGCTTCAATAGTTTTTGTATCCGTTTGTTGTCCATTGATAATTTCTACCAATTTCATCACAGGCACTGGATTCATAAAGTGCATGCCAATTACTTGGTGGGGGCGATTTGTACAATTCGCTAATTGAGTGATAGAGATGGAGGAAGTATTACTTGCAAGAATACAATCAGGTTTAGCCAATTTGTCGATCTCGGTAAAAATCTCTTTTTTTATAACACTATTTTCAGTGGCCGCTTCAATTACTAAGTCGGCTTCTTGGATTCCTTTATGAACCGAAGTGTAGGAGAATATTCGAGTTAGAGTATTTATTTTATCTTCCTCTGTAATGTTTCCTTTTTTTATTTGACGGTCTAAGTTTTTGGCAATAGTACTTAAAGCTTTTTCAAGCGCTTTTTCTTGGGTATCAACTAAATTAACCTGAAATCCTTTTTGTGCAAACACATGTGCAATGCCATTGCCCATTGTGCCAGCTCCAATTACCGCAATTATTTTCATGCCTATTAATTTTTTGATTTATAGTCTCCACGTTTCCATGAATCTATGAAACTTTTCCAAGCGGCAGGGTTTAATATATTCATCGGAGGAAGTTGCCCCGAATAATAATATTTAGATGCTTGATTAGTTAGAGAAGCACCCACGGCTTCCTTTCCATCAAAAGGCAGAGAGGATAAAATGATTCTTTTTTGAGCATCACTTGTATTTTTTCTGGCGGTTTCGTATAAATCGTCATTCACTTTTGCATTTACAAAATCTCGTTCAAATTGTGCACGGGTAGGTCGAGGTTTGAGTATTGTTGCTGGTAAAAAATTAGTATCATTCACCATTAATTGTATTACACTATATTGATTGCCATCCAGGTTTGCTGGAATTAAAATGGTACGGTCTTTAAAACCAACGCAAGAGAAAGTGATTTTTTCTCCTTTATTAACAGCTATCGAAAAAACACCGTCATTATTGGTAATAGTACCTCTGCCTTTTTTATTGACCACTACACTCGCATAGGGAATAGCTTTTAAACTATCAGCAGTCATAATAACACCGTATAATTGAACTACAGAATCACGATATATATTAGGTGCTTGCTGTGCTTTAATGGGGTTGCTATAAAAACCAACAACTATGACAAATAGAATAAATAGGGTCTTTCTCATGTAATTGCAAAATTAAGCTAGAACGGCGAATTTTTTGCTAAAATAAGGGCTGCTTGAGTTAACTTTGCCTCTCTTATAACTTTTTAACAAAAACTTCCAAAATGACCACTGAGGATATTTTAAAAGCTTTGAGTAATGTACAAGAACCAGATTTGGGAAAAGATTTGGTAACCCTCAATATGATTCAAGATTTGAAAATTGATGGGCTAACTGTAAGCTTTACCATTGTGTTAACAACACCAGCATGTCCGATGAAGGATTTAATGAAAAATGCATCTGAGAATGCCATTAAATTGTTAGTGAATAAGGAGGCAAAAGTGGAAGTTTCATTTACCGCTAATACCACTAGCACCCGCAAGTCAGGTGATCTTGTTTTATCCAATGTAAAAAATATTATTGCAGTAGTCAGCGGTAAGGGGGGTGTTGGAAAAAGTACAGTATCGGCAAACTTAGCTTTAGCCTTAGCAGAAGGCGGCGCAAAAGTGGGTTTAATGGATGCAGATATTTATGGCCCAAGTGTTCCTATTATGTTTGGTGTAAGAGGACAAAGACCACTTATGAAAGAGGTGGATGGGAAAGGTATTATATTACCACTTGAAAAATATGGTATTCGTTTAATGAGTATAGGTTTATTGGTTGACGAAAAAGATGCAGTTGTTTGGAGAGGTCCGATGGCAAGCAGTGCCATAAGACAATTTATTACAGATGTAGATTGGGGTGAGTTAGATTATTTAGTGATTGACATGCCACCTGGTACTGGGGATATTCACTTAACGATTATGCAAACAGTACCTGTAACTGGTGTTGTAATCGTAACTACTCCACAAACAGTTGCTTTAGCCGATGCTAAAAAAGCAATTGCTATGTTTGGACAAGCCAATGTGAATGTGCCTATTATTGGACTTGTGGAGAACATGGCTTATTTTACACCTGCAGAATTACCAGAGAATAAATATTATTTGTTTGGAAAAGAGGGTGGAAAAAATTTAGCTAGCGAATATGATTTACCCTTCTTGGGGCAAGTGCCATTAGTGCAAACTATTAGAGAAGGGGGTGACGCAGGGGTCCCTGCTATGGTTGGCGAAGATGAGATATCAAAACAAGCATTAAGGCAGGTAGTGGCTCAAGGGGTTCGACAAATTGCCATTCGAAATGCCCATTTACCTAAAACGCAAACTATAACTGTAGAATAGTTTATGGCACAAAAAATTATTATAGCTATTGATGGTTATTCTTCTTGTGGCAAAAGTACATTAGCAAAAGCCTTAGCTACAAAACTAGCATATGTTTTTATTGATACTGGTGCCATGTATCGTGCGATTGCGCTTTATTTTTTGCGAAATAATGTTTCTTTTACAGATGAGTCCTCTATTGCTGGCGCCTTACAACAAATAAAATTAAACTTTAAATACAATGCTGAAACGCTTAAAAGTGATATGTATTTAAATGACGAAAATGTAGAGCAAGAAATTAGAGAGATGGCCGTAAGTTCGAAAGTGAGTGAGGTTGCTGCCCTAGTTCTAGTAAGAGATTTTGCAGTAGCTCAACAGCAAGCTATGGGAGTGCAAAAAGGGATTGTCATGGATGGTCGAGATATTGGTACAGTTGTTTTTCCATCAGCAGCGTTAAAAATATTTGTAACAGCCGATCCAAAAATCAGAGCACAGCGAAGATTTTTAGAATTACAATCAACCCAACCGCAAATAACCCTGGAAGAAGTAACACAAAATTTGCAACATCGCGACTTAATTGATAGTACAAGGGAGCATAGTCCTTTAAGACAAGCTGAGGATGCTAGGGTACTTGACAATAGTCATATTTCTAGAGAAGAACAATTTGAAATGGCTTTAACTTGGGCTAAAGAAATAATAGGAGAATAAGATTTTTTACTACTCGGTTACAGTCCACTGATTTAAGAATTGTTCTAATTTTCCTTCCACTTTATAGAAACTTGCAATTTTATAGATACTTGCTTCTACGACTGTATCAGGACAGCTCGCGCCACTTGTCATTAATATATCAGCCACAGGCTTATTTGGCAAATAATTACTCACTACTTTAGTTTCTTTATTTTTCCAGTTGGTTTTTAAAATTTCCTCTTTTGAAATTATTTTATTCGCATCATCAATAAAATAAGTAGGTAATTTTTGTTCACAAAGTTCTACTAAATGGGAGCTATTGCTGCTATTTTTTCCGCCCATTACAATGGCTAAGTCAGCTGGAGTTTCTAACAATCCTATAACTGCAGATTGGTTGTCGTTGGTGGCATAGCATAAGGTGTCTCGGGTGTCTGCAAAATGTGCTTGTATATTTTCAGCACCATATTTTTGGACAATCACCTTTTTTAAATAATCCGAAATAGCCTGAGTGTCGGTGGCTAATTGAGTAGTTTGATTTACAACACCAATTTTTGTTAAGTCTTTTTGAATATCAAAACCAGGGGAATATCTGCCTACAAATATTTTTTCAAAATCCGTACTAGGTAATTCCCCTAAAATAATTTTACCCAATAAAATTGATTCTTCCATGTCATTTACAATGACAGTTGGGGTGTTAGCCGCAGCGTGTGAAAAAGTTGCCCTAGTTTCTTCGTGTTTAGGTTTGCCATGAATTACAATGGAATATCCTTTATTGGCAATTTGTTCGCTTCTATTCCAAACTTTTTCTACAAAGGGGCAGGTAGTATTGTATTTTTCAATTTGAATTCCTTTGGCAGCAATGGTGGCCTCTAATTCTAAAGTGGTACCAAATGCAGGTATCATAACAATATCCTCGTTAGTTAATGTATTTAGTGAAATAAGTTCATTGCCATTAGTATCATGTAAAAATCGAACACCTCTTTGGGTAAGATCAGAATTCACTTGAGGATTATGAATCATTTCGCTTAATAAAAAAATTCTTTTCCCTTTATTTTCTTCGATGGTTTTGTAAGCAATGTTGATGGCGTTTTCCACTCCATAACAAAATCCAAAATGACGTGCCAGGTAAAAACGTACTGGTCCAAAATCGAGCAAAGTGGGGCTAAAGTCTTTTTTTAACTTATCATCGGCTTTTCGCTTCTGCTTTATGGCAGAAATTAGATTGCTTCGATAGCTAGAAGGCACTTCAAATTGCTTCATTGGATTGGTTTTAAATAGATCGGCACAAAAATACAATAAAATACCGCTTCCAAGTACTTGGCCCTTATCTTTGCGGCATGCATTATGTATCTGTGGAGGGACTTACCAAAAGTTATGGTATTACACCCCTATTTAAAGGGATTAGTTTTAATATAAATGAAGGTGATCGAATTGCCCTCATTGCTCGAAATGGGGTGGGTAAGAGCACTTTATTGCGCATTTTATCTGGGAAAGAAACACCTGATTCCGGTACCTGCAAAATACACAAGGATGTACATTTGGTATTATTTGAACAAGATCCTCAGTTTATTGAAACAGCGAGTATTACCCAAAATATTTTTAAGCAGGACCATCCTGTCATGAAAGCTATAAGTAATTATGAAATAGCCATGGAGTCCGAAGATGAACAATTAATAACGGACGCCATCATGGAGATGGAAGAAAGAAGTGCCTGGGATTTTGAATCTAAAGTGAAAACCATTTTAACACAGCTAAATATCCATCATCTCGATCAGCCTGTTTCTAAATTAAGTGGAGGACAGAGAAAGAGGGTTTCATTGGCCAAAACTTTAATTCAAATTGGATTTGAACCTAAGCATGTATTACTATTGATGGATGAACCTACAAATCATTTAGATTTAAACATGATAGAATGGTTGGAAAATTATTTAGAGCAAGAGAAAGTAACCTTATTACTTGTTTCACACGATCGATATTTCTTAGAATCAGTAACAGATGAGATTTGGGAATTAGAAAGAGAAAATTTGTATACTTATAAAGGAGATTACGAAAACTATTTAGAGAAAAAGGCTGCCAGAATAGAATCTGAATTAGCTAGTATCGACAAAGCTAAAAACACTTTTAGGAAAGAATTGGAGTGGATGCGTAAGCAGCCCAAAGCTAGAACTACCAAGAGCAAGAGTAGGCAAGATAATTTTTATGAAGTAGAAGCAAAAGCCAAACAAAAAATTGACGATTCCAATTTACAATTGGATATGAAAATGACCCGCTTGGGGGGCAAAATTATAGAAGCAAAAAAAGTGTATAAATCCTATGGAGACCTGGTAGTTTTAAAAGGGTTTGATTATACATTTAGTAAAGGGGAACGTATTGGCATTGTGGGAAAGAATGGGGTAGGTAAATCTACATTTTTACAAATATTACAGGGAATAACAGAACCGGATAGTGGCAAAATAAATGTGGGAGAAACCATTGTATTTGGACATTTTTCACAAGAGGGACTAGTGTATAAAAAAGATATGCGTGTTATTGAATTCTTAAAAACATTTGCCGAAAATTTTCCTTTAGCAAGTGGAGGCTCTTTAAGTGCCGCTCAGTTTTTAGAATTATTCTTATTTACACCCGACAAACAATACACCTATTTAAGTGCACTAAGTGGTGGGGAGAAAAAACGTTTGCAATTACTTACTATACTATTTAAGAATCCGAATTTTTTAATTTTGGATGAGCCTACCAATGATTTAGACTTACCAACTTTGGCGGTATTAGAACAGTTCTTAATTGATTTTGCGGGTTGTGTATTACTCGTTTCACACGACCGTTACTTTATGGATAAATTAGTGGATCACTTATTTATTTTTGAAGGGGAAGGTGTGATTCGTGATTATCCAGGTAATTATACACAGTTTAGAATTTTAGAAAAGACCAAGCAAAGTTATACGGCACTTAGTTCCGATATTACTACACAGCGTACTGTTGCTACACCTGAAAAAAAAGTAGAATCAGCAATTGTACAAGATAAAAAAGTGGTCATAAAAATGACCTACAAGGAAAAAATGGAGCTAGAAACCTTGCAAAAAACAATGCCTGAATTAGAAGTAAAAAAGAAAAAACTAGAAGCATCTTTAGTAAGCCCTTCCTTAGACTATAATGAAATCACTAAAATTAGTGAACAATTAGCTCAAGTAAATGCCGAATTAGAAAATGCGGAATTAAGATGGTTAGAGCTGAGTGAAAAGCAAGAAGCCTAAAAAATGAGGCCTAAGTACGAAAAAAATGAGGCCTAAGTATTTTCACAAACGTGTTTATTGGAATTAATTTAGATATGTTCTTTAACCTAAAAACATATCTCTATGAAACCAATTGAGCGAATTTCCATGTATCTAAAGTTTAGATCCATTACCCCACATTCCTTTGAGAAAAAAATAATCTTGTCAAATGGCTATTTTTCTAAACAACTTCGGAATTTAGGATCTGTGGGATCCGATATCTTAATTAAAATTCATGAGACTTACGAGGAGCTTAATATCTTATGGGTATTAACAGGACAAGGTCAAATGCTACAACATCCAAGTCAAACAAGAGAAGGCCAGTTGCAACAAGCAGATGAATTTACCATGCGCTTCGAAACGGAGAATAAAAAATTGAAAAATTTAGAATCGGATATGGAAAAATTATCGGTGGTTATAAAAGACAAAGAAAAAATAATCACCCTTTACGAGTTTATGCTTACTAACAATAATAATAACCAGAACACGATTGCTGATGCGATTTAATAAAATCTTCCATCCTTCCCTCACAAAAAAAGGCCTCCATTAGGAGGCCTTTTTTTGTATAGTTTGTATAAGCTAATTAATTTGCATAAGAAGCAACTGGCTCACAAGTGCAAACTAAATTTCGATCACCATGCGTATTATTTACTCTTGCTACAGAAGGCCAGAATTTATTTTCTTGCACATAATAAAGTGGGAAAGCGGCTTCTTGTCTGCTATAGGCATGATTCCACTGTTCGTCACAAATTACTTTTTGAGTATGCGGTGCATTTTTTAGTGGGTTGTCAAGTTTGTCTGACTTACCATCTTCTATGGCTTTAATTTCTTCGTGTATGCTTATAAGTGCATCACAAAAACGATCTAATTCAGCTTTGTCTTCACTCTCTGTAGGCTCAATCATGATGGTTCCTGCTACTGGGAAGCTAACAGTTGGTGCATGAAAACCATAATCAATTAAACGCTTAGCAACATCTTCGGCTTCAATGCCTGCGCTGGCTTTAAAGGGGCGTAAGTCAATGATAAATTCATGCGCACAAGTACCATTTTTACCTGCGTATAAAATGGAATAATTTTTTTCGAGTCTAGCTTTCATGTAATTCGCATTTAAAATCGCATAAGCTGTCGAAAGAGTAAGTCCTTTGGCACCTAACATTTTAATATAAGCATAACTAATAAGTAAAATACTAGCAGAGCCTAATGGTGCTGCGCTCACTGCGTTCGCGCTATCCCCGTTTTGTGAGTGACCAGGTAAGAAAGGAGCTAGTTTATCATTCACGCAAATGGGGCCCATGCCAGGACCACCACCGCCATGCGGGATGGCAAATGTTTTGTGTAAATTTAAGTGACAAACATCGGCGCCAATATTGCCTGGATTGGTAAGACCTACTTGTGCATTCATATTGGCTCCATCCATGTAAACTAATCCACCAAACTGATGAATAGTATCACATATATCAATTATAGTTTCTTCGAATACACCATGTGTACTTGGATATGTTACCATTAAAGCACCCAATTGATCTGCATATTGTGCAGCTTTAGCTTTTAAATCGGCAACATCAATATTACCTGCAGTATCACAAGCAACTACCACCACTTTAAAGCCAGCCATAACAGCACTGGCAGGGTTAGTGCCATGGGCACTAATAGGAATTAATACAATATTGCGGTGCGATTCTTTTCTTGCATCATGATAAGAACGGATAGTTAATAAACCTGCATACTCGCCTTGAGCACCACTATTAGGTTGTAAGCTACAAGCAGTGAAGCCGGTAGTTTGACACAAATAAGCACTCAATTCTTTGGCAATTTCTTGGTAACCTAATGTTTGATTAGAAGGAGCAAAAGGATGCATACCACCAAAGCTTGGCCAGCTAACAGGAATCATCTCAGTGGCTGCGTTTAATTTCATAGTACAGCTACCAAGACTTATCATACTTGTATTTAAGGAAAGATCTTTTGTTTCTAATTTTTTAATATAGCGCATCATTTTTGTTTCACTGTGATGGCTATTAAATACGGGATGTTCTAAATAAGCACTACTGCGAATTAAATGAGCAGGCAGAGATGCATTTTTAATGGCAGCATTGGTAGCAGTTGCTTTTTTGCCTGTTAATTTTTCGAATAAGGCCACAATAGCAGCAATATCACTAGCACTAGTTGTTTCATCTATACTAATGGTTACCGTTCCTTGGCTAGTGAAATTAAAATTATAATTTGCACTGGCTGCAAGGTTATTTAAGGCTTTTGTATCAAAACCTTTAAGATGAAGGGTGTCAAAATAAAAATTATTTACTTGATCAATACCTAGGCTTTCTAATTGTTGTGCAAGATTTTGTGCATAGCCATGAATTTTTGTAGCTATATTTTTTAAACCAGCAGGTCCGTGGTAAATAGCATACATCACTGACATATTAGCTAACAATGCTTGTGCCGTACAAATATTTGAAGTTGCTTTTTCTCTTTTAATATGCTGTTCTCTTGTTTGTAATGCCATCCTTAAAGCACGGTTGCCTTGGGCGTCAACACTTACGCCAATTAATCGACCAGGCATCCCTCTTTTAAATTCATCTTTGGTTGCAAAGTAGGCTGCATGAGGTCCACCAAAACCCATAGGTACTCCAAAGCGTTGAGTGTTACCAACAGCTACATCAGCATTTAATTCGCCAGGGCTTTTTAATAAAGTAAGGGATAATATATCGGCTACCATAATTACTAATCCACCCGCTTGATGCACTTGGTCAATAAAACTTTGATAATCTTCGATACTCCCTTTGCTATTAGGATATTGAATGATAGCCCCGAAGAAACTATTATCAACAGAAGTTGAAGTATAATCACCTTCTACAATTTCAATGCCAATTGGATTAGCACGTGTCACTAAAACGTCTTTGGTTTGCGCAAATATAGAAGCGTCAACAAATAATTTTGGTTGTGTAGCAACATCTGCTTTATTGACATGATTAAAAATCATTGCCATAGCTTCAGCCGCAGCAGTAGCTTCATCTAACAAGGAAGCATTTGCAATGGGCATACCCGTTAAATCACAAATCATGGTTTGAAAGTTCAACAAACTTTCTAAACGACCTTGTGCAATCTCTGCTTGATAAGGAGTGTATTGGGTATACCAACCTGGGTTTTCAAAAATATTTCTAAGAATAACACTTGGAGTGATAGTGCCATAATACCCTTGACCAATAAAATTTTTAGCTACAATATTTTTGGCACCAATGGCATGCAGTGATTGCAACATTTCATATTCTGAAAGTCCTTCAGGAATATCCATTGGCTTTTGTAATCGAATATTGGCAGGAACTGTTTTGTCGATTAGTTCGTCTAAAGAGCTAGCACCAATGGTAGCTAACATTTTTTCAGTTTCATTTACACTAGGTCCAATATGTCTTTGGATAAATTCTGCATCACTGTTATTCAATTGCAACATAAAAGTAGGGTTTAAAAATGGACACAAAGATACTGCATAAAGACCTGTTTTATAAGGTCTTTGGCAAAGGTGGGGAAAGCTTGTGGAAGAGTTATAAATGGTTTACATTTGTACTCTATTATGGACCCTTTAGTTGAACATTTATTTGAGACCCCAGCCCCTGAAATTTTAAAGAAATTTCAAAATTTCCTTAAAAGGGTAGATAAGCGTGTAATTCTAAAACAATTGCCCGATCTACATGAAGCTGCCTTCGAGAAAGTGAACTGTTTGGATTGTGCAAGATGCTGTAAAAATTACTCTCCACGCTTTAAAATGCCTGATATTAAACGTATTAGCAAAGTTATGGGTATGAAGGAGACAGCTTTTATAGACAAATACTTAAGCATGGATAATGAGGGAGATTATGTAGTTAAAACCAGGCCTTGTCCTTTTTTGGCCACCAACAATGAGTGTAGTATCTACGACCATCGACCCTCCGATTGCGAAAGATTTCCCTATACCGACGAGGATGTGTTTTTTAAACGCCCAGCAATCACCCTAAAAAACGCCGAGTTTTGCCCTGCTGTTCATGATGTGATGATGGGCTTATTATCTAAAGGATAAGGGTATATCTAGTATTCCATCTCCCTTAATTTGGGCGCTTTAAACCAGCAGGTAAATACGACGAGTAAAGTCATTGATCCGCCAAAAACCACAGAGGGTATTACGCCTAATAGTTTAGCAGCTACGCCACTTTCAAATTGTCCTAATTCATTACTGCTATTAATAAACATAGAGTTTACACTCATTACCCTGCCGCGCATATGATCGGGTGTTTTTAATTGCACAATAGTGCCTCGAACAATCATACTAAATCCGTCTAAGATGCCACTCAAAACTAAAGCTGCAAAGGATATCCAAAATATTTTAGATAAGGCAAATACAATAATACAAATGCCAAAACCACCAACAGCCAACAATAATTTCTTTCCTTGACCCGCATTCACTGGGAAAATGGTTATAATAAAAATAATCAAAATGGCCCCTATGTCTGAGGCAGCATTTAACCAACCAAAACCAATTGGACCGACGTTTAAAATATCTTTTGCGAAAACAGGGATCATCGCTACTGCACCACCAAAAAGTACAGCAAATAAGTCGAGTGATAATGCCCCTAATACTTCTTTGGTATTATATACAAATCTCAGACCTTCTTTCACACTCTCTAAAGTTTTTTTGTCTCCCACAGCTGCATGAGGAACCTGCTTATTAATTTTAGAAATAAATATAAATCCAATACTTACTAAAACCACTACTACTATCAAAGAGCCAGTATGACCAAAGCCAGCAATGATAAATCCAACAATGGCATGACCTAAAATAGAAGCAGTTAACCAAATGCCCTGACTCCAAGTAGTTGCATTTTGCAATAAAGACTTTGGCATAATGCCTCCTATGATGGTATTGAAACTTGGACCCGTAAAGGAGCGAATAATACCTGTGCAAAAAATAATAAAATAAATGCCAATAGCAATTAGTAAAGTAGGATGGTCTTTTGCCTGATCGTTTTGATCATTGTAAATGGAGAGACCTAATAAGGCTAAGGCGCAAATCCAATATAAAACCACACCTCTTAAAATTAGTTTTCTTTTTTCACTTGTATCAATTACATGACCTGCATATAAAGCTAAAGAGACTGCTGGAATTACTTCGGCGAGACCAATAAGCCCAATAGCAAATGGTTGATTGGTTAATTCATAGATCCACCAGCCCACTAAAGTGCCCATCATGCGAAGGCCCATGATAAATAAAAATCGACCTAGCATTAAATTCCTAAATTCTGTTACTTGAAGTGCTGCAAAAGGAGAAGGCTTTATGATAGATGAGTTGGCTTCCATTTTCTAAAGTTAAGGCAAATTAAAATAATGTTGTCCATCCTCAATGTCTTTGCTTAGAGCGTCAGTAATTACTTTAAAATGCGCTTCGTTATATAAAAAGTCGGCATTGCTTGCATCCACAAAAATGGTTTTTATATTATGCTGTTTAATATAACTAGTGTAAGTTTCTTGAATTTTAAATAGATATTCGTCGGGAATGGATTGCTCAAATTTGCGATTCCTTTTTTTGATATTATTTTGCAATCTATTCACTGGTGCATGTAAATAAATTAATACATCGGGTGGGGTTAATTGCGCATAAAAAACATCGAACATTTTTTGGTACAATCTAAATTCTTCTTCTGGTAAGTTTGCCTTTGCAAAGAGCAAACATTTGGTAAACATATAATCCGAAATAGTTACTTCCTGAAATAAATCCTGCGATTTTAGTAGTTCTTGTTGTTGTTTAAAGCGCTCTGCTAAAAAAAACAATTCCAAAGGGAATGCGTATTGTTTAGGATTCTCGTAAAATTTGGTCAAAAAAGGATTTTCTGCAAATTCTTCTAAAACGAGTTTCGCATTATAATGTTGAGATAATAAATGAGACAAAGTTGTTTTGCCAGCGCCAATATTCCCCTCTATCGCTATAAAATGATGCTTCATGATTTTCCTGTTGGCTAAGTTTTCAAATATAATAAGCCAAAAGCTTAGATTTCTGTTTTTTTATACACAGCTAAAGAATCTCCACATTCTTTCAACAATAGTGCATTGTTTTTATGTAAAACAGGGTGTAAAAAGTGGGGGGCTATTTCGCAAAGGGGGAGTAGCACAAATTTTCTTTCACTTATTCTAGGGTGAGGAATAGTTAGCATTGGGCTGTTTATAATTTCATCGTTAAAATATAGTATATCAATATCGATGGTTCTTGGCCCCATGGGGACCTCTCTACTACGGCCCATAATTTGTTCGATCAATAATAAATGAGTTAATAAATCAGTAGCGCTTAACTCAGTTTCGATGACTAAAACTTGATTTAAAAACAAGGGTTGTTCAATAGGTCCCCAAGCCTCCGTTTCATACACAGAAGAACTTTTTACTAGGACTCCAGTTTCTTTCAATATATGCGCTGTTGCCAATTGTAAATTTGCCATTCGGTTGCCTATATTGCCACCTATCAAGAGGTATACTTTATTCATAGAAGGATTGTAAAAGTAGCTTAAATATTCATAATTTTACACTATGAGAAATTTCTTTAAAACCTTTTTTGCCAGCTTTTTAGCGCTACTAGTGTTTAGTATTGTTGGCTTTTTATTATTGATAGGAATAGCAGCTGGTTTATCAAAAGAAGAACCTACAATTATTGCTGCCAATTCGGTTTTAGTAATTGATATTAGCAATGAATTTCCAGAACAAAGTAAAACCGATCCATTTACCGAAATTATAAATAAGAAAAAAGGAAAAACACCTAGCTTATCAGAGCTTATTGCATTAATTCATCATGCCAAAAAAGACTCTTCCATAAAAGGTATTTATATTAAATGTGCTGAAAATCCAAATGGGTTTGCGGCTTCGGAAGAAATAAGAACGGCGTTACTTGATTTTAAAAAAACAGAAAAATTTGTAATTGCTTATGCCGAGACAATAACACAAAAAGGGTATTGGGTAGCAGGCGTGGCCAACCAGATTTATACGCACCCTCAAGGAGGTATAGAGTGGGCTGGTTTCTCTTATGAAACTATGTTTTTAAAGGGCTTATTGGATAAATTAGAAATTCAACCTCAAGTTTTTTATGCAGGTAAATTTAAAAGTGCAACAGAGCCCTTTAGATACACTCAAATGTCGGAAGCCAATAAATTACAAACTAGTGTATGGTTAAATGGGGTGTATAATAGTTTTATAGAGGCGGCATCTGCCCAAAGAAATATACCAGCAGAGCATTTAAAAGAATTAGCTAATGAAGGAAAAATTCAAAATGCGAACGACGCCTTGCAAGCTAATTTAATTGATGGCTTAGTATACGATGATCAATTAAAACAAATTATTGCTAAAAAAATAAAAGGAGCAACGGCTAATACCATATCATTTGTGGGTATTAATGAATATGCTAGTGCTACTCCTATAAGAGGCAGTGGGGCTGGTAAAATTGCAGTTATTTATGCAGATGGTGATATTGTAATGGGAAAGGATCAAAAAGAATCTATCGCTAGTGACGATTATCGATCTCTGATTCAAAAAATCAGAAATGATAAAAGCATTGATGCGGTAGTACTAAGGGTAAATTCTCCAGGAGGAAGTGCTTTGGCAAGTGATATTATATGGAGAGAAATAGATTTGCTAAAAAAAGAAAAACCGGTAGTGGTAAGCATGGGTAATTATGCCGCTTCTGGTGGTTATTATATTTCATGTAATGCCGATTCTATTTATGCCGATGCCAATACGATTACAGGATCGATTGGTGTTTTTTCAGTTGTGCCTAATTTGGGAAATTTCATGAAAAACAAACTTGGTATCACATTTGATGGTGTTAAAACTGCCACTTATTCAGATATGCCCACTACTACACGAGCTTTAAATCCAACAGAGCAAAGGTTTATGCAATCTGGAGTGGATAGTATTTATCATGCTTTTAAATCAAGAGTGGCTACAGGGCGTAAAAAAAGTATTGACTATATTGATTCTATTGCACAAGGTCGAGTTTGGATTGGCGCCGACGCTGTAAAAATTGGGTTGGTTGATAAAATAGGCAATTTAGAACAAGCCATCGCCTCTGCTGCAAAAATGGCCCATGTAAAATCTTATGGTATAAGGGCTTATCCAGAGAAAAAATCTTTTTTTGAAGACTTTATTGGCAACTACGAAGATCATGTTAAAACCAAAGCCATTAAAGAAGAGATTGGCGTGGAACAGTGGAAGGTTTTACAACAATTAAAATTAGTAAAACAAATGATGGGAGAACCACAAACACGAATGCCTATATTTGTAGTCAACCATCCTTAAAATAGCATGCAGCCCTATAGTCAAATAAAGGCCTTACTAGCCATTACTAGAGCCTCTTTAAGATCTACTTTTAGAAGCCCTTCTGCTGTTGTATTTAGTTTTGCCTTTCCACTTATATTTATTCTGGTTTTTGGTTTCATGAGTAGTGGATCTAATATCAATGTTACGGTGGCGCTCGACACAAAGTCCGACACTTCTAACCTTATTTACAATACTATAAAAAATATTCCTGGTTTAAAATTTGTTAATGCGAGTCCCGAAAAAATTAAAAGTGAATTATCAAAGGGGCGCATAACTGCACTTATAAATATTGCAAAAACCCCAAACCAGCAAGTACCGTATTCTATTAATTTAACAAGTTCAGAAGCAGCTAATCCGCAAAATGTTCAACTTATTAAATCTATTTTGAATAGTGTGATAAGTAAAATTAATCAAGCAGCCTATCCTAATGCCCCCACTATTGCTGTGGTTAATAATACGGTAGAACAAGTTCCAGGTAGGGTGTATCGCACGATAGATTTCATTTTGCCAGGACAAATGGGTTTTTCCCTATTAAGTGCTGGTGTATTTGGCGTTGCCTTTTTGTTTTTTAATCTAAGGCAGCAATTAGTTCTTAAAAGATTTTATGCTACCCCTATAAGAAGGTTATATATTATTTTAGGAGAGGCTTTAAGTAGGGTACTCTTTCAATTAATTACTGCAGTAGTTATTATTGGTATTGGACACTTTGCCTTTAAATTTACATTGGTTCATGGATGGGTAACTTTTGCTAGCATTATTTTATTAAGCTTTATTGCCCTAATATTATTTATGGGATTTGGATTTATCGTTAGTGGCGTTGCTAAAAACGAAAGTACCATTCCTCCTCTAGCTAATCTTTTTACTTTGCCACAGTTTTTACTAGCGGGTACTTTTTTTTCCATTGATAATTTCCCAACTTGGTTACAACCCTTTTGCAAGATACTTCCCTTAACACATTTCAACAATGCAATGCGCGATATTGCTTTTGAGGGTAATAGTTTAGTAGATTCTTGGAATGATATTTCTGTTTTATTTATTTGGATTGTAGTAGTGTATGCGGCGGCTTTTAAAATCTTTAAATGGGAATAATATGCGTCTAGTTAAATTGGTTATTATTAGCTTAATAGTGCTTAGTGTTATCATTACTGGTATTTCAGCATTGTTTCCATCCACAGTTATTGTTTCAAGGGTGGTAGAGGTTAAAGCTACACCTACTCAAATAGCCTACTATGTTTCCGATTTAAATCATTGGAATGCTTGGATGAGTGATTGGAAAGAAAATACTGTTGCCAAATTGGATAATGGGGTGAGAATTGGTACACAAACAATTCGTCCAATGTCAAAGACAGATTCAGCTGTAGTATATGAATGGATTGCTACTGGTCAAAGGCCTTACCAGGTTCAGTTTGAATGGATTAATTTAGCAGGAGGAGTATATGCTATTCACTGGTCTTTTGAACAACATGTAAAATGGTATCCATGGGAAAAATTCCAAACCTTACTCAATGAAAAAGTGTTAGGGGCTAAAATGGAAATTGAACTAGCCAATTTAAGAGAAGTATTATTGAACGAAGCCGAAAAATAATAAACTACTTTTCTCTTTGTTCTTGTAAATACTTAATATTTCTTTGTATTCCTTTTAATTTAGATCTGAGTATTGGAGATTTTTTAAACCTGGCTTTAAAACTAGTTTCTTCAATGGTTAACCAATCATCTTCATTCATTTGTAATAAACTATTGAGTGGTTTAAAATGAGTTTCATGATTTGACTTACTAAATCTATTCCAAGGACAAACATCCTGACAAACATCACATCCAAAAGCCCAATCTTGATAGTTTCGGTCGGTGGAAATAGTCTCTGCTTTTAATTCAATTGTAAAGTAACTAATACAATGATTGGCTTCGATTGTTTTATTAGGTAAGATGGCTGCTGTGGGGCATGCATCAATACAAGCAGTGCAAGAGCCGCAATAATCCTTGCTTATGGGGTCATCGTATATAAGCTCTAAATCAATAATTAAAGTAGCAATGAAAAAAAAGGAGCCTGCTTGATGTCTTATTAAGTTGCCGTTTTTCCCAATCCACCCTGCGCCAGATTTTTGTGCCCATGCTCTTTCTAAAACAGGTGCAGAGTCAACAAATCCTCGTCCTTCAATTGGGCCAATCATTTGTTTGGCTGTGTCTAAAAATTCAAATAATTGTTGTCGTATTACTTCATGATAATCTTCTCCATATGCATACTTAGCAATCTGTGGCAAGCTTTTGTCTTGTTGTTCGCTTGGGTAATAATTTTTTAAGAAAGTTATCACCGATTTAGCCCCTGGCACCAATTTTCGGGGATCGATGCGTAAATCAAAATGATTTTCCATATAGGCCATTTCGCCGTGGTAACCTTTTTCTAACCAGTTGGAAAGTCGTTTAGCATCATCGGTTAATTCCGTAGCCTTTGCAATGCCACAATAATCAAAGCCCATTTGCTGAGCTAGTTCTTTTAGAAACTGGGTATTTGAAAATTCATTCACGCTGTAAAAATAGCAGAAAAACCTTGATGGGACTGACTTATATTCCGTTTTGTAGACAATTATATGACATTATAACTTAAATCATAGATTGGCGTTGGTTTTGCGCATACCTTACTATAAATAACTAAGATTATGAATTTAAATCAATATACCATAAAAGCGCAAGAAGCGATACAAGCTGCGCAGCAATTGGCTTACAATAATGGGCAGGCTTCTATCGAAACCTTAAATTTATTAAAAGCTATTTTACTAGATAAGGATAGTCCTACAGAATTCTTGCTAAAAAAGAACAATGTAAACCCTATAACAGTTTTACAAAAAGTAGAGGAGGCAGTGCTTAATTTACCCAAGATAAGCTCGGGGGAACCTGCCTCAAATGTAAGTAGGGATTTAAACAGCGTTTTGTTAAAATCAAATGCAGCTTTAAAAACCTTTGGGGATGAGTTTGTAACTATCGAGCATTTATTAATTGCTTTTTTACAAGTAAATGATATAAGTGCTAAGATTTTAAAAGATGCTGGCCTTACAGAAAAAGGATTAGTAACAGCCATCAAAGAATTAAGGAAAGGAGAAAAAGTACAATCTGCCACTCAGGAAACACAATTTCAGTCCTTATCTAAATATGCTAAGAATTTAAATGAATTAGCCAACAAGGGAAAGCTAGATCCAGTAATAGGTCGTGATGAAGAAATTAGAAGAACCTTACATATACTTTCTCGCCGTAGTAAGAACAATCCTATTTTAGTAGGTGAGCCAGGGGTGGGTAAAACAGCTATAGCCGAAGGTTTAGCAATGAGAATTGTAAATGGGGATGTACCAGATAATTTAAAAAGTAAAATTATTTATGCTTTGGACATGGGCCAGCTTATTGCTGGCGCTAAATACAAGGGAGAGTTTGAAGAGAGGTTAAAAGGAGTGGTAAAAGAAGTATCTACAAGTGATGGGGAAGTCATTTTATTCATTGATGAAATACATACATTAGTAGGAGCAGGAGGAGGCGATGGGGCCATGGATGCCGCAAATATTTTAAAACCTGCTTTGGCAAGAGGAGAGTTAAGAGCTATTGGAGCCACTACCCTTAGTGAGTATCAAAAGTTTTTTGAAAAAGACAAAGCCCTAGAGCGACGTTTTCAAAAAGTAATGATTGATGAGCCCAGTAAAGAAGACGCCATCTCTATATTAAGAGGTTTAAAAGAGCGCTATGAAACGCATCATCATGTGCGCATAAAAGACGAAGCTATTATTGCTGCGGTTGAATTGTCCAGTAGATATATAACCGATCGTTTTTTACCCGATAAAGCGATTGACTTAATTGATGAGAGTGCAGCTAAATTGCGTCTCGAGATGAACTCGATGCCTGAAGAGCTAGATACATTAATGCGTCAAATTCGTCAGCTAGAAATTGAAAGAGAAGCCATCAAAAGAGAGAATAATCCAGCACAATTAAAAACTTTAAATATTGATATTAGTAATTTAACGGTACAGCAAGATACTTTAAAAGCAAAATGGTCGGCCGAAAAAGAAATTGTAGAAAAAGTACAAAAAGCAAAATCAGCTATTGAAAAATTAAAACAAGAAGCTGAAGTTGCTGAAAGAAATGGGGATTATGGGAAAGTGGCAGAAATAAGATATGGTAAAGTTAAAGAACAAGAAACCGATTTAGAAAAATGGACTGTCGAACTTAATGAGTTTGGATTAAGTGGCAAACGATTAATGAAAGAAGAGGTAGACGCCGAAGATATTGCTGAAAATGTTGCTAAAGCAACAGGCATACCAGTTCAAAAAATGTTGCAATCGGAAAGAGAAAAACTTTTGCATTTGGAAACCGAATTACATCAGCGAATAGTAGGGCAAGAGGAAGCCATTACTGCTGTTTCTGATGCAGTAAGACGCAGCAGAGCAGGCCTGCAAGATCCTAAAAAACCAATTGGCTCTTTTATATTTTTAGGTACCACCGGTGTAGGGAAAACAGAATTAGCAAAAGCCTTAGCTAATTATTTATTTGATGATGATTCGATGATGACACGAATTGATATGAGTGAGTATCAAGAAAAGCATACAGTATCGAGGTTAGTAGGTGCGCCTCCGGGCTATGTGGGATATGATGAAGGTGGACAATTAACAGAAGCGGTGAGAAGAAAACCTTATAGTGTTGTATTATTAGATGAGATTGAAAAAGCACATCCGGATGTGTGGAATATTTTATTACAAGTATTAGATGATGGTCATTTAACTGATAATAAGGGTAGGACGGTAAATTTCAAAAATACCATTATAATTATGACTTCTAATATTGGAAGTCATATAATACAAGAAACATTTGAAGGCGTTACAGATAAAAACTTGGAGCAAAAAATGGAACAATCCAAGACCGAAGTAATGACACTTTTAAAACAAACTATTCGCCCCGAATTTTTAAATAGAGTAGACGAGATTATCATGTTCTCTCCTTTATTACAAAAACAAATGGCAGCAATTGTAAAAATTCAATTGTTTAATTTACAAAAATTAGTAGCAGAAAACGGCATGCAGATTGAGTTTAGCGATTACTTAATTGAATACTTATCTGAACAAGGTTTTGATATGCAATTTGGCGCTAGGCCGTTAAAAAGACTCATTCAAAAAATGGTAGTGAATGAGCTTAGTAAGAAAATTTTAAGTGGAGAGATTGATAAAACGAAGAAGGTTTTAATTGATATTTTTGACGGAGTGATTGTGTTTAGAAATGAGCCATAACTATAGATTTGTTTGTATATTTACAGCATTATGGCAAGAAATAAAAAAGCAGCAGTAGGATTTATATTCCTTACTTTATTAATCGATGTTATTGGGCTGGGGATTATTATTCCTGTAATGCCTCAGCTAATAAAACATTTATTAGGCACAGATGATATTAGCAAGGTTTCCATCTATTCTGGTTGGCTTACTTTTTTATATGCCAGCATGCAATTTTTATTTTCTCCGCTCATTGGATCTTTAAGTGATAAATATGGTCGCAGACCTGTGTTGTTATTTTCATTACTAGGATTTGGGTTAGACTATTTATTTTTAGCTTTTTCACCTACCATTTGGTTCTTATTTATTGGTCGAACAATTTCAGGAATTACTGGTGCAAGTTTCACTACGGCATCTGCTTATATAGCTGATGTAAGTGATGACAGCAATCGTGCACAAAATTTTGGGATGATTGGAGCAGCTTTTGGGGTAGGTTTTATTATTGGCCCTATGCTGGGTGGTTTTTTAGGAGAATTAAGTCCAAGACTTCCATTCATAGTAGCTGCCTGTTTAGCTTTAGTGAATGCACTATATGGCTTCTTTGTACTTCCTGAATCATTAGCGGTTGAGAATCGAAGAAGTTTTAATTGGTCTAGGTCTAACCCTTTAGGGGCACTAGCTCATCTTAGAAAATATCCGGCTGTATCTGGTTTAATATTTTCCTTAATATTTATTTACATTGGAGCACATGCGGTTCAAAGCAATTGGAGTTTTGCGAATATTGAAAAATTTCATTGGAGTCCTAAAATGATTGGTATGTCTTTGGGAGCAGTAGGTTTATTAGTGGGAATAGTTCAAGGGGTGCTAATACGTTTTATAAATCCTAAATTAGGCAATGAAAAAAGTGTTTATGTAGGGATAAGTTTATATGCGCTAGGTTTATTTTTATTTGCTTTTGCTACTTCCTCATGGATGATGTTTGTGTTTTTAATTCCCTATTGTTTGGGGGGTATTTCGGGACCTGCACTTCAATCATTGATATCAGTTCACGTGCCCAAAAATGAACAAGGGGAATTACAAGGATCTCTAACAAGTATTATGAGTGTTACCTCAATCGTAGGGCCTTTGCTTATGACGGGTCTTTTTTCTTATTTTACTAATCCCAAACATGGATTCTATTTTCCTGGTGTTTCCTTTTTAATGGGCAGTATTTTAATGCTTTTAAGTGCCATCATTGCTTATTCAGTATTAAAAAATGATCCTATTGTAAAAGAGCACGAACCAAAGGCATAGTTTTAACTTAAATAATGGCCTTTGCTTGTTATATTTGTGTCCAAATCAAGGACAAATGACATCATTAATGACGCAATTAAACGAGACTGCTAATTTTATAAAATCCAAAGTAAATCAACAGGCCACAACTGCCATTATATTAGGTAGTGGCTTAGGAAATTTAGCTACAAAAATTGAAGTTGATTTTGAGTTACCTTATACCGCTATTCCACATTTTCCAGTGAGTACCGTTGAGGGACATAAAGGCCGTTTGATATTAGGTACTTTAAATGGTGTAAAAGTTTGGGTGATGGAAGGCCGTTTTCATTTTTATGAAGGGTATTCTCCAGAGCAAGTTGCCTATCCTGTTCGTGTATTAAAATTATTAGGGGTTCAAAACTTATTATTATCTAATGCTGCTGGAGGAGTGAACCCAGCTTATGCAGTTGGAGATTTAATGATTTTGAGAGATCATATTAGTTTATTTACTATTAATCCTTTAATTGGTAAAAATGAATCATCATTAGGCACTCGTTTTCCTGATATGAGTGAGCCTTATGCTGATATTTTTATTCAAAAAGCAAAAGCAATAGCAGCTGCCAATAATATTAAAATTCATGAAGGGGTGTATGTAGGTGTCACTGGCCCCACTTTTGAAACAAGGGCCGAATATAAATTAATTAAAGCGGTTGGAGGCGATGTGGTAGGTATGAGTACAGTGCAAGAAAATATTGCCGCAGTGCATTGTGGAATGAAAGTATTTGCCATTAGTGTAGTAACTGATTTGGGTATTAGAGAAGACAACAATGTAATTACACACGAAGAGGTTTTAGAAGCAGCCAATGCTGCTGAGCCAAAACTAACATTAATCTTTAGCGAGTTATTAAAACAAATTGCTTAATTATAAAAGGCATGTTTCGAATTAAATCATTTTTGTGTGTAGTTTTTGTATGGGTACTTTTCATACAAGAAGTTACTGCTCAAAATTTTGGACCAGGTGCCATGAGAGGAGGTTTTAATGGCACTAAATCAAACGATTCTTTAACTAAGCGAGATCAATTTGCCGATTCAATTACCATCTATTTTAAAAAGTATAACGACAACCAGTTTTATAAATTAGATAGTTCATATAACGATTTTTTTGTTCATTTTCCTCTTCCCTATACTTCATATCATTTAGGTAATTTAGGAACAGCAAGTAATAGTTATCTATTTTCTCCGAAACAATATGCTGGTTTTGATGCAGGTTTTCATGCATTCGATGGCTATAGTTATACACTTGAACAAACACCGCTATATCAAACCACAAGACCTTATACAGAATTCGGCTATTTATTAGGGGGTAAAGGAGAGCAATTGATTGAAGTAAAACATACCCAAAATAAAACGAAGCAGTTTAATTTTTCGTTTGAATATCGTTTTAGTAATTCCCCGGGAAATGTAAAAAATCAAAATGCGAATTTAAATAACATGCGTGTCACTGGACATTTTCAGTCGAAGCGAAAAAGGTATGAATCTTTTTTAATCATGTTATTTAACAAAGCAGCATCTTCCGAAAATGGCGGATTGGTAAATGCTAGGTTATTGGATAGTCTTTCTTTAAATAACCCTTATGAGTTAGAAACAAGATTAGGAGTGAGCGGCACGGCCTTTAGAAATCCATTTAATACCAATATTGCTACTGGAAATGTATATAAAGACAATCAATACATATGGAAGCAGTCTTACGATTTTGGGCAAAAAGATTCCATTGTAAAAGACACCGTTACTACGCACTTATTTTATCCTAGATTACGTTTACAAAACGAGATGTCTTTACGTAATTATGATTTTTTATTTAATGATGCAACTCCCTCGGTTGCTAATTATGCAAATTATTTTGGCGTCACTTATGACCCTACAACAAAAGTGAAACTTAATGATAGCTGGACTATTTTTACGGATGAGTTTAGTTTAATAAGTTTCCCGGAAAAAAAGAATAGCAATCAGTTTTTACAGTTAAGCGGAGGCTATACACAAATGAATGCTCAATTTTTAGTAGGAAAAACTTGGACTAATTATGACTTGTATGGGAAAGTAGTATATAAAAACAAGACCCGAAATCAACTTTGGGATTTATTAGCATCAGGTAAGTTATACCTTAATGGGTATCATGCAGGTGATTTTGAAGCAAAAACATTATTATCTAGAGTGGTCAATAAAGCAGGTACCATCGCCCTCATTTCTTTTCAAAATATAAATCGAACCCCTTCTGCTAATTTATTGGGGATCACTCAATTTCCTATTAGTTCATTTACAAATATCAAAAAAGAAAATACCACTAGTTTTATTGCTTCTTTATCAAATGCAGATAGGGGATGGAAGACAGCTTTTACTTATCAGCTAATCAATAATTACCACTATTTTAAAAATGGTTTTACACCTGCTGTGGCTACTAATGTATTTAGTTATATAAAAGCAGATATTGAACATAAAATTAAATTAACAGCTCACTGGAATTGGTATGATGAAATTATAGTACAAGCTTTAGAGGCCAATGCGCCAGTACATGTCCCTGCTATTATTACTCGACAAAGATTGGCTTTTGAAGGGAACTTCTACAAGAATCTGAACCTATCTACTGGTCTTGAATTTATTTATCATACTAACTATAAGGCAGATGCTTATATGCCTTTTACTGGTCAATTTTATTTACAGGATGCCTTTACAACGCAGAATAGACCCACTACTAATGCCTATTTACATTTCCTAATAAAGAGGTTTAAAGGCTATGTGCGCCTCGAAAACTTAAATACTTTACTCCCCACCAGCAAAGCCTTGGGTAACACCTATAATTTTACGGCTCAAAATTATCCAGGTACAGGCACTTGGTTTAGGGTAGGTATTTGGTGGAATTTTATCAATTAATGGAAAGATTTTAAATGTTGATATTTGCTTTTCTTGCTACCTTTGTATAGTGAAAAAGCTATTTACCTTTTTATTAATTATAATATATAGTGTTTCCAGTATTGGAGCTACTATTAGCACACATTTATGTGCGGGTAAAGTAAGAACTTGCAAATGCGCAAAGTCAAAAAAGAAAGACAGCTGTTGTTCCAAAACAACAGTCTATCATAAATCACAGGATACTCACGAACAAATTAAGGCAGTTGCTAGTTCAATTACTAAGTGGGTTGTTTCACAAAATAGCACTAATCAATCATTCGTTTCCTCCATAAATAGAGTGGTTATTAATGCGTGGCCAACCAATTTTACCCCTGCTCCTATAACAAGGCGCCTCTATTTACTTGACTGCGTTTTTAGAATTTGATTCTTATTTTAAGAAGGGCTGTATTTTATTATTATTATCATTAAAATTTATTAGTATGAAAAATTCATTATTAACATTATTGTTATTAGGTATATTTAGTTTCTCTTTTGCGCAAACAGCCACTAAAATTAAAGTGTCTGGTAATTGCGGTATGTGTAAAAAAAATATTGAAACTGCTGCAAAATCTGCAGGTGCTACTGCTGCTAATTGGAATAAAGACACAAAAATTTTAACCGTTTCTTTTAATGGCGCAAGCTCTACAGATAAAATTGAAACCGCTATTGCTGCAGCTGGGTATGATACGGAGCATGCTAAAGCAACTGAGGAAGCCTATAAGAGCTTAGACGAATGTTGCCAGTATGATCGAACTACAAAAGTAAACGCTGTAAAAGACGCCTCTTGTTGCAAAGAAGGAGCTGCCTGTTGCAAGGACGGAAAGTCTTGTAAAAAAGACATGGCTACCGGTAAAAAAGGCATGGCATGTTGTAAAAAAGACGCTAAATGTTGCAAAGATGGATCTTGCTGTAAATAAGTAGTAAGCTATTTCATAATCATCAGCTCTTATTTAGGGGCTGATGATTTTTATTTTCCTTCCTAAATTTAAAAAGAATGAAAAAACTATTTCTAATTGTTTGTATCGGATTTATTTTAACCAATACAGCTATTGCGCAAATAAAATCGGCCGAAATTGTAGCTAGTGGATTAACCTGTTCCATGTGTTCTAAAGCGATCTTTAAATCTTTGGAAAAGCTATCTTTTGTAGATTCTGTTAAAGTAAATATTGAAACCTCTACCTATATTTTAACTTTAAGTAATTCCAAAGAGGTAAAAATTGAAGACATTAAAGAAGCCGTCTATGGGGCTGGTTTTGCCATTGCCAAATTGGGGCTATCCTTGCAATTGGCCGATAAAATAGCCAGTAATGGTGCCGTTTTTACGAATGCTAATTATCAATTTAAATGGAAATTAGCCAAGGATAAAAATGTAACCCCTTTGCAAAAGGTTTGGGTACTAAATAAAGATATCACTCCTGTAAATAATACTTATACCATAAGCCTTTAGCTATGAAATACCTTTTATGCTTTTTGTTTATAGGCTGGGTGATTACTACTAAAGCTCAGGAATTGTATGTTTTTTCTGAACCTGCTAGTACAATGCCTGTTAAATCTATTATTCTGAAACAATCGTATAATCAAATGGCGGGGATGGGGATTCAGAATTTTAATACACAGGTTGAGTTTAGTTTGGCTAAAAAATGGATGGTACATCTAGGAACAAATTTTAAGGCTGCCGATTTTTATAGCCAGTATCGATTTTTTAGTGTAGATGCCATGTATAAACATACTCGATTGGCTTGGTATTTTAGGGGGATAGTATCTCCTGAAATAGCCAATCAAAAAGCTTTTTTGTATGATGGTCAACAAAGTTTAGTGGGGTCTGGTATTATTGCTACACACTTACAACATAAATGGGCCAGCTCTGTAACCATTGGATTAACACATCGTAAAGATGGTTACGCTGGAGTGGGGCAAGAAGCTATTCAGTATAGCTTATCGAATGGATGGTTATTGTATCCCAAAAAATATGAAAATTATGATCAAACTAATTTTAATTTTTACCTCGAAATTTTAGGACAAAAATTATTACATAACAATGGCTATTATATTGATATGGCGCCCGCAGTTCAGTTTATTTTTAATAGTCAATCAAAACTCAATTTTGGGTATAGGTTTGCTTTGGATAATCCTATGCATAGGCTTAATAATAAAGGGCTTTATCTTAGCTACGATTATTTATTTTTTTGATTTCCAATTAATTCTTCTACCAACATAGCATTTTAAAGTAAGACCATTGGATACGTCTGTGATTCCTTTTCCAATGCCAAAATTAAATTCATAAAGAGGATGCAAGAATAAATCTAATGCTAAAAACAATTGATGTTCTTGATTGGGAAGTTTAACCGGGTTAAATATTTTTCCAGTATTCCCGTAATATTCAAAACCAATATTGGCTTTGGGGGAAGCAGAATAGGCATATTTAACATTGGGTTCAAATAAATATTCTTTATTGGTAAAAGACACCCCCACATTGGGATTAAATGAAAGATAATGGCTGCCCATTGTTTTGTCAAAAATGGGTCTTACTTCTGCACCCCAATCGTTGTCTTTTGTGAAGGGGTCAATGCTACATCCAATTTCTGATGATAAACTCATGCCAATGGGCAATCCCCAATCATCTGGTGCTTTTACTCTAGGTCTAATATTACTTCCTGTATATACTGTTTTGCCATTTAAATTATAGGTAAACACATAAAAACCAAATTCAAAATTTTCTGATATACCCGTTGTCACTTCTAGGGTTTGCAAAAAAGGGTGGTACTGTTCATTAAGTTTTGGTCCATAAACAGTATAATTGGAATGAAGTTCAATCATAGTAGTTCTTACAGGGGTAGTTGCCGACCCATACACTTGTATTTCATTGGCATCCTGACTAAATGCTTTTAAATTCACCAGCGATAATAAGAGTATTAAAAATGCGACTAAATTTTTATTCATTTAATTTGTTTTAATTTTCAAAATAAGATAAACTACCACCTACCCAGGTAGCGTTTTGGTTATAGCTTACACCAATCATTTTTCCCTTACTAATTCTAGTAAGATTGCAAGTGGCAACATATTTTTGTAAAGCTTGGTCATAAAAATAAAATAATCTAATTTCTGCTTTTGCCTTACCAGTGGGGGTCTCAATTATTTCGGCATAATGAACTTTTCTTTGTAATATCCAAAGTTTAGGATTTTGTAAGGAAACTATATCATTAGGGGAAACATCAATCTTCACTCCTTGTCCTGCAAAAGAAAAAAGAGGCTTTAAAATGTAATTAGATAAGTCTTCTGGGATATTTTGTAGATCACTTACTAAACTTGCTGCTGGAATGAAAGGGTGTTGTAACAGTGGGAGTAAAAACTTACTAATTCTATAATAGTGTTCTGGGTGACTTACCCATTCAATTGATAAAACGTTAAGTAAGAGTGCGGCTTTTTGTTGCAATAAAATATCTTGTGTAGCAATTTCATCCCAAACAATTCGGTTATAAATTCGGTCAATTTTTATTTCCTTTCCATCTCTTAAATAATAAAGCGTATGCTCTTTTACTTCAATCTCGCTTAAACAAATTGTAGGTATGTCTAAAAGTTTTTGAGTATACAAAAAATCTATTCTAGTTTTTTGATTTTCTGGTTTGATTTCTAATAAAACAGTGTGTTTGTTCTTATCTACACCTTTGAGGATTTTTTCTAAATGAAGTAAGTAAGAATTTTCAGTATAGTCGTTTAAGAAAGGGCTAAGGGCCTCAAGCATTGGATAGTTTTCGCTAAATGCATGATGATGTGCTATTTCAAAAGCAAATAAGGAGGGGAAACCTTGTAATTCTATCAACTGGGGCTGTAGGGCTCCCTTCTTTTCACTAATCGCAAAATCCATAACTATACATTGTGGAAAAGCTTCTGCATTAGGTGGTAAATCCAATCCACTGATTGCATCGAGGGTGATGGAATTAAAATTAGGAGATAAAATATAATCGGCTATATAATTTCCTGTTTCAAGTAATTGTTCTTTAAAAATGGCAGGAATAAACACGGGTGTTTCCGCCAATCTAAAATCTATTGATTTTGGGAATTGCTTTTCAAAGCTATCTAAAAATAATTGGTATTTATTTTCAGTACATGCTGCATTAAATGTATTTCGTATAGTTGAAATCATCTTTTAATGGCATTGTTTAAAAAGTTAGGGATCATTTTAGCATAAGTGTCTTCGATAAGAGAGGGATGTACTAAAGCGTCAATAATAGAGTTCCATTTTTCTATTCCAAAATTTTCAATAATGGGTTGTTTAATATCTTTTCTCTGAAAATAACGAATTAACTCTTGTGTTTCAGCCTCTGGGTGAAACTGAACCCCAGTCATGTTTGCCGAAAACGCTAAGGCCATTATGGCTCTTTCGAGTGGAATAGAAGGCCTGCTTTTTTCAAGTGCTATTATTTTAGCATTCATCTTTTCTATGACATGGTCATTGGGTTCTATAATTTGATACAATCTGCTTTCTAAAGCATGAAATGTATCCTGCATCCCCTCAAAAATAAAATGATTTTCATGTGTAACATGCACGGGTAAAATACCAATTTGTCTTGACTTTCTTAAGCACACTGAACCAATATTAAAATGTCTACAAGCAATTTGAAAACTATGACAAATTAAAAATACATGTTTGTCTAGCTCGAGCATTTGCTCCAACCAATTTGTAAAGTCTTTATCCCATTGTTCATCTATAGTATCTGTAGGAGAGCCTGGTCCACCAGTAGCAATATAGATATCATAATTATGGTCGGGTAATTGTCCTTTTGTTCTTACTTCAAAATCTTCTTTAACTATCAATAATTTATTAAGCGCTCCCCAGTTTTCTACTATTTCATCTATGCAGGCTCTGCCCATATTTGGTTGGCCATCGTACATGTCTAAAATAGCAATTCTTAAGGGGGTACTTTGCATTATAAATAACTAAGATTAGTCTTTGGGCTTATTTTTAATAAGGTCTCATACATTAACTGAATGGTATCTACAATGTCTTTTTTATGAATCATTTCGACAGTCGTATGCATATATCTTAAAGGAATAGAAATAAGTACCGAAGGACAACCATCATTAGCATAAGCAAAACTATCTGTATCTGTACCAGTGGATCTACTTAAGGTTCTAAATTGAACAGGTATTTTTTTATCTTCTGCCGTTTTCTCTACTATTGCTAATAATTTGTTATGAATAGCAGGTGCATAAGCCAAGGAAGGTCCTTTACCACACTCTATATCTCCTTCAATTGCTTTATTAATCATGGGCGTATGGGTATCATGTGTTACATCTGTAACTATTGCTATATTAGGTTTAATACGACGTGCAATCATTTCCGCTCCTCTTAATCCTATCTCTTCTTGAACTGCATTTACCACATATAATCCAAAAGGTAATTTCTTTTTATTTTCTTTTAATAAGCGAGCTACTTCCGCAATCATAAAACCACCTACTCGATTGTCAAAAGCGCGACCGATAATAAAATTATTAGCCAATTCATCAAATCCTTCTTCATAAGTAACTACGGCACCAATATGAATACCTAAGGCTTCTACTTCTTTTTTAGAACGAGCACCGCAATCCAAGGTTAAATTATCTACTTTGGGTTGCGGTTCTTTTTGTTCTGGATTCGACAATCTAGTATGTATAGCAGGCCATCCAAATACAGCTTTCACTGGACCTTTTTTACCATGTATCCATACGCGCATAGAGGGCGCAATTTGATGATCCACTCCACCATTTCTTTTTAAATGGATTAAACCACTTTCATTAATATAGTTTACAAACCAACTTATTTCATCGGCATGTGCTTCAATAACTACTTTAAAAGGTGCTTCGGGATTTATGATACCGACAGCAGTTCCATAGGGGTCGGTATAAGTAGTGTCTACATATTTAGTAATGTAATCGAGCCAAAGTTTTTGTCCACTAGATTCAAAACCCACTGGAGATGGATTGTTGATATAAGATTTTAAGAAGGCATAGGAAGTAGGATTAATTAACTCTTTTTTACTTGCACCTGTTGATTTTTGGTTAGTGGTTTTTGCCATAAGAATAGTTTACTTTTTGTCTACTGCAAGATACTACATATTGCCATTATTTTTGACCTGCTTTTAGTAAGAATAGTAATACTTTTGTGTTAAATACTGTTATCCATATGTTGAATTCGCCTATACAAAGGGACTTGCTCTGGAAGCTCAAAAAGGAAGATTTTTTAGAGGTAGCCAAGCAAATTTGTGATTTTCAAATGGCGAATAATGAAGTGTATAAGAATTGGGTAAATTTATCCAAACAAGATAACCGTTCAATTAACACTACCAGTTCAATTCCTTTTTTGCCCATTCAGCTGTATAAAACACAAGCTGTATATATTGGTGAGCAACCCACCACTTTATTTGAAAGTAGTGGAACCACCGATGATGTGGTGAGTAAACATTGGGTAATGGATACAAGTTTGTATGAAGATAGTTTTAGTAATTGTTTCCAACTTTTTTATGGCCATCCAACAGATTATTGTATCATTGCTTTATTGCCTTCTTATTTAGAACGCCAACATTCTTCCTTGGTATATATGGCACAAAAGCTCATTCAAGATTCAAAGCATCCGAATAGTGGATTTTATTTAAATGAATTTGAAAAATTAAATACTGTACTTAAGCATTTAGAGGCCAAGCAGCAAAAAACTTGGTTTATAGGAGTGAGTTTTGGGTTAATGGATTTTGCGGATGCTTATCCACAAAAACTAAAGCATACAATAATTATAGAAACAGGGGGTATGAAAGGCCGTAAAGTAGAACTATCCAAACAGGCCTTGCACGACTATTTACAAACAAGATTAGGTGTTGGAATTATTCATTCCGAATATGGGATGACTGAATTATTATCACAAGCCTACTCAAAAGGATATGGTATTTTTAAATGTCCACCATGGATGAAAGTATTGGTAGGGGATGAGCAAGATCCTACCCTTGTTAAAACAACTGGCAAGGGGGTTTTACATGTCATAGATTTAGCTAATATCTGGAGTTGTTCTTTTATTGCCACTCAAGATAGAGGAGAAGTTTTTGAGGATGGCAGTTTTACAGTGTTGGGGAGGGTAGAAAATAGTGATCGAAGAGGTTGTAGTTTACTCGCTATTTAGTTTTTAAATAGTTTCTCAATTTCCATTATATAATCTTTATAAAGACCATAATTGTATTGTCTTTTATCGGCGGCATCTCTAGACTTTATAATTAATGGCTCAGTTTGTTGAGTTGCTAATTTAAATTTTTGATTTATTTTAATAAAATGGTCACTTCTGCTTTTGTTTTGAGTTAAGGTATCTTTTTGTTGAACACCGATAATCTTATTAATAGTTTTAGTAGCCACTTCCTCACCTTTCAAATGATTTTTGTAGAGTACTTCAATAAGTTCCTTTTCGATTATGCTTAAAGAAGAGAAAAAATTATGATATAGTATAGATACCACTTCCTTGGGTATTTTACGTCTACGTTTATATAGGAAAATGGCAAATATGATTACAAATAGTAAAAAGGCAAATACGGTGGAAGGCGGAAAATATAAACTCACATATTTATTAAAGATTTGGATGGGATCTAAGGAGTTGGAATAAATAAAATCGGTATTGGAAAGATCTAAGTCTGCTTCCGTTAAGTGTATAGGTTTGTAGACAAGTTCATTGTTTATTATTTTACATAAGTATAAGCTGTCTGCGTAATGGAATACTAGTCTTTTATGATTGTCTGTAGAAGGAAAAAAAGTTAAATACTCTTGTTTGATTTCATTATTCTTTGCTTCTTTAAACTTGCCAAAAGTATTATTGGAATAATTAATCCAAAAACTTTCTAATTCTTTGGTAAAAGTTATATAATCTCCATTGCTAAAATTAATATCGTTACAGTTGTTTAGCCTAGCTTTAAGTTTTGGATTTATGAGTCCTAAAGTGTTCCAGCTTCTATTGTTGTAATCAAAACTATAACAGCTATCTACTATATTAAGGGTTAAGGTTTTAGGGAAGTCATTAAAATAATATTTACCAAAAATGTACAATTTCTTCTCTCCATTATTCACTTTAAAAGCCTGAAAATCTACATTGGATCGATAGGCTTGCACTTCTTTATTGCTAGTGTAAAGCTCCCATTGTTTGGTTTTTTGACTATAAAAAGTAATAATGCCTCGAACATTCCAAAATCCTCCTCCTCCAAATTGAAAAAGGGTATCATTTATAAAATAGGTATAAGCATTAAAATTTACACCCGAGTGATTGGTGGAGTCCTTACGATATATTTGGTATTCCCCTTTGTTTTTTACTAATTTATAAAGTTTACCCGTCCCTAATGGCTGGAGTAATAAGATGTTCTTATGTTTCAACACGGCAATATCACTAAACTCCTTTGCGTCAAATCCATAGTTAAAGTCGGTACCTGGGAGCGTAAGGTTAAAATCGAAACTACTATCTCTTGTGATTATATTTAGAAACGCTTTTTCGAAAGGAGCTAAATGAATTGTCTCCATTTTTTCTTGTGCTATGGAGTAAATGCCACTAGAAATTAAACCAATAAACAATATTACTTTTTTGCAATACATAGAATAAAGATATATAAAAAACACAATAAGAAAATTTCTTATCTGTAATCATATATAGTTTATAATATATTAATATGTAAGATATTGTTTTATATATTATTTATAAAGATTTATTTATTTTCTTACAATTCTATATAGAATATTTGGTATCCTATTCATTAAATATGCATTTTTAGGATGTAGGGAAAACGAATTAAAGAAATATTAAATATATTCTAAATAATTATCCTTTGGGGGAAGGATAATCGGGGTGGTTGGGATTCGTCTCGGTCACCCCAACTTTTTTAATTAAAACAACCCCATAAATCACCAATAAAGTACCCATCACCTGTTGCCAAGAGAAAGGTTCATGTAATATCCAATTAGCCTGAAAAAGAGTTGCAACTGGACCAATACTAGTAATAATTGCTAAATTATTGCTTCCCACTCTTTTCATACCACTACTGAGTAAAAAAGAGGGTATGACTGTGGCAATCATAGCAAGTGCTATAACATACCAAACTATATTTGAAGGAATTGAGTATAAAAATGAATGAGAAGAAGCATTGGAGTAGGCTTCCCAGCTATAATGCGAAAATATGCCAATACTTGCTGCAATCATAGCCACAGAAGTATAGGTAGTAGCCCCCATGAGAGGGATCAATTTTCCGGTACCTACTAAATAAAAAGCATAGGTAATACCACAAAGTAAAACCATAAAGGAGCCAAAAATAAAGAGGTTAGTATTGGACATTTGGCTAAACTCACCCAAATAGGCAATTCCAATTCCCAAATAAGTAATACCTATGGACATCCATTGCTTTTTTTGAATGGGCACTTTAAATACGAGTAAATTAATAATTACTGCTAATGTGGGATAGATAAAAAGAATAATTCTTTCGATCCCCGCAGAAATATATTGCAATCCTATAAAATCAAATAAGCTACTTATATAATAACCTAATAAACCCATTATAATAGCCCAGCCATAAATTGGTTTTGCAATTTTTTTTTGTTTATTTTTTCGCAAGCTAAAAAAAAGGATGACCACATAAAAAGGAAATGCAATGAGCATCCTTAACATCAGTAAGGTGGTTGCATTAATATCACTATTTTTAAAACAAAGTTTTATCCAAATTGCTTTTGTAGAAAATAAAATGGTTCCTATGATAGCAATAATAAAACCTTGATTATATGAGCTATACTTTTTTATACAGCTACATTAAAATCTCTTAGCGCATCGTTCAAGCTTGTTTTTAAATCAGTACTTGGTTTTCTTTGACCAATGATTAAAGCACAACTTACTTGATAGTCGCCAGCAGGGAATTTTTTGCGATAAGAACCAGGGATAACAACACTTCTAGCAGGAACACGTCCCTTGTATTCGATAGGGGTATCACCACTTACATCTATAATTTTTGTACTCTTTGTTAATACTACATTAGCTCCTAAAACAACTTCTTTTTCTAAATGCACACCTTCTACAACAATACATCTACTTCCAATGAAACAACCATCTTCCACAATTACGGGACTCGCTTGTAAAGGTTCTAATACTCCACCAATACCAACACCACCACTTAAGTGCACTCCTTTGCCAATTTGCGCACAACTTCCAACTGTGGCCCAGGTATCAACCATAGTTCCTTCGTCTACATAAGCGCCAATATTTACATAGCTTGGCATTAAAACTACATTCTTTGCTAAGTAGGCACCATAACGAGCAACTGCATGAGGAACAGCACGAACACCTAATTCAGCATAGCCCGATTTTAATAACATTTTATCATGAAATTCAAATGGAGCTAACTCCCAGGTTTGCATTTGTTGAATACCAAAATACATGAGAATGGCTTGCTTTACCCATTCATTTACCACCCAATCATTTTGGGAAGGCGCTGCCACTCTTAACTTGCCTTTATCCACCGCTTCAATTACTTCTCTTACGGCGTCACTATATACTTTTTCTTTTAATAATGCACGATCATTCCAAGCGGCTTCAATTTTAGCTTTTAAGTCCATTTTATATAATTTTGGCAAAAATACACGCTAGCCTCTAATATTTGACAACTTGTTTTGCACAATAATCGGGCTTCATTTATTTGTGGGTATTGTTTAATTTGCAGCATGTTTCCTTACCATGATGATATAAAAGCCGCTATAGAATCCCTTCAAAAGGGGGGGCTTATCTTGTATCCAACTGATACGGTATGGGGTATAGGTTGCGATGCCACAAATGAAACGGCGGTAAGTAGAATTTTTTCTTTAAAAAAAAGGGAAGATACCAAAGCGATGATTGTTTTAGTATCGGATGAAAAACAAATTCTTCAGTTTGTTGAGCAATCCGATTTGCAATTTTTTGATTACATAAAAGGTATTCACAAACCCACTACTGTTATTTATGAAAAAGCTAAAAATTTGGCTTCTAATTTAGTGGCTAATGATGGCTCGGTAGCAATTCGTGTTTGTAAAGATATTTTCTGTAAAGAACTATTGCAACAGTTTGGTAAACCTATTGTAAGTACCTCTGCCAATGTTTCTGGCTATCCTACACCCTTATGTTTTAATGATATTTCACTAGACATTATTGATGGCGTTGATTATGTAGTTAAATATCGTCAGGCTGAAATGGAATTACAACAACCTTCTTCCATAGTTAGATGGGATTCGGAAGGCAAATTAGTAATCATTCGCCCCTAATAAATTACTACATGCAAAGAATAGGAATCATACAAACGGCTTTTATTGGGGATGTTGTTTTAAGCACAGCCTTACTTGAATCTTTACATGCACAGTATCCCCATGCGGCCATTGATTTAATTGTAAGAAAGGGTAATGAAGGCTTAGTAAAGGAACATCCATATATTAACGAAGTAATTATTTGGGACAAACAAAATAACAAGTATAAAAATTGGTGTCAAATTTTGTTAAAAATTAGAAAAACAAAATATGACGTTTTAATTAATATACAAAGATTTGCCGCTACAGGTTTGTGGATGTTTTTATCAAAGGCAAAAACTACTATTGGGTTTAATAAAAATCCTTTTTCATTGGCTTTCACCCATTCCGTTATGCATACCATCAATGATGTTTCCCATCATGAAATAGATCGCAATCATTTACTCACGACTCCATTAGGAATTTTAAAAAAGCAGCAACCTAAATTATATCCTACTCAAGCGGATTATGAAAAAATTAAATCCTATGTAAATAAGCCTTATATATGTATTGCTCCTGCATCGGTTTGGTTCACCAAACAATATCCAGTGGATCAATGGATTCGATTTGTAAATGAGCTTTCCTTTGAAGGGAATATTTATATTATTGGTGGGCCAGGGGATGTCGATTTATCTAAAAAAATTGAAGCTGGATGGATAGGATCAATGGATACTTCCAAAAACTTAATCAATCTTACTGGTCAGTTATCTTTACTTGCATCTGCAGCTTTACAAGAAAAAGCGGTATTAAATTATGTAAACGATTCTGCACCTATGCACTTTGCCTCAGCCATGAATGCACCTGTAGTAGCTATTTATTGTTCAACAGTGCCCGATTTTGGCTACGGCCCTTTATCCACTAATTCTTTTGTGGTACAAACTAATCAGCCATTAGATTGTCGCCCTTGTGGACTTCATGGCAAAAAGCAATGTCCAGCTGGTCACTTTAATTGTGCTTATCAAATTCAAATGCAACAATTACAAGCTCCTTTGCTAAAAATGCAACAACAATAGTACTTTTGCCAACATGCAAATTCAATTAACCTCTAGAGAAACGGAATTACTCAAGGCCGTTGCCCATACTGCAGCCAAAATGGGAGTGCCTGCCTATGCAGTGGGAGGGTTTGTGCGAGATAAAATTTTAGGTCGTCCCACTAAGGATATTGATATTGTTTGTTTGGGGGATGGATTAGATTTAGCGGAACGTTTTGCAAAACAGTTTAAACCTCATCCTCCGGTTTCCTTATTTAAAACTTTTGGCACTGCGCAAGTCAAGTTTGATGATATTGAAATTGAATTTGTAGGTGCTAGAAAAGAAAGTTACGCAAGGCATAGTCGTAAACCTGAAGTAAGTCCTGGTTCCATCGAAGATGATCAAAATAGAAGAGATTTTACGGTGAATGCTTTGGCAATTGATTTAAGGGAAGAGTGTTTTGGTGATTTGATAGATCCCTTTGGTGGTATGGCTGATTTAAATGATAAAATATTAAGAACACCACTGGATCCTATTCAAACCTTTGATGACGATCCTTTACGAATGATGAGGGCTATTCGATTTGCTACCCAATTAAATTTTACCATTACGTCCGAAACTTTCAAGGGTATACAACAAATTGCAGAACGTATAAAAATTGTTTCTCAAGAACGTATTACAGACGAGTTACAAAAAATAATGATGACACCTATCCCTTCCAAGGGTTGGTATTTATTAAAGGAAGCTGGTTTGTTAACACATATTTTTCCTATTTTACTTCAATTGGAAGGGGCAGAAACCTTAGATGGGATTGGGCATAAAGATAATTTTTCTCATACCTTACAAGTGCTCGATAATGTGGCGGCTACTTCTAATGATGTTTGGTTAAGATGGGCAGCCTTATTGCATGATATTGCTAAGCCTAAAACCAAAAGATTTGAACCAGGCTTTGGTTGGACCTTTCATGGTCATGAAGTGGTGGGAGCAAGAATGGTTCCAAAAATATTTACCCAGTTAAAACTGCCTTTAAATGAAAAAATGAAGATGGTGCAAAAATTAGTGGGTTTGCATTTAAGACCCATTAGTTTAACGAAAGAAAATGTTACCGACAGTGCTATAAGAAGATTGCTTTTTGATGCGGGGGATGATATAGAAAGTTTAATGATTTTATGCGCTGCAGATATTACTAGTAAAAATCAGCAAAAAGTAAAGCGTTATATACAAGGTTTTGAATGGGTGAAAATAAGATTGGAAGAAGTAGAGCAAAAAGATAGCATAAGAAATTGGCAACCGCCTATTACAGGAGAGATGATTATGCAAATATTTAATATAAGCCCTTCTAAACAAGTAGGACTCATTAAAGACGCCATTAGAGAAGCCATTCTTGATGGGGTTATTGCTAATGATCAAGATGCCGCTTATGACTTTATGCTAAAAGAAGCTGCCAAACTAGGCTTATTTCCCAACCTAAAATAGTAATTTAGCGACTCAAATCACCAACGCATGGCAGTATTAAAATTTAGGATTTATTGGGAAGAGGATGATGCAATTTATAGAGATGTTTTGGTGAAGCATACACAACACTTTGTGGATTTACATCAAATTATATTAAAGGCTTTTGAGTTTGATCAAAAGCATGAGGCTACTTTTTTTAGAAGCAACGATAAATGGCAAAGAGGAAGAGAAATAAGTAAAGAGGTATATGAAAAAGAATATCAAGCGCCTCCTTTGTTAATGGAGGAAACAGTAATTGGCTCTGAAATAATCGACACCAATCAGCATTTTATCTACCTATATGATTTTGCCAAGTCATGGACATTTTTAATTGAACTCATTCAAGTTATAAAAAATGCAGACGCTGATATGAATCTTGATTATCCATTGGTATCAAGAGTAGAAGGAGTGGGTCCTATGCAATATGGTACCAAAGGTTTATTAGGTAAAAACTTTGCAGACATCGAAGAAAAATATGATTTAGCCGAAACCGCAGAGGGTTTTGGGGAAGAAGGGGATGAGGAAGATAGCACCACTGAAGAGAATGAGGAGGATGCAGAAGATAATTCCGAAGGCGGTGAATTCTTAGACGATTCTTTCGAGGCCTATTAGTATTTACTTTTAAATTTAGTTGTTTGTCTAAAACCGTCTATATTATTGTAGGTCCTACCGCAGTGGGTAAAACAGCTTTTGCCATTGCATTAGCTAAACATTTAAACACTGAAATTATTTCGGCAGATGCAAGACAATGTTATAAAGAAATGACTATTGGTGTAGCAAGGCCGTCCCCCGCTGAACTAGCCACCCTGCCTCATCATTTTATTGCAAGCCATAGTATTCACGAAAATGTGAATGCTGGGATTTTTGAAAAATATGCATTAGAAAAAGTAAATACAGTTTTACAAAAGCAGGAGTCAGTTGTAATGGTAGGTGGTACAGGTTTATATATTAGAGCCTTTTGCGAAGGGATTGACGAAATTCCTGAAATAGAAGCAACCCTAAGAACTAAGTTAAATGAAGAGTATCTGCAAAAAGGTTTAGCTTGGTTACAAGAACAAGTACAAAATGAAGACCCGGTATTTTGGCTGCAGGCAGAACAAGAAAATCCACACCGACTATTAAGAGCCTTGGAAGTAATTAGGGGGACAGGATATTCCCTTTTATCTTTCCAAAAAAAGAAGAAAATTTTACGCCCCTTTAATAGTATAAAAATTGGGCTTGATATGCCGAGAGAGATTTTATATGAAAGAATAAATCTTCGCGTAAATCAAATGGTTAAAGACGGATTAGAGAAAGAAGTGAGAAATTTATACCCTCATTTTTCTTTAAACGCTTTGCAAACGGTTGGCTATAGAGAATGGCTGCCATTTTTTGAAAATAAACAAACCGTTGATCAGGTTATAGATAAAATTCAACAAAATACAAGACAATACGCTAAAAGGCAATTGACTTGGTTTAGAAAAGATCCTGAAATTCAATGGTATCAGGCCCAAGGTTTAAATATTGACTCAGTTTTAACCAATAATAAATAATCTATTTTTTAATTTTTCACCGGATTTAGCCTAGTTTAGTACACTATAATTCACTTAAATTTTACAATATGCAAAAAAAATCATTGCTGATTTTTGGATGTATTTTTTTTATGAGCACTGCCTTTGCACAAGGGCATTCGATACAGTTCGAAAAATATACATTACCCAATGGTCTTAAAGTTATTTTACATGAAGATCATTCGGCCCCTGTAGTCGCGGTTACAGCCCTATATCATGTGGGTTCCAAAAATGAAGATACTGGTAGAACAGGATTCGCCCATTTCTTTGAACATTTATTATTTGAAGGATCAGAGAACATTAAGAGAGGAGAATTTGATAAGTATGTGACTAATGCGGGTGGTGTTTTAAATGCCAATACCACTCAGGATCGTACTTTTTACTATGAGTTATTACCTTCTAATCAACTAGAGTTAGGACTTTGGTTGGAAAGTGAAAGAATGATGCATGCTAAAATTGAGCAAGTGGGTGTAAATACCCAAAGAGAAGTAGTAAAAGAGGAAAAAAGAATGCGTATGGACAACCGTCCTTATGGAAGTTTTTTAACCGAAATGCTTAAACGTGCTTTTAAAGTACACCCTTATCGTTGGGCACCTATTGGTAGTATGGATCATTTAAATGCTGCCAAGCTAGAGGAGTTTATTGAGTTTTATAAAACTTATTATGTGCCTAATAATTGTGTATTATCTATTGCAGGTGATTTTAATAAGGCCGAATTAAAAGCTAAAATTGAATCGTATTTTGGACCTATTGCAAAGGGAACAAAACCAATTATTAAACCTTCTGTAAAAGAGCCAGCTTTAGGAACAGAAGTGAGAGATATTATTCAAGACAATGTACAACTAGCAGGGGTCTTTCAGGCCTATCGTGCCCCCCAACAGGGAGGAAGCGAATACTATGCATTTAATGTGCTCTCCAATATATTATCAGGAGGAGAATCTTCTCGTATGAATAAAACTTTAGTGGATGGCAAACAATTAGCAGCAGCTGCGCAATCTGTTCCCTTCTTTAATGAAGATGAAGGTTTATTAATCACCTTAGCCATTGCCAACATGGGTGTGAAAGCGGATGTATTAGAAACAAACATGGATAGTGTAGTGAATGAATTAAAAACCGGTTTAGTGTCGGAGCGAGAGTTTCAAAAAGTAAAAAATCAAATTACTACTGGATTAGTGACTAGTAATGGAACAATGGCTGGAATAGCCGAAAGCTTGGCTAATTATGAAGTGTATTTTGGAGATGCTAATTTGATTAATACAGAATTAGAGAAATACAATAAAGTAACTCGTGAAGATGTTTTAGCAGTAGCCAAGAAATATTTAAATAAAGATAATCGCGTGGTATTATATTATGTGCCTAAAGAAAAAACCAGCAAATAATAAATCACTAAAAATAATCGTATGAAAAAATATATATACCTCTTACTATTTGCACCTATGGTTTCATTGGCGCAAAAAATTGACAGAACTAAAGCCCCTGCTCCCGCTAAGGCTCCTGTAATTCAGGTGGGCAGCCCGGTGGCATTTACTTTATCCAATGGGTTGCAAGTTTTTGTAGTGAAGAACACAAAACTCCCAAGAGTTACTGCTACGATTGCCCTTGATTTGGATGGATTTACTGAAGGTGATAAAGCTGGTGTAGCCGAAATGAGTGGGCAACTATTAAAAAGGGGAACTACCACTAAAACAAAAGCAGTATTAGACGAGGCCGTCGAATATTTAGGAGGTTCTTTATCTACTTCTAGTCAAACGGCCACTGTAAGTTCTCTTAAAAGTAATTTCCCTCAATTAATGAGTTTAATGGCCGAAGTTATTTTACATCCTGCTTTATCAAAAGACGAATTAGAGAAAGTAAGAAAGCAAACATTATCCGCTATTGAATCTAATAAAGACGAGCCAGATGCTATATCAAATAATGTGATGAAAAAATTAGTGTATGGTGCCCATCATGCTTTTGGAGAAATTACTACTACACAAACAGTCAATAATGTAAACATTGAGGATGTTAAAAAGTTTTTTGCAACCTATTGGAAACCCAATATTGCCTATTTGGTTTTTGTTGGAGACATTGAGCCAGCAACTGCAAAAACATTAGCAGAGAAAAATTTTAGTGCTTGGGCAAAAGGGGAAGTAGTTAAGTCTATTTATCCCAAACCACAAATACCGTCACAAACCTATGTGGCCATTGTAGATCGTCCTGCATCGGTGCAAAGCGTGGTTGCTGTTGCCACTGCAGTAGATTTAGGACCAGGGGATGCTAACGCAATTTCTTCATCAGTTATGAATAATATTCTAGGTGGTGGATTTTCAGGACGTTTGTTTGCTAACTTAAGAGAGAAGCATGGCTTTACTTATGGCGCCTACTCTTCATTGAGCCCCAACCGTCAAGTGGGTATTTTCTCGGCTGAAGCATCGGTGAGAAATGAAAAAACGGATAGTTCAATTCAAGAAATTTTACATGAGATAAATGTAATTCGTAACGAAAAAGTAGGAGATACAGAATTGTCTCGAATGAAGAATTATTTATCTGGTGGTTTTGCACGTTCTTTAGAAAATCCTGCAACGATTGCCAACTTCGCTTTAAATATTGCTCGTTATAAATTACCGGCCGATTATTATCAAAAGTATTTAACCACCTTAGCAGCAGTAGATGCAGCTAAAGTGCAAACTGCTGCAACCGCATTGTTGAATCCTACTAAAATGCATATTGTAATTGTTGGTAATGCAAAACAAATTGCCAAGGGTTTAGAAAAATATGGGCCTGTAAAATACTTTGATTTAGAAGGTAATGAAGTAGCAGCGCCTACTGAGGCAAAAGCAGATGCTAATTTAACGCCTGCTATCTTATTAGATAAAGTAGTTGCTGCGGTTGGAGGCAAAGAGGCAATAGCCTCCATAAAAGATGTACAATTAAAAGGTACTGCTTCTGTTATGGGCCAATCTTTAGAGATGTCTCAAACTATGATTATTCCTGGTAATATGGTATCAACGATGTCAATGGCAGGAATGACTATTATGAAACAATCAGTGGTCGCAGGTAAATACTCGGTAAGTCAACAAGGAATGGAAGCCCCTATTACGGATGAAATAAAAGAGGGCTTAGATGAAGCAGCTAATTTAGTTCCAGAATTAAACTATTTAAGCAAGGGCTATCAATTAAAAATCGTAGGTGCTGAAAAAGTGGAGGGTAAAGATGCTATAGATGTTGAAATAACAACTCCTACTGGCAAGGTTTCTCATCGCTTTTATGATGCTGCAACATATTTACTAGTAAAAACTGCAAAGTCACAAGAAGTACCCGGTAGAGGCACTGTTACACAACAACAGTTTTACAAAACCTATAAAACTGTAAATGGAATTCAGTTGCCATCTGAGGAAATCATTGATATGGGTCAAATGAAGATTAATGTTAAGTATTCAGATATTAAAATTAATCAAGGGTTACAAACAACAGATTTGAAATAAGATTTTGAATAGCTAATAATAAGTTATCGAACAAAAAAGGCGCTCCCATGGAAGCGCCTTTTTTTAGGGTAAGAATATATTTTAAAATCTAATGCCGTAGCCAATCATAAACATTACTTGATTGCCTGTTAAAGCAGCATAAGTATTAGGTTTATCATTTAAACGATAAGGGAATATAGCATCTTTACTAGTTGTATTAACGATTGTGAAATCAATAAAACGATGTTCAGTTCTGTAACCAATGCCAGCACTAATACTAGAACGAGATGATTTAATTGTTTCGTCTTTGTAAGGGGAGCCATAATAAGCAGCTCCAGCTCTAGCCATCCAGTTGCCATTTAATTTTAATTCTGAACCAATTTTAATATTGAAATTATTTTTGTATAAATCTTTAATTGTATTGTTCAAAGCATGGTAATAATCAGTTGACTGCTGATCGTATGTGTTGGCATAATAATGGGTACCTGCATAATTAACCCATTCAATATCAGCACTTATAAAACCAAGAGCTTGGGTTGGTTTTAAAGGAGATGCAAAAAAGTAAGAACCACTGAATATTGTTTTTAAAGGGGTAGCAACAGAGTATTCTCTAACACCAGGATAACCATCATTCAAATTCGCTGAGCTTTCACTTTGTAAGCCAGCATAGCCTTCGGTGTTGGTAGTCATTGAAGCGCTAATTTTATCTCTAAAACTTATTAATTGCGGTGTATGCAAGGAGAAACCTAAACGTAAATAGGATTCTGGCTTATAAATTAACCCTAATTTAAATCCTCCACCAAAGCCTCTTGAACTAAAATTTTCGGTTACTTGAAATCCTCCAAAATAGTTTGCTTTATTGGATGGGTCAAGATCAGTTTCAGAATATAAAGTAGATCGGTTAAAATCGATCATGGGTAATATTAAACTTGCTCCTAAATATAATTTATCTTCAATATTGCCGCCCCATCCAAAAGCTAATTCATTGTAAGAGCCACTTGTTTGTGCGTCATATATTTGATTTACGCCCGAAGAAATGGGCACTAAACTTTGATAACCAGTAACATTACCCTTAGCATCAGCAGTGGTATCCACTAAATAGGTACGATAAGCCAATGAGCTACCAAAAATGTAATTACTCAAGGCAGCATTAGTATCGGCACGATCATTTACTAGTTCTTCTAAATATTTTTCGGACCAACTACTAAAATTATTTTTTCCAGAAAAACGCACCTGATTATTATAATCTGCTATTTGGGTGAAGCTTATGGAGAAAGCTGTGCTTCGGTAAGCATTTGACCTTTGATTATTAGCAAATACCATACCCACAGTTCCTAAATTAGTTTTAGAATCTCTAGATGAACTTAATGTACCTCGATAATTAAAATCATTAGACTGCGTTAGAAATTTAGGCGTTAATAAAATCTCTGATGATTTATATAAACCCAAACCAGCAGGGTTAATGTGGTTGGCGGATAAATCGGCCCCTAATGAACCCATGGCACCTCCAATAGCACTACTTCTTGCAGTTCCGTGTGGTACAAACCAAGATAATCTTAAAGCATCATCGGGCTCTTGAGCGTACATGTTTATAGTTGATCCTAATAAGATCAAAAGGAATATTTTCTTCATAATTTCTCTGCTTTTTATAATTAGTTAACTCTAGAAGGTCTGCTTCCTGAAGAAGAAGATCCTGCACTATTATACCCACCACTTCTTCCGCCTGCATTACTATTGCTATTTGAACTTGGGGCGACAGTATTAGTGGAAGGCGTACTTGTTACTCTAGTATTATTGAAATTGTTGTTGTTAAAAGACCTGGAAGGTCGATCAAAACTATTGGCTTGATTTACATTAGTATTATTGGTCACTACTCTTTTAATAAGGTTGCCAAAATTATTATTTAAATCAGGGTTGCTTGAGTAACGAATGTTTCCGTTAGTAGTATTTACTTGACGATTCACATTATTAATGCTTCTATTGGTATAAGCAGCTAAACCAGGAGCGCTGGTATGCACTTGTTTGGGATCTAAATAGGGACGTCTTCTATCATTGCCACCAATAAATGAGGGGCCATAAGGATTACCATAACCAGCATAGTAAGGGTTCCAGCCACCATAGCCAAAACCACCATATCCAAATCCACCATAACCAAAACCTCCAAAACCACCATATCCAAATCCACCAAATCCTATACCCATTCCAAAGCCATCATATCCCCATCCCATTGCATAAGAATTAAAGAAGGGATTATAACCACCCCATCCCATTGAGTAGGCCCCAAATGGATTATACCAAGAGGCTCCATAATAGCCCGAATACCAACTATTCCATCCTAAGTAAGAAGGATAATAAGCATAATTAAAACGGGGGTCATTCCAATAACCAAAATCATCAATAACCGACCAGCGATATCTGTTGGCTACTTTTAATCTTAAATAGCGATCGTCTTGATAGTTTTGATAATCTTGATATTCTCCTTGTTCATCTGCTATTTGTTCTTGATTTCTATTGTCTGTTTTTGCATAAGTGTTAGTAGAAGCTGTTGTACTTGGAATTGCATACAAATCGTCAGAGGCAACAACCGTTGTTTGTTGCAAACTGGTACAACTAATTCCAATAAAACAAATCATTGTCAAACCCAAAGCTATTCGCTTGTTGGATAAGTAAGTAGTTGTGTTGTTCATAATCAATTTGTTTAGGTTTTTATATGCCCTCTTTTTAGCATACATTTGCTAGTCCAAAGTTACTAAACTTTGAGATATAGAGCATTTTTCGTAGATTGTTTTTACTATTATAATTGTTAAGATTTTATAAAAAATGGCAAAGGAATTAACAACTAGGGCACAGGATTATTCTCAGTGGTACAACGACCTGGTACTTAAGGGCGAATTAGCCGACTATAGTGCAGTAAGAGGCTGTATGGTCATTAAACCCTATGGCTATGCTTTATGGGAAAATATGCAAGCCGCATTGGACAAAATGTTTAAGGATACGGGGCATCAAAATGCTTATTTCCCCTTATTTGTTCCTAAATCCCTATTTGAAGCAGAAGAGAAAAACGCAGAAGGTTTTGCAAAGGAATGTGCGATCGTTACCCATTACCGTTTAAAAACAGATCCCCAAAATAAGGGTAAACTAATGGTGGACCCTGATGCCAAATTAGAAGAGGAATTGATTGTTCGCCCCACCAGTGAAGCAATCATCTGGAATACCTATAAAACATGGATTCAATCTTATCGTGACTTACCCATTTTAGTAAATCAGTGGGCCAATGTGGTAAGATGGGAAATGAGAACTCGATTATTTTTAAGAACTGCCGAATTTTTATGGCAGGAAGGGCATACTGCTCACGCAACAAAGGAAGAAGCTATTGCAGAAACAGTACAGATGTTAAATGTATATGCCGATTTTGCAGAAAATTGGATGGCCGTGCCTGTTATCAAAGGTGTAAAAACTCCTAATGAAAGATTTGCTGGGGCCGAAGACACTTATTGTATCGAAGCACTGATGCAAGATGGTAAAGCATTGCAGGCGGGGACCTCTCATTTTTTAGGACAAAATTTTGCGAAGGCTTTTGATGTTAAATTTAGTGATCAACATAATAAGCTAGACTATGTATGGGCCACTAGTTGGGGGGTGAGTACTCGTTTAATTGGAGGCTTGGTAATGACACATAGCGATGATCAAGGCTTGGTATTACCACCACGTATTGCACCTTTACAAGTGGTGATAGTACCTATTTATAAAGGGGAAGACCAAAAAGCAATTTTAGATGAAAAAGTAGCTGGCATGGTAGCTTCTTTTAAAGCTGCAGGTATCAGAGTGAAATATGACAATTCGGATAATCAAAGGCCAGGTTGGAAATTTGCAGAGTATGAATTAAAGGGAGTGCCTGTTCGTATTGCAGTGGGACCTCGTGATTTAGAAAACAACCAAGTTGAAATTGCGCGTCGTGATACCAAAGAAAAATCGACAGTATCTATGGATGGTTTAACTGAAAGGGTGAGTCAATTGTTGTTAGATATTCAAACTAACTTATTCGAACGTGCTAAAAATTACAGAGACGAACATATAACTAAAGCAAATACCTGGGAAGAGTTTGTAAATATTTTAGATACTAAAGCAGGTTTTGTATCAGCACACTGGGATGGTACACCAGAAACAGAAGAGAAAATTAAAGAACAAACAAAGGCAACCATACGTTGTATTCCTTTAGATAATACACAAGAAGCAGGTGCTTGTATTTTAACAGGCAATCCTTCTACTCAAAGAGTATTATTTGCAAGAGCCTACTAGCCTTTAGCTTCATGGGACTAAAACAAAAACCAATTCCAACTGTCCTTACTCCTTATTTAGAGGGCAAGATGCTATTAATAGATAAGCCTATTGGTTGGACTTCATTTAATATGGTACAAAAAGTACGTTGGCTTACTAAAGTTACCAAGGTAGGACACGCAGGCACACTCGATCCATTGGCTACCGGATTATTAATTATTTGTACTGGTAAATTTACCAAACAAATAAATGAATATATGGGAATGGAAAAAGAGTATCAAGGTAGCTTAGTATTAGGGGCTACCACGCCTACTTATGATTTAGAATCCGATCCCGAAAATTTTGTTTCTATTCAGCATATCACTGCACAAAATATTATAGATGCTACAAAAACGTTTATAGGTGAAATTTTACAAATGCCACCGCAACATTCTGCTATCAAAAAAGATGGTAAAAGATTATACGAGTCGGCAAGAAAAGGAATCGAAGTAAAAGTGGATCCCCGTAAAATAACCATATCTGAATTTGAAATAACAAAAATTGAATTGCCCAATGTTCACTTTAGGGTAGTGTGTTCAACTGGCACTTATATTAGATCTTTGGTAAAAGATTTTGGTGATACACTAGGAGTGGGTGCATATATGAGCGCACTCAGAAGAACAAAAATTGGAAAATTCTCAGTTACAGAAGCATTGCAATGGGAGGATTTGGAAAAACAAATTCAAGCTTTATTAGAAGGGTAGTCCAATACCAAATTGCCAAGCATAATTATTTACATTTAAGCCATTGGCTTTTGATTCAGTCCATTTAAAATTATGGAAGTCTAGCCATCCATTATTATACGTCCTGGTAGGATCTTTCATTTTCATGGCGTAATCAATTCTAATTAAAAAATAATTAAAATCAACTCTAATGCCTGTGCCCACTGCAATGGCTAAATCTTTGTATAATCTATCCAATTTAAATCCTGCATTAATATCTTGCTTGGTATCTCTTGTGTTCCAAATATTACCCATATCTGTAAACAAGGCAGAACCAATTTTATAGGAGCCAATTTGAAAAAGTGTAAAGCGATATTCCAGATTGGCTTCCAATTGCAAATCACCGAAACGATCAAAATTTTGTGACTTACTACTGGTATCATAAAATCGAGAACTGCCTAATCCTAATTGACGAAGCCCCCATGCTCTCATACTATAAGGTCCGCCAGCAGTAAATTGTTTAAAAAAGGGAAGCTGACCTCCAAGTAAGGTATTGTCACTATAATTATTCCCCCATCCTCCCATCATTCGCCAGGCGAATTCGTTATTTTCAAATCTGATTAATTTTCTCCATTCTGTTTCTAATTTAATAAATCGGTATACATGATCTCGAACAGAGGGGATTAATCCAATCAAGCCACCCGATTCTTCCATACCAATTCTAAAGTAGTCTTGTTGATTATTTTTTTTAGGAGCAGGTCCGGTATGTATAAAATTTAAAGTTTGTCCCACCACATTGCCATCATTAAAAGAGGATCGTAAGAAAGGGTTTAACAAAAGTAAACTGTCTAGTTTCGCAAATTTTGTTAATTGGTATAACTCAATATTAACGGGTTTGTAAGAGATTATATTTTCACTGCCATTTTTATTTTTTTTCCACTCATAGCCCCAGTTAGTAGTAAATGATTTTAATTGATAATAGTTTAATCTATCTATATAAGAACCATTTAAAGTAAAGTTTGTTTTTTGACTATTGCCTGCAGATACTTGGTTTTTGCTAAAAGGTAAAATTAATTTAGGAAAGCTGTAGGTATGACCAATATTTAATAAGAAAGTCTGGGTTAAATTTTGACTATTGTTGTTTAAATTTAATTCGATACCTGTTCTAAAACTAGTAATCGAAGGGATGGATTTTTTTTGTACGTTTCTATCTCTATAGGTGAGGCTGGTGGATAATCCCAGTAAATTACCAGCTCCAATTTGGGCGGTGTTTCTGCTGCCTTCCAAATCTAAGCTAATACTTTTTCGAAGTGCAGGCACTAAAAAATAATGCAAATACACACTATCATTGTGAATGGTAGTACGACCATCTACTTGTTGCCATGCACCTAATGCGCTAAAATTATTCAAGGTTTGATAAAAAAGTTTTTCATTGAAAGGGGATCCTTTGGCAAGTATGGCTTGTTCTTCAAATAATACTGGGCTAAATTTTGGCTGCTTAAATTGTAAAATGGTATTTGATGATTGAATAGCATTTGATAGGCCACTGATTAAGATACTGTCAGGGTTATCAGAAAGGGTTAAGTCGCTGTAAAAAATTTGTTCACCAATTGGATAAGCCTTTTTTGTTTTTGAATCCGTATTTCTTAGTTGAAAGCTTATTTTCCAACTTGGATTTTCTGCTTCTTTATGTTGTGCATTTTGCACTTGATTAATTTGCGCTAAAGGGTCAAGATTTAATTGCAAAAGTTCCTGATTGAGCGTATCTACTTCTGCAAATATTTTCTCTTTAGTAAAATAATAGTATCCATTGGCCCTGAATAATTCCACCAATCGATCTAATTCATTATTGATGGCATCATTAGAAAAAGGGGAACCTTTTTTTACATAAGCATATTGTTGATTTTCAAGTGCAATGGATTGTAAAGAGGTATCACCCAATGCATAGGTAACAGTATCAAAAAGAGTTTTTTTGCGCAAGTCAATTTGCATAGTTAGTTTAACCCTGTATTCATTATTGATAGTATCCGTCTTTGCAATAGGCGTAAGCTCAGGATGATGATAGCCTTGAGAGGAGAGATAATTACGCATATATAAAACAGACCTCTCCATACGGTCTGGTTGGTAAAGTATGGGTTGAATTAAAGTATAAAAAAACCCAAATTGACGAATATGTTTTGCTTTTAAACTATCATCCCAATAGTTACTTAGGTTCATAACCAGTTCGGAAGCTGTTTTTTTCGTTAAGGGATCATTTATGACTATCTTGTTCTCGAAAACAAACTCTTGTTCTTTGGGGTAGTTGTGGACAGTAGCTTTTTTAAAATCTACACAGCCTGCTATAAAAAATAGTAGTCCAAGTAAACTAAAACCTGAAAAGAAACTAATATTTTTAAGCTTCCGTAATTGCATGTATATGATTAGTAAGAATGAGCTCAAATATATTCAATCTTTTGCCCATAAAAAACAATGGGAGAAAGAATCTGTATTTATAGTCGAAGGTCCTAAGATGGTTGCCGAGGCAATTGCTGCTCATTGGCCCATTCAAAAGCTGTATGCACTTAATTCATGGCTGGAGCAAAATAACACCAGTGGTATTGAAATTGAGGAGGTGGATGAAATTATGTTGGAAAGATTAAGCCATCTTCAAACCCCCAATCAGGTATTGGCCTTAGTCCAAAAAATGCCTTCCAGTATCCATCATTATGAAAACCAGTTAACCATTGTTCTCGATGGATTGCAAGACCCTGGAAATGTAGGCACCATAATTCGCACTGCTGATTGGTTTGGCATTAAACAAATAATTGCAACAGAGGATACGGTAAATGGTTACCATCCTAAATTGATTCAAAGTACAATGGGAAGTTGCTTTAGAATTCAAATGCAAAACATGGATATAGATTCGATATTATCTACTACTAAATTGCCTATTTATGGCGCCTTATTAGAAGGCGTTTCTGTGTATGATACCAACCTACAAAAAAAAGGTTTTTTAATTATCGGTAATGAATCAAAAGGTATTCGAGCGCCCAGTAAAAATTTTATTACCCATCCAATCTCCATTCCAAAACTAGGTGCTGCTGAATCTTTAAATGCGGCAGTAGCGGCGGGTATACTGATGTCGCGCTTTTGAAATTAGTCAAATCTAATAGCCTTGGCAGGAGAAATATGTTGAATCCATAGTGTAGGAATCAAAAATGAGAAATAGCTTGTAAAGGCAGTTCCAATGATTAAGTATAAAATTTGTATGGGGTTTATTTGAATAGGCAAAACCTTTATAAAATAGGCCGACTCATTGAGGGTAATAAAATCTGTTTTCATTTGCAACCAACTTAGTCCAAGACCTATTAACAAACCTAATCCAATTCCTATCCAAGTAATAAAGCTTGCTTGGAACAAAAATATTTTTCGAATAAAATTGTGATTTGCACCCATAGCGGTTAATGTTCCAATCATATGTACTCTTTCTAACATAAGAATTAGTAAGCAAGTAATTAAATTAACTATGGCAATAATTAAAAGAATAGTGATGGTAACATTTCGATTAATAGTTTGTACACCAATCCAGTCAAATATTTGAGGATAGTAGTCTACGATTTTAGTAGCTACCCAATTTTTAGGGATTGTCTTTTGTAATTCATTGTTGGCTTGTTCAATTCGATTCAGGTCTTTTACATAAAGAGAATACCCTTCGATATTATTTTTGTTTGCCTGAAAATTTTGTAATTGATGTATATCTATCATTACAAATTGACGATCATACTCTTCTATACCAGAATGATAAAACCCCACTACTTTCATTTTTCGTTGTCTAAGATCGGAACCGGTTAATGCATATAATTTTATGGTGCTATCTAAGGGTATTTTAAGTTTACTAGCTAAGGCCTCTGAAATAATTATTTTATGAATGAGGGAGTCGGAGTTTGCTTCGTTAAGTCCTTTGCCTTTTACTAAAAAAGGGATTTCAGTGGAAGAAGGAATACCTCTTGCTACTACCCCTTCAATATCTTGTCCGTAGGCAATTACCATCGACTGATGGATGAAAGGGGTTGCTTTTTGTATATAGGGTAAATTAAAAAAAAATGAGGCGCTGTCATTCAAAGGTGCACCGCTTACGGACGCAATTCTTACATGGCCCCAAAAATTATATACTTTTTGAGAAATACTTTGTTGGAACCCATTTACTATAGATAAAGTTAAAATAATAGCTGCTACACTGATAGCTGTAGCGCCAATGGACAATCTTACAATAAAGCGTGTATCACTTTTTTGTTTTTGAAAGCTTATTTTTTTAGCTATTTGAAATGGAGTGGACAAACTTAAAATTTTATCAAATCTACTTTTTTCTCCTTATATATTTAGATTAAAAACCTAGATTCGTTAACTGAAACCTTGGAATATGCAGCTAAAGCGTTTTTTATTTATTTTACTAGTTTTTTTGAATCTTACCCATGCTTGGTCACAAAACATTGACAAGGTTTATGATAGTTTAATACATACCGTTTTAGTTCATCCTTTGGGCAACCCCTTGGGTATTCCAGTAGTTGCTTTAGGGGAAAATAACCCGTTATCCATTAGTTTTGATGATTTTAGTAATCAATATCAAGAGTATTACTATAGCGTAGAACTCGTGGATAAAAATGGGCAATCGGTTCCTATGGATCCTGCTGATTATGTTACAGGATTCAATCAACAAAAAATTACAGGATATAAACCATCCTCTGTTGCAGCGCAGTCCTATTTTCATTATCAGTTTAATTACCCCAATGAAAATGCGCACCCCAAGGTTTCTGGGAATTTCAAATTAAGTGTCTATAAAAACGCTAACAAAAATAACTTGGTTTTTACCAAAAGATTTTATGTGGTGGACCCTCAAGTAAATGTTTTAGCTACTGTAGAAGAACCATTTGACGGCAATATCTCTAAAACCCATCAACATTTAAAAGTAAAAGTAGACATTAGTAAAGTTCCTTATTTTCAAACAGATCAATTACAAATTTCTGTTTGGCAGAATTATTTATACAATGATGCTCAAACCATTATAAGTCCCAATTTTATAAGAGGAGATATGTTGGAATACAATAATGAGGAACAACTTATTTTTCCTGCAGGTAAGGAGGCAAGATGGTTGGATTTACAAAGCTTAAGGCTTAGATCGGACAGAATGGAGTCTATAGAGTCCCTCCAAAATTATACTTTGGTGAAGGCTAAGCCTGATATATCGAGAGCATCCATAGCTTATTATAATTTTAAAGATTTAAATGGTGCTTTTGTAATTTCAAATTCAGAATCATTAGAGGCAGATGTTCAGAACGATTATGCGAAGGTGGTATTCACTTATTTGCCCTCAGAAAAAGCCCCTTTTATTGGACAAAAATTATATTTAGTGAGTTCATTCACTAACAATGAACTTGGTAAAGAGGCGGAGATGATTTTTGACCCCAAACAAGGAGTGTATCAAAAAATGATTTTATTAAAGCAAGGCTACTATAGCTATAATTATATGCTTAGGGACAAGGAAGTGCCCAATTACAAGGATGATTTTACCGAAACAGAGGGGAACCATTGGGAAACTGAGAATAATTATACGGTCATGGTTTATTATCGTGCTCCAGGAACTAGATATGACCAAATTATTGGCTTTATAACCCTTAATTCGAAGCAAAATTGGTAGGATAATCCCCTCTATTTTATTACCTTCGCAGCGGCAGGTCTTGCACGACCAGCTCCTGCTGAACCTCCCCAGGACAGGAATGTAGCAAGGATAGGCGGTTGTAGCGGTGTGATGTAAGTAGCCTGCCACTTTTTAAGAAAGTGGCATTTTTCTTTTTCAATTATAAAACAAAAACTATGAAATTTTTTGTTGACACAGGTAATTTAGCTCAAATTAAAGAAGCCAATGATTTAGGCATCTTAGATGGTGTAACTACCAATCCATCTTTAATGGCACAAGTAGGCGTTAAGGGAGAGGCCGCTATTGCTGAACATTATAAAGCTATTTGTGAATTAGTTGACGGTGATATTAGTGCCGAAGTGTTATCTACCGACTTTGCAACCATGATTGAAGAAGGTAAAAAATTAGCTGCCATTCATAAAAATATTGTAGTGAAAGTACCTATGATTAAAGAGGGTATTAAAGCTATTAAATGGTTTACCGATAATGGCATTAGAACCAACTGTACTTTAGTTTTCTCTGCAGGCCAGGCTATCTTAGCAGCCAAAGCTGGTGCAACCTATGTTTCTCCATTTATTGGTCGTATTGATGATAGTTCTTGGGATGGCATGGAATTAATCAGTCAAATTCGTCACATCTATGATGTACAAGGTTTTCAAACTCAAATTTTAGCAGCTTCTATTCGTAACGCTTTGCATATTGTAAAAGCAGCAGAAGCAGGTGCCGATGTTTGTACTTGTCCTTTAGATTCTATTTTAGGTTTGTTAAAACATCCTCTAACCGATATTGGCTTAGCCAAGTTTTTAGAAGATGCAAAAAAGATGTAAAATATTTACAGATACTAAAAAGCCTCGATTAGTTCGAGGCTTTTTTATTTATTGATGTTTAAGCGCTTCTCTTTTGGATAAATTGGAAAGCTGGGGATGTTTTTTTACAAAGTTTATCACCCATTTAGCATTGGTGTAGGCATATGCACGTAGAGCCCATCCAATGGCTTTTCTAATAAAAAAGTCTTCCTCTAATTGGCAATATTCAATGTATTCACAAAGCAGGGTAGTATTGGTTTTGTCGCGATAGGTAAGTTGAAATAAAATACTCATTCGCTTTAGCCATTTATTTGTAGCGCGATTCCATTTAAAAGTATAAGATTCTATATGTTCGGGAAATTGCAAAAAGAATTTACTTATTACATGTGTATTGGTACTATCTACCGAGTCCCACCAACTATGATGCGTAATCATCCACTCCATTAAAACTAATGTTTTAGTACACCATAACTTTTTATGATAGCCAAGTAATTCAATAGCAAAATAATGTAATTCTCTTTGAGGTTCGTTATAACACGCTTTAACTATTGCTGCTAGTTCGGCGTGTGTTTGAATGGGATGAGTTGCATAAAACGCTCTGCTGAGTTGTCGTCTTAAAGGCGTTTTAATTCCGTAAAATTCAAACTGATTAAGCAGATAAGCTTTTGCCCCTTTGGCAATAGTAGTATCTGCGTTTGCAGCAAATATTTTTTTAATTTCAGGTAAGTAAGGATGCATAACTAAATACCCACTACTCTTTTATTAAAGGCACTGTTGCGCGCCGCTTCTAATATTTTAATAATATTTTTCCCTTCTTGTGCACTTGTGGGTACAGGCTCATTATGTAAAATTGCCTTGGCCATTTTTTCATAAAATAAACTATAATTGCCGGGCAGGCTCGGAATAATTTTACTGCTAATTACACCCCCTTCTTCGGTGTATAAAGTTCCATAATCAGCTACTGCTTCCTCACCCCAATGGGTAGTATTTGGTTTTTTCCCTGCTAAGAGTTCATTTTCTTGCACGTCAGATCTGTTTTTTATAAAACAACCTTTGGTGCCATACACTTTGTAACCTGGAAGTTGATGCATAAAAACCATTCCGCTTGTTAAAGTAATTCTATGTCCTGGATAGTAGAGAATGAGGGTAAAATAGTCGTCTACTAAAGATACTTTTCTGGTAATTCTGATATCTGCAAAAACTGCTAATGGCATTCCAGAAAGCACTAATGCTTGGTCTACTAAATGTGGCCCTAAGTCGTATAAGACACCAGCGCCAGGAGTTACTTGCTCTTTATGTACTTTAGGGCTTAATGTATTTCTAAAACGTTCAAAAGAAATTTGAATATCTTGGAGTTCCCCTAATTGATCTTCCTTAATTAATTTTTGCAGGGTTAAAAAGTCGGCGTCATATCTACGATTTTGATAAACGGCTAATTTTAATCCTTTTGATTTTGCTAAATCATCTAACTCTTGTGCCTCTGCAGAAGTATTGGTAAATGCTTTTTCACAAACCACATGTTTGCCAGCGAGCAAGGCACTTTTTACGTAGGCATAATGTGTGTCGTTTGGGCTATTTACAACTACTAAATCTATACTAGAATCTGCCAGTAAAGCTTCATAGCTATCAAATGATTTTGTGCCTGGGTAGGCCGCTTCGATACTCTTAGTGGACCGTTCCCAGCTACCCACTAAATTATAATTAGAATTTGTTGAAATAAAAGGTGCGTGAAAAACTTTTCCACTCATTCCAAAAGAAACCAATGCTGTATTTATCATGAATTAAAGATAAAAAAAATCCCTCTGAGTTATCAGAGGGATTTAAAATTTTATGAGCGTAGTAAATTTACTATCCTGCTACTTGCTTTCTAATGATATTTAAAGCACCACCTGCTTTAAACCACTCAATTTGTTGTTGGTTATAAGTATGGTTCGCTTTAATTGTATCAGTGCTGCCATCTTTATGGGTTAATACTAATGTTAATGGGGTGCCTGGTGTAAAACTAGTTAAACCCAATACATCAATACTATCATCTTCTGCAATTTTATCATAATCGGCTTTGTCTGCAAATGTTAAAGCCAACATACCTTGTTTTTTAAGGTTGGTTTCATGGATACGGGCAAATGATTTTGTTAATACCACACGAACTCCTAAATGTCTTGGTTCCATGGCAGCGTGCTCACGTGAAGAACCTTCACCGTAGTTTTCATCACCTACTACAATGGTGCCAATTCCAGCAGCTTTGTAAGCTCTTTGTGTATTGGGCACTGTATCGTATTGGCCATTAATTTGACTCTTAACATTGTCTGTTTTTTCGTTAAAGAAGTTAACAGCACCAATTAATAAATTATTAGAGATATTATCTAAGTGACCACGGAATTTTAACCATGGACCTGCCATAGAAATATGATCGGTTGTACATTTTCCTTTTGCCTTAATTAATAAACGTAAAGATTTTAAATCGGTTCCTTCCCAAGCAGCAAAAGGATCTAATAATTGTAAACGCTTAGAAGCTGGGTCTACTGCAACCACCACTTTAGAACCATCTTCTGCAGGGGCTTGGAATCCAGCATCTTCTACTGCAAAACCTTTTACTGGTAATTCATCACCAGAAGGGGCGTCTAATTTTACTTGTTCCCCTTTATCGTTGGTTAAAGTATCTGTTAATGGATTAAATGTTAAATCTCCTGCAATGGCTAAAGCCGTTACTATCTCAGGAGAAGCTACAAAGGCAAAAGTATTGGGATTGCCATCGGCACGTTTGGCAAAGTTTCTATTGAAAGAGTGTACAATGGTATTTTTTTCTTTTTTCTCTGCACCTACACGCTCCCACATTCCAATACAAGGTCCACAAGCATTGGCAAAAACCTTAGCTCCAATTTGGCTAAATACATCTAAGAAACCATCTCTTTGAATGGTATATCTTACTTGCTCAGATCCTGGAGTAATCATGTATTCCGCTTTGGTTGTTAAACCTTTTTGTGCTACTTGTTTTGCTAAACTAACTGCACGGCTAATATCTTCGTAAGAAGAGTTAGTACAACTACCAATTAAACCTACTTCTACTTTAGTTGGCCATCCATTGGCAGCAGCTACTTCTTTCATTTTAGAAATAGGCGTAGCTAAATCTGGTGTGAATGGTCCGTTAAGGTGAGGTTCTAAAGTATCTAAATCTATTTCAATAACTTGATCAAAATATTTTTCTGGGTTAGCATATACTTCGGCATCAGCAGTTAAATGTTCTGCTACTTGGTCAGCTAACGCAGCAACATCAGCACGTCCTGTAGAGCTTAAATAGCGACTCATACTTGCATCATATCCAAAGGTTGAAGTAGTAGCACCAATTTCGGCACCCATATTACAAATGGTACCTTTACCTGTACAACTCATGCTTGTTGCTCCTTCCCCAAAATATTCAACAATGGCACCTGTTCCTCCTTTTACTGTTAATATACCCGCTACTTTTAAGATAACATCTTTAGGTGCTGTCCATCCATTTAACTTACCTTTTAATTTAATACCAATTAATTTAGGCCATTTTAATTCCCAAGCTAAACCTGCCATTACATCACAAGCGTCAGCACCACCTACCCCAATCGCTAACATACCTAAACCACCCGCATTCACTGTATGTGAATCGGTTCCAATCATCATACCTCCAGGGAAAGCGTAGTTCTCTAAAACTACTTGGTGAATAATTCCAGCACCTGGTTTCCAAAAACCTAAACCATATTTATTGGAAACAGAAGCCAAGAAATCATACACCTCTTTGCTTTCAGTAGTAGCTACTTGTAAGTCTTGTTTAGCTTCTACTTTTGCAGAAATTAAGTGATCACAATGTACAGTACTTGGTACCGCAACTTTTGGACGACCAGCTTGCATAAATTGTAATAAAGCCATTTGTGCTGTAGCATCTTGCATAGCAACTCGGTCTGGACCAAAGTCTACATAAGAACCACCTCTCTCGAAGCTTTCTAATTTTTGATCACTATGTAAATGAGAGAATAAAATTTTCTCTGATAAAGTAAGTGGACGACCCAACATTTTACGAGCAGCTTCCACTTTCGCTGGCATTTCAGCGTACAATTTTTTGATCATTTCGATATCAAAAGCCATAGGTATAGATTTTGGTGTTAAAAACTGCTGCAAAGGTAAGCCAAAATGCCGATTTTTTTTGATAGATTTGGGTACAAAAAACAAGTATACAGATGCAAAAAATGAGAGATTTTTTGGAATTACATGCTTTTGGTGTGTGTTCGGCCATCGGGGAGCGTTTGGGGATAGCCAGTTCTAGAATAAGAATGTGGTTTATTTATATCTCTTTTTTAACCTTTGGCTCACCAGTAATTGTATATATGGTGCTTGCATTTATACGAAGCATTAAGCATTATATGCTACAAGGGAAAAGAAACCCGTTAAAATACTAATCCTTTTATTAGATAACCGCTTTACGTAAACGAACTAATTTTTCTAACAAGGGTTCTAGCAAATCAAGTTTTAACATATTGGCGCCATCACTTTTAGCTTCAGATGGATTTGGATGTGTTTCAATAAATAATCCATCTGCGCCAGTGGCTATTGCTGCTTTGGCAATGGTTTCGATCAGTGCTGGGTTGCCACCCGTTACTCCAGAGGTTTGATTTGGTTGTTGTAATGAATGCGTGCAATCCATGATTACAGGCACTTTATTTTCGGCCATGGCTGGTATATTGCGGTAGTCTACTACTAAATCTTGGTAGCCAAAGGTATTTCCTCTTTCAGTTAACATTACTTTTTCGTTACCTGCTAATTTTATTTTATCTACTGCAAATTTCATTGAAGCCCCACTTAAAAATTGTCCTTTTTTAACGTTAACAATTTTACCTGTTTGGGCAGCAGCGATAAGCAAATCAGTTTGCCGACAAAGAAAAGCAGGTATTTGTAAGATATCAATAAACTGAGCAGCTATGGCTGCTTCGTCATGTGCATGAATATCGGAAGTGGTAGGTACATTAAAAGTAGCACCTACTTTTTTTATGAGTTCCATTCCGGTATCATCACCAATGCCGGTAAAAGAATTAGCACTGGTTCGGTTGGCTTTTCGATAGCTTGCTTTAAATACATAAGGGATGCCTAAGTTTTTACAAATGATAGAAACTCTTTCACCAATTTCCATCACCAAATCTTCGCTTTCTACAACGCAAGGTCCAGCGATTAAGAAAAAATTTTGTGCGTCGTATTGTTGATGCTTAAAATGGTCTTGTAAATAAGAAGGAATCATAGTATTAATTTTCGCTAGTAAAGGTAAGTAATAATAAGGAGCTGTTAAAAGCGTAAACCTAAGGAAAGACCTAATCCTTTAAATCCGGCCCATGGACCTTGGGTATCTACTACGGCACCAGTGCTTGTAACAGTTGATTTTAAAGTAAAGGGTTTAGCATTGGTTTGGTCTAATACTTTTTGTAAAGCATTTACGGCAGGGGCAGGTAAATTATCAGAAGGAGCAGTTAATTTTCCATTAGAACTTCCATAGCTTCCACCGGCAATCCATATGTCCAACACCAATTTGGTTAACAATTGAAATTGAACTCCTACATAAGCACCATAAGCTTGTGAACGAATGGTTCCTTCAACTTTTGCAGAAGCAGTTACAGCAGGAGGGTTTATACCCAATACTGCAGCAGGTTGATAGGTATAGGTAACAGGAACAGTTAAATCAAAATTGGCCGATCTTACATAAGGTGCAATATAAAATCCTGACATTTTTTGTAGGCCCAAATAAAATCTTGATTCCAAGGTGATTGCATTATTGCCAATTTGAAAATTGTCAAAATTAATATTGGGGTTATCAATAAATTTTTCTGCTAATGATTTAAGAGGGATGGGGCCCTTAGGCATTGTGCGGTAGGAGGCGGAAATGGAAATAAAGTGATTTAAACTTCTTTCATAAGTAAGGTTAAAGTTTTTTAAAGCGTCGGAAGTGATACTTGTTTTTAAAATATTGTCACCACCAATTAAACTTTGTGCATTTGCGTTTAAGCTAATGGTCACTAATAATAATAGAGTTATTTTTTTCATAGAGAATTTTTGAGTGTATAAAAAATCCAACTTATTTGGCTATAAATAAATCGGCTACAGTTCTTTGATCTAAAACAGATAGGGTATTATCTCGTACTTCAATCATTACTTTGTTAATACCACATTTTTTTTCGTTACAATCGTCACATTTTTTATAAAAATTAAGGCTTACGCAAGGCAGTAATGCAATGGGGCCTTCGATGGTTCTGAAAATAGAAGAGAGTTTAATTGTAGCAGGTTCAAGGGCAAAAAAGTAACCACCATTTTTACCTTTTTTACTTTCTAAAAAGCCAGCCTTTTTTAGTTCTAATAAAATATTTTCTAGAAACTTTAGAGGAATGTTTTTTTGTTCTGCAATTTCGGCAATTAGTATAGGCGCATCAGTATGTTTCCCTACCATATAGGAAAGCGCTTGTAATGCATATTGAGTTTTCTTTGATAGCATATTAAATTCCTAGTACATCTTTCATGGTAAAGATACCATTTTTTTGATAGGCAAATTCTGCTGCCAGCACCGCGCCAGCCGCAAAGCCTTTTCGGGTATGTGCTGTATGGGTAATTTCAATATCGTCAATAGTACTGTGGTAGGTTACTGTGTGGGTGCCCGGTGCTGGATCGATTCTCTCCGAACGAATCACTAGTTCATTTACATTGATAGACGCTTCATTAACCCATTTATTTTTTCGACCTACTTCGGCTAAGATTTGTTCGGCCAAAGAAATGGCAGTACCACTAGGAGCATCCTTTTTCTCGGTATGGTGAATCTCTTTCATCGATACATCATAGTCTTGATAAGGTTCCATTAATTTGGCTAATTGTTTATTTAGCTCAAAAAATAAATTTACCCCAATGCTATAATTACTTGAGTATATTAAACACCCCTTATTTTGTATACATAGTGTTTCTATTTCGGCCCATTTGTCAAGCCACCCGGTAGAACCACTTACCACAGGAACACCCAATGTTAAACATTTTTTTACATTTTCATAAGCACTATGTGGGCCAGTGAATTCGATAGCCACTTCTGCTTTGTCAATAGCTTCCTGAGTAAATTCATGACTATTTTGAACATCTATTTTTAAAACAATTTCATGTCCTTTTGCTAATGCAATTTCTTCAATGGCTTTGCCCATTTTACCATAACCTATCAATGCTATTTTCATGTTGCTATTATTTCGAGTGTGTATTATTAAAATGAAATTGCAAGGACAATCCTGATTGCTGCAATAAGGGTTGTGAAAAAGGTTCTATGCGCATCGACAAATTATGATTCACATTAAACTCTTTTAAATTTCCTGATACCGTGGCATCTGCAACGTTTAATCCCCAAGCTAAGATGAACCACATAATGGAATAATCCCGATCTCTTCTAAAAATATTTTTATAACTCTGTAGTGAGCCTAAGCTTAGTTTTTGTAAGCTAGGATCAATTAATCCCAATTCAGATTTATCGCCATTGGATTCTTTAAATCTTGCTTGATAAGCAATTTTAGTTTTATTGTACAAGTCGGTATTGTAAATAAAAGTAGAAGCTGGGATAGCTAATACACCATATACTAAAGGAATTTTCCAATACTGTTTATTATAGGCTTGTCCCCAACCTGGTAATATTGCAGAGCGACGTGTAGCACGTTTAGGGCTATGATGAGTTAAGGAATCGGCTTGTTTTAAATAAGCGCTATCCTGGCTCCAACTGGTTTGTTGAAAAACCATAAGAACCAAAATAAAAAGTAATCGCCTCATCCTATGGGGTATGCTTTGTTTAACTAATGCTAATTTGCATGGCTTCTAAAATCTTGTTAAGGCCATTAAGGTCATGGTATTCAACCGTAATTTTACCTGATCCATTTTTTTGATGTTGCAAGGTAACCTTTGCACTTAAGTGACTTGCTAATTTGTCTTCTAATTTTTTATAAACAGGAGAGAGCTGGTTTTTAGAAGCTGCACCAGATTTTTGACTCGCCCCTTTAACTGTTTTCTTAACTAATTCTTCGGTTTGTCGAACGGTTAATCCTTTTTCAATAATCTCTTTGAAGAGATACAATTGAACATCCACTTCTTTACCTATTAATATTTTGGCTAAGCTTACACTTAATGTTCCTTTTCGAACAGCAGCTTGAATGCTAGGGGGTAATTCTAATAAACGTATATAATTGGCAATGGTAGAACGATCTTTTCCCATACGTTCAGAAACTTTCTCTTGGGTATAGTTAAGTTCCTGCATCATTCTTTGATAGGATAAAGCAACTTCTATTTCGTTTAAATCAACTCTTTGTAAATTCTCTAATAATGCCAATTCTAATAATTCCTGATCATTCCCCTGACGAATATAAGCAGGGATATCAGTTAAGCCTGCAAGTTTAGCGGCACGAAAACGGCGTTCTCCTGCAATTAATTGATATTTTCCATTGGGTAATTGAGCCACCGTGATCGGTTGAATAATATCATGTAGTTTAATGGAGTGTCTTAATTCTTGTAAAGCCACTTCGTCAAAATCCTTTCTTGGATTTTTTGGATTAACCTGTATAGCATCTAAAGCAATTCTATTGCTAGCTACTGCTTTCTCGATAGTGGCAGCTTCTACTTTACCTGCTGGATTTTTATAATCAGCATCTATGCTTTGCAATAAGGAACGTAGCCCTTTTCCAATCATGTCTTTATTGGGTGTACTCTTGCTCATAGTTAATCTATTATTCTCTCAGCATTACTCATATTGGTCATGCCATTTTTTTGTAAAATCTCTTTAGCTAAGTTTAAGTAGTTTACTGTACCCTTGCTGTCGGCATCATATAGTATTACAGGTTTACCTACACTAGGTGCTTCACTTAATCTTGTATTTCTGTGAATGATCGTGGAGAACACCATGTCATCAAAATGTTTTCTTACTTCACTCACTACTTGATTGCTTAAACGTAATCGACCATCATACATCGTCATTAAAATACCTTCGATTTGTAAATCTGGGTTCAAACGACTTTGTACAATTTTAATAGTGTTTAATAACTTACCTAATCCTTCTAGCGCAAAAAACTCACATTGGACAGGAACTATAACACTGGTGGCAGCCACTAAAGCATTCACGGTTATTAATCCCAAAGAAGGTAAACAATCGATAATAATAAAATCGTATTGATCTTGAATTGGCACTAAAAGTTCTTTTAAAACATTTTCTCTATTAGGAAAATTTACTAATTCTATTTCGGCACCTACCAAATCGATATGAGATGGGATGACATCTAAATGAGGGATCTCCGATTTTAAAATAATATCCGAAAGGGGGGTATGGTTAATCATACCATCATATAAACTAGTGGTAATATTATGCAAATCAAAACCAACTCCAGTAGTGCTATTGGCTTGAGGATCAGCATCAATCAATAAAGTCTTGTATTCTAATACAGCCAAACTTGCCGCAATATTGATGGCAGAAGTGGTTTTTCCCACCCCTCCTTTTTGATTTGCTATGCCTATAATTCTTGCCATAAAATGGGGATCCTTAATTTCTGCCAAAAATAAGGCTTTTGACCCTATTTTTGCCCTTTAAATAATACTATGAGAAACCCCGTTTTTATCTCCCTCCTGCTAATTGTATTGATTCTCATAGATTTTTATGTCTACCAGGTAGTTAAGCATTTACTTCAGGGCTATGGCACCCTTGCCAGAACAATGGTTAGTATGCTTTATTGGACCCTCTGCGTGGTGGCAATTGGCTCTCTACTATTAGTCCCCTATACAACCAATCCTTATTTTAGACAATATATTTTTTCGATTAGCATGGGTTGGATTTTCTCTCAATTGATCAGTGCCATTGTTTTTTTAGTGGATGATATTAGAAGAGGGGCTTTTTGGACGGCTGCTAAAATAACATCCAGTACTGGGGCTAAATTTATGAATACTGAAAATGGTATTCCAAGATCTACTTTTTTAAGTTGGTTGGGGGTGGGCTTAGCGTCTACTTTGTTTTTTTCATTGGTGTATGGTTTTGGCAATAAATACAATTACAAACTGATACGAAAAAAAGTTTCTATCCCTAATTTACCAATCGCGTTTAAGGGATTTAAAATTATTCATATTAGCGATATACATAGTGGTTCTTTACAAGATAAAGCAGCCGTACAAAAAGGAATTGATTTAATTAAGAAACAAAACGCCGATTTAGTTTTGTTTACTGGCGATTTAGTAAATGACAAAGCCACAGAGATGCATGATTGGATGGAAACATTTAATCAAATTAAAGCACCCTATGGCGTGTTTAGTACTTTGGGAAATCATGATTATGGTGACTATGTTAGATGGGATTCTCCCGAAGCAAAACAACAAAATTTAAAAGATCTGATGCAAGTACATGCCAATTTAGGATGGCGTTTACTGATGAATGAACATGTGAAGCTTGAAAAGGAGGGTGCCAATTTAACAATTGTAGGAATTGAAAACTGGGGGGCTAAAGCAAGATTTCCCAAATATGGGAAGATGGATTTAGCTATGAAGGGAGTCATTGATGCTGATGCCATCATTTTAATGAGTCACGACCCAAGTCATTGGGAGGCACAAGTGATTCCTGAATATCCTCAAGTACATCTAATGTTGTCAGGCCACACCCATGGCATGCAATTTGGATTAGAGAACCCCTATTTTAAATGGAGCCCCGTTCAGTGGGTCTATAAGCAATGGGCGGGAATTTATAAAATTCAAGATCAACAGTTATATGTAAATAGAGGTTTTGGTTTTTTAGGTTATCCAGGAAGGGTAGGTATTATGCCCGAAATTACTTTACTAGAATTGGTTTAATTTTGTGATAGAAAATTGATTGTATGAAAAAATGGATGATAGTTTTTTGTATGAGTCTTTCCTTATTTGGGGAGGCACAAGGAAAATTTAATTTGGGTATTAAAGTGGGACAGAATTTTTCGAGTGTAAATAATGTAGCTGCGGATCACAATTCAGCTTCCTATCATGCTGGTGTTGCCGCTAGTTTTGGCATATCTGATAAATTTAGCATTGCACCTGAGGCCGTATTGTCGCAAACAAAATTAGAAGCAAGCCCTACCATCATTGATGTGTTAGGCAATAGTAAAACAAGTCCCGAAACCTATCATTTAAATTATTTGATAATTCCTGTATTAGCTCAATTGAATCCAACCAAGAGTTTTTCGATTTATGCGGGTCCTCAATATGGAATTTTATTAGATCAAACCAAGGATGGGAAAGAGAATGCTAAACTTGCTTTTGCTTCTGGAGAATTCTCCTTTGTAGGAGGTGCTAAATTCGACCTTGGTGGTTTTTATCTTTATGGTAGATATGTTATTGGCATGAATAGAGTAGCTTCTGCAAGCGAACTAGGCAGTAATTTAAAAGACGAGTCTAGCTGGAAAACCAAACAATGGCAATTAGGTATCGGAATGTCTTTATTTAAGTTTTAATTACTTTTTACTTAATTCCCTTTTTAGCGTACTAATTTTTTCGCTCAATATAATTATCGAAGCATTCTGTTCATTGATAAAACCATTGTCTTTAAGGTCGCCCACCACGGCTATCATCTCTGCTTCATTGGCGTAGACCATTTTTCGGAAAGGATTGCTATAGTCTTTAGCTCTCGTTTTCTCGATTCTTTGTGTAATATCTTTTTTGATTTCAACATATGTATCGAGCCATTCGATAAATTGTTTTTGACTAAGTGAGCTTAATTTTATACCCGTGCAAATTTCAAGACAAGCGAGTGCATGGTTGTTTTTTCTTTGTACATATTTATTAGATTCTGTTTCGTAAAAATCATGTACTTCATTCCAGCTCGCAATACTGCCTGATTTTATTTTACTTAATAATGATAGTTCGGATTTTTTAGGCATCAATTGTCCACCAATATTAGACCATTCCAAATTTGAATAATTAGGCTCTATACTTTTTACAGCAGCTAAAACTTGTTTCCCTTTTTTATTTTCTACTGCTGCTACTAATGCCTCCATGCCATATAGCAGGATAATTCTTTCAAACATATGGTAGGCATCATATACTTTCACCATCTTCGCTTTACGCTTGCTATTTTCAAAACCCGTAGCTATAATTTCTAATCCTTCAATTTCTTTTTTGGATTTATTTTTTAGCAATTCCTGTCCCATGGCTAATAGCTTATCTTCGTCTGCTGGGATTGCTTTTCCTGATTTAAGTAAAAAGGCTGTGGCAGTAGCCTTTGCCATAATTTTCTGCGCCATTAATAACTCATTCATCGCATCTGGTGCTAAATAGCCATATTCATAAATAGGTGTTTTATATTTTCTCTTATCTCTATCTACATATTTCCATGCATTCCTTGCTAAGGCATAAAAGTTATACAAGAACCAATAGCCAGGCATGATAATTAATTCATCCTTTAAAGGGTCGTTACTAATAAGTGAAAAAGGGATGGGAATATGGAGTTCATAATTATAGTCGCCTTTATTGAGTAAAGAGAAACTCGCAAAACTTGAATTATGTTTTATGCTTACACATAATCCAGGCCAAAATCCTCTTCCCATGATAACTTCACCATCTGCTCCTCTACTATTGTGATTTGATCCTAGAGTAGCACCTGCGGCAATATTAGATTGGCCCATCACTAATGCAGCACATAAAAAACTATTGTTATGGTGTTGTTCATGCGCTGGGAATATTAATGAATTTAAAACCTCGCAACAAGAGATAGTGGCATTAGGACCTAAAAAAGAGTTAATCAAACGAGCCCCATATTTAAGTTGAGAATAATCGGAGAGTACAAAACGTACGGCTTTAATACCATAAAATATTCTACAGCCATAGCCAATTATACCATTCACCAATTCACATCCTTCTCCAATTTGTGTTTTGGCTTCTGGATGAGAATTAATAGTAACATTTTTTATTTTATTGGCCCCCTTTAAATAAGCATCTTCACCAATCCAAACATCTTTAATAATCTTACAGTTTTTAACAATGGTACGATCGCCAATCTTACCATAATATCCCAATTTATTATCAAATTGGTTATCGGTAAGTTCAATAAATTTTTGTTGTAAAGCATTGTCGTGTCTGTTTCTGGTCCATATATAAGCATCTCCGGTAGTCATGCCATTAAATGGCAAAACCTTGCGGCCTGTGTTTTCGTTGCAGAGTTCAAGCCATATTCTTACCGATTCCGATTCTCCTTTTTTTATAATACCATTTCCGAATTTAGCGTGATTGGTTGCTACCATTTCATTTACATTGGTAACAATCACTTCATTACCTAAAATATAATGCGACATATAGTTTACATTATGAATGGCTACATTATTACCAAAGTCGCAACTAATGATTGTGGAGTTGTAAATACCTACGGGAACAATTAAGTCACTAAAACTTAAGCAACTGTTTTCAAGATTACCTATACGAATTAAACCAAAGAAAGAGCAGTTTTTAACTAATTCGGGATTGAATGCTTCTGATACTAAAATAGCACTCCAATTGTCGCTGGTGTTTCGGTTGCGTACTAATATTTCAATTTCGAGTGCAGTTAATTTTCGATATTCAATACCACTTCTATTTTGTTTGTTTCTTAAATAGTATTCGTCTTTTCCTTTAGGGGGCTCTTTAATAAAACCATACCCTAATTGGTTTACTGCAATTTTTTTAATAATATTCATATGCTATATTACTTAAATAAGGTGGGATGTTTTTTATTCCAATCTGTTTTTTGTTGATAGGCGCCGGCAATTGTCAAAATTGTGCCCTCGTCATATAAGTTTCCTACAAAGCTAATACCTGTAGGTAAATTATTTCTAGTATCAAATCCAGTAGGCACACATACTACTGGATGCCCCGTTAAATTTGTAATAGCGGCTTGATTGCCTTCTGCCCCTCTTGATGGACAAATAATGGCATCGTATTTACTCATTACTTCATTCACTTTTTGCATTAATAAAGTACGGTGTCTTTGAGCATTGATGTATTCTACCGCTGGCACAAATCTTGCTGTTCTAAATTGATTAGGCCAATCGTATTTAGTTTGTCTGGTTAATTCATCGTCAATATTCAAACGGGTCATTTCGTCAAATTGAGCTGCACACTCTACGCCAATCACCACATCCATGATGTTAAAATTGTATACACCACTGTCCGGAAAATCTACAGGGATTAATTCCACTCCCATTTGTCTAAAACTTGCAAGTACTTTAAACTCATTTCTATTACTATCTTTTATTTTATCAAAATAATTTTTAGCATAAGCAATACGCATTTTTCTTATATCCTTTTCGGCAGGGTAATTAAAGGCAGTTGTATAAGCCGATAAATCTTTGCCATCAGTGCCATGTATATAATTAAAAACGATCGCAGCATCAGCTGCACTTCGGCAAATAGGGCCTACTTTATCTAAGCTATAACTTAAGGCCATGGCCCCCGATCTGCTAACGCTACCAAAAGTGGGTCTTAAACCGGTAGCACCACATTGAGTAGAAGGGGATACAATACTTCCATAGGTTTCAGTGCCAATAGCAAAGGGTACTAATCCAGCAACTGTTGCTGCAGTTGATCCTGCAGAAGAACCAGAAGATCCATACTTTAAATTCCAAGGGTTACGTGTACGACCACCATACCAATAGTCTCCCATGGCAAGGGCGCCTAAGGTAAATTTAGCTACTAACACGGCGCCTGCATTTTTTAATTGGGTGTACACAAAAGCATCTTCTTCAATCACCTGATTTTTATAAGGGGCAGCACCCCAAGTGGTTTTAGTTCCTTTAACAGCAAATAAATCTTTTAATCCGTAAGGTATACCATGTAATAAGCCACGATATTTTCCTGCCGCAATTTCGGCATCTGCTTTTTTGGCTTGCTCATAAGCAATATTTTCTTGTAAACTAATTACACATTCTAAAGTGTCGCCATATTTTTTAATACGATCTATAAAAAATTGGGTGAGTGCTAAAGAGCTTATTTTTTTATTTTTTATCAAATAGGCTAGTTCACTAATACTGTAAAAAGCAAGATCTTCTTTGTGTGCAGGCAAGCTTGCGGTGGTTAAAGTAAAATTGGTTTTACCTATATTTTTTTGGTTTGGAAGAGGGGTCGCTAATTGCCAGGTACTTAAACCAACACTATTAGGAAGGGAAAGCTTGTGCATAGCTTTATAGTTGGCAATATTATCAATTACATCACTATAAAGTGTATCTATTTCTTTGGGTGTAAACTTAAGATCAAAGATTTTGGCTGCGCTGTTTAAATCGGCCTTGGTAACAGTGTCTTGTCCCATGGCGAAACTAGAAATTCCTACTAAAACCAATACAAAAACTTGTTTCATAGTATAACATTTAAGTTATACCAAAGATACTATCCGCGCTTGGGTTTACTACTATTAAATCTTCTTTTTTGCCCACCTTTAGCGCCAAAACCGCCTTCATGTTGAGAAGCACGTCCTCGAACATTTTTAGGTTTGCCCCAGCCCGCATCTTTTGAGCTTTTATTGGCATGAAATTGCTGCATGGGATAAGGGTGATTTTCAATAACAGGTACTTTTTTCCCTATCAGTTTTTCGATGTCGGTTAAATAGGCTTTTTCTTCAAAATCACAAAAAGAAAGGGCTGTGCCCTCGGCTCCCGCACGACCTGTTCGTCCAATACGGTGCACATAGGTTTCGGGAATATTAGGAATGTCAAAATTAATTACATGAGCCAGTTCGTCCACATCTATACCTCTAGCTGCAATATCGGTAGCAACTAAAACGCGGGTGCTTTGTTCTTTAAAATTACTTAAAGCTCTTTGACGTGCATTTTGTGATTTATTACCATGAATAGCTTCGGCAATAATATTGTTCTTTGTTAACAATTGCACTACTTTATCGGCTCCATGTTTTGTTCTAGTAAAAACCAATGCTGTTTTTATAGCTGTATTTTTTAGCACTTCTACCAACAACGCATTTTTATTTACTTTATCTACAAAGTAAACGGCTTGATCAATTATTTCTACGGTTGAAGAAACGGGGGTAACTGTTACTTTTTCGGGTTGATGTAAAATGGTATTGGCTAAACTAACAATTTCGGGAGGCATGGTAGCCGAGAAAAATAAGGACTGTCTTTTTTTAGGAAGTACCGCTAAGAGTTTTTTTACATCATTTACAAAACCCATGTCCAACATTCTATCCGCTTCGTCTAATACAAATATTTCAACATCTCTTAAACTAATATAACCTTGATTCATTAAATCGAGTAATCGTCCGGGGGTGGCAATAACCACATCCACACCATTTTTTAAAGCAGTTACTTGTGGACCTTGTCCCACGCCTCCAAAAATTACGGTGCAATTTAAAGGAGTATGTCGTCCATAAGCGTTAAAACTTTCGGCTATTTGAATAGCTAGTTCTCGTGTAGGGGTAACAATTAAACTTTTTATTCTTTTTCTTTTTTCGACAGGCTTTGCAGAAAGTAATTGTATAATTGGCAAAGTAAAAGCGGCTGTTTTGCCAGTGCCTGTTTGGGCACATCCTAATAAATCTTTCCCCTCCAAAACGATAGGGATAGATTGAGCCTGGATGGGCGTGGGGGTAGTGTATCCTTCTTCAAATAAAGCAAGTAATATTGGTTCAATTAGCTGTAAGGACTTAAAATTTGTACTCATAATAGAGTGCAAGGTACAGCTTTTAAATTTGAGCTAGTTTTAAAGCTACTTTCTTACAAGTATGTAAGAAGTATAAACAAGTTCTTGTATCATCTTAGAAGGCACCATTCTATTTAGGTGCAAAGTGTTCCAATGTTTCTTGTTCATATGGAATCCAGGAAAAATCGCATCTGGAAATTGGTCTCTTTGTTCGATAATATCATCTGGACTTGCTTTGTAATTCATAGTACCAGGAAAAGCCACTAAATCTAAAATGATAAATAGCTTACCCTTGGTTTTAAGTACTAAATTATTTTCTCCAAAAGGGAAACATTCTTCGGTTTCTGGAAGTGATAAAGCGTAATCTCTAATTTCGTCAATCTCCATTTTATAAAGCGTATTTCTTCATTTGCTTATGCATTATGGAAAACCAAATAGGAGGAAATAAGGAAAGCACAATCATGCCAGGATAACCAGTAGGCATTTGAGGCGCTTCTTCCATATTTCTTAATATTTGGTATTTGCGAGAAGCCAAATAGTGATGATCACTATGACGGCTTAATTCAAATAACATTAATCTTCCAATCACGTGATTGCTATTCCAACTATGATGTGGTTTTACTCTTTCATACAAATCTCCTTGGCCTTTCTCTCTCGAAAGCCCATAATGTTCGATATAATTAACTGTTTCTAAAAGGGTAGCACCCATAATTGCAGCCAGCATAAAGTATATCATTAACGTGGCGCCAAAGAAATAAGCGACCAATGCTAAAAAACTTAATTGTACCAATTGAAATAAAAACATTTCATTGTTTATAAATGGAAGGGGATTGTTTTTCTTTTTTGATTCCTCTATGGCAATATGCCATGCACTTAAATAGGTGCCAATAAATGTTTGCAACCAAAACGCATACACGGTTTGCTTGTACTTGGCAGTACTAGGGTCATGTGGGGTAGCTACGTGTTTGTGATGCCCTTTGTTATGCTCTATAAAAAAGTGCATATATAAACTAGTAAGTAATAATAATTTTGAAAGGAATTGTTCAAAAGCATTGGTTCTATGTCCTAATTCATGAGCGGCATTAATGCCAAAAGCAGCGCATAATAAACCCATTGCAATAATTTTACCCGCAATATCAAACGCATTGGTAGTAGTTTGTAAGCTTACTAAAAAAAAGTAAAGCGTCATAAACTGAAGCGGCACCGTTAACCAAATTATAATATCGTACCATTTATTATCCTTAGCTAATTGCTCTTCTATTTCATCTAAATTTTTAGGATTCGGTGCAATAAACAATTCTAATAAAGGAATAAAGAAAAACACATATAATAAAGGTACCCAGCAATAAATTCCAGTATGTGTAAATGCCATATTGGCTAAAATGAATAACACGAAAGGTGTTATATATTTAAAGGCTTTGGTAAATGCAATCATGCTTAAAAATAAGCATTTTTCTATTCCACGGTAACCGATTTTGCCAAGTTTCTAGGCTTATCTACATCGATACCTTTGTAGATACCTACGTAGTAACTTAATAATTGCAAAGGAATTACACTTAAAAGCGGTGCAATCACTTCATCAATATCAGGCACAAACATAATATTGTCTGACATCGTAGGAAGAACGCTATCACCCTGAGTGGCAACTGCTATTACCTGGCCTTTTCTGGCTTTAATTTCTTGAATATTAGACACCACTTTTTCGTAATACATATCTTTGGTAGCTACAAACACAACAGGCAAGTTTTCATCCACTAAAGCAATAGGACCATGTTTCATTTCGGCTGCAGGGTAACCTTCGGCATGGATATAGGTAATCTCTTTTAACTTTAATGCCCCTTCTAAAGCAATCGGGAAATTATAGCCACGTCCTAAATATAAAAAGTCCGAAGCGCCTTTATATTGTTGAGCGATTCTTTCAATAACAGAAGTGTCTGCTAAAATTTCTTTTACCTTTTCGGGTACCGATGCTAATTCGTTTACTAAATGCACATAGCGTTCTTCACTAATGCTTCCTTTAGCTTTTGCCATTTTTAAAGCCATCATACTTAATACGGCTAACTGCCCAGTAAATGCTTTGGTACTGGCCACCCCAATTTCGGGTCCAGCATGTGTATAGGCACCTGCGTGAGACAAACGAGCAATACTACTACCTACAGCATTAACTACTCCAAAAATAAAGGCCCCTTTTTCTTTAGCACTTTCTAAGGCCACTAAGGTATCAGCAGTTTCGCCACTTTGTGAAATAGCAATAATCACATCTCCCGGATGAATCACTGGATTACGATATCTAAATTCAGATGCATATTCTACTTCAACAGGTATACGACATAATTCTTCAATCATATACTCTGCTACTAGTCCTGCATGCCAACTGGTACCACAAGCTACAATCATAATTCTTGAAGCCTTGGTTAATGCTTCTATATGATTATCTACTCCAGCCATTACAATTTGCTGCTGTTCATGTAATAAGCGACCCCTTAAACAGTCAAAAATGGTATCTGGTTGTTCAAAAATTTCTTTTAGCATGAAATGATCATAGCCCCCTTTTTCAATAGCGGCCAATTCCAAATCTAATTTTTGAATAAATGGAGTTTGTTTTTCGTTTCCTAGATTTTTTAAAATTAATTCGTCTGCTTTTACGATGGCAATTTCATAATCATTAACATATACTACCTCTTTGGTATATTCAATAATAGGGGAGGCATCACTTGCTAAAAAGTGTTCTCCTTTTCCAATACCAATTACTAAAGGACTTCCTTTGCGAGCAGCGATAATAGTTTCAGGGTCGTCCTGATCGATTAACAAAATACAATAGGCGCCTACAATTCTTTTTAGCGCCACTCTTAAAGCTTCTTCGAGGGTACTTTTATTATTGTCTTGAATGTCCTGAATAAAGTTTAATAAAACCTCGGTATCGGTATCACTTTTAAAAGTATAGCCTTTAGAAAGCAATTCTTTTTTAATAGGGGCATAGTTCTCGATAATACCATTATGCAACATAGCAAAACGACCATTGTTGGAAAGGTGAGGATGCGCGTTTCTGTCTGAGGGTTCGCCATGGGTGGCCCAACGAGTATGACCAATACAAATGTTGGAATGCATACTTTTACCCACTACCGCGTCTTCCAATTCTACTACTTTCCCTTTTTTCTTATGTATTTGTAATTTCCCCTCTTGAATAATGGCTACGCCTGTACTATCATACCCACGGTATTCTAATCGCTTTAATCCTTTTAAAACCACTGGGTAAGCTTCTCTATGTCCAATATAACCTACGATTCCACACATATAGTCTGTTTTGAGTTAAATTCAATAATTTTAGCGAAATTAAACATTAATCATATAATGTATGGCTTTAAAGCAACAATTTGACTTTACCCAGGACATGATTTTAGAAAACGATCGTGTGTTATTAAGGCCACTTATTAGCACAGATATTGAATTTTTAAAAATATATGTGCAAAATGAGCCTGAAATTTGGACCTATTCTTTGGTGGCAATTCGGGATAAAGATGATTTAGGAAATTATATAGAGTCTGCAATAGAAGCTAGAAAAAATAAAACGGCTTATGCTTTTATAGTATTTGATAAAATTTTACAACAATATGTGGGATGTACTCGATTTTATGACATTCAACTTAGTTTTGCAAGCACTCAATTGGGCTATACCTGGTATAGTAAAAAAGTATGGGGAACGGGAGTAAATACGCATTGTAAATTTTTACTTTTACAATTTGCTTTTGATCAGATAGGATTTAAGAGAGTTGAATTTAGAGCCGACAATGATAATAAAAGAAGTATTGCAGCAATGCAAAAAATGGGTTGTACTATTGAGGGTATTTTAAGATCTCATTTACCCAAACCAGATGGCACAAGAAGGGATTCTATTGTGTTAAGTATTTTGCAAAAGGAATGGCAAGAAAAAGTAAAAGAAAATATTAAGAATCAATTATAATAAAGTTCCTCTTAGTGCTAAGAGCGCAACTGTAAAATAAATAACCAATGCGGTAACATCCACAAGTGTTGCCACAAATGGAGCAGAGGAAGCGGCAGGATCGGCGCCTAATCGTTTTAAAAATACAGGCAACATTGATCCAGCAATAGTTCCCCATAAAACCACACCCACTAGTGTAATACCAATTGTGATGGCAATAAGTATCCAATGCTCACCGTATAAACCTGGAGCAATACTATGCCAAACTAGTACTCTAAAAAATCCAATAATACCTAAAACAGTACCTAGTAATATACCACTGGTTATTTCTCGTCTTAAAATTTTCCACCAGTCTTTGATGGTAATTTCACCAATAGACATGGCTTGAATAATTAAGGTAGATGCTTGTGAGCCTGAATTACCGCCACTAGATAAAATCAAAGGCACAAACAAAGCCAGTAAGGTTACTTTTTTTATTTCTCCTTCGAAATAGCCCATAGCAGTAGCAGTAAACATTTCCCCAAAAAATAAAATCACCAACCAAGTAATTCTTTTTTTGAATAGTTTAAAAATAGAAATATCTAAGTAAGGTTCGTTTAAGGCCTCGGTACCTCCCATTTTTTGCATATCCTCAGAGAATTCTTCATTGGTTACCCATAAGATATCATCAATAGTTACAATGCCTAATAATACATCGTTATCATCCACTACAGGAATTGCAGTGCGGTTATTCATTTTAAATACCTGAGAAGCATGTTCCTGATCGTCGTAAACATTTAAGGCTACAAAACGACCATCAATAATATCTTTTATTATATCATCGGGCTTGGCCAATAATAAATCTCTAATTCTAATATCATCAACCAACCCGCCTAAATCATCAATAATATATATAACATCAATGGTCTCTGAATTTTTACCATATCTACGGATGTTATCCAAAACCTGTGCTACTGTATAATGAGGATAAACATATACATAATCGGGGGTCATTAAACGGCCCACACTATCCTCGGGATAACCTAATAACGATAAAGTAATTTTTCGCTCTTCGGGGTCTAATAATTTAATTAAATCTCGAATAGCAGCTTTAGGTAATTCTTCTAAGAAGTCGGTACGGTCATCAGGAGGAAGTTCGTTTAATATTTTAGCCGTTTTTCTGGCTGGTAATTCTTTAACAATATCCTTTTGCTGATTAATGTCTAAAATTTTGAAAACGCTAACCGCACGGTGCACAGTCATATTGTCAATGATGGTAGCTTCTTTATCTGGGAATTCATTCACCAGTTCCACTACATCACTAATGTTTTGTGCATCCAAGAATTCTTTTAAAAGATGACTATCCTCTTTAGATAATATCTCTAAAAAAAGCTCCGATAAATTAACTTCTTGTTCTAGTTCCTCAGACATGGCTGCAAGTTAAGAAAAATACTAAAGGATGCACTATATTTAGGCTATGATTCTTCCATTCTTAACAATTGCTTCATCTGAAGGACGTGGCCGTGGCGTTTACACTACAGCGCCCATTGATGCAGGTACCATTATCGAAGTGGCACCTGTTATTGTATTAGATGCTCAGCAGCGGTCACATGTCGAAAAAACTTTATTATATGATTATATTTTTGAATGGGGGGATGATTTGAGTCAAGCTGCTGTTGCGCTGGGCTATGTGTCTATTTATAATCATTCAAAAAATCCTAATTGTAAATATGAAATGGATTTTGAATTTCAGACCATTTCTATTGTAACATTAACCTCTATAAAAATAGGGGAGGAGTTGTTTATTAATTATAATGCCGAAGAAGGAACCGACCCAAGTTGGTTTAAAGCCATTTAATTTTTGGAACTATTAAAACATAACTAAGCAAACTGGCATGGATACCGAAATGCTGTTCCCAGTATTTATTAAATCACCAGTAGCTTTATTTATTTTGTACACTATAATATTGTCGGTTTCTTGATTGGCTACCAATAACCAATTTCCGTCAGCACTGATGGTAAAATTTCTTGGAATTTTACCAAGCGTAGGGTATAGGCTCATTTGTTTACTATCTAATTTACCGTTAAGTAAAATTGGAAATTTAGCAATGTTATTTTCCTTGCCTCTATTACTTGCATACAAATATTTTCCATCAGGTGAAATGTGAATATCCGCACTTCCTGGTTCCCCTTGATAATTGGCAACATGAGTATTTACATTTTGCAAAAAGCTGGCCACTCCTTTGTTAAAACTATATACACTAATACTGCCACTTAACTCTTCAATAACATACAAATATTTTCCATTGCTCGAAAAAGCGATATGTCTTGGCCCTGCACCGGGTTTTGATTTTATCACAGATGCTTTATTAACATCCAATGGAATAGTACTGTTTTTGTAAGGATAAATAAATACTTGGTCCATGCCTAAGTCGGGTGTTAATAAATAATCACCTTTGGGCGTGAAAAAAGCACCATGCACATGCGCTTTATCTTGTCTTGTAGGGTGAACACTTTTGCCTGTATGTTGTATAAATTGTTGTGCGTTGGAAATAAGTCCGTCGGCAAAACGGTGAAATTGTGTAATACTCCCCCCGCTATAATTGGCCACCAATAAATTATGCTCGTCAGGACTTAAACTTATATAACAGGGATCATCGGATTTTACCGATTTTATTTGCAATAAATTTAATTTGTTGTCTTTAAATGAATAGGCGGCAACATTACCATCTTTGGTTTCATTTACAGCATATACAAATTGCTTATCCTTTGTAATGGTTAAGAATTCAGGATTACTGCTACTGTCTGTATGGCTCAGCATAACTGCTTTGCCAGTAGCGGTATCAAAATTAAAAACATAGATACCTTTACTGCCTCTAGTGGTATAAGTGCCCACTAATAAATTAGCATTTTGTGCTTCAGTAAATGACACAAAAAAAAGAATCGAAAAAACGATACAACTTATTTTATAATACATAAGTAAAGGCTTTTTTATTGATATACTCTTACATAATCTACTTCCATACGGCAAGGGAAAATACTATCGTCAATGGTAGTTCCTCCAAAATTACCCCCTATGGCAAAGTTGAGTAATAAAAATTGTGGTGCTACAAATGGGTAATAATCTGAGCCCTTGCCTTCGTTAGGTGAAGTATAAAACAATTTATCATCCACAAAAAATTGAATGAAATCTTTAGACCATTCTATTTTATATATGTGAAAGGCTGTAGACACCCCATCAATGATTGCTTTATTGGTTCTTTGTGTTCCTAAGGTCCAGTTATTTAATTTAGAATGTGTAGACCAATTGATTTCGTCCTGTACTTTGCCTACATGCTCCATAATATCAATTTCACCACAAGCTGGCCATCCTGCTGTTTTAATATTCTCTCCTAACATCCAAATGGCAGGCCAAGTGCCTACCCCTTTCGGAAGTTTAGCACGCACCTCAATGCGACCATAGGTCCAAGAGGCTTTCCCTTGTGTTAATAATCTTGCAGAGGTATACGATTTCCCTCCTTTATTTTCTTTGCGCGCTTCAATAATCAAATTTCCATTTTCAATTCTAGCATTGGTAGAATCACTTGTATAATATTCTGCTTCATTATTACCCCAGCCATTAGATCCAGTTCCTATATCATAGCCCCATTTGGTCGTATCTGGACGCGTTCCTTTATCAAATTCGTCCGACCATACTAATTTTTTAACTGTATCAGTAGCAGCGGGTGTAGAGGGAGTAGAAGGGGTTGTTGGGTTACTTGGAACAACAGGTGCAGGACTGGGTGCTTCTTTTTGCGCACAAAAAGAAAGTGATAAAACAGCCAGTAAAGCAGTAAGAGGGACAAGACGCATAAAAACAATTGTTAGTTGAAAAATTTCTATTCAGAACCCCAAATTAATCAAATTATTCCTTTTTTGTTGGGGAATTTACAAAAGGGTTGTAATTTTACCGCATGAAATTAAACAATCATATCCATCATCATCATTTGCTATCCAAGGGGTAAGCTATGGGTGTAGGTATGTATGAATATATTTAACCAAAGGGCTTACTCAACAGTAAGCCCTTTTAATTTATAATGAATCAAATATGCGTTTAAAATTAGCCATTCAAAAATCAGGTCGATTACACGACGACTCCATGCGTTTGTTAAAGGAATGTGGTATAGATATAGGCAATGGGGTAAACAAATTAAAAGCCGAAGCTACCAATTTCCCGATTGAACTTTTTTTCTTAAGAGATGATGACATTCCACAATATGTCGAAGATGGGGTGGCAGATATTGGTTTTGTAGGGGAAAATGTGGTGTATGAAAAAGCCAAAAAAGTAGAAGTTGCCTATGAATTAGGTTTTGGTAAATGTCGTTTGAGCTTTGCCGTGCGAAAAGGGGAAACTTTTACCGGGCCCTCTTTTTTGGCAGGAAAAAAAATTGCTACAAGTTATCCGGTGCTTGTACAAAAATATTTGGATGAACATAAAATTACCGCTGAGATTCATGAGATTAGTGGTAGTGTTGAAATTGCGCCTGGCATTGGCTTAGCCGATGTGGTTTGTGATTTGGTAAGTAGTGGCTCTACCTTATTTATGAATGGATTAAAAGAAGCGGACACTATTTTAAATTCTCAAGCTGTACTTATAAAGCACAAAAATTTTACTACGGATGCAGAAGATGTTCTAAAGCGTTTACTTTTTAGAATGGAGTCGGTAAAAAAAGCTAAAAAGAATAAATATGTTTTATTAAATGCACCTAACCATAATTTAGAAAAAATAATTTCTTTATTGCCAGGCATGAAAAGTCCTACAGTATTGCCTTTAGCCTCGCCAGGTTGGAGCAGTGTGCATACTGTGATTGCAGAGAGCGATTTTTGGGATATGATTGAGCAATTAAAAGCAGCTGGCGCAGAGGGCATATTAGTAATTCCTATTGAAAAAATGATTTTATAATGATACGTATTTATCAGGAACCCAAAGACTATCAATGGGAAAGTATAATTAACAGACCAAGTATAGAGGCGGAAAATTTACTGCCTATGGTTCAGTCTGTAATTGATAAAGTGAAATTGGAGGGAGATAAGGCAGTGTTATCTTTTACGCAAGCGTTTGACAAGGTTAATTTAACAGGGCTTGTATTAAAAAGCTCTTATGTTGAAGAAGCAGAACAAGCATTAACAACAAGTTTAAAAACAGCGATTCAAAATGCAAAATTAAATATCGAAAAATTTCATCAAACACAGGTTCAAAAAGTGGAGCGTGTTGAAACGATGTCGGGCGTTTGGTGTTGGAGAAAATCGGTGGCTATTGAATCGGTGGGTATTTATATTCCAGGTGGAACTGCTCCTTTATTTTCGACCGTATTAATGTTGGGTATTCCAGCAAAATTAGCGGGCTGTAAAAATATTGTATTATGTACACCACCCATGAATGATCAGGGGGAGATTCATCCTGCTATTGTTTATGCAGCCAATTTGGTGGGAATAGAAAAAATATATACAGTGGGCGGGGTGCAAGCCATTGCAGCTATGGCTTATGGTACAGAAACCATTCCTAAAGTGCATAAAATATTTGGACCCGGCAATCAATATGTAACGGCTGCCAAACAACTTATTCAACAAGCAGGAATTGCCATTGATATGCCTGCAGGTCCAAGTGAAGTTTGCGTTTGGGCAGATGAAAGCGCTGACCCTAATTTTGTAGCTGCCGATTTATTATCACAAGCAGAACATGGGGCAGATAGCCAAGTTTTATTAATTACTTCTACCAAAGCAATTGCAGAAGCTGTCAATGAGGCATTAGAAAAACAATTAGATATTCTTCCTCGCAAAGAGTTGGCAAAAAAAGCCTTAGAAAATTCCAAAGCAATTGTATTGTCAACAAAAGAACAAGCATTACATCTTATAAATGAATATGCGCCCGAGCATTTAATATTATCCATAGACAATGCCGAAATTATGGCCGATAAAGTTGTCAATGCAGGTTCGGTATTTATAGGTAATTTTTCGCCAGAGTCGGTAGGCGACTATGCAAGTGGCACCAATCATACCCTACCTACGAATGGGTATGCCAGGGCATATAGCGGGGTGAGTATGGATAGTTTCGTAAAAAAAATTACCTTTCAGCAGTTAACAGAAAGAGGGCTTACCAATATTGGACAAACCGTAACCGAAATGGCTACAGCAGAAGGATTAATGGCGCATGCAAATGCGGTTAGTATTCGATTACAAAGTATTCAAGATAAAAAATAAGGTATGGACTTTGACATTAAAAAACTAGTACGACCTAATATTGAAAAGTTAAAAGCTTATTCTTCTGCCAAAGATGAGTTTACGGGTCAAGCGGATGTTTTATTGGATGCCAATGAAAACAGTTTGGGATCTCCATTAACCAAATGGTATAATCGCTATCCAGATCCCTATCAAAAAGAGGTAAAAGAAAAAATTGCCTTTATCAAAAAGCTACCCCAAAGTCAAATATTTTTAGGTAATGGTAGTGATGAGATCATCGATTTATTGTTCAGGGTTTTTTGTGAGCCAGGCAAGGATAATAGCATAATTTGTCCACCCACCTATCCTATGTATGAAGTAAGCGCTAATATTAATGATGTAGCTATTTTGTCGGCACCCTTGCTTACCGATTTTCAATTAAATGTGGCGCATATCGAACAGCTGGTAAATGCACAAACTAAAATTATTTGGATTTGTTCTCCTAATAATCCAACTGGCAATAATATTGATCGAATTGATATCGAAACTATTTTAAATCATTTTAATGGTATAGTAGTAGTAGATGAAGCTTATATAAATTTCTCCAAACAAAAATCATTTGCACAATCATTAATTGATTACCCCAATTTAGTGGTTTTGCAAACTTTGAGTAAAGCTTGGGGATTAGCAGGTATACGTTTGGGTATGTGTTTTGCAAACGAAACTATTGTGGGTTATCTAAATAAAGTAAAAGCACCTTATAATATTAATTTACCAGCCCAAGAATTAGCTTTAAAAGCTTTAGACGAAGTGGGTCAGGTGAATGATATGATACAACATTTAGTAGAAATGCGAATTGCCTTGGCCGAGGTAATTGAAAGCATGCCTCATGTTATAAAAGTATATCCATCAGACACTAACTTTTTATTGGTTAAAATTCCTCATGCTACAAAATTGTATGCGTATTTATCTAGTAAAGGGATAATTGTAAGAAACCGATCCACGCTTCCTAATTGCGAGGATACACTTCGTATAACAGTGGGTAACGAAAAAGAAAATACATTATTGGTGGATGCTATGGCAGCATGGATTGAACAAAATTTCTCTTAAAATGTTATTATATTTACTATTCACTTTAAAATTAAAAATGGATGAAAAATAACTTTATTGCTTTATGTTTTACCTTCCTTTTGGTATGTGTAAACGTTTCGGCTCAAAATAACGCTGGGCTAAGTTTACCAACAGGATTTAAAGCTACCAAATTTGCGGATAGTATTGGATCGGCTCGACATATTGCCATTACCAAAAATGGGGTATTATTTGCCAAATTGATGTCTCCAAATAAAGAGGGCAAAAGCATTATCCGATTACAAGATAGTAATAATGATGGGGTCGCTGATAAAATTACAGGCTGGGGTAATTATGGGGGTACAGGTATTTATGTAACTGGTCAAAGTTTATACGCCACTAGCGATAACGATGTGTATTTATATACCTTGGATGCGAAGGATGAAGTGGTGAATCCATTAAGTCCAAAAACAATTGTAAAAGGATTGATTGCTAAAAATCAACATGCGTCAAAATCTATCACTTTAGATGGCAATAAAAATATTTATGTAAATATTGGTGCTTACTCAAATGCATGCCAAGAAAAGGATCGCCAAAAAGGGTCAAAGGGCATGACCCCTTGTCCTATCTTAGATTCTGCTGGAGGTATTTGGAAATTTGATGGTAGCAAAGAAAATCAAACCTATGGTGATGGTAAGCGTTATGCTACAGGTTTAAGAAATGTGGTGGGATTAGATTGGAATACACAAAATAATTCTTTGTTTGTTATGCAACATGGTCGTGATCAACTGAATAGTTTTTATCCTGAATATTATAGCAATGAACAAAGCGCCGAATTACCTGCTGAAACCATGTATGAATTAAAAGAAGGGGATAATGCGGGCTGGCCTTATATGTATTACGATCCTTATCAAAAGAAAAAAATATTATCTCCAGAATATGGGGGGGATGGTAAAATAGAAGGTGGGCAAAATGCAATTGATCCATCCATGTTTTTCCCTGCGCATATGGCACCAAATGCTTTGTTATTTTACACAGGTAATCAATTTCCTGAAAAATATAAGAATGGTGCATTTATTGCATTTCATGGTTCTTGGAACCGCGCACCTTTACCACAGGAAGGCTATTATGTGGCATTTGTACCTTTTAAAAATGGTAAGCCAGTGGGTAATTGGGAGGTTTTTGCTAATGGTTTTTCGGGTTTAGCGGCCGATGAAAAAATTATGAATCCTAGAAAAGCTAAAGCACGTCCATGTGGATTAGCGCAAGGACCAGATGGATCTTTGTATGTAAGTGATGATAATAAAGGAGCTATTTTTAAAATAACCTATTCAAAATAATGAGTAAGAAATTATATGTACGTATTAGCATTATTATTTTTTGCTTGAGCGCTTTCACAAAAGCACAAGCGCAAAATTTAATGAATGGTAAAAAGATTTACGAAACAAGATGTTTGGTTTGTCATCAAGCAGATGGTGGGGGAGTGCCTCATATGAATGCACCTTTAGATGGATCCACCAATGTTGTGGGTAACAATATAGCAAGGTTGGTTAAAATTATCAAAGAGGGATATAATGAAAGAGTAGCGCTTGATGGTGAAATGTATAGTAATGCGATGACACCCAATCCAGATTTAAAGCCAGCCGATATTGCCGATGTTTTATCCTATATCAGAAATAGTTGGTCCAATAAATCCAGTAAAATAACAGCTGCTCAAGTGATGCAAGTAAGTAGAAAAAAATAAACAAGTATGAAGCCGATTTTATTTATTGACAGGGATGGCGTTATTTTAGAAGAACCTGCAAGTGATTTTCAGATTGATAGTATAGAGAAAACAAAGTTTATTCCAGGAGCCATTTCTTATTTAAGCAAAATAGCCGCTGATTTTGGTTTTCATAAGGTTCTTGTAACCAATCAAGATGGTTTAGGTACGGAAGCTTATCCTTCCTCTCAATTTGAGCCTTTTCAACAATTAATGATAAGAACTTTAGCTGGAGAGGGTTTTGTGTTTGACAAAATTTGTATAGATACTAGTTTTGCTAAGGAAAATAAACCAACCCGTAAGCCAGGTACAGCTATGCTTACCGAATTTATGGATGCTACTCAATACGATCTTGCCAACTCATTTGTGATTGGGGATCGCTGGAGCGATTTTGCACTTGCTAAAAATTTGGGTTGCAAAGCAATCTATTTAAAATCACCCTTACATGCACTTACACAAGAGCAAGAAAAAGACTTAAGGGCAAGCATTGCATTTGAAGCAACTAGTTGGGAAGCCATTTATAGTTTTTTAAAATTAGGTCTTAGAAAAGTAAAACATGTTCGTAATACCAAAGAAACAAAAATTAGCATCGACCTAAATTTAGATGGAAAAGGGGACGCTGCCATTCACACAGGACTTGGTTTTTTTGATCATATGTTAGAACAAATTGCAAGACACGGCGGCTTGGATTTAGCTATTACCTGCGAAGGGGATTTACATATCGACGAACACCATACCATCGAAGATGTAGGGATTGCGCTTGGAGAAGCTTTTGCGCAAGGGCTTGTCGACAAAAGGGGCATGGAGAGATATGGGTATGCTTTACCTATGGACGAAGCCGAAGCGAAAGTGTTGATTGATTTTGGAGGGCGCAATTGGATTGTTTGGGAGGCTAGTTTTACCAGAGAAAAAATTGGGGAAATGCCTACCGAAATGTTCTTCCATTTTTTTAAGTCCTTTAGTGATGCTGCCAAAGCCAATGTAAATATTAGCTGCAAGGGAGATAATGAACACCATAAAATTGAAGCCATATTTAAAGCCTTTGCCAAGGCTATTAAAATGGCGGTGCGTCGTAACCCAGATAGCGATGCTTTACCCAGTACCAAGGGAGTATTATAACAATTGTCCTTATTTGGAATGGATTTCGAGGTTTTTTTGGTGGGAAATAAGAAAATTCTGTAAATTTGTCTTCTAATGAAAACAATAAACAATTTTTGGTGGTGGCATACAAACTCCGTTGGGGTATTGTAATGACATAGCCATATTGTCAAGATATACATAAACCCCGACATTCATTGTCGGGGTTTATTTTTTTAATGAATGAGTAAAGCAGTATGCAAAAAAAAATGATTACAACCTCTGTCACAAAAATGTTGGCAGATACATTTACACCGGTGGGAATCTATCTTCGATTAAGAGATCGATTTAGAGATACCATTTTATTGGAAAGCACCGATTCGCATGCGGCAGAAAACAGTTATTCTTTTATTGGAGTAAATGCGATTGGCGGAATTGAGATTTCTTCCTTAAATGAGATCGAATACAAATATCCCAATCAAGAACCTGAAAAAGAAACTATACAAGATGTTCATGCTGCTCCAGATCGAATTTGGGCGTATATGCAGCAGTATGAAATGCAACCAAATGAACAGAAAGAGGCTGCCTTTGCACAGGGCTTGTATGGCTATACTGCTTATGATGCCATTCCTTTTTTTGATACAATCGAATTTAAAGAGGGCGCACCAATTATTCCTTTAATGCGTTATCGTTTATATCAGTATGTGATTGCGTTTAATCATTTCAAAGATGAAATTTTTATTTGTGAAAATAAATTATCGGGCATCAAATCTGAATTTGAAGCCTTGGTGTCCTATATCAAAAGTAAAGACGTTCCACAATTTCCTTTTGCAGTGATAGGTCAGGAAAGCTCTAATCAAACCGACGATGAGTTTAGAACAGTGGTGCAAAAAGGAATACAACATTGTATGAGAGGAGATGTATTTCAGATTGTATTAAGCCGTCGATTCCAACAATCATTTAGCGGGGATGAATTTAATGTATATCGTACTTTAAGAAATATTAATCCTTCGCCTTATTTATTTTTCTTCGATTATGGGGATTATAAATTAATGGGATCCTCTCCTGAAGCGCAAATTATTATTAAAAATGGCAAAGCGGTAGTGCATCCTATTGCAGGTACTTTTAAAAGATCAGGAGATGAAGCATTGGATGCCGAGATGACCGATAAATTATTACAAGATCCAAAAGAAAATGCGGAGCATGTGATGTTAGTGGATTTAGCCCGTAACGATTTAAGTAGAGTATGCACCGAGGTAAGAGTAAAACAGTACCGTCAAGTACATTATTATAGTCATGTAATTCATTTAGTGAGTGAGGTAGAAGGCAAAGTAGCCATTGGATCAAATCCTTTTCATTTAATTGCTAAAACCTTTCCAGCAGGCACTTTGAGCGGAGCGCCTAAGTTTAAAGCCATGCAAATTATAGATGCAGTAGAACCTACAAAGAGATCTTATTATGGTGGATGTATTGGATTTGTAGGGTTGGATGGTAGTTGTAATCAGGCCATTATGATTCGTACCTTTTTAAGTCGTGAAAACACACTTACCTATCAAGCAGGCGCTGGTGTAGTTGCTGCTAGTGTTCCAGAGAGTGAGTTGCAAGAAGTAAACAATAAGTTAAATGCCTTAAAGTCGGCGATTATATTAGCCGAAAAAATAGTATAAAATGAAAATATTAGTTTTTGATAATTACGATTCATTTACCTACAACCTTGTTCAAATGATTAGGGAATTGTCGCCTAGCGCTCAATTAGAGGTTTTTCGTAACGATGAAATAGAATTAGAAGCCATTAAAAAGTACGATAAAATTTTATTGTCACCGGGTCCTGGTATTCCCTCTGAGTCGGGTTTATTATTGCCATTACTTAAAGAATATGCTGCTACTAAATCTATCTTTGGTGTATGTTTAGGACAGCAAGCCATCGCAGAATCTTTTGGTGGAAGCTTGAGTAATTTAAGTAAAGTATATCATGGTATTGCTACACCGGTTACTCTTTTACAAAAATCTGTTTTATTTGAAGGTTTGCCAGCAACCTTTATGGTGGGGCGTTATCATAGTTGGGTAGTTAATGAAAATGATTTACCTACAGATTTAATTGTGACTTCCAAAGATGAGGATGGTTATATTATGTCATTAGAACATAGTAAATATGATGTAAAAGGAGTGCAATATCATCCAGAGAGTGTGCTTACTCCCGAAGGTTTAAAAATTATTTCAAATTGGTTAAAGAGCTAATACATGAAAAAGATATTACAATATTTATTTGAACATAAAACTTTAACAAGAGAAGAGGCTAGAGATATTTTAGTGCAAATTTCTCAAGGCACTTTTAATGAACACGAGGTAACTTCTTTTGTAACTGTGTTTTTAATGCGCAGTATCACGATCCAAGAATTGATGGGATTTAGAGATGCTTTATTATCTCTTGCTGTGAAAGTAAATTTAGGGGTTACGAATGCAATTGATATTGTTGGCACTGGAGGAGATGGCAAGGATACTTTTAATATATCCACTTTAGCTTGTTTCATTGTTGCAGGAACGGGTCAACCCGTAGCCAAACATGGAAATTACGGAGCATCGAGTGTGAGTGGCGCATCTAATGTGATGGAGCAAATGGGGTATACTTTTAAAAATGAGGAGGCTTTACTTGCTAAAGAAATTAAAGAAGCAGGTATTTGTTTTTTACATGCCCCTCTTTTTCATCCAGCCTTAAAAACAGTAGGTCCCATTCGTAGAAATCTAGGGGTAAGAACTTTTTTTAATATGCTAGGTCCTATTGTAAATCCAGCTGAACCTAAATATCAATTGATAGGGGTGTATAATTTAGAGATGGCTAGAATTTACAATTATGTTTTGCAATCTTTGGAGAAAGAATTTACAGTGATTCATAGTTTAGATGGCTATGATGAAATCTCTTTAACTACCGATACAAAAATTGTAACTAATAAAGGTGATTTTACTATGTCCCCTTATTCTTTGGGTAAGAAAAAAGTATTTGCAGAAGAGTTACATGGGGGAGAGACGGTACAAGAAGCAGCCACCATATTTAAAAACATTTTAGAAGGTAAGGGAACTTGGTCGCAAAATGCAGTAGTCCTTGCAAATGCGGCTATGGCACTACATGTAACAGGTAAGTATGAGAATTATGAACAAGCTTATCAAGCAGCGGTGCAAAGTTTAGAATCAGGTGCCGCTTTACAATGTTTACAAAAATTAATTAGTTTGCAATGAGTAACAATATCTTAGCAAAAATTGTAGCCAGTAAAGCTGATGAACTGATAGAGCGAAAAAAACAAATAAGTATTGACGAATTAACATCAATGCCCTTATTTAGTACAAAAGCTTATTCTTTACAACAGAATTTACAAACAGCAAATACAACGGGTATTATTGCAGAATTCAAAAGACAGTCGCCTTCTAAAGGTATTATCAATGCGGTTGCAGATGTCGTTGAAGTTACTAAAGCCTATACAGAATATGGTGCTGCTGGGGTATCTGTTTTAACGGATGGTCCTTATTTTGGAGGTTCATTAGCAGATTTAGCAAAAGCAGTAGTACATCCAATCCCAGTATTAAGAAAAGAATTTATTATTGACGAATTTCAATTAATAGAGGCCAAAGCATTTGGGGCATCTGTTATTTTATTAATAGCAGCTTGTTTGTCACCTAAAGAGGTTCAAAGTTTAGCCTCTTACGCTAAAAAATTAGGATTGGAAGTTTTATTAGAGATACATGATGCATCTGAAATAGATCATATAACAGATGAAGTTGATTTTGTTGGTATCAATAATAGAAGTTTAAAATCATTTGAGGTAAATATTGAACATTCATTAAAATTAAAGTCAATGTTGCCAAAGCATAAATTAAGTATAGCAGAAAGCGGTATTTATGATGTAGCTACTTTTAATTTACTAAAAAGTGAAGGCTTTAATGGATTCTTAATGGGTGAGTATTTTATGAAACAAGAAAATCCTGCTTTGGCATTTGAACAATTTGTACAACAAATAAAAACCATCAAATGATAGAAGGATTACAATTTAAAGTTTGTGGTATAACACTTTTGGATCAAGCCATAGCATTGGAGCAGATGGGTGTGCAATATATTGGGTTTATTTTTTATGCCCCTTCTAAAAGATATGTTTTAAGCAAATTGGATAAGGATACACTTTTAAATTTTAAGCCTAAACATGCTAAAAAAGTAGGTGTATTTGTGAATGAGCCACTTGATAATTTATTAGCCATTGCAACTGCAACAGGACTAGATATGATTCAGTTGCATGGTGATGAAACACCTGAATATTGTGAAGCCTTGAGTGCTCATTATTCTGTGATCAAGGTTTTTAGGGTGAGTGATAAAGTACCCGACTTTACTGATTATCTTACTTGCACCGATTATTTTTTACTAGACACAGATAGTATTTTATATGGAGGTACTGGAAATCATTTTAACTGGGATTTAATTAAAAATACAGTTATCCCTAAGCCTTTTTTCATGAGCGGGGGTATAGGTATAAATGATATTGGTGGAATTGAAGTATTGGCTAAAACAAAAGCGGGAAAAAATATGTTGGCTTTAGATGTAAATAGCCAATTTGAAGAGGAAGCTGGCATTAAAAATTTAGAAAAAATTAAAACTTTTATACATGCATTCGTTTAACACATCGATTGATTATCAAAATCCAAGTGAAGAAGGATATTATGGCAATTTTGGGGGAGCTTATATTCCCGAAATGTTATACAGCAATGTAGAGACTTTAAAAACGGAGTATTTGCAAATCATGAATGACCCAGCTTTTAAACAAGAGGTTGCCGATTTATTAAAAGATTATGTGGGGCGTCCAACTCCTTTGTTTTATGCCGAAAGATTAAGTAAAGAAATTGGATCTACTATTTATTTAAAGCGTGAAGACCTTTGTCATACAGGGGCGCACAAAATTAATAATACCATTGGGCAAATTTTGTTGGCCCAACGTTTGGGTAAGAAAAAAATTATCGCTGAAACAGGCGCTGGGCAACATGGAGTAGCCACAGCCACAGTCTGTGCATTAAAAGGTATGGAATGTGTGGTATATATGGGCGAGAAAGATATTGAGAGACAGGCTCCCAATGTGGCTAGAATGAAAATGTTGGGCGCTAAAGTAGTACCTGCAACTAGTGGCAGTAAAACTTTAAAAGACGCCACCAATGAAGCCATTAGAGCTTGGATCAATGAGCCCAATGAAACACATTATATTATTGGTAGTGTGGTAGGGCCACATCCTTATCCAGATATGGTAGCACGTTTTCAGAGCGTCATTAGTGAAGAAATGAGAAAACAATTGAAAGAAAAAACCGGAACCGAATTACCTACCCATGTGGTGGCATGTGTAGGTGGTGGCTCCAATGCAGCGGGCGCTTTTTATCATTTTTTAAATGAAGCCACAGTGAATTTAGTTGCAGTAGAAGCTGCTGGACATGGGGTAAACTCTGGAATGAGCGCGGCTACTACTCAATTAGGAACACCTGGTATTTTACATGGGAGTAAATCTATTTTAATGCAAACTGCAGATGGCCAAGTGGTAGAACCTCATAGTATTTCGGCCGGCTTGGATTATCCTGGTATTGGCCCCATGCATGCTTATTTATATGAAAGCGGAAGAGGTACTTTTATGAGTGCTACAGATGATGAGGCACTCCATTGGGCTTTTCACTTATCTGAAATTGAAGGTATTATTCCAGCCTTAGAAACGGCGCATGCTTTTTCGGTTTTATCTAAATTAAATTTAAAATCTACGGATACTGTTATTGTTTGTTTAAGTGGAAGAGGCGATAAAGACTTGGCCACTTATATGACAGCAATGGAACTAAAAAATAAATAAGATGTCAAGATTACAAACTTTATTTAGTAAGCAAAATAAGCGCATTTTAAATGTATACTGTACTGCAGGTTTCCCTCATTTGGATAGCACTCTACATGTGATGGAATCTTTGCAAAAAAATGGTGCTAACATTATTGAATTAGGCATGCCCTATAGCGATCCTTTGGCAGATGGGGAAGTGATTCAGTCTAGTGGAAATGTGGCCATTGCTAATGGAATGTCTATTGATGTTTTATTTACACAGCTTGCTACTATGCGAGAAACTATCACTATTCCAGTGGTGCTGATGGGCTATATGAATCCCATTTTGCAATATGGGTTTGAAAATTTTTGTAAAAAAGCAAAAGAAGTGGGTATAGATGGTCTTATTTTACCTGACATGCCATTATTTGAATTTGAAAATACTTTTAGCACTATTATAAACAAATGTGCTCTCGATTTTATATTTTTAGTAACACCTGAAACACCCGAACAAAGGCTAAGAAAGTTAGATGCATTAAGTTCTGGATTTTTATATGCAGTGAGCTCTTCTGCAACTACGGGCAAGGATAAGGATTTTACTAAAGTGGCTATTTATTTGAAAAGATTACAAGATATGCAACTCAAAAATCCTTTATTAGTGGGGTTTGGTATAAAGGATAAAGAAAGTTTTGATGCCGTAAATCAATATGCGAATGGCGCTATTATTGGATCGGCCTATATTAATGCATTATCAAAAGGGGAATCTATTGAAGTTGCCACTGCTTTATTTTTAAAAAATGTATTGGGCTAAAATGAAGACAGTAATCATTCAATATAATGCTGGTAATATTCAATCTGTTTTGTATGCCCTTGAAAGATTAGGTACTACAGCGATGGTAACGGATAATCCTGAAATTATTAAAACAGCGGATAAGGTTATTTTCCCAGGAGTGGGTGAAGCAAGCACTGCCATGGCTTATTTGCAAGAAAGGCAATTAAATAAATTAGTATTGTCATTAACACAACCAGTATTGGGAATTTGTTTAGGCATGCAATTAATGTGTGCTTATTCCGAAGAAAATGATACCCAATGCTTGGGAATATTTAATGAGCAAGTGAAATTGTTTAGCCCTTCACAGCCTAGTGAAAAAGTACCTCAAATTGGATGGAATACTATTACAAATTTAAAAACGCCTCTCTTTAATGGGGTTGCTGAAAATAGCTTTGCTTATTTTGTACATGGCTATTATGCGGCTTTAGGGGAGCATACTATTGGCGTAACCGATTACATACAACCTTATAGTTGTGCTTTGCAAAAAAATAATTTTTATGGAGTACAATTTCATCCCGAAAAATCGGCGTCAGTAGGAGAACAAATTATTAAAAACTTTTTAGAATTATAGTAATGCAGATAATTCCAGCAATAGATATCATTGAAGGCAAATGCGTAAGATTAACGGAGGGCGATTATGCGCAAAAGAAAATTTATAATGAAGACCCACTAGAAGTGGCAAAAGCTTTTGAAGGCATTGGACTTATGCGCTTGCATTTGGTGGATTTAGATGGCGCTAAGGCAGGTACCGTAGTAAATTGGAAGGTACTAGAAAAAATCGCTCATAAAACTTCCTTAGAAATAGATTTTGGAGGGGGTATTAAAACTGAAGCCACCCTACAAACTGTTTTTAATACCGGCGCTAAGTATGCTACAATTGGTAGCTTGGCGGTTAAGAATGCTACGCTGTTTGCTGAATGGATATCAAATTATGGAGCCGAAAAATTTATGTTAGGCGCCGATGTTTTTGAAGAGAAGATAGCTATAGGGGGCTGGCTCGAAAAAACAAATGTTTCAGTATTTGATTTTATAAAATCTTATTTGGACATAGGCATTACCCAATTGTTTTGTACCGATATTCAAAAAGATGGGAAATTGGAGGGGCCTTCGGTAGATTTATATAAAAAAATAATTGCTAAGTTTCCTTTCCTAGGTTTGATTGCGAGTGGAGGCGTGAGTGGCCTTGAGGATTTAAAAGCTTTAAGAAATGCAGGTTGTGTAGCAGCCATTGTGGGAAAAGCTATTTATGAAAATAGAATTAGTATGGAAGACCTGTCAAAATTTTAAATTTAATTATTAAGTAAATAATATAATGTTAACCAAAAGAATCATACCCTGTTTAGATATCAAAGACGGCCGAACGGTGAAGGGTATTAATTTTGAACAAATTAGAGATGCCGGTGACCCTATCGAGTTAGGCGCATTTTATGCTGCTCAGGGTGCCGATGAATTGGTATTTTTAGATATTACCGCTACTGTTGAAAAAAGGAAAACACTCAGTGAATTAGTAAATAAAATAGCCCACCGAATTAATATACCATTTACTGTGGGAGGAGGTATAAAATCAGAAGAGGATGTAAGTATTTTATTACAGAACGGTGCCGATAAAATTTCCATTAACACGGCGGCTTTTTTAGATCCTACTATTATTAAAAGCTTCTCCAAAAATTTTGGGAGTCAATGTGTGGTATTAGCCATTGATGCCAAATGTGAAGACGATGGTAATTGGTATGTGTATTTAAATGGAGGAAGAAAAAAAACAGACACTTTAGTAATGGATTGGGCTAAGCAAGCAGTAGATTTAGGCGCAGGTGAAATTCTTTTAACTTCTATGAACCATGATGGCACCAAGCAGGGTTTTGCCTTAACAATTACAGAGCAATTAGCAAGTAGTTTGCCAGTGCCTATTATTGCTTCGGGAGGAGGAGGGACAGAAGCTCATTTTTACGATGTTTTTACCAAGGGTAAAGCAGATGCTGCATTAGCTGCAAGTATTTTTCACTACAAAGAAATAGCCATACCTGATTTAAAAAATTACTTAACACAAAAAGGAATTAACATAAGAAAATAAATAAGTATGAAAATAGATTTTAGCAAATACGCCAATGGATTAGTGCCTGCCATAATTCAAGATGCCCTCACTAAAAATGTATTAATGTTAGGCTTTATGAATCAAGAAGCAATAGATGCCACAATCAAAGAAAATAAAGTAACTTTTTTTAGTCGGTCTAAAAACAGATTATGGACAAAAGGGGAAGAATCAGGCAATTTTTTAACTTTTAAAAGCATGCAAGTAGATTGTGATGCAGATACTTTATTAATACAAGCGTTGCCAGTAGGACCTGTTTGTCATAAGGGCACAGATACTTGTTGGGGTGAGTCGAATGAGGGCGATTTTTTAGGTCAGCTTGAAGACATTATTGAAGCAAGAAAAAATGCCTCTCCTGATAGTTCCTATGTCGCCTCTTTATTGGCAAAGGGAATTAATAAGATAGCTCAAAAAGTGGGCGAAGAGGCGGTAGAATTAGTGATTGAAGCCAAAGACGATAATGAAAATCTATTTTTAGACGAGGCCTCGGATTTATTATTTCATTATTTAATTCTACTACATGCCAAGGGGTATACCTTATCTGATATTAAAAAGGTATTAGCGCAAAGACATAAGAAGTAAGATTCCTACTTAATATTCTTATATTTGATAGGTCAATTTATTAAAAGAAAATTTATACTATGAAAAAAATAACTAGTTTTCTAATTCTACTTTTAGCGGTGGTTAACTTAAAAGCACAGAGTTTGAAAGTATCAGGGGAATTAAAAAACTTAGCTGATAATACACAGGTGAGTTTGCTAGATGGCATGACCAATAAAGAAGTTGCTACAGGCACTGCCAAAGATGGTAAGTTTGTTTTAACTGGAAAAACCGAAAATATTACCGTCTTTGTTTTAGGCTTTAAAGGGTTGCAACAAAAAGTGCCTGTTTTTATGGGTAACGAAGAAGTAGTCATTACTGGAGATGTAGTAGATGTGAACAATTTGCAATTTAAAGGTTCGGTAACACAAGATGTTTATGTGAGTTACATGAAATTGTTAACTCCTTTAATTGAGCCCTATTTTAAAACAATGCAGGCAGCGCAAAGCGAAAAAGAGGCCACTAAAAAAGATTCTTTAAATAAAAAAGCAAGTGAACTAACCGCTTCCCTGTTAAATGGATTTGCAAGTTTAAGTGCTGCGAATAGTCAATCGCCTGTTTCTACTTTCTTTTTACTACAATTAGCTAATATTTTTCCTGCCATCAAAGAAAATATGGCAGCTATCTATTCTTCTTTTGGAGGAGAAGCAAAAAAAGGGCCTTTTGCAGACATTTTAGATAAAATGGTGCAAACTGCTGAAGTGGGAAAAGTAGGTTCTATACTTCCTGAATTTAAACAAAACGACATGAATGGTAAGTCGGTAAGTTTGTCCTCACTACGTGGCAAGTATGTATTGGTTGATTTCTGGGCTAGTTGGTGTGGTCCTTGTAGAGCTGAAAATCCTAATGTGGTTAAAACATTTAACGCTTATAAAAATAAAAACTTTACTGTTTTAGGAGTGTCTTTGGATCAGGATAAAACTAAATGGTTAGAAGCTATTAAAAAAGATGGCCTTACATGGACACATGTGAGTGATTTAAAATACTGGAACAACGAAGTGGCGGTGCAATTTGGTATTCAAAGTATACCAGCTAATTTCTTAATAGATCCTAAAGGGGTCATCATTGGAAAAGATTTAAGAGGTGCTGAATTGGAGAAAATTTTAGCCGCTAATATCAAGTAGTTAATACAACTAATAATATTAAAAAAGCCCTAAATTATTTTAGGGCTTTTTTGTAGTCGACTTCGTCAAATCCAAGTACTAATATCTTTCCATCTTCTTCAATTAAAGGCCTTCTAATAATAGATGTTTTTTCAGCCATCAAAGCTATAGCAGCTTTTTGAGAAGTAATCGTTTCTTGTTGTTCTTTAGGTAGTTGTCTCCAGGTAGCTCCTTTTTTATTAATCAACGCTTCCCATCCCACTTGTTTACACCAGTTGTTAATTTGTGTTTGGCTAATGCCTTTCTTTTTATAATCGTGAAATTCAAAAGTTACCTTATTGTCCTTTAACCAATCCAATGCCTTTTTTACGGTATTACAATTAGGAATTGCATAAACAGTTTTCATTGTACTTTATTTTAAATATTTTTTACCCAACCAACTTTCTTCAATAGGCTGCATCCATTGAGTTTCCATAGCTGCTTTATTGGCCACTAGGTTATTAAAGTATAATGTGTCCTTTGTGAGTAATCCATTTTCTAATGCATAAGCCACTTGTGCCATGGGGATGGTTTGAACTTTGTCTTTTACCCAAAAAGCTAATAGCTCTCTATTAAACATTTGCACACCGGTTAATTTTTCAATTTCTTTTATTACATGTACCGAGCTATCTGTACTACATCCACCCACAGTGGTAAAGGATTCGTCGGCCATTAAAATAATGAATTGTCCGTAAAGTGCTGTGGCAAATCCTTTTACAGGGGCGCCATGACTTTTCCATCCTTCAATAAATTTTTCAAGAATGTCTTCAATAGCAAAAAGCTCATTCATAGTAAATGTGCGATTCGATTGATAGATCCATAATTTTGATTGTGGATGAAAATTTTTAGGTAGTATGGTGGCTAAATCTACTGTCATAATTTTTATTGTATGGCTTGAGCAATAATTTCTGCAATATCTAAAACCTCTGTTTTTACTTCTTCCTCTCTGTTTTTTAGTCCGTCCGTCAGCATAGTATTGCAAAAAGGGCAGGCGCTAGCTACAAAATCGGATTTTGTTTCAATGGCTTCGTCGGCTCTTTCAGCATTAATTCTTTTATCACCTTTTTCTTCTTCTTTAAACATTTGAGCTCCACCAGCACCACAACACAAACCTTTCGATTTACATCTTTTCATTTCACGAAGTTCCATGTCTAAACTTTCCAATACTTTTCTCGGTGCTTCATAAATTTCATTGGCTCTTCCTAAGTAACAACTATCATGATAGGTAATGGATTTCCCTTTCCACTCGTTGCTGTCGGTAAATTTAATTTTTCCTTGTTCAATAAGTTCTTGTAAAAGTGTTGTATGATGAATTACTTCATAGTTTCCTCCTAATGCAGGGTATTCGTTTTTTAAAGTATTAAAGCAGTGTGGACAGGTGGTCACAATTTTTTTAATATTGTAGCCATTTAAAGTTTGAATATTTTGATAGGCCATCATTTGAAACATAAACTCATTCCCAGCTCTACGAGCAGGGTCGCCAGTACATGCTTCTTCTTTTCCTAAAATGGCATAATTAATATTGGTTTTATCTAGTATGGTGGCAAAAGCGCTGGTTATCTTTTGTGCTCTTTGGTCAAAACTACCCGCACAACCCACCCAGAAAAGTATTTCAGGTGTTTGTCCATTAGCCATCATCTCAGCCATTGTATTTACTTTCATAATTATATTTTATCCTTATTTTGCCCAAGCATCTCTATCGTCTGGAGAGAATTTCCAAGGTGCAAAATTGTTTTCAATATTACTAAACATTCCATTCCATTCACTTGGCGCATTACTTTGCTCCATTATCAATGATCTTCTTAATTCAATGATAATATCCAAAGGAGAAATACTTACTGGACATTCTTCAACACAGGCATTACAAGTGGTACAAGCTCTTAATTCCTCTACCGTAATATAATCATGTAAAAGTGTTTTGCCATCTGCAACAAATTGTTTGTTTTTGTCTATGTTTTCTCCAACCTCCTCTAACCTATCTCGGGTAGCCATCATAATTTTTCGAGGGCTTAGTAATTTTCCGGTGGCATTCGCAGGGCAGGCAGTACTGCATCTTCCACACTCGGTACAGCTATAAGCATCCATTAAATTTTTCCAACTTAAATCCATTACATCGGTAGCACCAAATTTATCAGGAACGGTCGCTTCCGCTGGCGCTAGTTCGGGTTGCATAGCATATAGTACCTCGTTTTGCACCGATGGCATATTATGCATTTGGCCTTTAGGAACTAATGGGGCATAATACGCATTGGGGAAGGCCAAAATAATATGTAAATGTTTGGAATAGGGTAAATAGTTCATAAAAGCATAAATACCTAAAATATGCAACCACCAACAACTTTCTTCAATAAGGCTTAATGTGGAAGGGCTATAGTTTTGTATATAGGGACGTAAATGTCTAGATACTATAAAATTACTTTCCTTATCGGCAGCGTTCATTAGTAAAAACAAACTCATGAGTACAATTTCAATTGCTAATATTAAATTAGCATCGGTGCTTGGCCAGCCTTTTAAATCTTTGCTAACAAATCTTTTTAGTTTAATTATATTTCTTCGGCATAAGAAAACAATACAAGCAAATAGTACCAATGCAGCTAGTATTTCGAAACTATTTATTAAAAAATTATAAGCGTTACCTAAATAAGGTTTAAATAATCGGTGGCTGCCGGTGATACCATCTAAGATTATTTCTAATAATTCAATATTTATGATAATAAAACCAACATACACAAATAAGTGTAAAATGGCTACTAATGGATTACGAAACATTTTCTTTTGTCCGAAAGCTAAAAGTAAAATGTTTTTAAATCTGGATGCCTTTTGATCATTAATAATCACTGCTTTCCCTAAGTGTATATTGCGTCCAATTTTACCTAGTTTTTTGGCGAAGCTAAATAAAGCCAAGCTTGTAAGGAGGATAAAAATAATTTCAGCAACCAATGCCATATTTTTGATTTAAAAGTATTTAAAGTACCAACACAAATTTAGCTTGTTTTCGGCTCTTTTTTACTTGGAATTATTTAATTTGCCGTCTTAGTTGGGTAATACCTTAAAATGATCTCTTTATGAATGCTAATATCGAACAAAAAGTAGCTACATGGTTAGCTGGTAATTATGACGAAAACACTAAAAAAACCATACAGGATTTACAAGCTAGCAATCAAAATGAACTAGAAGAATCTTTTTATAAAAATCTGGAATTTGGTACAGGTGGTTTAAGGGGCATCATGGGTGTGGGTACTAATCGCATCAATAAGTATACTATTGGTATGGCTACACAGGGTTTTGCTAATTATTTAAATAAAACCTATCCAGGAGAAAAAATGAGTGTAGCTATAGGGCATGATAGCAGAAATAATTCAAGGTTTTTTGCCGAAACAACAGCGCAGGTTTTTGCTGCCAATGGATTAACTGTTTATTTGTTTGAGGCTTTACGACCAACCCCCGAACTTAGTTTTGCTATTAGATCTCTGCAATGTAAAGCAGGTGTTGTTTGTACTGCTTCTCACAATCCTAAAGAGTATAATGGGTATAAAGCCTATTGGAATGATGGCGGGCAATTAGTACCCCCTCACGATAAAAATGTAATAACCGAAGTGGAAGCTATACAATCGGTAGATGATGTGAAATGGACGGGTGGGGAAGCGAATATTCAATTATTGGGTAAGGATATGGATGAGGCATACATTAAAATGGTAAAGTCTTTAAGCGTTTATCCAGAAATCATTGAACAACAAAGCGATTTAAAAATTGTATACACGCCAATTCATGGCACCGGCATTACATTAGTGCCCAATGTATTATCTGCATTTGGTTTTAAAAATGTGCATGTTGTGGAGGAACAATCTATCCCCGACGGAAATTTTCCCACAGTTGCTTATCCTAATCCAGAGGAAAGTGAAACTATGAGTATTGGTTTGGCAAAAGCAAAGGCTATGGACGCCGATATCTTATTAGGTACCGATCCGGATGCTGATAGAGTGGGCGTGGGTGTTAAAAATCATAAAGGAGAATGGGTATTAATGAATGGCAATCAAACGGCTGTATTAGCATTCGCCTATATGATGGAAGCAAGACGTGCAAAAGGTATTGCCAAGCCTAATGATATGGTTGTAACTACGATTGTAACAACCGAAATGATCAATGAGGTTGCCAAACAAAATCAGGTTAACTGTTATAATGTATTAACTGGATTTAAATGGATAGCTGAATTGGTTAAGGAAAAAGAAGGCAAAGAAAATTATGTGATTGGTGGGGAAGAGAGTTTTGGATTAATGATAGGTGATCAAATTAGAGATAAGGATGCAGTAAGTGCGGTGGCTTTATTATGTGAGATGGCTGCTTATGAAAAAAGCAAGGGTAAAACTTTGTTTGATAAAATGATTGAGTTGTATATTAAATATGGGTTTTACTATGAGAATTTAATTAGCATTACCAAAAAGGGAATGAATGGCCAACAGGAGATTGCGCAAATGATGCAGGGGTATCGCCAAAATCCGCCAGTAACTATCAATGGATCAAAAGTGGCTACTTTGCTAGATTATGAATTGCAAACAGGTAAAAATTTAATGACAGGGGAATCCTGGAAAATTGATTTGCCAAAAAGCAATGTGTTACAATTTTTAACCGAAGATGGCAGTAAAATATCTGCTCGTCCAAGTGGTACTGAACCTAAAATTAAATTTTATTTTAGTGTGCATACTTCTTTACAAAATGCAGCAGCATTTGATATTACCTATCAACAATTACAAGATAAAATAAAAGGTATTATTGCAGACATGCAATTAAATTAATTTTTTGCATGAGAAAACTAGAAGATGCTTATTTACATAAAGGCTTAAGAAGGCAATTGGTAGAGTTGCTAAAAACAAAAGGCATCACTGATGCAGCAGTATTAGAAGCTATCAACACTATACCCAGGCATTTCTTTTTAGATTCAGCCTTTGACAAAATAGCCTACGAGGATCGTGCCTTTCCAATAGCTGCCAATCAAACTATTTCACAACCCTACACGGTGGCTTATCAAACACAATTATTACAAATAAAGCCAGGAGATAAAGTGTTGGAGATTGGAACTGGGAGTATGTATCAAACCACTATTTTAGCTGCTATGGGGGCCAAAGTGTATACCATTGAAAGGCAAATTGAACTCTCTAATAAAACAAGTGGGTATCTATTTAAAGATAAATTTCCAGAGGTTCATTTCTTTTTTGGAGATGGATTCGAAGGTCTTCCCGAAATAGCTCCATTTGACAAAATATTAATTACAGCCGCTGCGCCTAATGTACCTGAAAAATTATGGCAACAATTAAAATTAGGAGGCCTGATGGTGATACCAGTAGATGAATCCGAAACGGCACAAAGAATGCTTCGTTTGACCAAGAAAAAAGATGGCAAAGAAAAAAGAGAATCCTTTGAAGAATTCTCTTTTGTTCCTATGCTTACAGGAAAGTCCGAAAAATAGTAGTTAAATTTTACTGAGGCATTTGATCCATGCCACCGCCGTCATCTCCTTTGTTACTTTTTCTTCTAAGTAAGTTAACATCAAACTTACCAAAACGATAAGAGAAGTTAACTCTAAACATTTGTTGATCTCTTACACGGCTAACCGTTTGAATAAAGTATTGGCTTTCAGAATAAGTTTTATTTACTCTTGTCTTAAATACATCGTTCACACTAAAAGATAAACTTGCTGTTCTTCCTCCGGAAAGTGTCCAATCTTTTTTAATGGCCATATCAAAATCATAGGAAGGAAAATTATATCCTTGTGCTGTTGATTGAGGTCCACCAAATCCTCCTCCACCTCCCATTCCTCTACCGCCAAATCCACCGCCTGCACTACTTCCCCCTGGAGGCAATATAGTTTTGGCTTGGTATTGGCCACTAAATTGGAAGGAGTATCCTTTAGGGAATTTAAAAGTATTATTCATTTTACTAAACCAGCTTGTTAAATCATTATTCACGTTTTGACCGGGAATAGTTGCGTTGATGGCCGATTTGAATAAGTTAAAACTTAAGTTCATATCCCACCACTTGGTAATGGCTGTTTTATTACTTAATTCTAATCCATATACAGTTGCAGTGTTGGCATTTATAGAAGAACTAAAATAAGCACTATCTAAATTGGCGCTCGCACGATTAATATCTCGGTATACATAACTTGTAATTAAGTCGGTACTATATTTGTAATAGGCAGTAGCTAAAAAGTTAGAACCTTTTTGATAAGCATTATTATAAGCTACTTCGAATGAGTGTGTAAACTGAGGTTTTAAACCAGGGTTACCAATACTAATATTTTGTGGATCGCTATAATCAGGGAAAGGTAATAACTGGAAGAAATTTGGAGGGCTAATTCTTTTAGAGTAATTGATTTGAAAATCTTGTTTGTCATTTAATTTATAATTAATAAATGCACTAGGGAATAAAGAAATAGGGTAGCTAGTAGTAAAGGGTAATGAATCTTTTCCTGCTTTGTTTAAAATATTACCAGCGTAAGAACGGCTTTCTGCTCTTAAACCTAATTGAAAGCTCCACTTATCTACTTTGGTATTAAAGTTAGTGTAGGCGGCATATACTTTTTCACCATATTGATATTGGCTACTTAAAGCATCAATTAAGGTTTCGATACCTTGGCTATTAGGTCTAAATTGGTCTCTTTTGTTGTATTCACTTCTGTCATTGTATTTTAAACCTGCTTCAAATTTTGAATTAGCACTTAATTCACGTGCATAGTCAATATTAAAAGAATAGTTTTTATTATTTCCATTACCTGTACTTCTTTGATTTAAAATACTAGAATTAATAAGTGACCAGTTATTGTTATCTGCTTGGTTGTAATTAAAGTCGGCCGAAAGTTCATGTCCTTTTTCTTCGAATAAATGCTTGTAACTTAATTGTGCACCCTTATTCAAGAAATTAAATTTTGAACTATTGGTTAATGAGTATCCTTTTCTATTGCTATTAATGATGGAGTCAATAGTTTGTGTGCCAGAAGAGCCCATGCCCCCTTGCATAATATTACCATACAAAGAGAATGTATTACGGTTGTCGGCAAAATAATCTACTCCTGCTCTATAAAAATCAAAAGAACCATTACCTGTGCTATTATTGATAGTTTGTACATCGGTAGGTAATTTCGCGCCTAAAATTTGACGATCACTGGTAGAAGTGCTAATTGATTTTCGGCCATTCACATTAGCATTTAAAGAAAAATTGAATTTACTATCTCTAATATTCATATCTCCACCACCATTAAACTTACCACGCATATCAATTCCAGTTCTTAAACCTCCATTGTAACCATTTTTACGATTCTTTTTTAATACTATATTTAAGATACCCGCATTACCGCCTGTGGCATCATATTTTGCAGAAGGGTTAGTGATAATTTCTACACGATCAATGATATCGGCTGGAATCTGATCCATCGTTAATGTAGTAGGACGATTGTCAATTAATAAAGTGGGTGCTGCATTTCTTAAAGTTACATTGCCATCAATGTCCACATTTAAATTAGGGATGCTTTTCATTACTTCTACAGCGGTTTGTCCTGTACTAGTTAAGTTTTTATCAACGTTAAAAACCTTGCGATCAATCCCCATCTCAAATTGTGGTTTTGCAGTAGAGGTTACTGTAACACTCGCTAATTCGTTTGGATTTTCTTCTAATTTTATATTTCCTAAATCTTTATCCACTAAGGCCATCATATCTTGCATATTTTGCCCCGGAGTCATTTTTATGCCAAAGCTCACCGCTTTTTCATATTTTTTATAACCTATGGCGGTAATCACTAGCTTGTAATTTCCCATCAAACCAAGGTTTTCAAAACTAAAGTCGCCGTTGGCAGCACTTAACATGGTGCCTGTTATTACATCTGTTGTTTTTTTAGTGGCAGCGTCAAACTTGCTTGTTTTTAATTGAACGGTAGCTCCATCAATTCCTTTTTTATTGGCATCCACTACTTTGCCATAAAAATGCCCCATGTTCATATTGCCTGCACCCGAACGAGCGCCGCCAGGCATTTGTGCAAAGGAAGAAATTTGTACTAAGAGTACTAAAAAGAAGGTGATTGTAGTTTTCATATTATATAAGACGCTAAATGAGCTATTTTGTTTATTGGAGACCGCAAATATCTGTGTTTAAATTTAGGGATGGACGAATGTTTATATAAACGGCAATTGAAGAGGCTAAATGAGTAACAAAAGCAAGCAACCCCAGGTAATACCAAGTATAAAAGCTAAAATGTATAAAGGGGTTGTTCTTTTTTGAATTTCAGTTGAAATGAGTGCTTCCCACTTTGGAGTTTCATTTACTAAGCCTGTAATAGTTGAATTCCCCCATTGATAAATAAAATCGGGAAAAAGGGTATCAAGTTCTTGTTTAAACACCTGTTTAAGCTCTGTGCTTGTTTTTTCGCCAATGAACATCGAAATCATAGGCATTTTTTGGGGCAATTGGGTTTTAAAAAACTGGTCTAATTTTTCGTCAATAAATGGGGAGAGCTTAGCTAAACTGGTGTTTAATTTTTGAGCAGGGAGTATATTTTCGATTGTAAAATGCTTACAAGCCTCTCTCCATGCTTTTTGGCTTTCAACGATAAGTATTTTAACCAAAATCCAAACTAACAAAAGGCTAAAGCCTGCTGTTAAAATCGGAATTAACAAATGACGCATGATAATTGATTTAATGAAAAAACCCACCCAATTAAGGGTGGGTTTCTCCGGGGAGAGTAATGGGTCTCGAACCCACGACCTACAGTGCCACAAACTGTCGCTCTAACCTACTGAGCTATACCCTCCATTTTGGGTCGCAAAAATACGTTAAATGTGTAATCTATAAAACAAGTTGAGCATGTTTTTATAAAATTATGATAAAAACAGGCTCTTTATTCTCATTTACATCCTCCAATAGGCATTTTACGCTATTTTTGGAATTCTTCATGCGAGATATTATGACATATGTAAAACAAAATAAGTGGAAATTTTTGGCCACTGTAGTATTGATGGGCGGATTATTTTTTGCTTTCAAAAGCATTTCAAAATCAGAAGGAGAACCAACCGAGTTAAGACATCGTAAATTATTGTCTACCATTGGACATTTATTGGTCTCCGAACATTATAGTCCTAGAAAAATAGATGATGTTTTTTCAAAAGATGTATTTGATGCTTACTTAAAGGTATTGGATGGGGATAAAAATATTTTACTACAAACCGATATAGACTCTTTAAAAACATTCCAAACTAAAATTGATGACGAAATCTTTGGAGCCACTATAAGTTTTGAACCTACTGCAAGTGCTATGTATGAAAGAAGGGCTAAAGAAATACGAGTACTTTTTGACCAGGTAATTGCTAAGCCATTTAATTTTTCAGAAAATGATTCGGTTATATTAGATGCAGATAGTTTGTCTTTCCCTGCCAATGAAAAAGAGCGATATGAAAGATGGGTTAAAATTATAAAATATAAAACCCTAGAGAGATTTGTTAGCTTACAAGAAGAAAGAGAGAATAGAGTAAAAGCAAAACCAGACACTGCAACTAAAGCTAAGCCTGCTGAAAAATTTGAATACAAATCTGATTCGGTCTTAGAAACTGAGGCAAGAGCAGCCATTGCTAAAATTTATCATAAGAAATTTGAGCAATCAGATAAAACATTTACCAAAGAGAAAAGGTTTGAAGCATTTTTAAATTGCATAACGGGCTTAATGGATCCTCATACCGATTATTTTGCACCCGTTGAAAAAAGATCCTTCTCTGAGCAAATGAGTGGCGTTTTTTATGGTATTGGAGCTCAATTAGGTGCCGATGAAAATGGCGTTAAAATTGCGAGTATTCAACCAGGTGGAGCTGCTTGGAAATCGGGGCAATTGGTAGCTAATGATGTAATTATTAAAATTGCACAAGGTGCCGAAGAGCCTGTGGATATTGCAGGATATGAAACTACGGACGCTGTTAAATTAATACGTGGCGATTTGGGTACTGAAGTTAGATTGACTGTAAAAAAGCTAGACGGAAGTATTAAAGTGGTTGCCTTAAAAAGAGAAAAAATAATATTAGATGAAAGTTATGCTAGAAGCGCTGTGATTACTAAAGGCAATGAAAAAATTGGATACATATTTTTGCCCGATTTTTATGCCGATTTTGACAGAGCTGATGGCGCAAGATGTTCTAAAGATGTGGCTAAGGAAGTAGAAAAATTAAAAGCAGAAAAAGTAAAGGGTATTGTAATTGATATCAGATATAATGGTGGTGGGTCCTTATATGAAGTGGTTCAAATGGTTGGTTTATTTATTGATAAAGGACCGGTCGTTCAAGTAAGAGACAAGGAGGGGCGTACACAAACTTTGGCCGACGAAACACCTGGAACTATTTATGATGGTCCTTTAGCAGTTATGGTAAATGAGTTTAGTGCATCGGCAAGTGAAATTTTTGCCGCCGCTATTCAAGATTACAAAAGAGGTATAATTATTGGAAGTACCTCCACTTATGGGAAAGGTACTGTGCAAAGAAATATTGCCTTTGGTAAACCGCTCGATTCTTTAGGTATTCAAACGGAGTATGGTGCAGTAAAGTTAACCTTCCAAAAATTTTATAGAGTTACTGGTTCATCCACTCAGAAAAAAGGAGTGGCATCCGATATTGTATTACCTGACGAGTATGAATTACTTAAATACAGAGAAAGAGATAACCCTGCTTCTTTGGATTGGGATGAAACTTTAAGAGCTAAATTTCAACCTTGGTCAAATGGTTCTTTTATTGATCAAGTTTCAGCCAAAGCCAATCAAAAAATGGCCAATGATACTGCTGTGGTTCGTTTTAAACAAAACTTGCAATGGATTTCTACCCAAATGGATCGCCCCGTATTTTTGGAGATCAATAAATACAAAGCATATAAGAAGCAAGTGCAACAAGTAATGCAACAAAACGAGTCTATGCTTAAATTAAAAGAGCCCATGCAAGTGGCCTTCTTAAAAGCAGATCACGAAAAGTATTATAACAACCCAGATAAAACCAAACAAGATAGATATCAAGCTTGGTTAAAACTAGTGGCCAAAGACAAGCAAATTAACGAAACAAGTAATTTAATCAATGAAATTATATTCCCCAGTAATCTCATTGCAAAAAAGGTGAATTAAGATTTATGAAAGAAGTAAAAGAGGATGCCATTAAAAGATGGCATGTTATTTATACAAAATCGAAATGGGAGAAAAAAGTGGATGGACTGCTTATGCAAAAAGGCTTTGAATCTTGGTGTCCAGTGCAAAAAAGAGAGAGGCAATGGTCCGATCGAAAAAAAATAATTGAAGAGCCATTATTTCGTTCTTATGTTTTCATTAAAGCGTCCAAAGCCGATCACTCTAAAATTTTATCTACTATTGGGGTAGTTAATTTTCTTTATTTTGAAAGAAAGCCCGCCATTATAAGAGACAATGAAATTGAAGAAATTAGAAAATACCTAGGTTTATCAAACACTTCTATTCAAGTAGTGGATATGGCCAATATACCTGCTCAATCTAAAGTATCTATTAATCAAGGATTATTTATGGGACAGAGAGGTGAAGTGGTTAAATCGGGTAAAAAATCTGTTTTTGTAAGACTTGAAAGTATCAATATGATGATGATTGTAGAATTTAAAACAGAAGAAGTTTCGCTTCGATAAATTTTATACGATAGTCCAATCTATAATTTGATTGCTCCATTCTTCTCTATAAGGAGTTGTTATTCTAATGTAATTATCGGTATAGCCTTCGAGCATAGCCATCTCGTCTTCCTCTTTTTGTTTGATGGATTCAAACAGCACTTTTCTAGTTTCACCTAAATGTTGTGCAGCAAAATATTGTTGCTTTTGATAAGATAAATTTCGGAGTATTTTATTACGATTTTGTCTAATTGAAATTGGAACAACTGGTTTTATGTCTAATGCTTTAGTAGCGGCTCTCTCGGAATAAGTAAAAACATGTAAGTAAGAAATATCGAGGCTATGAATAAAATCAAAGCTCTCTTTAAAATAAGCTTCTGTTTCTCCTGGCGATCCAACGATTACATCCACTCCAATACAGGCGTGAGGCATTTTTTCTTTTATACTATTAATACGGCTCTGATATAAATCGGTATTATATCGGCGTTGCATTAATTTTAAAACAGCGTCAGATCCAGATTGTAAAGGAATATGAAAATGGGGCATGAATTTTTTACTGTCTGCCACCCAATCAATAATTTCGTTGGTTAATAAATTAGGTTCAATGGAAGATATGCGGTAACGTGGAATTTCGGTATTGGTTTCTAAGGCTTTGATTAATTCAAAAAAACTTTCCACCTGATTCTTTCCTCCGTCTTGCCCTTTGCCAAAATCGCCTAAATTAATGCCAGTTAAAACAATTTCTTTAACTCCTGCTAATGCTAGTTCTTGTGCTTGTTTCACTACATTATCAATACTATCGCTTCTGCTTTTTCCTCTAGCCATAGGGATTGTGCAAAAAGAACAACTATAATCACAACCATCCTGTACTTTTAAAAAAGTACGTGTACGATCGTTTACAGAGTAGGAGGCATGAAAACCTGTAACCGCATCAATATCACAACTTGAAATAGTTGCTTCAGCGCCTTTGGTTAAACTACTTAAATGTTGAACCAAGTTAAATTTTTCCGCAGCACCTAAAACTAAATCCACCCCAGGAATTTGTGAAATTTCGGTAGGTTTTAATTGCGCATAACAACCTGTAATAACTACAAAGCTCTCAGGCGCCTGTCTTTGAATACGTCTAACCAGTTGTCTACATTCTTTGTCGGCATTCTCGGTAACGGAGCAGGTATTAATAACATATACGTCTGCCACATCTGTAAATGCCTTTTTTTCAAACCCTTCCATTTCTAGTTGTCTAGAAAGGGTGGATGTCTCTGAAAAATTAAGTTTACAGCCAAGGGTGTGAAAAGCTACAGAACGTTTATTACTCATGGGGTGCAAAGATAAAAAACCTAAGGGGAACCCGGAAATCTTAAAATATTCTTAATCCGCCTATATATTTCCAATTTTGCCCCATTATGGTTAAGTTTGCAAGTACTAAAAAGTGTAAAAATGGACTTTAAAAAAGTAAATAATTGGACGGGATGGTTGGTAACCCTAATTGCTTGTACTGTATATGTAATGACTACAGAAGCTACAGGTAGTTTTTGGGATTGTGGCGAGTTTATAAGTAGTGCTTATAAATTACAAATTCCGCATCCGCCAGGAGCCCCCATGTTTGTATTATTAGGTCGTATTTTTGTAATTCTTTTTGGAGACAATCCATTAACTGCAGCTAAGGCGGTTAATACCATGAGCGCTTTAGCGAGTGGGTTTACCATCATGTTTTTGTTTTGGACTATTACGCACTTTGCTAAGCGAATGGTGCAAAAAGGCGAAGAAGCTTTAAGTAATGGTCAAATTATTTTAATCATGGGTGCTGGTATAGTAGGAGCGCTTGCCTATACTTTTAGTGATTCTTTTTGGTACAGTGCAGTTGAAGGAGAAGTATATGCCTTGAGTTCATTTTTTACTGCGCTAGTTTTTTGGGCCATTTTAAAATGGGAACATAAAGCGGGTCAACCGGGTGCTGATAAATGGATTATTTTCATTTTTTACATGATGGGAATTTCTATAGGTGTTCACTTATTAAACTTATTAACTATCCCAGCTATTGTAATGGTTTATTATTTCAGAAACTACAAGCCTAGTTGGAAAGGTGGTATAGTGGCTTTCTTTATTGGCGTGGTAATTACTGGTTTTATTCAAGTATTTTTAATTCAGTATACTATTAAATGGGCAGGTGCTTTTGATGTTGCTTTTGTTAACTCTATGGGCTTGCCTTTCTTTTCTGGTTTTATTGCTTTCTTTGTACTCGTTGCAGTTATTTTACATTTTGGCATTCGTTATGCCAATAAAAAAGGGTTTTACTTCTTAAAATTAGGCATTTGGTCAACTGTTTTCTTTTTACTAGGATACACTAGTTATTTAACAACAATGGTTCGTTCCAATGCAGATCCTTCCGTGGACATGTACAATGTAGATAATCCTGTAACATTGGTGGGTTATTTAGGTAGAGAGCAATATGGTGACTGGCCTATTTTATTTGGACCAGATTATGTTGATAAAGTTGATAATGTAGAGGGAAGTGATCAATATGTGAAAGGGCCTAAAAATTATGAATTAGCCGGAAAAAATTATAAAAGAGATTGGACCTCTGCCCCTTCAGCGCACTTATTTCCAAGAATGTGGGATTCCGACAATGACCGTGGTCAAATGGATAGCTATAAAGCTTTTGCAGGTGTAGTAGACGGGGAAGCACCTACTTTAAGAGACAATATCAAATACTTTACTAATTATCAGTTTGGTTTTATGTACCTCCGTTATTTTCTTTGGAACTTTGCGGGCAAACAAAACGATTTACAAGGATTTGGAAATGTAAGAGATGGTAATTTTGGGACAGGTATCTCAGTAGTAGATAATTTATTTTTTGGAGATCAAAATAAACTACCGGATACCATTAAAAATCAAAATAAAGCACATAATAATTTATTTATGTTGCCTTTTATTTTAGGAATTATTGGTTTTATATTCCAGTACCAAACTGCAAAAAAAGATTTTGTAGTAACGGGCTTATTATTCTTCTTTACAGGTATTGCGATTGTAATTTATTTAAATCAAGTAACCTTACAGCCTCGTGAACGTGATTATGCATATGTAGGTTCGTTTTATGCATTTGCTATCTGGATAGGTTTAGGCGTATTGCAAATTGCCGTATGGTTATCTAGAGTGGTGAATCAAAAAGTGGCAGCTACTTTAGCCACCTTAGTATGCATTTTAGCCGTGCCTACTTTAATGGCACAGCAGGAATGGGATGATCATGATAGAAGTCAAAAAACTTTGCCAAGAGATTTAGCACGTAATTATTTAGAATCTTGTCCTCCCAATGCAATCTTATTTTCTTTTGGAGATAATGACACCTATCCTTTATGGTATGCTCAGGAAGTAGAAGGCATTCGTCCTGATGTGCGTGTAGTGGTTAATAGTTTATTAGGTTCTGATTGGTATATGAAAGAGCTTCGTTATAAGGTTAATAAGAGTGATAAATTTGATGTTATTTTTGACGAAGACCAAGTGGCAGGCAATAAATTAAACGCCGCTTATTATAATGCCTTACCAGAATTCGGAGAAAAAAGATATTTTAATTTAGATTCTATTTTGCGTTATGTGGTTGGAGATAAAACAGGTAAATATCAAGCATCAACGAACGAAGGTCCAGTTAATATTTTCCCTACACACAAGTTTTCTGTTCCAGTAAACAAGGCAAATGCCATTGCTTCTGGAATTTCAAAGCCTGGTGATAATATTGTTGATCAATTATTAATTGATTTCAATCCTGGACGTCAATACATGGTTAAAAATGAATTAGCTATTTATGCGATTATTGCTACTTCTCAGTTTAAACGTCCTGTTTGTTTTACCTCAACTCAAGAGTTAAAAGAACTAGGCTTAGATAAATATGTTCGTCAAACTGGTATGTCTTATTTATTAGTGCCAACACTTGGAGAAGGAGCAGTGGATGCAGATGTGGCGTATACTAATTTAATGACTAAGTTCGCTTTTGGTAATGCCAAAAATCCAAATGTGTATTATGATGAAGAGAATCGTCGTCATTTAAATTCAATTCGTTTAACATTTGCGCAAGTAGCACAATCTTTAGTGGCAGCTGGTAAAAAAGATAGCGCCCAAAAAGTATTGAGAAAATTAGACAGCGAAACCAACGAAAAGAATTTCCCCTATGGCATGACTTCTAATAGAGGTAATCAGCATAACTATTTCTCTTATTTGTTTTTACAAGCTTGTTACGCTTCTGGCGAATTAAATTTAGCCAAAAAGGTTTCGGCATCTTTGTTAAAGGATCTTAAGCAACAAACAGCCTATTATCGATCAATGGGGGAGAGTATGTCCGAAGACCAGTTTATGCAAAATGTTCAATTAGCTTATCAGGGCAAGCCTAATAATTTAGCGAATAAGCAAATGTCATTTGTGCAAGATGCTTTAACTGCGTATCAGTTAACAGGTGCAATCACTCAAATGGAGCAGGATGCTAAAGCAGTAAAGTAGTTTCTAATTACAATATAAAAAAAGGGCTGCTCATGGGCAGCCCTTTTTTATGGGTTTATTTTAAGTATGTTTAACTTATAAAAGCTCTTTTAATGTACTTATTACTTTATCAATTTCTTGCTTAGTATTGTGTTTGCAAAAGGAGAAACGAATGGTCGCAATATCATTGCCCTTATTTAAGGCGGCAATTACATGTGAACCTTGTTGCGCACCACTTGAACATGCACTGCCGCCACTAGCGCAAATATGATGAATATCTAAATTAAATAACATCATCTCGGACTTTTCGTTTTTAGGGAAATTAACGCTAAGTAAAGTATATAAACTACTTCCAAAACTATCTCCATTAAAACTTACACCTGGGATAAACTTTAACAATTCGTCATGCATGTACTTTCTAAGTGAATTAATATAAACACTTTGAGCTTCATATTCCTCAGTGGCAATTTCGAGGGCTTTCGCAAAACCCACAATACCATATAAGTTCTCGGTACCAGCGCGCATATTTCTTTCCTGTGCACCACCATGAACTAAGGGTGAAATTTTTATATTTTCGTTAATATATAAAATACCTACGCCTTTTGGGCCATGAAATTTATGTCCTGCGCCAGTTATGAAATCCACGGGCGTTTGCTGTAGATTAAAAGGGAAATGCCCAACAGTTTGCACCGTATCGCTATGAAAGTAGGCCTCGTATTTTTTACAAAGGGTACCCACTAAATCAAGGTCGATCATGTTGCCAATTTCATTATTAGCATGCATTATACTTACAATAGTCTTAAAAGAATTTTGCGCTAATAAACTTTCTAAATGTGCAATATCAATATGACCATTTGGTAAAATTTGTACATAACTAAGTTCTACCCCAGCTGTTTTGGCTAAAAATTCGACTGTATGTAAAGTTGCATGGTGCTCTATTGGAGAGCTTATAATATGTTTACAGCCCAAGTCGTAAACTGCGGCATGCAAAACAGTGTTGCTACTTTCTGTTCCGCCACTTGTAAAAAATATTTCGGAGGGTTTAGCACCTAGGTTTTTTGCTACCGATTTTCTTGCTTGTTCCACCGCCATTCTAGTTTCGCGTCCGTAACTATAAATAGAGGAGGGGTTGCCAAATTTTTCTGTAAAAAATGGCATCATAGCTTCTAGTACTCTTGGCTCTAAAGAAGTAGTGGCAGCATTGTCAAAATAAATTCTTTCCATCTAGGCTAAATTACTTAATTGTTCCAATTATGGCAATGATTTTATCCGCTAATTCGTCGGCCGCCTTTTGATTTGGGGCTTCGGTATAAATACGAATAATGGGTTCTGTATTGCTAGATCTTAAATGTACCCATTCGTTTTCAAAATCAATTTTAAACCCATCTTCTCTATTGATAGGGTAGCTGCCAAATTCATTCTCTAATTTGGTAAATATTTTTTCTAAAGAAAGGGTAGGATTAAGATCCATCTTTTTCTTGCTCATAAAATATGCAGGATAGCTAGCTCTTAATGCAGAAGCGCTTAATTTGGTTTTTGCTAAATGGGTTAAAAACAAAGCAATACCTATTAAAGCATCTCTGCCATAATGTAAATCGGGAACAATAATGCCTCCATTTCCTTCACCACCAATTACAGCTTTTTCATTTTTCATTTTTGTAACCACATTTACTTCGCCAACAGCACTTGCAAAATAGTTACCTCCATGTTTTTCCGTCACATCCCTTAGGGCACGTGTAGAAGATAAATTGCTAACTGTAGCGCCCTTTTTATGTTGTAAAATATAATCAGCGACTGCTACTAATGTGTATTCCTCTCCAAATAATTCACCATCCTCACTTACAAAACACAATCTATCTACATCAGGATCAACTGCTATACCTAAATGTGCTTTCTGCTTTACAACTGTATTGCAAAGTTCTGTTAGATGTTCTTTTAAAGGTTCTGGATTATGGGCAAAATTACCTGTCATTTCACCATTTAAAACTGTACATTTTTCTACACCAATTGCCTTTAGTAAGGCTGGCACGGTAAAGGCTCCCGAACTATTAATGGCATCCAAAACGACACTAAAATTAGCCGCTTTAATGGCTTGTACATCCACTAAAGGGTATTGTAAAATAGCGTCAATATGTTTTTGTAAACTGGTATCATTGTTAATTACCTTCCCCATTTTATCAACAAACGCATAATTAAAATCTTCGTTGGCTGCCAACTGTAAAATAGTTTTACCTTCTTCGGCATTTACAAACTCACCCTTTTCGTTTAATAGTTTTAAGGCATTCCATTCTTTAGGATTATGACTTGCTGTTAAAATAATACCTCCGTCTGCGTTTTCAAAAACAACAGCCATTTCTACAGTGGGGGTTGTGCTTAATCCTACATGTATCACATCAATACCCAAGGCAAGTAAACTTTGTTCTACTAAGGCTTCTACCATCTCGCCACTAATTCGGCCATCACGACCCACCACTACTTTTTTGGGCCCTGGAGATTTTTGTTGTAACCAACTGCCATAGGCAGAGGCAAATTTTACAATATCAATAGGAGTGAGGTTATCGTTAGGTTTTCCACCAATAGTTCCTCTAAATCCGGAGATGCTTTTAATAAGTGACATGATGCTAATATTATCTTTTAAAATCGGTCTGCAAATTTACTTTATTTTTTTGCACTTCGCTGTATCTTTATGCCACTATGCAAGACTTTTGGGATACCCTTATTAGCTATGATCAGGCCTTATTTAGCAAAATAAATGGCAGCTGGACTAATTCCTTTTTAGACAAGGTTTTGCCTTGGGCGAGAACCTCAGAACATTGGATTCCTTTTTATGTTTGCTTGCTAGTTTATATAATTTACAAATGGAAAGCCAAAACAGTTAAATGGATTATACTAGCTGTTGTAAATGTGGCTGTTACCGATCAAATTAGTAGTAATATTTGCAAACCCTTTTTTCATCGATTAAGACCTTGTAATGATCCTGCTATCATGAATCAATCACGTTTATTGATTGATCATTGTTTAACAAGCTTTAGTTTTACCTCTTCACATGCAGCCAATCATTTTGGTTTTGCCATGTTTATGTTTTTAACCTTACGCCCCTTATTTAAAAACTATAGTTATTTGTTTTTCTTATGGGCAGGAATCATTTCTTATGCACAAGTGTATATAGGGGTTCATTATCCAGTGGATGTGATAGTGGGGGCGGCCATTGGAATTTTAGTAGGGTATGCTTCTGCTAAAGTATATGCAAAATGGGAACAATAACTAAAAATGAATAGCTAAAAATTAAATTCGGCACTATTTTTGGGGGCAGGGAGCTCAAAACTTTTTCTTTGCCCATTGGCTTTTACATGTATGATATTAATTTGCTGTGGGTCAATACCAAATAGGATTTCACAGTTAACCAATACTTTTTTACAGTCTTTAACATTCTTTATTTCATAGTAACTCCAAGTGCTTTCTTTTTGAATTTCAAAACCTACAAAGTCAATTTTCCCTTTTACGCCATTAATAATAAGACCTAATTTTTTTTGTACATATTTATTGATGTATTCTTCCGCTTTGGTTTTTTGTTTAGGGTCGGCTAAATCAAGTTTATAATTGAGTTCTTTTTCGATTCTATTTTCAAGGTCGGGTGTAAAAGTTCTTACACTAATCTCTATTGTAGATTCTTTTGCATTGTGTTCGATCTCTATTACCGAAACATAAAAAGGATGCAGTAAGGCAATAAAAGCAGTGAGTAATGGTTTGATACCGAATAAATGCATTTGATAATTATTTGTCCGTTACAAAGGTCTTCATTAATTTAACAAGATAAAAATTTCATTTATGGACGATTTCTTCATTTATCTTCATTTAGGATTTAAACATATCATCGACTTAAGGGGGTCCGACCATATACTTTTTATACTAGCTTTAACCCTAAGATACCTGGTGCAGGATTGGAAAAAAATGCTGGTTTTAATTACTTCTTTTACCATTGGTCATTCTATTACCTTAGCCCTTAGCACCCTTCAATGGGTTTCCTTCCCAGCGGCGGTTATTGAATTGCTTATTCCCGTTACCATACTCATTACCGCTTTTGCCAATTTTGGGGTAAAAACCTTCCATTTTGACTCAAAATACCCCATAATTTACTTTTTTTCGCTGTTTTTTGGCCTAATTCATGGTTTGGGGTTTAGTAATTATTTGAAGAGTTTATTGGGTAAAGAGGAGTCTATACTTGGCCCTTTGTTTAGTTTTAACTTAGGTTTGGAGTTGGGGCAGCTTCTCATAGTTAGCTTAATTTTAATTATTTCATTTATATTCGTATCCCTATTTAAAATAAGCCGATTACGTTATTTACAGATTGGATCTGGTATCGCTATTGCCTTTGCTTTAAATATGGTTTTGGATCGTATAGTATCGATTATCTAATAGAAAAAAATCAACAATGAAGAAACTGCTGACCCTTGGAATTTTTTTATTGAGCACTTGCTCAGTAATTATTGCGCAAGACATTCGCAATAATCCTACTTCAAATCATGGCAACAAATTTGAACAATTAGGAACCATTTTGCCAACGCCCAACGAATATCGTACAGCGAGTGGGGCACCTGGCCCTAAGTATTGGCAACAAAGAGCTGACTATGATATTAAAGCAACACTGGATGAGAAAAATTTATTATTAACAGGTAGCGAAACGGTTACTTATTTTAATAATTCACCTGATGTGTTAACTTATATCTGGTTACAATTAGATGAAAATGAGCATTCCTCTACTAAAAACGCTGGTTACCCTGAGTCTAGTACTTTAGGCAGAGGTATGACCCCAGCAACTTTAGACAAACTAAAAGAAGAAACTACCGATAATGGTTTGGGAGATAATATCTTAAAAGTAACTGATGTATTAGGTGCTAAACTTAAATACACAGTGAATAAAACCATGATGCGTATTGAGTTGCCAACAGCTTTAAAACCAGGTCAAAAATTTGCTTTTAAAATTGATTGGAATTACAAGATTACAGATCGTATGACGGTTGCTGGTCGTGGTGGTTTTGAATTCTTTCCAGAAGACGGCAACTATTTATTTACCATGACACAATGGTATCCTCGTTTATGTGTGTATTCTGATTTCCAAGGATGGCAACATCATCAGTTTACAGGCAGAGGAGAATTTGCTTTAACATTTGGTAATTATAAAGTGGCTATCACTGTTCCTGGAGATCATGTGGTAATGGCTACTGGTCAATGTCAAAACTATCCTGCGGTATTAACTGCTGCTCAATTAGCTAGATGGAATAAAGCACAAACATCCTTTAAAGAACCGGTTGAGATTGTGACTTTAGAGGAAGCAAAAAATGCAGAAAAAAATCCAGTAAAAACACAAAAAACTTGGGTGTTTAATGCAGATAATGTTCGTGATTTTGCTTTTGGAAGTAGTCGTAAATTTGTTTGGGACGCTTTAGCAACTGATGTAGAAGGTAAGAAAGTAATGAGCATGAGTGCTTATGGAAAAGAAGCTTATGGTTTATATCGTAAGTTTTCTTCTAAAGCAGTTGCCCATACTATTAAGTCTTATTCTAAGTTTTCAATTCCATATCCTTACCCTGTAGCACAAAGTATTGAAGCTGCTAACGGTATGGAGTATCCAATGATTTGCTTTAACTATGGTCGTACCGAAAAAGATGGTACTTATACAGAAGCTACTAAGAATGGTATGTTAGGAGTTGTTATTCACGAAGTGGGTCATAACTTTTTCCCTATGATTGTAAACTCTGACGAGCGTCAATGGTCATGGATGGATGAAGGTTTAAACTCATTTGTACAATATTTAACGCAAGAGTTGTACGACAATAAATTCCCTTCTCGTGGTGGTCCAGCTTGGTCTATCGTTGATTATATGAAATTACCAAAGGATCAATTAGAGCCTATCATGACAAATAGTGAAAATATTATTGGCTTTGGCCCAAATGCCTATACTAAACCTGCTACTGGTTTAAATATTTTACGTGAAACAATTATGGGTCGTGATTTATTTGATTATTCATTTAAAGAATACGCTAGACGTTGGGCGTTTAAACATCCAACACCTGCCGATTTATTTAGAACTATGGAAGATGCTTCTGCCGAAGATTTAGATTGGTTCTGGAGAGGTTGGTTTTATAGTATTGACCCATGTGATATAGCGATTGATACTGTTAAACATGCCGTATATGATGCAAATGCTGCAGCACCTGCAGGCGGAATGGGAATGGGTCCTCGTGGTGGCGGTATGGGTAGAGGTGGAGCTAGAGGTTTAGATAAGCCAGCTGTAAGTGATTTTGAAGACATTTCAAAAATCAGAAATAGAACAGATAAAAACATTGTTTTCTTAACTGATGCAGATACCACTTTACGTGATTTTTATTGGAGATACGATCGTGGGATTGAGCCTTATGATTCTGTAACTAAACAACCAGCATCTTCTGGTAATGCACCAGAAGCTTTAACTGATGACGAAAAAGCAAAGTACGCCAATGATCATTTATACGAAGTTACTTTCTTAAATAAAGGTGGTTTAGTAATGCCTATTATTGTAGAGTTTACTTTCGAAGATGGTAGCAAAGAAACAAAACGTATGCCTGCTCAAATTTGGAGAAAGAACGAAAATAAAGTAACCAAAGTTTTCTTGACATCTAAAAAAGCAGTGTCTATTAAATTAGATCCAATGCGTGAAACTGCTGATATCGACGAGTCTAATAATAGCTGGCCAAATGTAGCAGAGCCAAGTAAATTTAACTTGTTTAAGTTTAAAGCAGTAGGACGTGGTCAATCATCTGGATTGTCGCCAATGCAAGCAGCTGCTAAAAAATAAACCAACTTATTATACAGTTTATAAAAAAGCCCTTCACTTAGTGGAGGGCTTTTTTATGGGAATAAATATTTTATTTCTCTAAACTATGTGCTGCGTTTTTATAATTTTTCCATTTGTTAATGGCTGCTTGCATATCAGCAGGTAGTTCACTCTCAAATGTCATTTTCTTTTCGGTCACTGGATGTATGAATCCAAGCGTAGCAGCATGAAGTGCACAACGAGGGCAGGCTTCAAAACAATTGTCTACAAACTGACGATACTTAGTATAAATAGTTCCCTTTAAAATTTTATCGCCTCCATATTCACTATCATTAAATAAAGTGTGACCAATATGTTTCATATGTACTCTAATTTGGTGTGTACGCCCTGTTTCTAAAATACAGGAAACTAGGGTTACATAATTATAGCGTTCAATTACTTTATAATGGGTAATAGCATGTTTACCAATTTCCCCTTCGGGATAAGCGTCAAACATTTTACGATTGGTTTTATGTCGTGCTATATGCGCCACCACGGTACCTTCCTCTTGTTCCATATCGCCCCAAACTAAAGCAATATATTTTCGCTCTACCGTATGGTTAAAAAACTGTTTAGCTAAATGACTAGCTGCTTCGGGGGTTTTAGCGAGCACAATAAGACCAGTGGTATTTTTATCTATACGGTGAACCAATCCAAAACGGGGTAATACTTCCTCATTTAAATTGGGGTTTTGTGAAAGTAAATGATGAGCGACCCCATTTAATAAAGTCCCTGTATAATTTCCAATACCTGGATGAACTACCATATTGGCAGGTTTATTTATTACCATTACAGCCTCATCCTCATATACAATATCCAAGTTCATTGGCTCGGCTTTGAGCTCTGTATATTCAGGATTTACATAACTCATATAAGTAACTTCGTCACCTGGTCTTGTACGATAATTACTTTTCACCACTTTGCCATTGACAGTTAAAAAACCACCCTCAATACCATTTTGCAATTTACTGCGAGTCATACCTTCAATTCTCATTTGTACCCATTTGTCAATGCGCATAGGTTCCTGCCCTTTATCAACCATAAAGGTGAGTCGTTCGTATACTTCTTCGTTATTCTCTTCTTGAATCAATTCTTGATCATCTAACATGATGCAAAAGTAAGTTATTGCAGCTTAGTTTGTAACTTTGTCTTTATGCGTCAAAAAGTGTTTTTCGAAGATTTAGGGATTAAATCCTATCAGCCCATATGGGATTATCAAGAATCTTTGTTGGCGGCCAATACACAAATTAAATCTCTTGCGAGAGAAAAAGAGCTGGATTTAACTAGTACTTCTACTGAACATCGATTACTGATGGTGGAACATAATCCAGTTTTTACCCTCGGGAAAAATGGTAAAAAAGAACATATTTTGGTTTCCGACGAGCAGTTGAAAAAATTGGGTATTGAGTTTTTTCATATCAATAGAGGGGGAGATATTACTTATCATGGTTTACAACAAATAGTAGGCTATCCCATTTTGGATTTAGATAAATTCAAAACCGATTTAGGATGGTATTTAAGATCCTTAGAGCAGGTAATTATAAATGTTTTGACTGACTATGGTTTAAAAGGAGAAAGAAGTAAGGGGGAAACAGGGGTATGGTTAAATCCAGAGGATCCTTTTATGGCCCGAAAAATTTGTGCCATGGGGATTAAATGTAGTAGATGGATTACGATGCATGGGTTTGCCTTAAATGTGAATACCGATTTGTCCCATTTTGAATTCATTGTTCCTTGTGGTATACAGGGCAAAGCGGTGACTTCTTTAGAAAAAGAATTGGGGGGTAAAGTAAATTATGAAGAGGTAAAAGAAAAAATTCAAAAACAATTTGAAATAGTTTTTGAATGCGACTTGGTATCTTAAAAATCCAAAACACCTTTAGCTAAAGATCTGTTTCCTTGCAAACCACCGCTGTGTATGATTAATAGCCGTTTGCCTTGTGAAAAATAATTTGCATTTAATAATTGCTTTACTGCCCAAAATAATTTACCTGTATATACAATATCAGTGGGTATTTTTTCCTCCTCCCAAAATTGATTCATAAAATTGAGTTGTGCTTTAGTAGTTTTAGCATAACCACCTCCATGAAAGTTGGGCAAAATAGTAAAGGGTTTAAAGGGGGTGTTTAACAAGTTTTTAATTTCTGTTGGTATACTATCTTCGTTTTTTAATACAGGAATCCCAATTATTTGTTGACCGTCTTCGGAAGCATTAATAATACCGGAAATCATTGTTCCTGTACCCACTGCACAAATAATAGCATCATATTTTATTTGTGTAATCTCAATTAAAGAATTCAATTCTTTCATGATAGTAGCGGCACCTTTGGCACCTAATTTTCCATAGCCTCCTTCGTAAATAAAATAATTAGGAGAAGATCTATTTTGTAGAATTATATTTTTTTGTTCTTGAAAATTTGTTCTGCCTAAAAACTGTAATTGCATGCCATAATTCATGGCTTCTTGCATCATGGGTGTTATGGGCTCGCCATTATTAGCCCTGATATAACCAATACTTGTTAATCCATGATATTTTGCAGCAAATGCAAGGGCCACTAAATGGTTAGAGTAAGGCCCCCCAAAACTAGCTATAAAGGTTTTGTTATGTTGTAATGCATCCTTTATATAATAGTTAAGCTTATACCATTTATTACCACTAACTACCGGGTGTATAGTGTCTAATCTTAGGGTGTCTACCTTTAAAAGCGCACTAGAAAAGCTGGGGATGGATTGTATAAAAGGCTTTGTTATCAACTGTTTTTTATATTATAAAAATCGACTATTTTTGGGCATTGTATAACACCTATGAAGGTAAAAGTACAAATAAAAAAATAAGGCAATGAGTGCACCTACATTAGTGATTTTAGCGGCAGGAATGGCAAGTAGATATGGTAGTCAAAAACAAACAGAGGGCTTTGGTCCCAATGGTGAAACCATCATGGATTATTCAATTTATGATGCCATTCGAGCAGGTTTTGGGAAAGTAGTTTTTATTATCAGAGAAGATTTTAGTGATGCTTTTAAAGCCATATTTGAGCCTAAATTAAAAGGTAAAATTGCCACTGATTATGTGTATCAATCTATCGATAAATATACGCAAGGGAAATTAGTAAACCCAGAAAGAACAAAGCCATGGGGAACAGCCCATGCGGTTTTATGTACCAAGGGAACTGTGATGGAACCATTTGCCGTTATTAATGCAGATGATTATTATGGGGCAAATGCATTTAAACAAGCTTACGATTTTTTAACAAAGCAATGTAATGAAAAAACCTATTGTATTTTAGGGTACGAACTTTCTAATACCTTGAGCGAAAACGGAACAGTAAGTAGGGGTGTATGTTCGGTAGATGCGAATAATAGTTTGACGCAAATTAATGAGCGAACTAAAATATATCGCAAAGAAAATGGGCAAATAGTTTTTGAAGAGCAAGGCCTTGAAACATCTTTAGAGGAGGATACTAGAGTAAGTATGAACTTTATGTGTTTTGCTCCTGGTTTTATAGATTTATGTGAAAAAGAGTTTTCAGTATTTTTGGATAAGCAAGGACAAGAATTAAAATCTGAATTTTATATTCCCTATGTTACGGGGCAATTTTCTGAGCAAGGTTTAGGGGAGGTTAAAGTAATTCCTACAGATGCTAAATGGTTTGGCGTCACTTATAAAGAAGATGCGCCAGGTGTAAAAGCTAATATTGACGAGCTAGTTAAAACTGATGTGTATCCGAAATCTCTGTGGTCCTAAAAATTGGCTAGTTTATTTGTAGGAAAAAGTATTAGTTAAAAGATCTAATACTATAAACATAATTTTTTAGTGTAGATAGCTGTGCTTTACGATCTAATTTACCTCCAGTTTTCTTGGATAATTTAATAGGATCGTTTTGTTTTTCTGCGGCTGCTAATAATTCATAAATCTTAGATGACTTAATGGCAAAAGCAACACCTTCGGCTTGTTTTTGACGTGTATTTATAATGCCAATTAATTCGGCATTGTCATTAAAGATGGGGGCTCCTGAATAACCCGGATTAGCGCTTATTTGAATTTGATAGGCATTGCTATCTCCATCAAAACCTGATTGTGCACTTAAGTATCCTTTGCCATAAACAATATCATTATCATTACGAGGATAACCTAGCGTAAAAACTTCTTCTCCTAAATCAGAAGATTTTTTACGAATGGTGTAGGGGATATTTTTAGGAGCGGTAAAATCCTGGTCTTCAATTTTTAACAATGCTAAATCGGATGATTTATCGCTATAAATAATACTTGCATTTAATTCTTGCCCAACATTATTTATAACAATAGCGCCATTTCCTTTAAGAACATGTGCATTGGTAATTAAATAACCATTTGTATTAATTAAAAAACCAGAACCACCACTAACATACTTGGCATTTTCTGGTAATTTAGTTTTAACCTCATTTAATAAGTGACCTTGGGCTTGTTGGTTTTTTTTAATCACTTCGATGGCCTTACTTAATTGTAATACTTGATTGCCATTTAAATTGGGTGAAAAATACATCATCAAGGCCGAAGTGATGATAGCAATAAAACCTCCTGCAGATGCGGCAATAGCAGTTACTTTACGATACTTGGTCCACAATTGAATGACTTTAAATTTAGTAGAACTTTCGTCCACCGGAGTCCATTCGCCTTTATTTAATAAATTATTAAATACTTCGCTCGATAATTTTGTAAAATTCTTTCTCACTGAATAAGCGTCCATGGCGTGCAAAAACATACTATGCTCTACCACCATTTGATCTACCTCAGGTGTTTTTTTTCTGAGCAATTCAAATTGAGCTTGCTCCTGTGCCGACATTTCGCCAGTCAGGTATCTTTCGATAGCTTCCAATAATTGAATATCTTCTAAATTGCTCTTCATATACTTTTAATCTCCTATATTATATTGCGAAAAGAATAATTTCTTTAAACGCAGTAAACATTTATATTTTTGGTTTTTGGCATTATCCGCATTGGTGTATCCAAATTCAGCGGCTAATTCCTGCATCCCTTTTTTGTTTAAATAATAACCTTCTAATAAACTTTTGCAAGGTTCTCCTAAACTGTTTAGCGCACGATCCATAATTTCAAAAGCAGCATCTTTTTTCTCAAAATCTTCCATGTCAATGTCTACCGATACGCTTTCTTCCTCTGCTTGTAAAGGGCTACTATATTTTCCCATCTGTTGTAATCTTTTAAGCCAAAGATGTTTGCAGATTGAAAATAGGTAGGTTTTAATTTGACAGGTAAGCGCGAAAGAGTCGGTTTGCACCTTCTCATAAAGTGTAATCATGGCCTCCTGAAAAATATCCCTTGCGTCGTCAAAACTTCCATTATTATTAAGAACAAAGTGCTGAATCATGCTAAAATGATTCTTATAGAGGGTTTCCACCGCTCTGGAGTCATTATTGGCTAGCCCTTTTAATAGGGATTGTTCGTTGAATTCAGCTTTCAAAGGATTAATACTTAGGTGGGACAAAAGTAACCCAAAATGCCTAGTTTTTTATTTTTTAAGAATTTTCTCTCCCAAGGGGTTACCTTCTTTAAAATTTAGTATTAAGGGTATAAATTAAACAATTAAAACCTTTCCAAATGAAAAAAGTATTCGCAATTTTCGCTATCGCTGCATTAGCTGCTTGTGGTGGTGCATCTACTGAAGTTAAAGCTGATTCTGCTGCTACAACTGTTGATACAGCTGCTAAAGCAACTGATTCTGCTGCTGTTGCTACAGATTCAACTGCTAAAGTTGATACTGCTGCTAAGAAGTAATCAAACACATTGGACTGTTAGTCTTTGTTAAGGTCCGCCTTCTCAAAAAAGTTTGCCAACTAACAGTTATTCGAACAATTTTCATATGGCAAGCAATCGTTAAGCCGCCCTGTTTCCACAGGGGGGCTTTTTTTATTCTTTTTTAAAACAACCTAGGTTTTGGAGGTTGATATACGAATAAATGTTAGTAAAATGTAAAAAACTTTGGCATTTTAGCCTATAATAGGCCATTTTAGCCTATCTTTGTAGCACGATGAAAGCAAATAGCAACTGGTTTTACTTTTTCTTTTATTTCTACTTTAATCAAAGTAGCCGGGTAGTATTTGTAAAAGCATAAACGAAATAACTAAATATACAATCCCGGCCTCAACAGCCGGGATTTTTTTTTAAGGATGAACAAGAAAGTAACGATACAAGGGTACGAGGGTAGTTTCCACCAAGTGGCAGCCAGGCAGTTTTTTGGAAAAACAGTAGAGGTAATCACTTGCGATACTTTTAGAGAAGTAGTAAAAATTGGAGCTGATCCCAAACAATCGGATGGGGCAGTCATGGCTATTGAGAATTCTATCGCAGGTAGCATTTTGCCTAATTACAACTTATTGCAAAAAAGCAATCTTCAAGTAATTGGTGAAGTGTATTTATCTATAAGCCAAAATTTAATGGTTAATCCAGGAGTTAAACTCTCCGATATTAAAGAAGTGCATAGTCACCCCATGGCAATTTTGCAATGCTTGGATTATTTAGAGCAAAATGATTTTAAATTGGTAGAATCTGAGGATACCGCACTCAGCGCCAAATTGGTGCATCAGCATAAAAGCAAACATATTGCAGCCATTGCATCAAAGTTGGCAGCGCAATTATATAATTTAGAAATAATAGCCCCTGATATTCATACTTTAAAAAATAATATCACTCGCTTTTTAATTTTAGTGCCTACTAAAACCAAGGTAAATATAGAAGGAGCCAATAAAGCTTCTGTCTATTTCCAGACCGATCACTCAAAAGGTATTTTGTCAAAAGTGTTAGCTAAAATTTCACAAGGTGGCGTAAACTTAAGCAAGTTGCAAAGTATGCCCATACCAGGAAGTAATTTTAAATATGGGTTTTATGCGGATTTAGAATTTGAAAATAATAAACAAATTGAAAAAGTGTTGGAGTCGGTAAAAACGAGCACCAATAGTTTTAAAGTTTTTGGATTGTATAAAAAAGGTAAAGTGGTAAAAGGCTAATTATGAACCTAACATTATCAAATAGATTAGAGGGTATTGGTGAATATTATTTTGCTACCAAACTGCGTGAGATTGACGAACTCAATAAAGCAGGTAAGCAAATAATAAATCTGGGAATTGGAAGTCCAGATTTACCACCGCATCCATCAGTGCTAGCAACTTTAAACGAAGTGGCAGCAAAAGATAATGTACATGGGTATCAATCTTATAAGGGCTCTCCAGTTTTGAGAGAAGCTATTGCCGAGTGGTATAAAAAGTATTATCAGGTTGATAATATTAATCCAGCAACAGAAGTGCTTCCATTACTCGGTAGCAAAGAGGGGATCATGCATATTTGTATGACCTATTTAAATGAAGGGGATCAGGTGTTAATTCCAAATCCTGGTTATCCTACTTATACAAGTGCAGTAAAACTAGCAGGGGGCACCCCGCTATATTATGAGTTAACTGCCGAGAACAATTGGGCGCCTGACTTTGAAAATTTAGAAAAAACAGATTTATCAAAAGTGAAAATGATGTGGGTGAACTATCCGCACATGCCTACAGGTCAAATGCCAACTAAAGCACTCTTTGAAAAATTAGTAGCATTTGGTAAGCAGCATCAAATATTAATTTGTCACGACAATCCTTATGCATTCATTTTAAATGAAAAGCCTGAAAGCTTATTATCAATTGAAGGAGCGAAAGAAGTAGTGATTGAATTAAACTCTTTAAGTAAAAGTCAAAATATGGCTGGTTGGAGAGTAGGTATGTTGATTGCTGCCGAAGAAAGAGTCAACGAAATATTAAGATTTAAATCAAATATGGATAGTGGTATGTTTTTACCTGTGCAATTAGCAGCGGCGAAGGCATTAAGCTTAGATAAATCTTGGTATGATTCAGTAAATCAAGTTTATGCCGAGCGTCGCGAAAAAGTATACGAATTATTAGACACATTGGGATGTGCCTATTCGAAGCAACAAGTAGGGATGTTTGTTTGGGCTAAAATTCCAGTAAGCTATAAAGATGGGTATGCATTAAGCGATAAGGTGTTGTATGATGCGAATGTCTTTATTACACCTGGTGGGATTTTTGGTTCGGCAGGTAATAATTACATCCGTGTGAGTTTATGCGGCTCAATGGAAAAATTTAATGAAGCAATTAAAAGAGTAAAAGCATGCGTTTAGCAGTTATTGGAATTGGATTAATGGGGGGGTCATTGGCTTTGTCATTGAAAAGCAAAGGCTTTGTTTCGAACGTCATTGGCGTAGACAACAATCCTAACCACCAAGCCGATGCATTAAAATTGGGTATTGTAGATGAGATCATGACATTGGAAGATGCTGTAAAGCTTTCTGATGTGATTGCCATTGCAACGCCTGTTAATACTGCCGAAAAATTATTGCCTTTAGTTTTAGATTTAGTTGACAAACAAATCGTTTTTGATTTAGGATCCACCAAAGAAGCTGTGGCGCAAATAGCCAGCGCGCATGCTAAAAAAGGAAGATTTGTTCCATCACATCCTATGTGGGGAACTGAGTTTAGTGGTCCTAGTGCTGCACAAAGCGATGCTTTTGAAAATAAAGCAACAGTAATATGCAATAAAGAACAAGTAGATGCGGATGCACTATTAACAGTAGAGCGTTTGTATAAAACTTTAGGAATGCATATTGTATACATGAATGCTACTAAACATGACATTCATGTGGCTTATGTGAGTCATATCTCACATATTACTTCTTTTGCGCTGGCGAATACCGTGTTAGAGAAGGAGAAAGAGTCTGATAATATTTTTGAATTAGCGAGTGGAGGTTTTGATAGTACTGTGCGTTTGGCTAAGTCCAATGCAGCTACTTGGGTGCCGATCTTCATGCAAAACAAAGAAAATGTATTAGATGTTTTAAATGAGCATATCAGTCAATTAAGAAAATTCAAGTCTTGTTTGGAAAAAGAAAATTTTGAATACTTGTCGGACTTGATTGAAAATGCGAATGGGATTAAAAGAATCTTAAAATAAGATTCTTATTTAAAGAAAAGTAAAAATAAAAAAATGAAGAAAATAGAAGAGATGGATACAAAAAATGAATTAATAGAAGCAGTAAAAACAAAAAAGACTTTTGCTGAACTAGGGGTGAACGAACAATTGGTGAAATCTGTAACAGAATTGGGTTATACACATGCTACTGAAATTCAGGAGCGTTCAATACCAGTATTAATTAGCGGTACAAAAGATTTTATTGGACTAGCACAAACAGGTACTGGTAAAACAGCAGCTTTCGGCCTTCCTTTAATTCAATTAATTAAAACAGCCGATAAATATCCACAAGCATTAGTGGTTTGCCCTACACGTGAATTGTGTATGCAAATTGTGAACGAAATTAACTTGTTTAAAAAGCATGTTTCAGGTTTACAAGTATTAGCAGTTTATGGAGGTACTTCTATAGGAATGCAAATCAGAGATTTAAAAAGAGGTGTTCAGATTGTAGTAGCTACGCCTGGTCGTTTAATAGATTTAATTGAGCGCAAGGCCATTAATTTAGAGCAAATTGAATATGTAGTTTTAGATGAAGCGGATGAGATGTTAAACATGGGCTTCCAAGACGATATTGAGTTTATCTTAAAAAATACGCCTAACCGTGAAAGTATTTGGTTGTTTAGTGCTACGATGCCTCCTGAAATTAGAAAGGTAAGTAAGCGTTACATGAAAGAGCCAGTAGAAGTAACTATTGGAAAAGTTAATGCTACCAATAAAAGCATTGATCATCAATACTATTTAACTTCTGCACAACATCGTTATGAGACCTTAAAACGTATCATCGATTTTAATCCAGGTATTTATGGTATTATTTTTACGCGTACTAAAGCAGATGCACAAGAGATCACACAACGTTTAACACGTGAAGGATATGATATTGATGCTTTGCATGGCGACTTAACACAGGCGCAACGTGATAAAGTAATGGGTCAGTTCAGAGATAAATCTTTACAGTTGTTAATAGCAACCGATGTTGCAGCAAGAGGTATTGATGTAAAAGGCATTACCCATGTAATTAATTACGAATTGCCAGATGATGTTGAAGTATATACTCACAGAAGTGGTCGTACGGGTCGTGCGGGCAGTCATGGCAACTGTATCTCAATTGTACATTCAAGAGAGTCTTACCGATTACGTCAAATTGAGAATATCAATAAATGTACTTTTCATAAATTAGATATCCCTAGTGGTAAAGATGTTTGTCGTAAACAGTTTTTCCATTTAATGGATAAGTTAATGTCAACAGATGTGAGTCATGGTGATTACGAAACTTATGTTCCTATGTTGGCAGAAAAATTTGCTGATATGAGTAAAGAAGAAATCTTAACTCGTTTTGCAGCACTTGAATTTAACCGTTTCTTGAGCTATTACGAAAACGCACAAGACTTAAATATACGTGCTGCCGAAAAAGGCCGTCGTGATATAGGTGGTATGCAAGATCGTAATCGTGAAAGAGGTCGAAATGAATACGCTAGTCAAAGTCGTGGTGGTGATCGTGGTGGAGATAGAGCCGATCGTGGTGGACGTAGTCAGTCAAGAGGTACTGCAGGTACCACAAGACTATTTGTAAACCTAGGCACTAAAGATGGTTTTTATAAAGCGAGCTTCTTGCAATTTATATTAGATATGAGCGATCTTAAAAAAGAAGTGCTAGGTAAAATTGATATGAGAGATATGAATAGCTGGGTTGAAATCGAATCTGGAGCAGCCAAGAAAATGATTGGTGCTATAGATGGGAAAAATTACAAAGGACGCCGTATTCGTATGAACGATGCAGATAGTGGCGGCCCTCGTGGTTTTAGTAATAAAAACGAAGGTTAATACATTCATATAAAAACAATAATTCAAATATTTAAAATTGGCTAAAATGGGAACTTTAACTGAACAACAACAAAAAGTAAGCGCACTCTTAAAAAAAGCACCATTAATTATTTCTGGTCCTTGTAGTGCAGAAACAGAAGAACAAGTAATGGCTACTGCTCGTGGTTTAGCTGCCACAGGCAAAGTTGATATTATGCGAGCTGGTATTTGGAAACCTAGAACTCGTCCTGGAAGTTTTGAAGGGATTGGCACTAAAGGGTTGCCTTGGTTACAGCAAGCAAAAAAAGAAACTGGTATGCCAGTAGCTGTTGAAGTGGCAACTGCTAAACAAGTAGAAGATGCTTTGCATTTTGATGTTGATGTTTTATGGGTAGGTGCAAGAACTACTGTGAATCCATTTAGTGTGCAAGAAATTGCAGATGCATTAAGAGGTGTTAAAGTTCCTGTATTAATCAAAAACCCTTTAAATCCAGATTTAGAATTATGGGTAGGTGGAATGGAGCGTATTGCCAAAGCAGGTATCGAAGATTTAGGATTAATCCATAGAGGATTTAGTTCATATGGTAATACAGAATTCCGTAATGCACCCATGTGGCATTTGGCTATCGAGATGAAACGTCGTTTTCCTGGTGTTCCAATGATAAACGATCCTTCTCATATTTGTGGTCGTAGAGATATTTTACAAGCAGTGGCTCAACAAGCTATTGATTTAGATTTCGATGGGTTAATTATTGAGTCACATGTTGATCCTGATAATGCTTGGAGTGATGCTAAGCAACAAATTACACCTGAGGTTTTAAAGCAAATGTTGGGAAGCATGACTTGGAGAAAAGAAGACGTTGCCAATGAGGATTTCCATAGTGCATTAGAAAAATTCCGCCAACAAATTAATCAGTTAGATGACGAGTTGTTGCAAGTATTATCTACACGCATGAAAGTAGCCCAAAAAATTGGAGAATATAAAAAGAACAACGATATCACAATTTTACAAACTAATCGTTGGAATGAAATATTAGAACGTGCAGTGGTTAAGGGCAATAAAATGGGATTGAGTGAAGATTTTATTACCAAATACATGGACGCCGTTCATATGGAAAGTATTAACCAACAGAATAAAATAATGAATAACTAATTATTTACATGAAAACTGTAAAACTTAAATTTTCGAGTACTGTTGTCAATTTTATTATTGACGGAAAGTTTGCATCCATTACTAAAATTATAGGTAGCCAAGACGCGATCTATATCACTGATGAGAATGTTTATGCATTGCATGAAAAAAAGTTTGCACGTAAAAAGACAATTGTTATTCCTGCTGGCGAAGAACATAAGCATCAAGCTACTGTTGAATTTATCATCGAAGCCTTACTTAATTTTGGAGCTAATCGTCAAACTATCCTTATTGGAGTAGGAGGAGGCGTAGTAACAGATATGGTTGGGTATGTGGCAGGAATTTATATGAGAGGAGTGGCAGTAGGTTTTGTACCTACTACTATTCTTGCCATGGTAGATGCATCCATTGGAGGAAAAAATGGCATTGATGTAGGTTTGTATAAAAACATGGTGGGGCTTATTAGACAGCCTCAGTTCTTATTATACGATTTTAGCTTTTTAGCATCGCTGCCCCATCATCAATGGGAGAATGGTTTTGCAGAAGTTATCAAACATGCTGCCATTAAGGATGCCAAGATGATGAAAGAGTTAGCAAGTCATGATTTGGTTTTTTATCAAAAAAATAGAAAAGCATTAATTACGCTTATCGAAAAAAACTTGATGATCAAAGCCAAAGTGGTTCAGCAAGATGAATTTGAAAAAGGAGATCGTAAACTGTTAAATTTTGGACACACACTTGGGCATGCCATTGAAAACGAACATGCTTTATTACATGGGCATGCTATTAGTATAGGTATGGTGTATGCGGCTAAAATTTCTCAAGTGCTAAATGGATTTTCCGAAGTAGGATTATTGGTAGAAGCCTTTAAAAAATATGGATTACCTACTGCTATGCATTTTGATGTAGATGCAGCTATGGAAATAATGCAGAAAGATAAAAAGAATGCTGCCAAGGGTATGCAGTATGTTTTACTTACTAAAATAGGTAAAGCAGTAACAGAGACCATATCCATGAAAACATTATATAAACTTATAAAGTTGTATTCATAAGATGATTGCGATTGTGTATCCAGGTAAATTAAAAGGTGCTCAAGTGGCGCCTGCCAGCAAGAGTAGTATGCAAAGAGCATGTGCTGCTGCATTATTGCATGTGGGTACTACTACTATTTTAAATCCCGGTCATTCCAATGATGATTTAGCGGCTATTGATGTAATTCAAAAACTGGGTGCTATAGTACAAAATGAAGTAGGTAAATTTATTATTCATTCAAAAGGTGTTCAACCCGTAGGTCCCGAAATGAATTGCGGGGAAAGTGGTTTAGGTATTCGTATGTTTACCCCGATTGCTGCACTAAGTAAAGAGCCTATTACCATTAATGGCAAGGGAAGTTTAGTGAAACGACCCATGCATTTTTTTGATGAGATTTTGCCTTTATTAGGGGTGAAGATAAAGTCACAAGCAGGTTTTTTACCCATTCAAATTCAAGGGCCTTTACAAGCGCCTGCAAGTATAACGGTGGATGGTTCATTAAGTTCACAATTCTTAACTGGTTTATTAATGGCTTATGCTGCCAGTAATTCTCAAGGAGCTGTGATTAAAGTGAAAGAATTAAAAAGCAAACCTTATATTGATTTAACCTTAGCGGTTTTAAAATCTTTTGGATGGAAACTGAGTCATAATAATTATGAACAGTTTGAATTTCATGCGCATGAACCTCTGGCTACTCATATTGAATATACGGTAGAGGGGGATTGGAGTGGTGCAGCTTTTTTATTAGTGGCTGGTGCCATTGCGGGTCCCATTAAAGTAAAGGGATTGCAGATGGACTCTACGCAAGCCGATAAAGCAGTTATGCAGGCTTTACAAAATTCGAATACACCCATGGCCATTGAAGAAGATGGAATTTTAATTGGTTCTGCCGATGAAAAAAATACATTAAGAGCTTTTGTTTTTGATGCAACAGATTGCCCCGATTTATTTCCCCCCTTAGTGGCATTAGCTGCTGTATGTAAGGGCGTTACTGAGATTAAAGGGGTTAATCGTTTGGCGCACAAAGAAAGCGATAGAGGGATTACTTTGCAAACAGAATTTGCTAAAATGGGTATTCAAATAGATTTAGAAGGAGATATCATGAAAGTTCATGGAGGAGGAGAAATAGAGGGCGGAACTGTTTTTTCTCAGCATGATCACCGTATTGCTATGGCATGTGCTGTAGCTGCATTAAAAGCAAATAGCCCCGTTAAAATCACTGAGGCTGAAGCAGTTAATAAATCGTATACCGATTTTTTTGACCATTTACAGCATTTAGGAGCTAGTGTGACTATTGAATAAATTGATTAACTTAACATTTGAGAATAGTATATGAATAGTTTTGGAACCTTTTTTAAAGTACAAATTTTTGGAGAATCGCACGGTGCCTGTGTAGGGATTGTAGTGGATGGATGCCCTGCTGGATTAACTATTGAGTCGTCCGATTTTGTGACTGATATGGAACGCCGAAAAGGAGGAAAACAAAAAGGGACCACGCCTCGACAAGAGGATGATATGCCCATTTTTAAGTCAGGTATTTTTAATGATAGAAGTACAGGCGCACCTATTACCATGATTTTTGAAAATAATAATACGCGTAGTGGCGATTATGAAAAGCAAAGATCGGTACCTCGTCCTGGTCATTCCGACTTTACTGCACATCATAAATTTGGGGGTTTTGAAGATTATAGAGGAGGAGGACATTTTAGTGGACGATTAACAGCGGCATTAGTAGGTGCAGGGGTAATTGCAAAAAAGCTTTTAAAAGATATTAAAGTAGAAGCAAATATAGTGAGCATTGGCGGTGAAACGGATTTAGAAAAAGGGTTGCAAAAAGCCATTGATCAAAAAGACAGTGTGGGTGGAATTGTAGAATGTGTAGTGAAAGGCTTACCTATTGGGTTAGGAGAACATTTTTTTAATTCGGTAGAGTCGTTAATTAGTCATGCAGTTTTTGCGATTCCGGCCATAAGAGGCATTGAATTTGGGACTGGATTTGCAGCAGCCAATATGTTTGGGGTGGATCATAATGATGCCATTGAAGATGCTTCTGGTAAAACAAAAACAAATCATGCAGGAGGTGTGGTTGGTGGGTATACTAATGGAAATGATTTGATATTTAGAATTGCCGTTAAACCCACATCCTCTACTCCAAAAGAGCAAACCACTTGGAACTGGGAAACCAATGAACAAGAAATATTTTCGGTAAAAGGAAGACACGATTTATGTATAGCATTAAGAGTTCCCGTAGTCTTGGAAGCGGTAACTGCCATAGTGCTTACAGATTTAATGATTTTAGAACAACATATTCCAAGAGTATTAAAATAAAAAACTATGGAAAGCGAATATATTTATCATGTAACCACTTTAAAAGAGTGGGAGCAAGCAAAAATAAAAGGTGAATATACCCCTGCAGGGTATGAGCAGGAGGGATTTATACATTGCTCCATTGAGAGACAAATAGAGGGCGTATTGGATAGATTTTACAAAGGTCAATCAGGGTTGGTAAAATTAAAAATTGAGAAAGCTAAAGTAAGCCGACCCGTTTTATTCGAATTAGCGGTCGATTTAGATGAGTTATTTCCACATATTTATGGAGCCCTTAATTTAGATAGTGTAGTAGAAGTAATTTCTATCGCCTAACAAATTATGAAAGTAAAATTTATAATAGGATTCTTGTTATTGTCTTGTTTAACTAGGGCACAAAATATTTATCCTAATAGTTTAACCTCTGAGAATTTCTTGGATAGTCAAATGATTAAAAAGTATCAAAAAAAAATTGATACTAACAGAATCACTATTGAGTTAAATAGGGTTGAAGGGATAGCTAGTTTTTATAGTAAAAGTTTAGAAGGAACTTGGACTTCCACGGGAGAGCATTATCATAATAATAGATATACTGCTGCTTGTAATTTGTTTAAATTAAACACTTTAGTAAGAGTTACTAATTTAAAAAATGGGCATAGTTTATTAGTAAGAATTAATGACAGAATGCATCCTGCGATGTTAAGAAAAGGTAGAGTGATTGATTTAAGTTATGTGGCAGCGCATAAGATGGGACTTAGAGCCAACGGCATTGTGAAAGTATCTGTGGAAGCATTGGGGCATTCAAAGACTAATCCCAAAAATCTTTAATATAATAATTTAGTGTTATTTTTGTGGTGTTAATACAATACTATGAAAAAAACCATTCTTTTTTTAAGCCTTTTTGCTTTTGGATTACAAATAAAAGCACAGGACACGAATGCCATAAAAAAATCAGCCATCATTATTAAGTTAGGGGCACTTAATTTCAAAAAAACAAATCATACCGATGGTTTAACACAATCAGGTATGAATTTTGGCATTGGATATATCCAAGGCTGGACTAAAAATTTAGATATTGTTAGTAATTTTCAATTTGCTTCTTTAAAGTATCCGTATTACACTTCCTTAAAAGTGCCTGCTGCAACTAAAGCGCAGGATTATATTTCATGGGATTTTAACTTTAATTATAAATTAAGATCAGAAGAGCAAGCGATAGTACCTTATATAACAGCAGGCTTAGGTGTAGGCGCTGATCATTTTTCTTATTATACAGCTTATTTTCCAGTAGGTTTAGGGGTACAAGTGAAATCAAAACAAGGATCTTTCTTGTTTTTACAAGCTACGCATAATGCCGAAGTATCGCCGATTACTAAAATGCATCAAAATTATTCTATTGGTTATTCTCTTCCATTAAAATTAAAAGATAAAAAACCTGTTATCATTCCAGACGCACCAGTTAGAGTGGATGGTGATAATGATGGAGTAGTGGATAGTTTAGACCAATGTCCTAATCAAAAGGGCTTAGCAAAATACAATGGATGTCCTATTCCGGATTCAGATAATGATGGAGTAGACGATGAATTAGATAAATGTCCTAATCAGGCGGGTACTGTTAAGTATAAAGGATGTCCTATTCCGGATACCGATAAAGATGGCATTAATGATGAGATGGATAAATGTCCTACAGTTTCAGGTTTAACAAGATATGGTGGATGTCCAATACCAGATACTGATAAAGATGGTATTAATGATGAAGTTGACAAGTGTCCTAATACCCCAGGTATTGCAGGAAATAATGGATGTATTGATATCCAACCTTTATTAGAACAAGCGGCAAGTAATTTAAAATTTGCTTCTGGTAAAGTAATTCTATCTAAAAAGAACTTCGCTGGATTAGATTCAGTTATTTCATTGTTGAATACCTATACTAATATTACTTTATTATTAGGTGGAAATACCGACAATGTTGGTTCTAAAAAAGTTAACCAACCGCTTTCTGAAAAAAGAGCAACGGTGGTATATAAGTATTTAGTTAAGAAAGGTATTAGCCCAGCAAGATTAATAAAAGAGGGTTTTGCCGATACAAAGCCCATTGCAGATAATAAAACAGCTAAGGGTCGTGCAAAAAATAGAAGAACAGATTTAAACGCTAAATACTAAAATAAAAAATAAGAGCTCCATGAGGAGCTCTTATTTTTTAATAAATATTTACTTCTCTTTCAAGTTCAATATCATAAACTTTTAAAACAGTATCAATTATTTCTTGAGAAAAATGATTTACTTCTTGGCCCGATTCAATTCCATAGCTAACAATTACTAAAGCTTGTTTTTCGTAACAGCCAACATTGCCTTTTCGAACCCCTTTAAAGCCACAGTTTTCAATAAGCCATCCTGCAGCGATTTTATAGCTATTGTCACTTATGGGGTAAGCGACTAATTTGGGGTATTGTACTTGCAATTTTTCGTATTGCTCTTTACTTACAGTAGGGTTTTTAAAAAAGCTACCTGCATTTCCAATTAGTTTTGGATCAGGTAATTTTTGGCTGCGAATATGTATTATGGCATTTGAAATTGCTTCGAGACTTAGTGTTTTAACCCCCATATCATGAAGTCTATCTCTGATAACGCCATAATCAGTTTTAAAATTAGGCTGCTTATTTAATTTAAATGACAGTTCCGAAATGAGGTATCTATTTTTTTGTTGCTTAAAAATACTATCTCGATAACCAAATAAGCAGTCAGCTTTTGTTAGTGTAATCCACTGGTCAATTAGGGTATCAAAAGCGGTTACATGCTCAATTGCTTCACCTACTTCAACGCCATAGGCTCCTATATTTTGAATAGGTGCAGCACCCACTGTGCCGGGTATTAAACTTAAGTTTTCAATACCTCCCCAGCTTTTGTGAATACAGAAGCTAACTAAGTGATGCCAATTTTCTCCTGCACCTACAGTAAGGTAAACATGGCTTGCATCCTCATGGGTTTTTCGAATACCCATTATTTCATTTTTAATGATTAGTCCCTCAAAATTTTTTGTAAAAACGATATTGGTTCCTGCACCGATTACTAAAAAAGGGATGGCTTTATCTTGTGCCCAGGCAATGGCTGTTTCCATTTCGATATCAGTGGAAACTATGCTAAAAAAAGCTGCTTTTTCTTGGCTTGCAAAACTATGATAAGGTTGTAAGGATATATTTTCTTGTAGCTGCATTTAAGTACTAAACATTTTAATTAGGATCAATATCAATAACCATCGTGACCGATTTATATCTCGGATGAACTTCTAATAAACGAATATAATGTAGTAATTGTTTTTTGGCAATTTGTAATTGGGTCGACTGGGTAGTTATTTTTACACATAATTCCCAAATGTATTTATTTCGTACTCGATTCACTACTGGTTGGGCTGGACCTAAAACAGTTTTTTGAATTTCGGGCGTTAAAGAATGTAAAAAATGATTGGCCGCTTCTTCGGCAATTGTATTTTCTTTATGTTTAAATAAAATACTAACTAATCTGCTAAAAGGAGGATAGGAAAAGCTTTTTCGATTTTGTATTTCAAACTTAAAAAATCCGGCATAATCATGTTGTTGCACTAATTGAACTATGGGGTGTTGTGTTTGGCTTACTTGAATAATAACTTTTCCATTGGCATTTTTTCTACCAGCTCTACCGCTCACTTGCTCCATCATTTGAAATGCTCTTTCATTAACACGGTATTGATTAAAATTTAGAAGACTATCAGCATCCACGATACCCACCAAGTCTACATTTTCGAAATCCAAACCTTTAACCACCATTTGGGTGCCCACTAGTACATCAATTTGTTTTTGTTCAAATTGTTGTATTAAAATGTCATGTTCGTTTTTACCTTTTACATTATCAAAGTCCATTCTAGCTACAATGATTCCTGGCAAGGCTTGGTTTAATTTTTCTTCTATTTGCTCTGTGCCAAAACTCTTTTGTCTAAAATGTTGTTTACCACAAGCTTCACAACTAGTGGTAATAGGATAGCTGGCGCCACAGTAGTGACAAGAGAGTAGGTTTTTTTGTTTATGATAAGTGAGGGTAACATCACAATGTTTACAATGAGGTATCCAGCCACAGGTTTCACAAATAAGATACGCCGAATAACCACGCCTATTTTGGAATAAAATAACTTGTTTTTTTTGGTCAATGGTTTGTTTAATTGCGGCTAAAAGGGCAGGAGTTAAAATAGCAGTACCTGCGGGTTGTTTTTTAGTATCAATAAGTTCAATTAGGGGAAGTGCTCCTTCATTAAATCTTTCTGTTAAATGCGTATAGCCATATTTTTTATTCACTGCATTGTAATAAGATTCAATTGAAGGGGTAGCCGATCCTAATATCACTTTTGCCTTAATTTGATTGGCATAATAAATAGCGGTATCTCTGGCTTGGTATCTCGGTGCAGGCTCTTGTTGTTTATAGGAAGGATCATGTTCTTCGTCCACAATTATTAATGATAAATCTTTATAAGGGAGGAACATTGCAGATCTTGCGCCCAATACTATTTTTATTTCACCCGATTTAACTTTATTCCAAATCTCCACCCTTTCATTAGGATTAAACTTAGAATGGTAGATAGCTATGGTATTTCCAAAATATTGTTTTAAGCGACGAATCATTTGAGCAGTTAAAGCAATTTCGGGTAACATATACAAAGCTTGCTTCCCCTGTTTTACCATTTCATTAATTAGGGCAACATAAATTTGCGTTTTACCAGAACCTGTAATGCCATGAAGTAATTGAACCGATTGCGTAGTTAGGCTCTCTAGAATGGATTCAAATGCTACTTTTTGGGCAGGTGATAATTGATGAAAATCTTTATTTCCAGCATTAGGCACCGAAAACAATCGGTCAATTTTTCTTTTTTCTGCAATAAGTACCCCTTTGTCAATTAACGCTTTTAACTGTGCATGGCTTGCGCCTGATTTTTCTAAAATATCTTTTTGCTTAACACTTGCCTGCGTTTTTTCGAGATGCAAAAATGAAAGTAATAAAGCCAATTGTTTAGGTGCCTTACTCCAATTATTTAATAAATTCTCTAGCACAGTTTCATTTCGATATTCAGGATGTAATAGTATAAAAATTTCTTCTTTACTTTTATACTTATCCTTCATGTTTTCTTGTACAAAGCAAATTCCTTTTTGAATTAGTTTATTAACAACAGGATAAACCGATTTGCGATCTAATATTTTTTGAATTTCAGTAATGGTTAACTCTTTTTTAATTAGTAAAGCTTCGGATACAATATATTCGGCATCTGACAATTTATTGCCATCTATGTCTGCTTCTTCGTTTAGAGTAAATATACTTTCGCTTGAAATTTTCAAATGACTTGGAATGGCAGCTTGCATGACTTCCCCTTCGGTACACATATAATAATTAGCCATCCACTCCCAAAGTGCTAATTGCTCTTTATACACTATAGGTGCTTCGTCTAATACGGAGAGAATCGGTTTAGGGTCAAAGGAGGGTGGTTTTTGAGCACTGATATTTTTTACAATACCTGCATATCTTTTAGTAGCGCCTAACATTACTTCTACACGCATGCCAACCATCACTTCTTCACTCAAGGAAGCAGGGATTGCCCATGTATAATTTTTAGGTAAGGCTAAGGGTATGATAATTTCGGCGTACATAGTCTTCGTTTACAAAAATACACTATGATTTTGGATAGTCTCGGTATCTTCTCATTCCTTCGTCCATTAAATGGTAAACTTTTTCTTTTAATTCCTCTAGCTGCTCCATGGTATAAGCGTTTACTTCAACTGTTTCCAAATAAACGACTCTATTAAGTCCAGGGGTGAGTGTAAATACGCTATCATAGTGAAGCCGATCAATGGCATCTATCATGAGCACTGGTTGAATAGGTACCTGCATTTCAATGGCTAATTTAAATGCGCCATTAAAAAATGATTTTAAAGGTTTTTCTTCGGTCATACTAAATGTACCTTCCGGGAAAATGAAAATGGAAATATGTTTATGTAGCGCGGCTTTTAAATTTCGTAAGCTTTGTGCTCTTTTGTCGGGGCTACTACGATCCACCATAATTACAGCGGCTTTATACAACCATCCAAAAACTGGAATTTTGGAGGATTCAAATTTTCCTAAGGCTCTTATGGGTTGATGTTTTAATTGAACTATAGGGGGGATGTCCATATAGGAATTGTGATTACCTACAAAAATATGTGGCTTTTTAAAATCATGTGTTGATTCAAAAATTTCTTTATGACGAACACCAATAAATATATACCAAATTTTCGCCCAATATCTACAAACTTTATAAATTCGTACGCCTAATTTTTCTTTTCCAAAGGGTAGTAAAAGAAAAAGGAAAAAGGAGGAGAGTATGGTGAGTAAAGCAAATACAAAAAGGGCATATAGGCAATAAATCGACTGAATAAATTTTACTAGGTATTTCATGCAAGCACTAATATAATAAAAAAGGCCCGAATAGAAATTCGGGCCGTAACGATTGCTTGCTTAAATCTAAAAAATCTTAATTTATTTTATGCCTTAAGGGGATTTCTTCCGTATTTTTCGTCATGTTGTGTAGCGTCTAATCCTAATTCTTCTTCTTCTTCAGATACACGCAATGGTAATAATAGTGCGATAAATTTAAAGATGATAAAAGAAACTGTAAAGCTATAGGCTACTACAATTAACATCGCTTTTAATTGAGTAAAGAAAAAGGTCGGGTTACCATAAAATAATCCGTCTGCACCTGCTGGGTTAACTCCTTTAGATGCAAAAACGCCTGTTAATAACATACCTACCATTCCACCAATACCATGACAGGGGAATACATCTAATGTATCATCCACTCTTGATAATTTAAAGGCATGACTTAATACATTGGAGATAACGGCACCCACCACACCAATAAATATACTTTGAGGTACACCTACAAAACCAGCAGCAGGTGTAATAGCAACTAAACCTACCACAGCGCCAATACAGAATCCTAATACCGATGGTTTTTTTCCACGCATTACATCAAAAAACATCCAAGCTAAACCAGCAGCAGCAGCTGCAGTGTTAGTAGTGGCAAATGCATTAATGGCTAATTGATTTGCACCTAATGCAGATCCTGCATTAAAACCAAACCATCCAAACCATAATAAACCAGTTCCAATTAATACATATGGAATATTGGCTGGTGGAATTTCTTGTTGTTCCAATTTAGCACGTCTTTGTTTTAATACAATAGCACCTGCTAATGCGGCACAGCCTGCGCTAATATGCACTACAGTTCCACCTGCAAAGTCTAAAGCACCCATTTTAAATAAAAATCCATTGGGATGCCAAGACCAGTGTGCTAAAGGTGCATATATTAGGGTAATAAATAAAACAATGAATAAAATATAAGAAGTGAATTTGATACGTTCAGCTACCGCACCTACTACAAGTCCTGGAGTGATGATGGCAAACATCAATTGGAATAATGCAAATAATAATAAAGGAATGGTCATAGCTGCACCCCCTTGTAAAGCAGGAGCGCCATTAGCCACTCCTTTAAAAAACAAATGAGTCATTGGATTACCAATAATACCATTGATAGACTCTCCAAAACTTAAACTATATCCATAAGTAATCCAAATCACAGATACAATACCTGCAGATACTATACTTTTAATCATCGTTGAGATGATGTTTTTACGATGCACCATACCTCCATAAAAGAAGGCAAGGCCTGGTGTCATAATAAATACTAAGGCGGTTGCCACTAAAATCCATGCAATGTCGGCTGCGCTAAAAGTGTTGGCATCTCCTTGAAAATTAGGTAGCTGAGGAATAAATAAAGCTAGAACAGCTACTAGCAATAAAAGGATGAAAGGGGTAAACTTTTGTAGGTTTTCGTTTTTCATTGTGGTATATTGATATTAAAAAAATAAATATTTATCATTTATATCACAAATATATACAATTAACATGTACTATATTTATTATTAATTATATTATAAAATATTACTATTTGTATTCAATATCTTCTATATTATTGATTTACAGTAATATGTGAAAAATTGCTACAATAATGAAAGAATAATTAGCATCAAAATGTGGAAAAAAATAAGGGGTACATTATTTGCACCCCTTATAAATATGGAATTGAATAGCTGTTTACACGGTTTGGGCAAACAAACTGGTATCCTTTGACTCTAGCAAACTAGATCCTGTTAAGAATATATCTACTTTTCGCGCACATTCTCTTCCTTCACTAATGGCCCAAACAACAAGAGATTGTCCTCTTCGCATATCACCTGCAGTAAATACTTTAGCAACATTGGTTTGAAAAGCTTGCTCAGTTGCTTTCACATTTCCTCTTTCATCTAACTCAACACCTAATTGTTCTAATAAGCCAGTTGGTTGTGGATGTAAAAAGCCCATTGCTAATAAAGCTAGTTCACATGGAATTTCTCTTACACTACCTTCTTTTTCGGTGAATTTTCCAGGACGACCATCTGCTGCCGATGTCCATTCTAAATCTACTATTTGTAATGCGGTTAAATTTCCTTGATCGTCACCTATAAATGCTTTAGTGGCAATGCTCCACATTCTATTGGCGCCTTCTTCGTGTGAAGTAGTTGTTTTTAATAACATAGGATAGGTTGGCCAAGGCATATAAGAAGCTCTTGTTTCGGGAGGCTTTGGTAATAATTCAAATTGAGTTACCGATTTTGCACCATGTCTGTTAGAAGTTCCTACACAGTCACTACCCGTATCTCCACCACCAATCACTACCACATTCTTATTCGTGGCTAATAATTCTTTTTCTGCGATTGTTAAATCACTTACTCTTTTATTTTGCTGCTTTAAAAAATCCATGGCATAATGTACGCCATTTAATTCACGGCCTGGAATAGGCAAGTCTCTTGGAATGGTAGAACCTCCTGTTAAAACTACTGCATTGTAATCACGCATTATTTCGTTGGTGTTTATGTTAACGCCAACATTGGCATTGCATATAAAACGTACCCCTTCTTCTTCCATTAAAGCAACACGTCTTTCAACAACTGTTTTTTCTAATTTAAAATCGGGTATACCAAAACGTAACAAGCCACCTGGCTTTGGGTCACGTTCATAAACAGTTACTTCATGTCCTGCATAATTTAATTGTGCTGCAGTAGCTAAGCCTGCAGGGCCTGAACCAATGACAGCCACTTTAAACCCTGTTCTCATATTGGGTTTGCGCGGAACAACAAAGCCTTTTTCGAATGCAATCTCAATAATATGCTTTTCAATTTCCTCAATTGTTACTGGAGGTTGATTGATGCCTAACACACATGCACTTTCGCAAGGTGCTGGGCAGATGCGCCCAGTGAATTCTGGAAAATTATTAGTGGATATTAAAATCTCATAAGCCTCTTTCCATTCTTTATTATATACGGCGTCATTAAATTCAGGAATGATATTTCCCAAAGGGCAACCGCTATGACAAAAAGGAACGCCACAATTCATGCAACGTGCCGATTGTTCATTTAATTTTTCTTCGGGTAAGGCATTTACAAATTCCTTATAATTTTTCTTTCTTTCTTGTACTGGTAATTTACTGGGTAGTTCTCTAGTAAATTCCTTAAATCCGGTTGGCTTTCCCATATCTTTTGATTCAAATAGTTGAACTAATTTTTTTTATTTACCTGCAACTAAATTGGCTTTACGTGTTTGTAAAACTTTTTTATAATCACGAGGGAATACTTTTATAAAGTTTTTTAACTGATTGTCGAAGTCGGCTAAAATAAATTTAGCCACTGTACTTCCAGTTTTATCAAAATGAGCTTGTAGCATTTTTTGTAATAACGAAATGTCCTCCGATTCTACAGCATCTAAATCGACCATCTCTTTATTACATAAACTATCAAAATCATGATTCACATTATATACAAAAGCAATACCTCCACTCATACCTGCGGCAAAGTTTCGGCCAGTTGGGCCTAAAATAATAGCTAAACCTCCTGTCATGTATTCACAACCATGGTCACCTATACCCTCCACTACAACAGTGGCTCCAGAGTTTCTTACTGCAAATCTTTCTCCCGCTTTTCCTCTAATAAAGGCAGTACCACTAGTGGCACCATAAAACGCAACGTTGCCAATTAAAATATTTTCTTCTGCAACGAAACTTGCTTTTTTATCGGGGTACACAATTAATTGAGCGCCACTTAAACCTTTACCAAAATAATCATTGGCATCACCTTCTAATTCTAAAGTAACCCCTTGGGTATTAAAGGCGCCAAAGCTTTGCCCTGCTGTGCCTGTAAATTTAAAATGAATAGTATCTTCAGTTAATCCAGCAGCCTTATGCACTTTTGTTATTTCATTGGATACAATGGTGCCAACAGTACGGTCGGTATTTTTAATAGCAAAGGAAGCACTCACTTTTTGCTTGGATTCAATAGCTGGTTTTGCAGCTGCTAATAATTTCCAATCCAGCACTTCCGATAAACCTTGGTCTTGTAATTCGGTTTGATATAACCCCACCGAAGCGTCTGCAGGTTCCTTGAATAAGACAGCACTTAAATCTAAGTTTTTGTATTTCCAATGATGAATATTGTCACGCATTCTTAAGGCATCCACTTGACCAATCATTTCGTTCACTGTTTTAAAACCAAGCTCGGCCATAATCTCTCTTAATTCTTCGGTAATAAATTCAAAGAATTTTACCACATGATCCGGGTTGCCTTTAAATCTTGCACGTAATTCGGGGTCTTGAGTAGCTACACCTACAGGACAAGTATTCATATGACACTTACGCATCATAATACATCCTTCAACAACTAATGCAGCAGTAGCAACACCCCATTCTTCTGCTCCCAATAAAGCAGCAATAGCAATATCACGGCCTGTTTTCATTTGACCATCAGCCTGTACCACTACACGAGATCTTAATTTATTTTTTACCAAGGTTTGATGCGTTTCGGCCAAGCCTAATTCCCAAGGTAAACCTGTATGTTTTATAGAGGATAAAGGAGAAGCTCCAGTACCACCATCAAATCCTGCAATTAAAACTACATCTGCTTTAGCTTTTGTTACACCCGCAGCTATAGTACCTACACCCGCTTTAGAAACTAATTTTACATTTATTCTAGCAGCTCTATTGGCATTTTTTAAATCAAAAATTAATTGTGATAAATCTTCGATCGAATAAATATCGTGATGCGGTGGGGGAGAGATAAGACCTACTCCTGGAGTGGAATGTCTTGTTCGACCAATCCAATCATCCACTTTATCACCAGGTAATTGTCCGCCTTCTCCTGGCTTAGCACCTTGTGCCATTTTAATTTGAATTTCATCGGCTTCTGTTAAGTATTCGCTGGTTACACCAAATCGAGCACTCGCTACTTGTTTGATAGCACTTCTCATGGAGTCGCCATTTTCCATTTTTTGATAACGGATAGGGTCTTCTCCTCCTTCGCCAGTATTGCTCTTACCTCCTAAGCGGTTCATAGCAATAGCTAAAGTGGTATGTGCTTCCCATGAAATCGATCCAAAGGACATAGCCCCAGTAGCAAATCTTTTATAGATAGCACTCGCAGGTTCCACTTCGTCAATAGAAATGGATGGGCGCGTATTTTTAAAATCAAATAGGGATCTTAGGGTACATGCTTTATCGGCTTGATCATTTACAAGTTTAGAATATTTTTTAAAGCTTGCATAATCACCCGTGCTTGTTGAATGTTGTAAAGCATGAATGGTTTGAGGATTAAATAAATGGAACTCACCACGACGTTTCCATTGGTAGGTTCCGCCTACATTTAATCGATCTACGGAGGCTGTTTTTTTAGCAAAAGCTAAATTATGTTTTGCTAAAATTTCTTTCGCAATTTCATCGAGCCCCATTCCTTGAATACGAGAGGTAGCGCCATTAAAATAGCGGTCAACCACTTCTTTATTAATACCAATAATTTCAAATATTTGAGCCCCTTGGTAAGATTGTAAGGTAGAGATTCCCATTTTTGAGAATACTTTATACAATCCTTCATTCACCGCTTTAATATAATTTTTCTTTAATTTTTTATCATCATATTCGGTCTTGATATGTTCTGATAATTTCATGTCACGAATACTAGACATGGCTAGATAAGGATTAATAGCAGTTGCCCCAAAGCCTATTAAGCATGCATAATGGTGCACTTCCCATACATCACCTGCTTCCACAATAATGCCCACTTTACCTCTCATGCCTTTGCGAATCAAATGATGATGCACAGCAGCACAAGCTAGTAAGGAAGGGATGGCTGCATGTTCTGAGTCGATAGAACGATCGGTTAAAACCAATACTTCAAAACCATCTTCTACTGCATCTACTGCATATCTGCATAAACGATCTATTCCTCTTTTTAAAGACCCTTCTTTACCATCGGCTCTAAAATAACATTGTAAAGTTTTTGCCTGAAAAACACCGGTATCAATACTTCTAATTTTTTCTAATTCATGATTCGATAAGATAGGATGTTTTAAAGCCACACAATGAGAGGCCATTGGATCTTCGGTTAATAAATTTCCTTGGCTTCCTACAAATGTAGCTAATGACATTACCATTCTCTCTCTGATAGGATCGATAGGGGGGTTTGTTACTTGCGCAAATAATTGTTTAAAATAACTACTAATGTGTTGGGGTTGATCACTTAATACAGCTAATGGTGTGTCGGTGCCCATGGAACCAATGGGTTCTTTCCCATCTAAAGCCATGGGGGTAATGATTTGTTCTAAATCCTCTTTGGTATATCCAAAAGCCTTTTGGTATTTATAAATTTGGTCGTGCTCAAGATGTGTAAACTGAATTCTTGGTTCAGGTAATTCCTCTAATCTAATTTTGTATTTATTTAACCAATCGCCATAAGGTTGTTGGTTACAAATTTTTTGTTTGAGTTCTTCGTCGCTAATAATTCTGCCCGCTTCCATATCCACCACAAACATTTTACCAGGTTGTAAACGTCCTTTTTCAATAACGGTAGCTTGATCCACCGGAAGCGCACCCGTTTCAGAGGCCATAATAACACGGTCGTCATTGGTTACACAATAGCGAGAGGGTCTTAAACCATTACGATCTAAAGTAGCACCAATCATTTTCCCATTGGTAAATGAAATAGAAGCTGGGCCATCCCATGGTTCCATCATAGCAGCATGATATTCGTAAAATGCCTTTTTTACTGGATCCATTAATTCATTGCCATCCCAGGCTTCTGGAATTAGCATCATCATTACATGAGGTAAACTTCGTCCCGATAAAGTAAGTAACTCAATAACATTATCTAAACATGCCGAATCGGATTGTCCTGGATTCACTAAAGGTAAAATCATATCTAATTCTTCCTTTGAAAAATAGGGAGAGAATAAATTTGATTCATTGGAACGCATCCAATTTAAATTACCTTGTAAGGTATTAATTTCACCATTGTGCGCAATATATCTAAAAGGCTGTGCTAATTTCCAAGAAGGGAAGGTGTTGGTCGCAAATCGAGAGTGCACAAGGCCAAAAGCAGATACCACTCTTTTATCACTTAAATCAGGGAAGTACTCTCTTACTTGATGAGAAGTTAGCTGCCCTTTATAAATAATTACATTTTGAGATAAGGAAGTTAAATAAAAACCAATAGCATCTTTTTTAACACTGTTATTAATAGTATGTGTTGCGTAATTTTTTAGCACAAATAACTTGCGTTCAAAATCGTCGGCATCGGTAATATGATCTGGTTTTTTTACAAATACTTGTTCCATGATAGGTTCTACCGATAAAGCAGTAGGTCCAATAGTAGTTCTATTTACAGGTACTTTGCGGTAGCCAATAATTTCAAGTCCTAATTTTTCGGCAGCTCTTGCAAAAATTTCTTTACATTCTTCTGCAATTCCTTTTTCGGTAGGGAAAAAAATGAATCCAACCCCATATTCAGATGCATTAGGCAAATGCAAGCCTTGATGTACTAATTCGTCAAAGAAAAATTCGTGTGGAATTTGAATCATGATACCTGCGCCATCACCTGTATTAATTTCACTACCACTCGCACCTCTGTGCTCCATGTTCTCTAAAATAGTGAGTGCATCTCCAACGTTCTGATGAGATTTAATTCCTTTAATATTGGCCACAAATCCAATACCACATGCGTCGTGTTCATAAGCAGGATCATACAATCCTAATTGCGGGGTTTCCATCATACAAATTCAATTAATTAATAGGATACTTTCGTAGGGTAGTCAATCCGTGGAAAATTACAAAAAAACAAGCAGTTTTGATAGTGGTTTCGCAACAAATTTACGCACCATTTGATATTTTCTAAATTGGTAACGTTTTCGATAGTATTTATCAAATAACGAACGTTCGCATTTTGTAATTTTAGAAAAAATTAAACCCAATCAATTCGAAGATTTCCTTTGAGGGGATGATTGCTTATATCTATTTGTTTGGGGAATATTCCAAAAAGAGAACTCCCTGAGCCGCTCATGCTTGCATATAAAGCACCTTGTTCGTACAAATAATTTTTGATGTCCTCTAAGATAGGATGCGCTTTAAAAATCGGCTCTTCAAAATCGTTGACTAAATCGGATTTCCAAGTGGCTATAGGTTGGGTAATTATTTGAGCAATAGATTTTTGTTTTGCATGAGGATTTAATTGACCAAAAGCCCAAGCAGTAGATACATGAATTTGTGGATGTAGTAAAGCAATTTTATAATTACTTAAATCACATTCGATGGGGGCTAAAATTTCACCACGGCCTTTTGCATGACAAGGTTTGTCGTATATAAAAAAGGGACAATCACTTCCTAATTGAGCGGCATAATCAATTAATTTTTCACTAGATAAGGATAAATTAAACATATCATTAAGCATGCGTAAAACAAATGCGCCATCGCTGGAGCCACCACCTAGTCCAGCCCCCATAGGAATATTTTTATGTAAGTGTATTTTTACAGAGGGGATAGAGGGAAAATCTTTTTTTAATAACAGATACGCTTTAACACATAAATTTTGTTCCGTATTGCCAGGAATAGCAATGCCTGAATGAGAAAAAAGAATCTCTTGTTTTTTCTCATCACTATGTATGATTTCTAAAGCGTCTTGTAATGCTACGGGATAAAAAACAGTTTCTAATGCGTGAAAACCATCTGTTCTTTTTTCAATAATAGATAAGCCTAGGTTGATTTTGCAATGTGGGAAACGAATCATGTTTTAGGGTTTCTTAGGGGCGTTTCTTTTGGCAATTTCGTCCCTAATATCAATGGCTCGTATATAATCTTCTTGTTCTAAAACTTCGTTTAATAAACTATTAAGTTCTGTAATACTTAAAGCCGATAAAGAATTTTGATTTGGTTCGTCGGTTTGCATGCTAGGCTCAGTAGTTTTTTCTGCAGCATCATTGTCTATCCCGGCCTGATCTAAAATATTGGCATGAATATAAATGGGACAACCATATCTTACTGCTAATGCGAGTGCATCACTTGTACGACTATCAATCTCAATGGTGTCAGTGGCAGAATAACAAACTAATTTGGAATAAAAGATGCCTTCTTGTAAATCACATATATACACTTCTTGTAATTGTATATCAAATGAAGACATAAAATTTTTCATTAAATCGTGTGTGAGTGGTCGGGAAGGTTGCATATTTTCCAATGCTACTGCGATAGCTTGTGCTTCAAAACCACCAATCACTATTGGCAATCTACGTGTACCACCCACTTCACCCAAAACCACAGCATAAGAGTTGGATTGGGTAATACTATGTGAAAGGGCAATTATTTCTAATTCAATTTTTTGCATAGACAATCGGTCAAGCAAATTTAAAATAAATTTTTAGGAACTCGCCTTAGATTTTAAAATTGCTGCAGTTAAAGCAGGTACAACTTCAAAAGCATCCCCCACAACTCCATAGTCGGCTGCTTTAAAGAAGGGCGCTTCGGGGTCTTTGTTTATAACCACAATGGTTTTACTTCGATTTACCCCTGCCAAATGCTGGATGGCCCCGGATATTCCTATGGCAATATATAAATTAGGGGCAATTTGCAACCCAGTTTGGCCTACGTGTTCATGATGAGGTCTCCAATCGGCATCTGACACTGGTCGGCTACAAGCGGTAGCAGCGCCTAATGCTTTGGCTAAATCTAGTAAAATACCCCAGTTTTCGGGTCCTTTTAAGCCTCGTCCACCACTCACAACGATAGTAGCTTCGGTTAAAGGTATTTCGCCTTTTATTTTATCTATATTGGTTATTTTTATGTTGGAAGCGGGAATAGTTAAGTCTATATTTTCAACAGTAGCCGCCATTCCCTCATTACTTATTTTATAACTATTTTGGTTGAGTGAAATTACTTTAATGGGGGTTTCAATTTTAATGGAAGCAAATGCTTTTCCAGAAAAAACAGTTTTAGTAACCATAAAACCATTACTTGTTTCAGGCAAACTACTAGCGCCAGTGACAATACCCGCTTTTAATTTTACCGCTACTGCAGGGGCAATGGCACGACCATTAATATTATGCGCAAACACAACTACAATGGCATTTAGTTTTTGTGCAGCATCGGCCACTAGTGTAGCGTATTGTCTTGCATCAAAATGATTTAATTCGGCACTATTTAAATGATATACTTTGCTGGCTCCAGCTTTACCTAAATCAGCTAAGGGAGTAGCTATATTACCCAACACTAAAGCAGCCGCTTCAGTTCCTAATTGCTTGGCAATAGTAGCGCCATAACTAAGTGCTTCTAAGGAGGCGTTTTTTATATCTTGATCGGCGTGATCGATATATATAAGTACCATAAAATAAGATTATAATATTTTTAAATAACTTTTGCTTCTTCTTTTAATAATTCAACTAGTTGATCCATTTTATCGGCATCAATTAATTTAACGCCCGATTTTACAGGGGGCAAACTAAATTCATTGATACTTGTGGAGGCATTGCTAGCATTGGGTTCTACCACTTTAAGTGGTTTGGTACGAGCGGCCATTATACCTCTCATATTAGGTATTCTTTGTTCCGCCATTCCTTTTTGGCAGCTTATGATAACAGGTAAGTTTACTTCACATGTTTCTTCGCCCCCTTCAATTTCTCTTTTAACGGTGGCGGTATTTCCAGTAATTTCTAAATGATTGGCTAAGGAAACAAAGGAGTAATCTAATAATGCCGATAACATGGATCCGATAGCTGCGCTATTATAGTCAATGGTTTCCTTGCCTGTTAAAATTAAATCATAGGCGCCTTCTTTCGCAATGGCAGCAATTTGTTCTGCCACTACAAAAGAGTCTGTACTATTACTATTTACTCTAAAAGCTTCGTCACCTCCAAGTGCCAATGCTTTTCTAATAATAGGTTCACTCTCAACAGTACCCACAGTAACTAAGTGTATTATTACATTAGGATCTTTTTCTTTGAGTTCAATCGCACGCACAAGGGCATACCATTCGTCATATGGATTGATAATCCACTGCACTCCATTTTCATCAAACTTTGTATTACCTTCGACAAAGGCAATTTTAGCAGTAGTATCGGGTGTTTTACTAATACAAACTAAGATCTTCATTATTGCTAATTTTATTGAATTACAAGATGGTTGTTTATGCAACTAATGCAAATATAAGTTAAGATGACACGAATTGAAAGAATTATTGAATTTTTAAATCAACAACCTAAGGATAATTTTTTAAGGCATGCTTTGGCCTTGGAGTATAGCAAAATTGGGGAAGAGGCGAAAGCGCGGGACTTATATATTGATATATTAACCGAGTCGCCCGATTATATTGGATCCTACTACCACCTGGCTAAGTGTTTGGAAAAGCTTAATCAAAAGCAAGAAGCGATTGATTGGTATGAAAAGGGGATGGCTGCAGCAAAAATTGCCAAAGAGGATCATGCCTATAGGGAATTGCAAGCGGCTTATGAAGACCTCGTTTATTGAGGCAATCTATCATTTAATTTTTTGTCAATGAGTTGAAAAAAGTCGTCCGGTTTATAGGTACGCCAATTGTCATATTCCATAAGCTCTATATACCGATTTAGTTTTTTTAATAAAAAATCGTGTTGGGCTGCTTTATGAAAATTCACAAGTACTGCCCAACCATTCTCTTCGGATAATTCCTCGTATAACTCTTCATAATAATCTTTATCGCCATTGTGAAAATTAAAAACGCTCTCAGCAATTAAAATAAACTTATAAATGCCTTCGTCCATTAATTTTTCCAACACTTCTCGCTTTAATTCCATAATGTCATTCTCAATGGCGTCATTCCATTCTCCAATCATTTCAATAATGGCAAAGCCAGTTTCATAATCGGCAAATAAAATTTTTAAATACAAGGTTTTGCTTCCAAATGCGTCCCATTGTGGGTGTATATAATAGTTGTAAACAGTTTGTGAAAATTCAAATTCACTATACACTTGTCCGTAAAAAATAGAACGAGGATCTTCCTCTGCTATGTATAAATGACGCCAATGATAATAAGGTTCTATCTCGTGCATGATTATTTTGAATGCTGCTGATGATATTCGATTAGCCCTTTGGTGGGTGATTTAACAATATCACCAATTTCCAATTCATAAGCAGTGGCTAGTTGCTTGATTACATCTCTAAATCCATAGGCTACACTTCCTACAAAATGAATTGGGTATAACCAAGATTCGTTGAGTTTATTTAAATGAGTAAAGAAAAAATCATTTAATCCATCTTCAATTATATTTTCAATCATATAATGGCCGCGATGCGCTACTAAAAATTGAGTAAAGGAGGCCATGTATCTGTTAGGTAATGCTTGTTTGTAAATGGCGTCTAAAATTTGGTCCTTGGTGAGCGCATACTTGTTTTCAAAAGCGTGCATTAACTCTTCATCAAAAGTTTTGTACAAATAATATTGTAAAACTTTTTTGCCTAAATAAGCTCCACTCCCTTCATCGCCTAAAACATAACCAAGGCCAGGACTATTTTTAATAATTTTCTTGCCATTATAATAACCGGTATTGGCGCCAGTTCCTAAAATACAAGCAACTCCTTTTTTATTTTTACAAGCAGCTCTAGCGATAGCCATAAGATCGGTTTGTATATCAAGTTTTGCTTTATTAAATACTTTTTTTAAAGCCTTTTTTAAAGCTATTACATTAGCTGTATTACTTAAACCTGTACCATAAAAATAAACTGCTTCGATATTTGTAAAATTTACTTTTTTACTTAATCCTTTTTGAATGAGCTCTATGATTTGTACCGTACTTAAAAAATATGGACTTATGCCTGGGGTAGTAATAGTAGTTTTTTTACCATTTGAAATAAGCGTCCATTCACATTTGGTTGCACCACTGTCGGCAATTAAATAATTCTTACGCATAGCTAAAGTCTTGTGTGTGAAAATAATCTTTTTAATGTAATTTTACCGATACAACTATAACATGCAAGAAAATAATAAAGTTCACTGGTTTACCCCTATTTCCTATGCCGTCCTTTTAATAGTAGGTATTGGTATTGGTGTTTTTTTGAAAGGAACCATAAATGGGACTTCTTGGGGCTCAGGTTCAGATAATCCTATACCAGAAATTATTCAAATTGTTAATGGTAAATATGTGGATTCGGTAAAAAGGGATAGTGCCACCCAAAAAATGGCCGATTTTTATTTATCTCAATTAGATCCCCACTCTGTATACATACCACCCAGTGATTTAGCTGCAGTTAATGAGCAATTGCAACCTAATTTTAAAGGGATAGGAATAGAGTTTCAGCAATTTAAAGATTCGGTGTATGTTTCTTATGTTTTGAAAAATGGACCTGCCGATAAAGCAGGATTGCAAATAGGGGATGTATTATTAAAGGCAGATGATAGTGTTGTATTATCAGGTCGCAAATGGGAGGGTGAGGATATTCGTAAAAAACTGAAAGGGCCTGCTAACACTAAAGTGAGTTTATTAATTGCAAGAGCAGGACAAACTAAAAAAATAATTATCCAGAGAGATAATGTTTCTCTATCACCGGTTGATGCCTCTTATATTGTAAAACCAGGTACGGGTTATATTAAAATTGCTCGATTTGCAGATCGTACTTATGAGGCGTTCATGCAAGCATTAGAGCCCATGTTAAAAGATAGTATTAAATCATTAGTAATAGATTTACGCGGCAATGGGGGTGGTTTATTATCTGAAGCAGTAGCTATTGCAGATGAACTTATAGCTGGTAATAAATTAATTGTGTATACCCAAGGAGTTCATTCTCCAAGAGTGGATTATTTTTCTAAAAGAGAAGGTTTGTTTGAGCAAGGAGCTTTAACAGTGCTCATGGATGAGTCATCAGCTTCGGCAAGTGAAGTGTTGGCGGGCGCATTACAGGACTGGGATAGAGCCACCATTGTGGGTACTAGATCTTTTGGAAAAGGATTGGTGCAACAACAGTTTAGACTATCTAATGGAGGAGCTTTAAGATTAACTACTGCAAAATATTATTCACCTCTTGGCCGTAATATTCAGAGGCCCTATGATGCGGGTAAATTACAATATGAACATGATTATTTCATGCGTATTAAACAAGATGCTATAGGTAAACAAGATTCCACCATCAAAGGGAAGGCGTATAAAACACCTAAAGGACATATCGTGTATGGAGGTGGAGGTATTTATCCAGACAAATGGTTAACCAGTTCTACCGTTATTATAGATAGTAGTGCAAGTGTTTTATATGAGGCAGGATTATTAAATGAATTTGTTTTTAGGTATTATGTAAGTCATAAAAAACAAATGGAAGCGCTTCCAAATGTGGCTGCATTTTTAGGTCAAAATCAAAATATAGATTGGTGGGGATTGCTCAATGCGCAGGCTAACAATCAACAAAAAATGGAGCTTCTTAAAATAGTAAAATATAAAACGATTGTTAATAGACAAGTTTTAGCACAATTGGCCCGTATGAGATGGTATAAACAAGGATTAATTGAAGTACAAAATAGCTTGGACCCGAATTTTGCTAGCATGCTCCCTTAAATATGATTTTTGTCAGTTTTTATACTGATACCACTCACTGAAAACTAAGGCACAAGGGCCCATCTTTGTAGTCAATAGTTATGCAACATCATTGTTATCATTGTGGGGAAGATTGCAACGAATCCATTTCGGTAGCGCAGCATTTTTTTTGCTGTGATGGTTGTAAAATGGTTTTTCAATTATTAGATGACAATGGTCTATGTAAGTATTACGATTTAACGAGCATGCCAGGGATGTCGGCCAAAGGCGTTTTTGTATCATCAAAATACAATTATCTGGATTTGCCCGCCATTCAATCTCAATTACTTCAAGTACAAATAGGGGATCAAGCTCAAGTAGTATTTTATTTACCCCAAATTCATTGTGTGAGTTGCATTTGGTTATTGGAAAATTTGCATAAAATAAATAAGGGGATCCTTGTTTCTCAAACACATTTTGAGAAAAAAGAAATTAAAATTGTTTTTAATCCTTCCGAAATTAGTTTAAAAGAATTGGTGCAATTATTGGCTTTTGTAGGGTATGAACCCATGATAAACTTGGGCGGCAATGATTGGCAAAAGAAAAAGAAAGTAAATAAAAAACAATTATATAAAATTGGGGTGGCGGGATTTTGTTTTAGCAATATTATGATGCTAAGTTTTCCAGATTATTTAGCGACCAGTGGATTAGAAGTAGGGTCTTTAAAACCTTTTTTTATTTATCTAAATTTACTATTATCGCTTCCTGTTTTATTTTTTAGCGCAAGTGATTTTTTTGTATCTGCCTATACCGGACTAAGACAAAGATGGTTAAATATAGATGCCCCAATCGCTTTAGCTATACTGGTTACCTTTGGAAGGTCACTATATGAGATTGTTACACATACAGGGAGTGGCTATTTAGATAGCATGAGTGGCATTGTGTTTTTTATGCTCATTGGAAGGTGGTTTCAAAATAAATCTTATGATTCCTTTGCCTTTGACAGAGATTATACCTCCTTTTTCCCCTTAGGAGTAACAGTTGTTCAAGGAAGTCAAGAAATAAATAAGCCTTTAACTGAAATTGTAAAAGGGGAAGTTATTTTAGTGAGGTGTGGTGAGATGATTCCTGCGGATGGTTTTGTACTTACCAACGGTGCTTTGGTGGATTATAGTTTTGTAACAGGCGAAAAGGCACCTATTGAACTAGCCAATAGAGCAGCTGTATTTGCTGGAGGAATTCAAAAAGGAAGAGCGATTCAAGTTCAAGTAACCAAGCCTGTAGGGCAAAGTTATATAACAGAACTTTGGAATAATCCCATTTTACAATCTCCTAAAAATCCTGAAAAATCATTTGTACACCCCTGGAGTAGGTATTTTACTTATGTGCTTTTTAGTATTGCTCTTTTTTCTGGAATGTACTGGTGGTGGGTAGATACAAGTAAGATTATACCTGCAGTGAGTGCCGTTTTAATTGTGGCTTGCCCTTGTTCTTTGTTATTGGCTGTTACATTTACCTATGGAAATGTTTTAAGGTACTTGGGTAAATTTAAAATGTATTGTAAGAATAGTTCGGTTGTGGAATCGATCGAAAAAATTGACACCATTGTTTTTGATAAAACAGGTACCTTAACTTCTCAGGGAGAAACACATTTGTGCTATATCGGTGCTGAATTATCTGAAAAAGAAAAAAACATACTAGTTTCTGTTACTAGGGAATCTTTGCATCCTTTAAGTCAATTGATAAATCAATATTTTTTATCTGAACAAACAAATTTATTGCCAATACAAGAAATTCAAAATTTTGTAGGTAAGGGTACACGTGCTATTTGTGAGGGAGTTGAAATTTTATTGGGGTCGGTTTCTTTTTTACATCATCAACAGATTTATTTTAATGCATCCGTTAAAGGATCTTCGGTACATATTGCTATTAATGGCCATTACAAAGGAATGTTTAAAGTGAATCATGTGTATAGAGAAGGTATTTATGATATGATACAACAATTAAAGGCAAATGGATATGAGCTGCATTTATTAAGTGGAGATCATCCAACCGAAAAAGATAATTTAGAGCCTTTGTTTGGAACAAATGTTCCTTTAGTGTTTGAACAAAGCCCTGCCGATAAATTGGCCTATATTCATCAGTTACAAAAACAAGCGCATAAGGTATTAATGTTAGGAGATGGATTAAATGATGCTGGCGCTCTGCAAAAAGCAGATGTAGGCATTGCAGTTAGTGATCAAACACATTTATTTACGCCAGCCAGTGATGCCATTATAGAGGGTTCAAGTGTAGCTAATTTAAGTCAATTACTTGCCTTTGCTAAAAAAGGGAAATGGGTAATTATTCTTTTATTTATTTTATCTATTGTATATAATATAGTGGGGATGTATTTTGCCACTAGGGCCCAGCTGTCGCCAATGGTTGCAGCCATCTTAATGCCATTAAGTTCTATCAGCATTGTAAGCTTATCCGCTTTATTTTCCTACTTGTATGCAAGGGAAATTATCTCAATAAAGCCATAAACTGATTAATATCATAACTACCCCTTGACGAAGGTCATTGTCAAGGCTATTGTACCCCTATATATTTGTTGCAAAATAACCCATGTCAGTTCTTATTATTCTAATTATTGTAAGTGTAGTAGTAGCAGGAGGTTTTTTAATTGCCTTTTTATGGTCGGTAAATGCGGGCCAAATGGAGGACGATTATACGCCTTCCGTTCGTATGTTATTTGACGATGAATTAACCAACGTTCAAGAAGAAAAAAAATAAACTATTAATAACCTTTTAATTGATACTTATGCAAGTAGAAAGCTTTCAGTATGATAATAAAACGGTAAGAAATTTTGCCATTGCCACCATTATTTGGGGAGTGGTAGGTATGACCGTTGGATTATGGATTGCCTTACAGTTGGTTTTTCCAACGGTACTTAATTTACAGCCTTATTTTAATTTTGGACGTATTAGACCTCTTCATACCAATGCAGTCATTTTTGCATTTGTAGGAAATGGAATTTTCATGGGTGTTTATTATTCTTTACAAAGATTATTAAAGACCAGAATGTTTAGTGATGTTTTAAGTAAGATACATTTTTGGGGATGGCAATTAATTATTGTTGCAGCTGCTATTACCTTGCCGTTGGGTATTTCAACTGCCAAAGAGTATGCAGAGCTAGAGTGGCCTATTGATATTGCCATTACTATAATTTGGGTAGTGTTTGGATTTAATATGTTTGCCACAATCATCAAAAGAAGAGAACGTCACTTATATGTAGCAGTATGGTTTTATATAGCCACATTTGTAACAGTAGCAGTGCTTCATTTAGTAAATTCTTTTGAGTTACCTATTTCTTTATTTAAAAGTTATAGCTGGTATGCGGGTGTACAAGATGCTTTAGTGCAATGGTGGTATGGACACAATGCAGTAGCCTTTTTCTTAACTACTCCGTATTTAGGTTTGATGTATTATTTTATGCCTAAAGCTGCTAACAGACCTGTGTTTTCTTATAAGTTGTCTATCATTCATTTTTGGGCTTTAATATTTTTATATATCTGGGCGGGCCCTCATCATTTGTTGTACACTGCGCTTCCTAACTGGGCACAAAGTATTGGAATTGTTTTTAGTTTTATGCTTATTTTCCCTAGTTGGGGGGGGATGATCAATGGTTTATTAACCTTAAGAGGGGCTTGGGATAGAGTTAGAGAAGATGTGATTTTAAAGTTTATGGTGGTGGCGGTTACCGCTTATGGGATGTCTACATTTGAAGGCCCCATGCTTTCTTTAAAAAGTATTAATGCAGTAGCGCATTTTACAGATTGGATTATTGCCCATGTTCATATTGGAGGATTAGGATGGAATGGAATGTTAACTTTTGGAATTTTATATTGGTTAATGCCTCGAATTTATAAAACCAATTTATATTCTACTAAACTAGCGAATATTCATTTTTGGTTGGCTACATTGGGTATTCTATTTTATGCAATACCTATGTATTGGGCTGGTTTTCAGCAAGCATCTATGTGGAAGCAGTTTACGCCAAGTGGTCAATTAAAATATCAATTTTTAGAAACTGTTACCTACATGGCTCCGTTTTACGCAATGCGTGCACTTGGGGGAGTGCTTTATTTAACTGGAGCTATTGTGGGTATGGTAAACTTATTTAAAACCATTGGTCAAGGTACTTTAGTTGCCAATGAAGATGCGCAGGCCCCTGCGCTCGAAAAAGAATACACCAAACACAGTGGCGAACATTGGCACCGATTAATTGAGCGAAAGCCCACTCCGTTTTTAATTTTATCCCTAGTGGTTATTTTAATTGGAGGTGCAGTAGAACTTATTCCTACTTTCTTAGTTAAATCAAATATCCCTACGATATCATCTGTTAAACCCTATACACCATTAGAGTTGCAAGGTAGAGATATTTATACAAGAGAGGGTTGTTATACTTGTCACTCACAAATGATTCGTCCTTTTAGAAGCGAAACTGAACGTTATGGCGAATATAGTAAAGCGGGTGAATTTGTATATGATCATCCATTTCAATGGGGTAGTAAAAGAACGGGACCTGATTTAGCTAGAGAAGGGGCTGGAAATTTAAAGAAATCAAATACTTGGCAGTACAATCACCTCGAAGAACCTTCTGCTATTTCCACTGGATCTGTGATGCCCTCGTATTCATTTTTAATTGATCATAATTTAGATACAAGCACTACCTCTTTAAAGATAAAAGCAATGCGCACTTTAGGAGTTCCATATGCAGTCGATTATGCACCCAAAGCCAATGCCGATTTAATGAAACAAGCTAGCGAAATAAGTGCTAGTCTTAAAAAAGACGGCATCGAAGTAGCACCCAATAAAGAGATCGTGGCTTTAATTGCCTATTTACAAAGATTAGGAACAGATATTACAAACAAATAAAAAATCACCACCATGTTTAGTTTTATAAAAAAATATACCGAAACCATGCAAGATGTAAATTTTTATCCCATCTTTTCCTTATTGGTTTTTGTAGCCTTCTTTGTAGGTGTATTATGGTATGTTAAAAAAATGGATAAAAAGCAAGTAGATACTATTAAAAATTTGCCCTTAGAAAAATAATTAAAATTTAAAAAATTCGACACTATGTTAGTTATAAATTATGTAGCGTTTTTAATGGTTTCAGTAGCTGCTCTATTGGTATTGGTAATTTGGATATTAGCCAAAGTGTTAGTGATGATTTCCAAAAAAGTGTTAGAGGCATCAAAGTCTTCAGGTAAAGCTTTGATGATAGGTTGGATAGTATTAGGTACCATGTTTTCTAAAGGAGTTAGTGCGCAAGCGCCCATTACCGATACCGCCTCTGCTGTAAAAAATGTAAATGAATATGGTGGTTTATCCTACAATACTTATTGGACATTGTTTTCGGTTTTGATGCTTGAGTTATTGGTTATTATATTGCTTGTATTGTTTATTCGAAATTTATGGAAAACATTATATCCTTCGACCATTGTCATTAAAGAGGGGAAAGCTACTGGCGAATCTTGGTTCCTTGCCACTTGGCATAAATTAGACAAACAATTTTTCACAAAAGCAACTCCTATCGAAAAAGAAGCTGATATTTTATTGGATCATGATTATGATGGAATTAAGGAATTAGATAATGCATTACCACCCTGGTGGAAATTTGGATTTTATATTACGATTGGTGTAGCATGTATTTATTTATTAAAATATGAGGTGTGGGAGACTGGTCCCAATCCAACACAAGAGTATGTAGCTGAAATGAATACTGCTAAAGCCGATGTAGAAGCTTATGTAGCAAGTTTAAAAAACAATGTAGATGAAAAATCAGTTAACATGTCTGATGCTGCAGGAATTGCTGCTGGGCAAGTGTCATTCTCAAAAACCTGTGTTGCTTGTCATGGAACAAAGGGGGAGGGTGGCGTAGGTCCTAATTTGACGGATGACTATTGGATTCATGGAGGCGCCATTGCAGATTTATTTAAAACAGTAAAATATGGCTATCCTGATAAAGGGATGCAATCATGGCAAACCACCTATTCGCCTATCCAAATACAAGAGTTAGTGAGCTATATTAAAACTTTAAAAGGAACCAATCCCCCCAATGCTAAAGCACCTCAAGGAGATTTATATAAAGAAGTTTTAACGGTTGATTCAAGTGCATCTAAAATTAGTCCCAAAGACAGTGTATCAGTTAAATAAAAATAATGTTACCAGAATCAGAAAATATTGCTATTTATAAAAAGAGTTTGATGGATCAATCCTTTCGAGATTCTGTAGCCACCATCACCAAAGAGGGAAATCGTAATTACATTTCACCCCAAAAGCCAAAAGGGAAAATGTATAATGTAAGATCTTACTTTAGTTATTTTTATTTGGTATTATTTTTTACTTTACCCTTTCTGAAAATAGGGGGCGAGCCTGTTTTTTTAATAAATATTTTAGAGCGCAAGTTTATTTTATTCGGTAAAATATTTTGGCCTCAAGATTTTTTCATCTTTGCCATTGGATTATTAACCTTCGTGGTTTTTGTTATTTTATTTACAGTAGCTTTTGGCAGACTTTTTTGTGGTTGGGCTTGTCCTCAAACCATATTTATGGAAATGGTTTTTAGAAAGATTGAGTTTTGGATAGAGGGGGATGCTACACAACAAAGAAAACTTAAGGCAATGCCTTGGAATACTGAAAAGCTTTTAAAGAGAGGTGCTAAAATTGTAGTTTTTTTTTCTTTATCATTTTTAATTGCTAATTTTTTTCTGGGGTATATTATTGGTATTGATGAAGTGGGTAAATTAGTTGAAGAGGGCATTTTTGTTCATTTTGGTACTTTTAGTGCACTAATAATTTTCACTTTCGTTTTTTTCTTTGTGTACTTATGGTTTAGAGAACAAGCTTGCTTAATTGTTTGTCCTTATGGTCGTTTGCAAGGCGTTTTATTGGATAAGAATTCTATTTTGGTAGCCTATGATTATGTAAGAGGTGAGCCTAGAGGTAAAGTAAATGAAGCGGGTAATGGGGATTGTGTAAATTGTCATGCATGTGTACGCGTTTGTCCTACAGGTATTGATATAAGAAATGGAACGCAATTGGAATGTGTAAATTGTACTGCCTGTATAGATGCTTGTAACGAGATTATGGATCATATAGGAAAACCGCAGGGTTTGATAAGGTATGCTTCTGAGAATAATATTGCCAATAAGGAAAAAACGCGTTATACCTGGAGGCTTAAATTATATACAATTGTGTTAACTGCTTTGTTATCATTTTTAGCTATTTTATTAGTCACTAGAGCCGATGTGTCGGCAAGAATTTTAAGAACCCCTGGCCAGATGTATCAAAACTTACCAGATCATAAAATAAGTAATTTATATAACATCAAATTAGCTAATAAAACAAGACGACTCATTCATTTAGATTTAAAATTAGAGGGGTTGGCGGGCGAAATTAAATTAGTGAATCAAGTAGATGTACCCAGAGAATCTTATTTTCAAACTAGTTTTTTTGTGGTACTCAATAAAGAGCAGTTAAAGGCAAGAAAAACCAAAATCAAGATTGGCGTGTATGAAAATGGCTTAAAAATGGAAACTTTGTCGGCTGTCTTTTTGGGGCCATCTTTGTAAAAATTATAAATTATGAAATTTAATTGGGGGTATAAAATTCTATTGGTGTATGGCTTATTTATTTTGGGTATTGGTTTTTTAGTATATAAATCCAATCAACAAAAATTTGACCTGGTTCAAAAAGATTATTATGCGGATGAGCTCAAGTTTCAAAAAGTGATTGATGCCCAAAAGAAGGCAAAAGAAATAGGAGGTGAGTTAATAACTGTTAAACAAGGAGGGTATTTGGTAGTGGAATTGCCAACCTTTTTTAAAAATGAAAAAGTAAAAGGCACTGCACATTTGTATTTTGCTGCTGATGAGAATAGAGATATTGTGAAAAAATTTGAGACAGAAAATGGAGAATTTACAATAGAGTTGTTGACTTTAATGAGAGGGGATTATACATTAAAATTAGATATCACAGAAAAGGGGACAGCCTATTATTATGAAAAAAAGTTAATTTTTTAAAATGTATTGGTATCATGTTTTTGAGATTGGGTTTTTGATGGGACTTTTAGGAAGCGTTCATTGCATTGGTATGTGTGGACCCTTGGTAATGGCGCTTCCAATTTCCCAATTAAGCAATGTAAAAAAAGTAGGTAGTATTTTTTTGTACCATTTGGGAAAAATGCTTAGTTATGCTTCCTTAGGTGTTTTATTTGGTTTAATTGGAAGTTGGTTCCCGATATCAATAGTACAAGCAAATCTTTCTATAGTTATTGGATGCATTATGATTGTATATGTTTTATATGTATTTGTAGTAAAGCAAAAAAAGGAATTTATTAAACTCAATTTTTTATACAATCCAATTGTTAATCAGTTAGGTAAATTATTTAAAAGTCGTTTTGTTTTGTCATTTGTATTAATTGGTTTTTTAAATGGTTTATTACCCTGTGGGATGGTTTACCTAGCATTAAGTTCGGCCATGGCAACTCAAAGTATTACCCAAGGTGGTTTGTTTATGCTATTTTTTGGATTGGGTACTATGCCAGCATTAATATTGGTGTCATTTGGTGGGCAGTTTATGAGCTTAGTTTTTAGAAAAAGATTGCAAAATTTGTTACCGGTTTTTATTTTTGGCATGGGTCTTATGCTATTATTGAGAGGTATGAATTTAGGTATACCTTATTTAAGTCCACATGCAAAAATTGGATCTAATATAATTTCATGCCATAATTAAAATGTATGAAAAAAGAAATTGTTTTACAAGAGTTAGAATCATTAATCAGGAGTTTGGATTTTATCCAAGAGGAGCAATCATTTATAAAAAGTAAATTGAGTAGTTTGTTAGAAAACAAATTACAACAAGAGGTTATAGTTTGGGCCGAAGAGTTACATCAGGCAATTTTAAACAGAGAAACGGCTATACTCCTTTTAAAAAATGATGTATTGGGATTAAGAAATAAAATTAAAACATCGCCTTTGGATAATGAACCTGTTAAAGAGGATATAATTAAGTTATTCAAAAAATTAAAACAACAGGTAACCTATATGGAAGTTGAATTTTTTAGCTGGAAGAATACCACCAATCAAAATTTAGAATCGGTGGTGTTGGTTTAGTTATATAAATTTGCTAATTTTTTTTCTTCGAGAATAGTTATTTTACCTTCTTTAATTTCGATTAATTTTTCGTTTTTAAAATCACTCAAGGTTCTAATTAAACTTTCGGTAGCAGTACCTGCAATATTGGCTAGATCCTCTCTTGAAATGGCCATGGAGAAATTATCGTCGGACGCATTTGCATATTTGCGTTTTAAAGTTAAAAGTGCGTCTGCTACTCTTTTTCTTAGGCTATGATAGGCGAGGGCCACTAGCTGTTGTTCTTTTTCGGAAATATTATTAGCCAATAGTTTAATTACTTTTAATGCAATTTCTTGATTGGTTGTAATTAAATGTTCGAATTCTTTTCTTGGAATTACACGTATAGTAGATTCCTCTAATGTTTCGGCAAACTCGTCGTAAACAACATTTTCTATTAAGGGTATATGGCCAAAAAAGTCGCCTGATGAAAGTAAGCCTGTTATTAGTTCTTTACCTGTATCACTTGTTTTATACACTTTAACTTTCCCTGTCTCTATATAGTATAATTTATTAGGATGTTGCCCTTCGGAATATATAAATTGTTTTTTCTTGTACTCAATAATGTCATGATTTACCAGGGCTTCGTGCATTTCATCCTTATTGCCTAAATCGGCGATAATTTGATACCAAGTATCAATAGCTTTTCCGCCTCTAGATTGTTGAATTCTTTGTTTTTCAAATCTTGCACGTATTGCATTAATGAGTTCAGCATCTGTAAATGGTTTGGTAATATAATCATCTGCACCCATTTCCATTCCTTTTCGTAAATCTACTCTTTCACTTTTGGCACTTAAAAATATAAAAGGGATATGTTGTAAGTTTTCATTCATGCTAATAATTTGAAATACCCCATAGCCATCAAGTACAGGCATCATAATGTCACATACAATTAAATCGGGTACATGGGCAATGGCTTTTTCAACACCTATTTTTCCGTTTTCTGCAGTAATTACTTCATAATTGCCTAATGATAGTATCTCAGCTGTATTTTCTCTGAGTGCTTCATTGTCTTCGATAAGTAGTATTTTTTCCATAAACAAATGTTTAATTAAATTCAATTACTAATTCACTTGGGAGCTTTATGGTAAAGCAGCTTCCTTTTTCTAATTCACTTGTATATTCAATAGTTCCTTTTAGTAAATCTACGTACCTGCTTACAATATGTAAGCCTAAACCTGTGCCTTGTATATTAGTTACATTGGTAGCTCTAAAGAATCGTTCAAATAGATGTACTTGATCGTCTTTAGGGATTCCAATTCCTTGGTCAATAATTTGGATACTGGTTGTTGAATGAGTAATAGAAGTATTTATTGTGATGACTGCTTTGTCGGGAGAAAACTTAATGGCATTTGAAAGTAAATTAATAACGATATGTTTTAGTATACTGCTATCTGTGAAAGTGTTTACTTGACCTTGATGCGAATATTGAATACTTTGTTCCGGTTTTAACAATACCTGCATTTCATTGTGTAGGCTATTTATAAATTCGCTTAAATTAAATTCATAGGGCTTAATATCTACTTTACCTTCTTCTATCTTGCCTAAGGATAAGAATTCGTTTAATATATCTGTTAATGATTTAACCGATGATTTTATTCGATCAATATGTTTATCTCTTTTGGGTTGTTCTTCGGACTCGGTGTACTTAGCTAACAAAGAAATGGAAGATAGTATAGTACTAAGGGGTGTTCTAAATTCGTGAGAAGCCATCGATACAAATCTTGATTTTAAATCATTCACCTCTTTTTCTTTTTCCAATTCATTTTGTTGAGAAAGCATTTTTGCTTCAGCCTCTTTGCGCATAGTAATATCGGCTATATAGGCGAGTACAAATTTTTCATTGTCTTTTTCAAAGTGACCAAGACTAATCTCGACAGGAAATTCGGTTCCATTTTTTCGTAAAGCAGATAAGGTCATTCCAATACCCATGCTTCTTGCCTTTGGGTCTTTTATATAGCCATCTCTATGTTTAACATGATGTTTATGAAAGCGTTGGGGTATAATTTTTTCAAGAAATTCTCCAATGAGCCCAACATCGTCATAGCCAAAGAGCTGATTGGCGAAATGATTAGACATTACAATATGTCCTTTTATATCTACAACTATGATTCCGAGTGAAGCAGAGTTAAAAAGCGCTTCAAACCTATTATCCTCAGTATTAATTTTTTCTAATTCCTGCATGAATAGATTTTAGACCTTTGTTTAATGTGATTCACTTAAAGTTACAAAATAATTCAACTAGATTCTTGATATTGAAGGTTTTGTAAGAATAAAGTAGCAGATTATCCATTATTTACATTATAAAATAATATATATGAATAAAAATCGGTGTAAATGCAAAAAAAAATTAACTTTGAATAAATTAATAAACATATAAAAATATATAATATAATAAAAAATAAGATAAAACATTGATAATCAATAAAAAATAAAATTATGAATTTTTATATTTTTTAAAAAAGGTTACCTAATTGCATAAAAAGTATAAATAAGTAGAAGAAATATAAATATATAAAATATTGTAATATTAATAAATCCCAAAAACTATGAAAAAAACAATCTTATTATTTACTGTTTTAACACTTGGTATAATGACTAAGGTTAAAGCGCAAGACACCACCGTATTTACTACTTATGTGGATGCCTATTTCAGAGGCGACTTTGCAGGTTTAAAATCTAATAATAAAACAAGTTTTACCAATTCAAATAAAGAATTACAATTAGGGATGGCCTCTTTTAAAGTGGATAAGACCATGGGTAAGTTTGCTGGAACTGTCGATTTAGGTTATGGTAAAAGAGCCGATGAATTTTCCTATAATGATAAAGGCGCTGCCACTTTAGTTAAGCAAGCTTATATTTCATATGCACTAAATAGCTCTGTAAAATTTACCGCAGGTAAATGGGCAACTCATATTGGTTATGAGTTATTAGATGCTTATTCCAACCGTAATTATAGTATGAGTTATGGATTTTCTTATGGACCTTTCTTTCATACAGGTGTAAGAGCAGATATTGCCTTGGGGGGAAAAACAGCTATGATGATTGGTGTTGCAGAACCTACAGATATTACCAATGCTAAAGTAGAACCTAAAATGGTGATTGCTCAGTTAAGTACCGCTTCTGATGACGATAAATTAAAAGCATTTTTAAATTACCAAGGGGGTAAGAGTAAATCACAAATTGATGTTGTATTAAATGCAGCAATTACAAGTGAATTGGGTTTTAATTATGATGGTACGGTTTGCAATTTAGCAGGTACTAATTGGACTAGTAATGCCTTTTATTTTAATTATGATCCTTCCTCCAAATTAGGTTTTGCTTTAAGATCGGAAGTTTTCAATGATAGTAAGGGTGCTGCAGGGGTGGGTACCACTATTTTTCAAAATACCTTATCTGCTAATTTTCATTTAGGCAAGATTACAATTATTCCAGAAATCAGAACAGATAATGCTAGTGATAAAGTATTTATTAATGGTACCAATGTTTCCTCTTCTAGTGCTGGAAACTTCTTAATTGCTGCAGTGTATAAATTTTAATAATCCAGAATCTCTATTGTAAACCAATAAAACAAAGCTTATGTTTTCAACTACTTTGGGTCATTTCAAAAACATGGTAAGCAGACGCTCACAACCAAATGAAATCGTTTATTATCTTACTAAGAAAGAAAAAATTAAATTAGGTTTAACCATGTTATCTGGTAAAGTAATGGCTGTTACTTTATTAGTAGCATTGATGAAATTAATTCCTGCTTTAATAGCTACGCCTGCTCATGCTGCTGATACTTATACGGCGCATGAATTACTTTCTTTTAATGCCTTAAACACTGTTTGGGTTTTAGTATCTGCGTTTTTAGTATTCGCTATGCAAGCTGGTTTCGTTATGTTGGAAGCAGGTTTTGCGCGATCTAAAGAAACAGTGAACGTTTTAATGGAATGTATATTTGATACTGCTCTTTGTGGAATATTATTTTGGGCTATTGGTTATGCATTTATGTTTAGTCATGGCAATGGATTTATTGGTCAAAACTGGTTTTTCTTGATGGGTGCACCAGATACTTATGAAGCAACAGGAATTCCTATTTTAGCACATTGGATTTTTCAATTTGCATTTGCAGATACTACTTCTACCATTACTTCTGGAGCAATGATTGGTCGTACATCTTTCCGTGGTGATATTTTATATAGTATTGGTGTAACAGGATTTATTTATCCTATTATTGGACATTGGGCTTGGGGACCAGATGGTTGGTTAGCTTTAATGGGTACACCAGGTCATTTTTTACCAAGTCTTGGACAAGGTTTCAGAGACTTTGCAGGTTCCACAGTGGTGCATACCATTGGAGGTTTTATATCTCTTGCGGGTGCTATAGTTTTAGGGCCTCGCATTGGTAGAGTGTTTTTAAGAGACGATAAAGAAAATGGTGGTTTACAACCTTCGAATAATTTACCAATGGCATCAGTGGGTGCATTTATTTTATGGTTTGGTTGGTATGGATTTAACCCAGGTAGTACATTATCTGCCATGGATATGCAAGGTATTGGTCGTGTAGCTGCTAATACAACATTAGCTGCTTGTGCCGCTTCCTTATCTGCAATGGTACTTCCTTTATGGTTTGGGCCAAATAAAGGGAAATTTGATTTGGCATTTACTATTAATGGTTTATTGGCGGGATTAGTAGCTATTACTTGTCCTTGTTATTGGGTATCTCCTGCAGGTGCAATAGGTATTGGTTTAGTAGCAGGTATATTATTGTATTACTCTACTTTATTATTAGAGCATTTTAGAGTGGATGATCCAGTTGGTGCTGTCCCAGTGCATGGAATAAATGGTATTTGGGGAACCATCTCTTTGGGGTTATTTGCCTGCGGACAATTTGGAGTAACTGGCCCCACTGGTGCCGACAATACTGCTCCAGTGAAAGGATTATTTTATGGGGGTGGATGGGATGTATTTAAAGCGCAAGTTACAGGTAGTGCTATAATTACAGTTTCCACTTTTGCAGTTGCTATTATTTTAATGTGGGTAGTAAATCAATTGCCACATCCTTGGAAATTAAGAGTAGAGGCAGAGGCAGAAACAAGTCCTGGCGGATTAGATGTGTTCGAACATGGTGTTTCGGCATATCACACACAAGAATAAGATTTTAACTTTTTGGTATATTGGTTTATTAAGCAAGCAATCAATAATCGGGCCCCGTTTCTACGGGGCCCTCTTTTTTAAATATCATTAATGTTTTTTCTTTTTTCTTTTGCAATTAGTTTAAATGCGGAGGGAGTAAGACCAGTTACTTTTTTAAATTGATTGGACAAATGGGCTACACTGCTATAATTAAGTGTAAAAGCGATTTGTGTTAAAGTAGATTCATTGTAAATTATCATCTCTTTTGCTTTTTCAATTTTGTGTGAAATAAGATATTCTTGAATTGTTATTCCTTTTATTTTGGTGAATAGAGTAGAAAGATAATTGTAATCGTAATTTAATTTTTTACTTAAATAATCTGAAAAATTTTCACTCGGGAAATCATCTGCATAATGAACCATTTCAATTATTATGTTTTTAATTTTTTCAATTAAAATAGCATCATGTTCGTCTAAAATCTCTAACCCAATTTTTTTTAGGTCTCTGTTAAAATTGTATTTTCTTAGATCGTTCAATTCTTCTCTAATTTCAATAAAACCTAAATCAATATTAGTATAATCAATATGCTGGTAATCGGCAATTGATTTTACCATTAATTTACATCTAAGGCTTACCATATATTTAATAAAAAGTTTCACAGGTTTATTTATTAATCTTCGTATCCACTTTTAATAACTGTAGCAATCATTTTAAATTGTTTGTTGGCATGAAAATGATGTAAAGCATGCGAGGGTATAATCATGCCTTCCCCTAAATTCAAGGTAAATAATTTGTTATTAATGGTTATTTCGGCAGTACCATCTATGATTTGAACAAATGTGTCATAGGGGGATAATTTCTCAGGTAATTCTTCACCTTCGTCAAATGAAGATAAAGTTACGTTTCCTGTGATGCGTTTCATGATGGTTTTACTAACTACCGAATTCGGCATGTATTCTATTACTTGAACAATAATGTGCTTCTTTAGCTTTTCTAATTCGGACGATTCTTGATTAATTTTCATTGGGAGCAAATTTGTATTGATTTCTTTATTCATTGAAGTTAGTGTATATAATCAAGAGTTTGACTAAGTATGGCTAATATGTGTCATATACAATTATTAAATAACAATTAATTGTGTAACATTTTATATCATTTGTATAACATATATGCTATTAAGCAGCGGAACTTTACAGTATTGGATAATATGAACATTTGATTAGAAAATACTTTAAATATGAAAAACAAAAACATCATTTTCTCTGCAATATTCTTAGTCAATTGGTTAAATCTATCTTCACAGGTTTCAGTATTGGCACTTGGAGAGAACATTGCTACTATTTATGGATCTATATCTTATAGTGTGGGAGAGGTTTTTTATACAAACAAAGGGAGTGGGAGTGCCCAGTCCGAAGGTGTTCAACATACTTATACTATTCATGCAGTTAATAATGGCTCTACTTTACATGTTGCTTTGTACCCAAACCCAACTTCAGATTTATTATTCTTTAAAGTGGAGAATTTAAATTACGCAGAACTTTCCTATAAAATATTTAATGTTTCTGGTACACTTTTAAGAACTGGTATCATTTCGGATCATTCTACATCCGTTTCCTTAAATAATCTTCCATCTGGCACTTACCTTATTAAAATTAATCGAGGTTATACCGAAGAGAAATCATATAAAATTTATAAAATCAATTAATATCAGAAACTTTATCCTCATAATATTCTTGTTGGTTGGAACGAGTATATATGCTCAATCCCCCCAAAAAATGAGTTATCAAGCGGTACTTCGTAATGCAACCAATGAAATACTTTCATTACATACTGTGAGTATTAGATTAAGTATACTTCAAAATGACAATGTTGTTTACATGGAGACGCATCTTCCTACAACAAATATTAACGGACTCATAACCCTACAAATAGGGGCTGGTGCTACTCTTGCAGGAAAATTCTCTTCTATTGATTGGAGTAAAGGTCCCTTTTTTGTAAAAACCGAGACCGATCCCGATGGAGGGTTTAATTATAGTATTGTAGGTACCACCGAATTGTTAAGCGTTCCATTTGCATTTTATGCTTTATCCTCTAAAAGTACATTTGACACTACAAGTATTGATAATAGGTTAACACTTGCTTCTACTCAAATAGAATTTAATAGAAAACAAATTTTGAGTAATATTGATAGTATTAATACCAAAATAAATTCTGTTGATGCGGCACTTTTATTATTGGATTATCAAAAACTAGGAAAATTTGTAAGTTCTATTTCGTTGGAAGGGAATGATATTTTTGATATTAAAATTAATGGAAATTTACTTGCCTCAAAAAATGTTACTGTGGGCGGTAATATTGAATCTTCCGGTTCAACTTCTACTTTAGGTACTTTAGAGAAACCTTTTAAAGGATTATATATTTCATCCGGCTCCTTGTCTATTGCAAGTGATACATTAGGAAAAAATATTCCTGCTGCTGTTTTGAGTAACGTTGAAGGTAATTTGCAAATTTCTTCGGGTGGATTAGAGTTAATTGGTAAAAATTCCTCTTTTATAGCACCTCGCATAGTAAGTACATTAACGGGCAATGCTAGTACTGCCACAAAATTAGATACTGCAAGAACAATTAATGGAGTGGCTTTTGATGGCAGTAAAGACATAGTTCTTCCCGAAATTGATCATGATAGTGCTTATGTTAAAACTGGCCAATTAAATGGAACCGATTCTTTTAACATTTTAATGAAAGGTAATTTAGGTGCTTCGGGAAATGTTACTGTAGCTGGTAATATTGAAGCATTGGGTTCTACATCCACCTTAGGGACTAACGAAAAACCTTTCAAAGGGTTGTTTATCTCTTCTGGTTCCTTGTCTATTGCAAGTGATACTTTAGGAAAAAATGTTCCTGCTGCAATTTTGAGTAATATTGAAGGTAATTTACAAATTTCAGCAGGGGGGCTAAAATTAATGGGTGAAAACACTTCATTTATATCACCTCGCATAGTAAGTACATTAACGGGTAATGCAAGTACAGCAACTAAATTAGATACTGCAAGAACAATTAATGGAGTGGCTTTTGATGGAACTAGCGATATATTAATTTCTACAGCCGCTGCAAATGCACTTACTTATACTAATACTGGAGCCGGCGATTTGCCGGGGGGCAATTATGATGGATCCATTGCTAAAACTATTTCTTATAATAGTATTGGTGCATCACCATTAGCCGGCTCTAACCAAATTACAAGTGTAGGAAACTTGTCTGTTGGTTCGATACCTTATACATTATTATCAGGTACTATTCCAACATGGAACCAATCTACTTTAGGTAATGCTGCAACAGTTACTACTAACGCTAACCTTACAGGAGTAGTCACAAGTATTGGCAATGTAACTTCTATTGCAGCAGGTGCTATAACAAATACTATGATTGCTAATCCTGCTGTTGCTAGTTTATCAGGCACTAATACAGGAGATCAAACTAATATCGCTGGTAATGCTGCCACTGCCACAAAATTAGCGGCAAGCAAGTTAATAAATGGTGTAGCATTTGATGGGACATCAGATATTTTGATTTCAACGGCTTCGGCAAACTCACTTACTTATACTAATACTGGAGCCGGCGAATTGCCGGGGGGCAATTATGATGGATCCATTGCTAAAACTATTTCTTATAATAGTATTGGTGCATCACCATTAGCCGGCTCTAACCAAATTACAAGTGTAGGAACTTTATCTGTTGGTTCGATACCATATACATTATTATCAGGTACTGTTCCAACATGGAATCAATCTACTTTAGGTAATGCTGCAACTGTTACTACTAACGCCAACTTAACTGGAGTAGTAACAAGTATTGGCAATGTAACTTCTATTGCAGCAGGAGCTATAACAAATACCATGATTGCAAATCCTGCTGTTGCTAGTCTATCAGGAACTAATACTGGAGATCAAATATTACCCACACTAATAAGTTTAGGAGCTGTGGCAAGTAATGTTGCTATCACTGGTGCAACAAAAACCAAACTAACCTATGATGCTAAGGGTTTAGTAACTGCTGGCACAGATGCTACTACTGCAGATATCGCTGCGAGTACCAATAAAAATTATGTAACAGATG